>CAJTQX010000033.1 GCA_910578425.1 uncultured Anaerotignum sp.
TTGTATTGTAGAGCCGTTCCTCACGCGCCGATTCCGGATGTCTTGTATTGTAGAGCCGTTCCTGTCGCGCGGATTCCGGGTATCTTGTATTATATTCCCGCTCCTGTCTGCCATATGGCTCCCGCTCCGAATAAGCTGTCCTTCCGCCGCTCGGATATCTTGTTCTTTCGCTGTATTCCTGCTCCGGATAGCCTGTTCTCCTGCCGTATCCATATTCCTGCTCCGGTTCTCCGGAGCTTCTTCTTCCCCCGTCATATCGTTCGTCCATTTCAACCATCGCTCCTTTCATTCGTACTGCCGCCTTTATCCCACAGAGGAACGCCCTTCCCCGCCGGCTCCGCGATGCCTGAGCACGGGCAGAAAATTTGGAATTTCTTTTTGAGTATTCCCAAATTTCTCCGCTGGTTTTTAAGGATTTTATAAAACTGATATTATTATACAATTTTCTTTCTTTTCATACAACCTTTTCTTTTTTCCGAAACCAAAGGTTTCTGCAAAGTCACTCTGGCTCTTTGTGAAAAACTATGGTAATATGGAAAAAAATGAACAGGAGGGAAGAAAATGGAGCAGGAAAACTATCGTACCGCGCTGGCAGCAGTCCAAAAAATCTGTGCAGAAAAAGGCGAAGCAGACGCGGCGGACCTCGCCAAAGCCGTTGGGCTTTCCTCCGCTACGGCGGAAGCGTACATCCGGCAGATGGATGAGGACAGCTTTGCGGACGTCATTGAAATCGACCTTTGCTGCGGGGAAGAATATATTGTAAAAGGACTGACGGAACACGGCAGGGCTTTTCTGGATAATATATAAAAATTCCAGAATAATTTAAGAATTATTTATACCTCATTCATAATTCCTTCACATATGGAAGGTATACTTTCATCATGAAAAACAGAAACTGACTGGATTGGAGGGAATCATTATGTTTGATCCAAATAATAATATTTATGATGAAAATAAGAAAACTGAGCAGGACGCCGCGCTGGAAGAACCGGCAGCGCGTACACAGGAAGAAGTCCCTGCCGAACCCATGAGCGAAGCAGCAGAAAAAGTTTCCCTTGCGAAACCGCAGGAATCCTCCTCCGCAGAACTCATGGAAGAAAGCACAGCAGAAGCCGCGGAAAATATGGCAGAACCCTCTGTTTTTGCGGAAGAGGCCGAAGCATCGGCAGAGCCCGCCGAAAACACAGCGGATTTCTCCGAAAGCAGCGCGCCGGACACTTCCGCGGACGAAAACTTTATGCGCCCCTCTGTACGGGAATATCATTATGAGGAGCAGGTCAAAAAATCCCCGAAAAAAAAGAAGGGTTGGGGACGCTTCATTGCAGCCTGCCTGATCGTCAGCGTTGCGGGCGGGGCAAGCGCGGGCGTGGGTTATGGCGCAATGCGGAATTATTTCGATTCCCATAATACCTCGACAAAATCGCCCGCAGTGGTACAGAAGGTATCCGCGACCAGCCCGGGCCTTTCCGCTGTGGATATCATCAAAACGGTAAAGCCCTCCGTTGTCAGCATCTCCACGAAGTTCTCCGGACAGACGCAGTATATCGGTCCGTTCACCATTCCTTATGAAGGGAAGGGCGCGGGCAGCGGCGTTGTGTTTTATGCGGACGCGGATAAAATCGCTATCGTAACAAACAACCATGTCGTTGAGGACGCGGATGATATTTATGTTATTTTTGACAGCGATAATTCCGGCGAAGAAAAATCTGTAACCGCAAAGCTGATTGGCTCAAAAAGCGAATCCGACATTGCCGTACTGACAATTTCGCAGAGCGAGCTGAAAAAAGCCGGCATAAATGATGTAACTGTAGCAACCTTCGGCGATTCTGACGCACTGGAAGTCGGCGATGCTGTCATTGCCATCGGCAACGCTATGGGCAAAGGCATTTCCGCGACAGACGGCATCATCAGCATGACGCAGCAGAGCATTAAGGTAGACGGAAATATACTGAACGTATTGCAGACCAGCGCGGCAATCAACGGCGGGAACAGCGGCGGCGCGTTGGTGAACAGCTCCGGTCAGGTCATCGGCATCAACACCGCCAAATATAACGACAGTATGGCGGAAGGTATGGGCTATGCCATTCCCAGCAACGAGATCACCCCGATTGCCACAGAGCTTTTGGAACTCGGCACACAGCCCAAGCCGTATATCGGCGTAACGGGCACAAGCATTACAACAGACAACGCGGATCTATACCGCCTGCCTGTAGGCGCGCTGATTATGGAAGTGACCGAGGGCGGTCCTGCGGAAGCCGCCGGACTTCAGGTTGGCGATATCGTTACGGAGTATAACGGCAAAACCGTAATGGATATGGATACGCTGGTAGAGCTGGTGAACGCTACGGAAATCGGCGATACTGTTGTTATGCATATCGTACGCGATGGCAAGGAAGGGATGGATTTGAACCTGACCATACAGGATAAAAACAATCCCTGATCCGTTTTAGAATCCACCGCCAAATGAAATAACACTTTCTGATATGGAAAATCCGGAAATGCCTCCCCCTTGCGGCATCTTCCGGATTTTGTGTTTTCCCATCTTTCTGGCACATCTGCAAAATTGTTCTGCATACAATTTTTGCATTGTATGCCCTGCATTTTTCTGCTATGATGATTGCAGCAGAAAAAAACAGCTTTCTAAAAGGAGGGTTACACAATGAAATGTTATTATGTTGACGCTTTTGCGGAAAAAGTATTTGAAGGCAACCCCGCTGCGGTCTGTGTACTGGAGCAGTTTCCATCAGATGAAACCATGCTGAAAATCGCAATGGAAAACAATCTTTCCGAAACGGCATTTGCCGTAAAAACAGGAGAACGCTACCATCTGCGCTGGTTTACCCCCGGCGGCGAAATCAATCTCTGCGGGCACGCTACACTGGGTACGGCTTTCGTATTGTTCCGTGATTTTGAAAAGGATGCGGAAAGCATTACATTTGACACCATGAGCGGTCCTCTGACCGTTACAAAAAACGGCAGCCTGTTGGAAATGGATTTTCCCGCGTTTGCAATCAAACAGGTTCCCATAACAGACGCTATGGCGGATGCAATTGGTGCGCGCCCCATCGAGGCATGGCTAGGGGATGACCTTGTCTGTATTCTGGACAGCGAGGATAAAGTCCGTAATGCCAAACCCGATCAGGCGAAGCTGGCAGGGCTGGACGGCCTGCTCCAGCATATCACTGCCAGAGGTGCAGAGTTTGACTGCGTAACACGTTCTTTCGCGCCAAAGCTGAGCGTGGCGGAAGACCCCGTCTGCGGCAGAGCGCACTGCCATGTTGTACCAATGTGGGCAGAAAAACTCAGCAAAAACGCACTTACCGCAAGACAGGTTTCCCAGCGCGGCGGCACGCTCTACTGCAATGTCAGCGGCGAACGCGTCACCCTTGCCGGAACAGCCGTGCTGTACTCTATCGCAGAATTGATGCTTTAAGCGCGGTCCGCACTCACTGAAATAAAAAAAGCCGGGAAATGGCAGCCGCCAAAATCTCGGCTTTTTCTTTTTCTTATTTCAAATATGCGACTATCTCAACCTCGCACTGAATGCCCAGCGGCAGCTCCCTGACAGCCACACAGGTACGCGCCGGACGGCTGATAAAATATTTTTCGTAAACCTCATTGAACGCGCCAAAATCCGCCATATCCAACAGATAGCAGTTTGCCTTTACCACGTTGGAATAATCCACGCCCGCCTCCTCTAAAATCGCCTGAATATTCTGCATCAGCTGCTCCGCCTCCGCTTTTACGCCGCCAGGGACAACTTTGCCATCTTCCGGACGAAAACCGCCCTGCCCCGACAAATATAAGTAATCCCCTGCAATACAACCCTGCGAAAATGGTCCAACCGCTGCTGGTGCTTTTTCTGTTTGAATCTTTCTGATGCTCATTTTGGTTCCTCCTTCAAATTCTCTGTTTTATTTTTCCTTGCAATAAAGAAAAGTACTGCTGGTTTCCCGTTTTTCCCCATTGTACCCCCTTTATTGTGTATATACACTAAATTGGCGGCAGAACGTCTGTTTACACAGACAATTCCTGTAATTTCCGCAAAAGCCGCAGCAGCGTTTCCGTATCCTCCTCGGAAAGATAGCCCTTGACCGTTTCCTGCGCATGCTCCCACTGCGGTCTGCCCTTTTCCAAAAGAGCCTGACCCGTTTCGCTTACGGCGAATTTATGGCTCCGCGCGCCTTCTCTGGCAAAATCCAGAATCAGCCCGCGCTCCAAAAGCGGCTTCAGATTCCGTACAAGCGTACTCCGGTCTAAATTGACCCGCTCTGCCAGTTCGCTGGTGCTTGCTGTTTCCATCCGCGCCAGATTCACCAGCAGGGAGTACTGGCTCACCGAAATCCCCAAGTCCTTCAACACCGCATCGTAGTAGTCTGTTACGGCATTCGCCGCCCGCCGCAGATTCATGCAGTAGCATTGGCTTTTGTATACCGGTTTTTCTTTCATAGCCCCACTTCCTTCGTGTATATGCACATCATAACGCAAAATATCCTTTTTGTCAAATAAAAATTCTCTGTTTCTGGAAGAATATTTCTGCTGGAAAACCTATACGTGTATGATTTTTTGCAAATCGACTGGCAATCCCGTTATATCTATTGGAACATTATCCAGCATAATTTTCTGTAAGTTTTTTAGTTCCGATAATTCCGGCAGTGTGACGATATGCTTCAAATCTCTCAGACTGAGATGTTCTAATCCTGTCAAAGTGCTGATAAAGGAGATATCTTCCAGCTTTGCAATTCGCCATAGCTCCAGTGATTTGAGACTGTCAAAGCCTGTTAAGGACGTAAGGTCATTCATACCACATAAATGAATTGCGAGGGAATGCAGTTCTTTTTTTCGCAGGAAATCAAAATTTTTCAGTTTTATTCCTCTTAATATGAGATTTTCAAGATTCTCAATCTCCGCGATATTTTCAATATGTTTTTTTGCTTTTTTGCCAAGATACAGTGTCTTCAGTTTTTTATAGCGGTTCAGCCAATCGCAGTCAAACACAATATTATTCCCCATTGTATCCGCTGAAATATACAATTCCTCCAAACCAGATGATAAATTTTGGATAAAGCCGTAATCTTTTAAGTCAAACATTGCAAGGTGCAGGGTTTGCAGATTTTCCAGTTTTGTAAGCACGCTTAAATCCAACATATCCTGTCGATTTTTCAGGTGGACATCCAGTGTCAGATGTTTCAGGTGCTTCAAAATATACAGGCATGACAAATCAAATTTCGTACCTTTGAATAATCCATAAATTCGAAAGTGCATATCATTTCTTTTTTCCAGTATTCTGTCTATGGCAGCATATGCCTGCTGTGGCAAAGTCTCTGAAATCTGAACAAACCTGATTGTTGGCGTATTTGTAATTTGAGCAATCAATTCATCACTTAAATCATGGTATCCATATGTTTGCAAAAAACCTTTCATATTTGTTTTTTCAGATATTTCTATATGGCTGGTAAAATTTATTTTTGTTCCCATAATCCCCTCATAAACTCCAACTTGTCCTCCCAATTACAAAGCATTTTCCTGCCATTCCCCCGCATATCCGTCTGATTTCCGAAAAAGGGGAGTGCCTCCTCCCCTACTTCAAAAACATCCGCACCAGCGCGTCCTTCCAATCAGCATACGGCGCGTAGCGCATCGGCAAATCCAGCCAGAGGTGTTTTTTCACAATGCTTTTTTCATGGCTGAACGTGTCAAAGCTCTTTTTCCCATGGTAGCTGCCCATGCCGCTCTGCCCCACGCCGCCGAAGCCCATGCGTGAAGTCGCCAGATGTATCACAGTATCATTGATACACCCGCCGCCAAACGGCACATACCGCAGGAACCGCTCCATAGCACGCCTGTCCCGCGTAAAAAGATACAACGCCAGCGGCTTCGGCCTTTCCCGTATAAAGTGCTCCGCCTCTGTAAGCGTATCAAATGTCAGCACCGGAAGCACAGGCCCAAATACTTCCTCCTGCATCACCGCATCCTCAGCCGCCACATTGTCCAATATCGTCGGCTGTATTTTCAGCGTATCCGCATCTGCCCTGCCGCCGAACACCACCTTTTGCGGGTCAATCAGCCCACAGACCCGTCGGAAGTGCTTTTCGTTTATCATCTTGCCATAATCAGAGTTCTCCCTTGCATCTGCGCCATACATTACTGTAATCCACTTTTTCAAATATCCGATAAATTCCTCTTTGACGCACCGCTCCACCAAAATATAGTCCGGCGCAACACAGGTCTGCCCGCAGTTGAGAAATTTCCCAAACACAATGCGTTTCGCCGCCAAATCCAGCTTTGCCGAGCGGTCAACAATGCAGGGGCTTTTTCCTCCCAGTTCCAGCGTCACCGGCGTAAGGTTTTTCGCCGCCCGTTCCATTACCTCACGCCCCACCGTTACGCCGCCTGTAAAGAAAATATAATCAAACGGCTGGTCAAGCAGCTCCTGGTTTTCCTTCCTGCCCCCCTCCACTGTCAGCACATATTCCGGCGGGAAGCATTCTCCCAGAATTTTCCGTATCACTGCCGAAGTTGCGGGCGCATACGCCGAAGGCTTCACCACACAGCAGTTGCCCGCCGCCAGCGCACCGATCAGGGGCTCCATGCAGAGCATAAACGGGTAATTCCACGGAGACATTACCAGCACCACACCATACGGCTCCTTTACCGTAAAGCTCTCCGCAGAAAACTGCGCCAGCGGCGTCAGCACAGGCCGTTTTGCCGCCCAGCGCGCCAAATGCTTTTCCACATAGCCCAATTCAGAAAGTGTCATACCGATTTCAGAAAGATAGCTTTCCGGTTCCGATTTATTCAAATCCTTCCGCAAAGCGGCGCAGATTTCCTTTTCATAGCAAAGAATTGCCCGCCGCAGCCGTTTCAATGCCATTCTCCGAAATGCCAGCGGTATTGTTTTTCCTGCCCTGAAAAAACGCTTTTGCCGTTGTACTGCTTCTTCAATCCTCATTCCAGTCCCTCTTTTCCCTGATTTTTTCAATCATAAATGACAGTTCTTCCACGTCCATCAGCACCGGCACAGGGTACAGCGGGTTTCCCTCCGCAGCGGCGTGACGTGCCATTGCGGGAATATCCTCCTCCCGTATCTCCTGAATATGCTCCGGAATTCCCATATACCGGTTCATGTCCTTCACCCAATGCAAAAAAACAGCCGCCGCTTTCCGCTTTCGCGTCCCCTTCGGCACCATTCCGGCAGCCTTCGCCAGCCTCGCCAGCTTCCTTTCACAGTGCTTGCCGTACTCCTCCAGAAAATAAGGCAGTATCACCGCATTTGCAAGCCCGTGCGGCACGCCGTAGCGTCCGCCGAGAGAATGTGCCACCGCATGTACATAGCCCACATATGAGCGCGAGAACGCTGCTCCTGCGCAGTATGCCGCCCGCAGCATCATCGCCCGCGCAGCTTTATCCGAGCCGTCATCGTAGCTGCGTTTCAGAAATCTATAAATGATTGTCACAGCTTCCTCGCACAGCTTTCTGGTCTGCCGCGTTGTGCTCCTGCCTATATATGCCTCAACGGCATGCGTCAGTGCGTCCATGCCCGTTGTTGCCGTCATCTGTTTCGGCAGGCCAAGCGTTACGCGATAATCCAGAACGGCATAGTCAGGAATCAGCACAAAATCATTAATGGGATATTTATGTTTCGTGCCGCTGTCTGTAATCACTGCTGCAAGCGTGGTTTCGCTGCCGGTTCCCGCCGTTGTCGGCACAGCAATCAGAAGCGGCAGCTTCCTGCGTATCTTCAAAATACCTTTCATTTTATAAACAGGCTTTTTCGGGCGGACAATCCGCGCCCCCGTCACCTTCGCGCAGTCCATTGCGGAACCGCCGCCAAAGGCAATCAATCCCTTTGCCTGGCTTTTGCGGTAAAGCGCGGCGGCCTCTTCAATATTGCGTATTGTCGGGTTTGCCTCCACTCCGTCATAAACGGCACAGCCTATGCCCGCCGCTTTCAGCGCGTTTTCCAGCGGGCGTGTCAGTCCCGCATGACGCACGCCCTTATCCGTTACCAAAAGCACACGCGCAACGCCCTCCTTCCGCAGAACAGACGGAATGACGTTCACACAATTCAACAGCTCCGGCTCGCGGTAAGGCAGGACAGGCAGAGCCATGCGAAACGCCCCCTGAAATATCCTGCAATACAGCTTTTCCATCGTATTCATATCTTCACTTCCTTTTTGAAAACCCTGAGGGCTTTCCGCCCATCGTCAGTATATACCAGAAACAGACAAAAGCGTTCCCGGAAATCCTTATTTCCTGAAACGCTTTTGATTGCCGTTTTCAACCGTTTTTCCTCCGCCGGAACGCCTGTCCGGACAAAGACAAAACGAAATAAAATATATCGTAATCTATCATCAAAATAATAAAATATAATTGCTGAAACTGATGTTTTTCAAGACAGCACAGCGGCAAGATCCTCCACAGCCTCAGCCTCGTCCCTGCCCTCTGCCATAATTACAGCGGTCTGCCCTTCCTGCATATTCAAAGCAATCGTACCCATAATGCTTTTGGCATTGATTCTTTTTTCTTCAATGCTCACCTGAATCTCTGCTTCATACTTCCCTGCGGTCTGTACAAAATAAGCCGCCTGTCTTGCATCTAAGGCCGTTTTGATGGTAACTGATTTTTGTGTCATTTTATTTCACCTTTACCCTCTCTGAGCGTTTCCGCTATATTGCTGATCTTACGCAGCCTATGGTTGACACCCGATTTCCCAACAGGTGCCGCCAGATAGGAACCCAGCTCTTTCAAACTCGTATCAGGATATTTCAAACGCAGGCGCGCAACCTCTTCAAGCTGTTCCGAAAGGCTGGAGAGCCCAATTGTTTCATCGATATACGCAATATCCTCAAGCTGTTTGACCGCCGCGCCGATTACCTTGCTCAGGTTTGCCGTTTCGCAGTTGACCTTTCGGTTGATGTCATTGCGCATTTCCTTCACAATCCGTACGTTTTCCAAATCCATCAGCGCGATATGCGCCTCCATTACGTTCAGCAGATCTACAATCTGCTCCCCCTCTTTCAGGTAGACCACAAAATGCTCTTTCCGCTCCACCACCTTCGTGTCCAGCCGGAAGGAATTGATTAACTCCTGCAGCTGCTCTGCCGCATCCCTGTCCGCAAGGACAAATTCAAGGTGATAATTTTTTTTCGGGTCATTTACGGAACCGGCGGCAAGGAAAGCACTGCGGATATAAGCCCTGCGGCAGCAGATACTGCCGACAACAGGCGGGAATATACGTTTTTTCAGCTGTTTTTCGCCCTGCTCCGTATCATATAATATCCCCGCAGCACAAAGAAGTGTTTCCACCTCGCCAGACTCCCGCATCACAAGGGAATACACCCTTGTTTTCCGGTTTCTGCGGCTGCTGCGAATGGATATATCAACATTTATATTAAAAGTATTTCGCAATAATGTAAAGCACTTTTTCGCGACGTCAAAATTCTCCGTCTGTATTTTTAACCAAAAATAATCCCCAAGAACGGCAGTCTGTCCACAGATATTTACAAACGCTGCAATCTCCGCGATATCACAGTGTCGCCCATTTCCAAAATGAGCGGATAACTCGCTTTTAACCTTAGACGAAAATGACAAATTTGTCCCTCCCTCCCGTCGGTTTCCGGTATGGCGGCGGCAAGGATTTTCAGCCTTCCTTACCGCTTGTTCCGCGCGTCCTTTTCAATGTCATTATGCTTCAGGAGCATCGTATGCTGTGCCTCTTTCAGCGCGGCATACAGGGCATTTGCCAGCGTAACGGAGCGGTGCTTTCCGCCTGTGCAGCCGATGCTGATAATCAGATTGCTCTTGCCCTCTTTGATGTAATGCGGGATTAAAAATTCCACCATATCCACCAGCTTTCCGAGAAAGACCCTGCTTTCCTCAAAGCTCATGACATAATCGCTGACCGGTTTATCGTTGCCCGTCAGTTCTTTCAGCTCTTGAATATAAAACGGGTTCGGCAGGAACCGCACGTCAAACACCAGGTCGCTGTCCACCGGAATACCGTATTTGAAGCCAAAGGAGCATACCGTGACGACAAGGCTCTCAAATGCGTGATTTTCCAGAAAAATGCCGTTAATCTGCTCTTTCAGCTCCCTTGTCAGGGTACTGCTGGTGTCTATGATATAGGTCGCCTTTTTCTTGACCTCTTTCAGCATTTCCCGCTCCATCTGGATACCCTCACCGATAGAGCCGCCGCGTGAAAGCGGGTGGCTGCGGCGGGTTTCCTTATAGCGTTTCATCAATACCTGTTCCGAAGCCTCCAGAAAAAGGATTTCGTATTCATAGCCTTTTTCCTGCATTTCAGAAAGCACCTCAAACAAATCATTGAACAGCTTTCCGCCGCGGATGTCTATGCCGACTGCGGCCTTTTCGATTTCGCCGCCCTGCTCATAGCAGAGTTCCGCAAATTTCGGCAGCAACGCCGGCGGGATATTGTCCACGCAGAAAAAACTGATATCTTCCAAAAATTTCAACACCGACGACTTACCCGCACCGGACATACCCGTTACGATTACAAACCGCATTTCCACCGCCTGCCTTTCTTTTGTGTATTGTACAGGACCAAAAACCGCGGGACGCTTTCCCGCACCCCGCAAGCCCTTTGAAAGGGGCCTGACCCCAAACTTTATTGCGAAAAACTGCGTTTTCCGGATTTTTCACCACAAATACTCAAAACATCTATCATAATATTTATGCTCTTGATGGTGAAATCCTTTGCATCTCTCCCCCCTGCGGAGGGGATTGGGGGCAGTGTTCCCAAGGCCTTCCCGTCCTTCACTCCTCGCCCACAATCCTGACTTCCGTTTCCAGCCTTACGCCAAACTTCTCCTCAACCGTCCTCTGGCAGAAAGCAATCAGTTCCAGCATTTCCTCTGCCGTTGCGTTTCCGGTATTGATAAGGAAACCTGCGTGTTTCTCCGATACCTGTGCCCCGCCGATGGTCTTGCCCTTCAGTCCGGCGTCCTGTATCAGCTTACCCGCAAAATACCCTTCCGGCCGTTTGAACGTACTGCCCGCGCTCGGATACTGCAAGGGCTGCTTCTCCCGCCTTTGCTCCGCCAGCTCCGCCATTCGCGCCTGTATGGCCTGTGGGTCGCCCTGTTCCAGCCGAAACCTTGCGCCCAGCACAATATCCCCGCGTTCCGCAAGGCTGCTGTGCCGGTAGGAAAGCCCCAGCCGTTCCACAGGCAACGTTTCCATCTGCAAATCCCGCGTCAGAACGTCCACGCTTTCCAGCACATCTTTCATCTCTCCGCCATACGCGCCCGCGTTCATCATCACCGCGCCGCCAATGCTCCCCGGTATTCCCGAAGCAAATTCCAGTCCGGTCAGCCCTGCCTCTGCCGCCTTTGCCGCCGCAGCCGAAAGCAGTGCGCCGCCCTCGGCATACAGCACCGTACCGTCCGTTTTCAGTGCGGACATGCGTCCGGAAAGCTGAATCACAGCCCCGCGTATGCCTTTATCCCGCACCAGCAGGTTACTGCCGTTGCCAAGGATGAAAATGGGAATTTCATGCCGCCGCAGTATCCGGATTGTTTCCACAAGCTGTGCCGCGTTTTCCGGCGTCAGAAACAGCTCCGCCGGTCCGCCGATACGAAATGACGTATGCACTTTCATCGGCTCTTTCAGCCGCACCGCATCGCCGCCCAATACGCCGCGCAGTTCCTCTATTGCATTTTCCATGCCGTCACCCCTTTTTGTTCTGCTCCAATCGCTGGGCAAGTTCCTTTGCCGTATGCTGTCCCATTTTCTTCTGCCGGTTCGCAATCGCCGCCGATTCACAGATCACAGCTACATTCCGCCCCGGGCGTATGGGAATGGTATTACAAAGCACTTTATTCCCCAGTATTTCAATATATTCCTCATCCAGTCCAAGCCTGTCAAAACTGCCAGCCAGGCCGTCCCACGCCTGTAATTTTATAATCAGGTCAATGGATTTTTCCCGTTTCACCGCGCTGATGCCGAACAGCTCCTTTACATTGATTAAGCCAATCCCGCGCAGCTCTATCAGATAGCGTATCAGCTCCGGACATGTGCCAATGAGCGTCCTGTCCGCAATTTTCTTGATTTCCACCGCATCGTCCGCAATCAGCCTGTGCCCGCGCTTAATCAGCTCCAGCGCGGCTTCGCTCTTGCCTATCCCGCTCGGCCCTATCATCAGCACGCCCTCGCCGTATATATCTACCAGAACGCCGTGCATCATCACTCTGTCCGCCAGCTCCTTCCGCAGCCAGAATATGATTTCCGCCGCGAAATCCGTCGTCGTCTGCGTTGTGCGGAATATCGGAACATCGTATTTCCTGCCGTACTCTATCATTTCCGGAAAAATTTCCAGATTTTTGCAGACAATCAGACAGGGAATATGATATTCAAACAGGTAACAGATGGCCTCCTGCCTTTTTTCCGGAGGAAGGCTCCGCAAATAGCTGTGCTCCACCCGCCCGATGATTTGAAGCCGGTCGTTGTCAAAACGCTCATAAAACCCCGCCAGCTGCAACGCCGGACGGTTGACCTCTCTGCGGGTAATGCACCGCTTTTCCAGATTGATTTCCGGCAGTATGTTTTCCAGATGGAAAACCTCCACAATTTTTTTCAGCTCCGCGCAATACATCGCGTCCTCCTCTCCGCAAAAATCCTCATTTCCTGTACCATGCCATTCCATCAAATTCACAAAATTTTCCTGTTACCGGCCTTTCATTTTCATCTTCCAATTCTTTCCTATCCAGCAACTCAGTAACTGTTACGCTGATTGCAGACGGAGTTGCCAGTCCTTCAAATGCAGCAGCATTGCTGTCAGAATATCCCTCTGTATGCTCAATACCAAGTGCGTCCTGCGGTATTCCCGATACTGACCATTCACCATTGCTGTCCCTAACCATACGAACCGCAGAAATAAAGCTTCCTTCTCCTTTTTCAAAATCATTCTTCCCTGACGCTTCAAACCAAAATTCGATCTCATTTTCAGATTTCACTTCAACATCTGTTACTGCGATTTTCGTACCGTTCTCCTCATATATAACCTGTCCCACCGCCGCCTCCGGTTCATTAAAATCGAAGCGAAAAATACAGTCCTCAATGTCATTTCTCTCTGTATATTCAACAAAATACGCTTCGTTATACAAAAAGAACTTCAGCCCTTTGGAATGTATCCCAAGCCATTCCCCAAATATGCCGCTCGACAAAACGACTGCAAAAAATAAAAGAATAATAATGATACCAATGCCAAGAAACAGCTTCTTATTTCTTTTCTTCCCCATATTTGTTTTGTCCATAAAATCCCCTTCTTCCCATCTCACCGCGCCTTACCCTTCCCTATGGAAAAATGCATACACCTGTTCCGCCGAAGGAATATTCATTTCCTCCACCTCCAGCAGATCGCCTACCTCTGCTTTCGCGATTTCCTCAATCGAGCCAAAATGCCGCATCAGTGCCTTGCGCCGTACTTCCCCAATGCCTTTAATATCGTCCAAAACGGAATGGAGATTCCGCTCCTGCCGCAGTTTTCTGTGGTAAGTGATGGCAAAGCGGTGTACTTCGTCCTGTATGCGCGTCACCAGCTTAAACCCCTCAGAGGTCAGCGGGATATTTTTTTCTTCCTCCCGAAACAGCAGGCCGCGCGTCCTGTGCCTGTCGTCCTTCACCATGCCGCAGACTGGAATATCCATGCCAAACTCCATCAGCACCTCTTCCGCCGCGTGTACCTGCGTTTTCCCACCGTCCATTAAGATCAGATCCGGCAGGCGGGTAAAGCTGCTGGTTTTCCCCTCGGCTTTTTCCCGAAGCGCGTGGTTCAGCCGCCGCGTGATAACCTCCCGCATAGATGCATAATCATTCGCGCCAACGACCGTCTTTATCTTAAATTTCCGGTAGTCGCTGTTTTTTGCCTTTCCGTCCTCAAAAACCACCATAGAGCCGACAGATTCAAAGCCCTGCGTGTTTGAAATATCGTAAGCCTCCACGCGGTTCAGTATCCCCGGCAGGCCCAACGCCTGCCGGATTTCCTCCATCGCGCCTTTCGTGCGTTTTTCCTCCCGCCGGAGTTTTTCCCCAAACTGCTCAAATATCAGCATGGCGTTTTTATGCGCCAGTTCAACCAGCTTGTGTTTTTCGCCCTTCACCGGCACAGTCAGCGCGACCTTCGCACCGCGCCGCTCGGAAAGGTACTCCCCGATCAGCGCGCTTTCCTCTGTCAGAGGCTCCTGCAATATGATTTCCTTCGGGATATACGCCGTCCCACTATAAAACTGTTTGACAAACGCCGTCAGTATTTCGCTGCGGCTTTGCTCCTCCGGCGCGGTCAGCGTGAAATTTTCACGCCCCGTCATTTTGCCGTCCCGTATGAAGAACACCTGCACCAGACACTCCTCGAACGCCCGCACAAACGCTATCACGTCCGCGTTTTCCATGCTCATGTTTGCCATTTTCTGTTTCTGCGCAACGCTTTGTATCGCGCGGATTTTATCCCGCAGGGAGGCTGCCTTTTCAAACTCCATTTCTTCCGCCGCGGTCTTCATTTCCGCCTGCATTTTTTTCAAAATATCCTCGTGCCTGCCTTCCAGAAAATCCATCGCATCGCGGATATATTCCATATATTCCTCACGGCTGACCTGTCCGCTGCATGGCGCAACGCACTGGCCGATATGGTGGTTCAGACAGGGCCGCTCCCTGCCGATTTCCTTTGGCAGGCTTTTGCGGCATTTGCGGATCGGAAACAGCTTATGAAGCGTTTCCACCGTTTCCCGCATCGCCAGCACGTCCGTAAACGGGCCGTAATACTTTGCCTTATCCTTTTCCAGCCGCCGCGTCACAAAAATACGCGGGAACGTTTCCTGCACTGTTACCTTGATATAGGGGTATGTTTTATCGTCTTTCAGCAGGATATTGTAATACGGGTGGTATTTTTTGATGAGGTTGCACTCTAAAATGAGTGCCTCTTTTTCCGAATCTGTAACGATATATTCAAATTCCTGAATATGGGGCACCATAGAGCGGGTTTTCGCTGTCTGATTTCTGCTGCTCTGGAAATACTGGCGCACGCGGCTGCGAAGGCTTACGGCCTTGCCAACATAAATCACGTGGCCGTCCGCGTCCTTCATCAGGTAAACCCCCGGTTTCTGGGGCAGTTTTTTCAATTCCTCCGCAATATCAAACATACTCCACCGCCTTTTTAAGGGGATAAAGACCTTGGGGGCTCTGCCCCGCACCCCGCAAGCCCTTTGAAAAGGGCTTGATCCCAAACTTTATCGCCAGCCGCACAAGTGCGTCTGGAAATAACCTCCGGATTCCCCAATAAATTATTTATAACAGGCTATCCGCAGCAAAACAAATTAAAGTCAAATGTTCCGACTTAACTTTTATAGCATTCCATGCCTTCTCAGCACACGAACCATTTTCCCGCCTGCCGGCACGTTCTGCAAGTCCTCCTCGCGGATTCCCTTTATCAGGAGCATCACCGCTCCATACACCGCCATAGCAAACAGAATAGCCAGCAGTGTTGCCAGCGTATTATTGGGATAAAGCATAAAAATCACGCGATAAACCCCGACTGCTGCCGCGCCCATAACCGCCGACCCTATAACGGGTTTCAGGAAACAGCCCATAAAATCAAACCTCACGCCTGTGATGCGCGAAAGCATGCAGACGTCGAACACCGCCGCCACAAGGTAGCAGCCCGTTGTCGAAAGCACCGCGCCCAAAACATTCAGTTCAGGGACGGCAATCAGGAAATAATTCAAAATTGTCTTTGTGACTGCCCCCAGCACCGCACCCATCACAGGCACTTTGATATGGTTGATTCCCTGCAATATACCCGTTGTCGTCTGGCAGAGTGCAAGGAAGATAACGGAAATCCCGCCGACTGTCAGCAGCGCGCCGCCATCGCTCGCGTTCGGAAACAGCATATGAATGATTTCCGGCCCCAAAACCGTAATGCCGATTGCCGCCGGGACGGAAATAATCATAGAAATCCGCATCGTCAGGTTCATTTTCCGGTAAGTCTGCTTCCTGTCCCGCAGCTTTACAGACGCCGCAATGCTCGGCAGCGCGGCTGTTGCAATCGCTGTGGAAATCGCGACCGGCAGCGTGCTCAGCGTCACATATTTCCCCGAAAGCTGGCCGTAAAGTACATTCGCCTGTTCATAGGAAAACCCGTTTCCTGTCAGTATCTTCATAACCATGAACATATCAATCAGGTTCGTCATGCTGAAAACCGCCGTACCCGCAATAATGGGCCATGCCGTTTTGATGACCCTTCCGGCAAGCTCGCGTTTGCCCTCTTCGTATTCCTGCCGACAGCGGCGCGTCCGGCGCATAATATCCGGGCGTATCAGGGAATAGCTGAACAGTATGACAAGCAGCCCTGCCGCCGCGCCAATGCCCGTACCCATCGTTCCGCCCGCCGCCGCCAGCGGGATATTTTTCTGTCCCTTCGGCACAGCCATGCCAATGAACACATACGCCAGGAAAACGCTGAAAAAGGCGTTGAATATCTGCTCGATGATTTGGGAGATTGCCGTCGGCACCATAGTATTCATGCCCTGGAAATAGCCGCGGAATACCGACATCACCGCCACAATAAGCAGAGTCGGGCAGAGCGTCAGGATAGAATAATAGCTGTCCGGCATATCCACCAATGCCGCCAGCTTTTTCGCCGAGAACAGCATCAGCAGGGCAAACAACAGCCCCATTGACGAAGAAATAAGCAGGGAAACCTGAAATACGCGGTGCGCGTTGCGGTACTGCCTCATGGCAATCCGCTCAGAAACCAGTTTGGAGATCGCCGCAGGCAGTCCGGCGGAGGACAGTATGAGCAGAAATGTATAGATATAGTACGCGATACTGTAAATCCCGTTGCCTGCGTCGCCGATGAGGTTGGTCAGCGGAACGCGGTAAACAAAGCCTAAAAAGCGCGTCAAAAGCCCGGCGGACGCTAATATCGCCGCCTGCTTGACAAAAGAGCCTTTTTTTCTTGTCCGTTCCGCCATGCCGCACCTCTGATTCTTTTTAAGACCGTGGGACGCTGTCCCACACCCTGCAAGCCCTTTGAAAAGGGCTTGATCCTAAACTTTATTGCCAACCGCATTCCATGCGGTTGGGAGCCAAATATGTTCTCAATCTACAAATCATTCCAGCCTTGCTATGCAAAAATCCCTCTTTCCCGGAAAACGTAGTTTTCCGGGAAATGGGTCAAGGGCTGAAAGCCCTTGCGGGAGTTTGAGGGCAGAGCCCTTAAGTTCTTTCCTCAATTCCCGCCGTGTATCCTGTGCTTCCTCCGTAGGTTGTTGTCCAGTATCTTCTTCCGCATCCGCAGGCTCTTCGGCGTTACCTCCAGCAGTTCGTCTTCGCTGATAAACTCCATGCATTGCTCCAAAGACATCTGTATCGGCGGCGTCAGCCGCAGGGACTCATCTGAACTGCTGGAACGGATATTCGTCAGTTGCTTTTTCTTGCAGACGTTAATATCCATGTCATCCGCCCGCGCGTTCCTCCCGACGACCATGCCCTCGTATACCTTCACGCCCGCGCCGATAAACAGGTCGCCTCTCTCCTGTGCGTTATAAAGCCCATAGGTGATGGCTTCGCCGCTCTCAAACGCCACCAGAGACCCCTGTGAACGCGTCGGAATATCCCCTTTATAAGGCTCATAATCATTGAATACAGAATTTAGTATTCCATTTCCCTTTGTATCCGTCATAAATTCGCCGCGGTAACCAATCAGCCCTCTTGCAGGAATCGAAAATTCCAGCCGCGTATAGCCGCCCTTGGAAGGGTACATGTTCTGTAGTTCTCCCTTTCTGCCGCCCAGCTTTTCAATGACGTTGCCTACAAATTCCTCCGGCACGTCTATCGTCACAGCCTCCATAGGCTCACATTTTTTCCCGTTGATTTCGCGGAACAATACCTCCGGCTTGGAAACCTGAAACTCATAGCCCTCGCGCCGCAGTGTTTCGATTAGAATAGACAGGTGCAGTTCGCCCCTGCCGGAAACCTTGATACAATCCATAGATTCCGTATCCTCTACACGCAGGCTGACGTCCGTATTTAATTCTTTATAAAGCCTGTCACGCAGGTGACGGGAAGTCACAAATTTTCCTTCCGTCCCCGCAAACGGGCTGTCATTTACCAGAAAATTCATAGAAAGCGTTGGTTCGGAAATCTTTACAAAAGGCAGAGCCTCCGGCTTTTCCGGCGAACAGATCGTATCGCCAATCATGATATTTTCAATACCGCTAAGCGCGACAATATTGCCCACACCAGCCTCCTTAACCTCGACCCTCTGCAGTCCATTGAAAACATACAGCTTTGTAATTCTCAGCTTTTTGCGTGTGTCTGCATTATGCATGTTCAGCACAACAACCTCATCATTGACGTGTATTGTGCCATTCTCAATCTTGCCGATGCCGATACGCCCCACATATTCGCTGTAGTCAATCGTAGAAATCAATGCCTGCAACGGCGCGTCCGGATCGCCCTTAGGCGCGGGGATATGCTGTATAATCGCCTCAAACAACGGTTTCATATCGCCGTCCCTGGCTTCGGGGTCCTTTGAAGCATAGCCGCCCCTTGCAGAAGCAAATACAAACGGGGAATCCAACTGGTCATCGTTCGCATCCAGTTCCATAAACAGCTCCAGCACCTCGTCAACCACTTCATTTGGACGCGCCTCCGGCCTGTCCACTTTATTCACGCAGACCACAACAGGGTGGTTCAGCTCCAATGCCTTGCGCAGCACAAATTTCGTCTGCGGCATCGGTCCCTCAAACGCATCCACCACCAGCACAACGCCGTCCACCATTTTCAGTACGCGTTCCACTTCGCCGCCAAAGTCGGCATGTCCCGGTGTATCTATAATATTGATTTTCATATCGCCATACTGTACTGCCGTATTTTTGGAAAGTATGGTAATGCCGCGTTCCCGTTCGATATCGCCGCTGTCCATCACCCTCTCCTGCACCACCTGGTTTGTACGGAAGGTTCCGCTCTGGCGGAGCAATTGGTCTACAAGCGTAGTTTTTCCATGATCAACATGGGCAATAATTGCGACATTTCTGATTGATTCAATTTTCTGTTCCATAATAATAAATGCTCCATTCGCTCTCAATTTTTCCTGTATACATCATTGTATTGTAACACAGCGCATATCCCTATGCAATCATTCCGGCAAATTTTTTCCCAAAAGCAACAAAAAAGCTCCCCGCTGCAAGCGGCATCGCGCCACCTGAAACGGAGAGTCTTTCCTGCATAACCAACTTCAAATATATGATCTCAATGCTTTCGCATCAGGGCGTCAATAATCTCAAATCGATTAAGCACGTGTTACATTTGCAGCCTGCGGGCCTTTCGCGCCCTGTACTACTTCAAACTCTACTTCCTGACCTTCTTCCAGCGTCTTGTAACCTTCGGCCTGGATTGCGGAGAAGTGTACGAATACATCGTCTTCACCAGGTACGGAAATGAAACCGAAACCTTTTTCCGCATTGAACCATTTTACTGTACCTTTTTTCATTGCAAATCCTCCTACCTAAATAGATAAATACCTTGACAGCTTGATACTACCATAAATTTCATGCGCTGTCAATGAGTAATTCAGGCGGAACCCACTATTTTCCCTGCAAAATACGCCAATTTGCGGACTGAAAAAAATTTCATGGGTCACCGTCTGTCCACTGCGTATACACGCACACTCCAAAATGGTCTGGAGGAAAGAATGAAAAGCCGTTCATCGTATTATGTTGACTACAGCACAAATTTATCCCTGCCAATTTCGCTCGAAGCTGTTCCGGCTCAAAATTCCCTGTTTTTTCCAGATACAAATTCCATTCATCACTGGATGCCAGATTCCCCGCCGCCCGCTGTGCGCGGGGTTAAGTGTCTTTCAAACCTTTGTTTTCTCCAGATGCCGATTCCATTCATCACTGGATGCCAAATTCCCCGCCGCCCCAGATTTCATTTTCGGGGATATAATCCTCAAAATTATCCTCCGGTTCATTTGGAATATCGGGAATCTGTTCCTCCGGCGGCAGCGTAGGTCCTTCCGGATAAGTCGGGTCTACATATGGCGGATCCAGCGGATATTCCGGCTGTGTCGGCGTATGAGTCATATCGCAGACCGCATTCACGTCAATATCCATCCTGCCCTCTGTTGATTTGCCCAATATCGAACCACCATCGGTTACTGCCAGCACAACGGACATCTTACAGTCCTCAGGGCAGGCAGGTGAAGCGATTTTGCCGGATTCTGTACAGACTGTAAAGGATTTATGCAGATTGCAGGCTCCGCCAATGTTGAAATCAGAAGCCGCAAGGTCGCTGTGTGTGCCGAATCCATAATAATCCTGGCTGCAAAGTTCTGTCGGCGCAAGCCCTGTCGCACTGCAATAGGTCTGCGTCACAATTCCATCGGGACGCGCCATGATTTCTTTGTCCGTTAATCCCTGCTCCTGGTGTATCTTCTGCATGACGGTACGCCAGATCTGCAGATGCGAACTGCCGCTGGCGATGGTTTTCGCCGTATCATAACCCATCCAGATACCGCCGGTGTAATACGGTGTATATCCGTAGAACGTCAGGTCCTTCGTATCGTTCGTTGTACCCGTCTTGCCTGCTACGGTCATACCGCTGATCCTTGCCTGACCGCCCGTACCACGGGTAATAACGTCTTTCATCATATCCGTCAGCATATATGCCGTTGTGGGCTTCAGAACCTGATGCGTTTCCGCGTCCTCCGCGCTCAAAAGCACATTGCCCTCATGGTCATAGACCACAGAATAGAATATTGGCCGATGGTACGTACCGCCGTTAGCCATGCTCGCGTATGCCGCCGTCATTTCCAGTGTGGAAACACCGGTAGTCAGACCGCCCAGCGCAGTCGTTGCGGCTTTATCCTCGTCCGTAATCGTTGTAAAACCAAATTTCAGCAGGTAATCATACGATACGTCCGCCGTAACCATCATAAACGTCTTGACCGCCAGCACGTTCATGGAATGCCAGATACCACGGCGCACCGTTGTCGGGCCGATATATTTGCCGTCCCAGTTTTTGGGTGACCAACTGCCGTAAGTCACAGGCTCGTCTATTATGGTAGAGCCAGGCATCAAAATTCCAGTATCAATCGCCGGAGCGTAAGCTGCCAGCGGCTTCATTGCCGAACCCTGCTGCCGGAAAGCCTGTGTCGCCCTGTTAAACACAGAATCGCCGGGCTTTTCGCCGCGCCCGCCGACAAGGGCTTTCAGCTCGCCGTTATGCTGGTCCATAATCACCATTGCCGCCTGCAGGGACTTGGAAACCGTCACTTTATCCAGCACAAGCGTATGCGTACTGTCCAAAAGCTCTGCCTTTACGCTTTCCACAAACGCGTCAACCTCGTCCTCGCTGTGTACTGTTGCCTTGCGTTCGTAGTGGGACTGGTTATTGTCCTGATCCGGATTTGCCGTATCCTGCACAGAAATCAGATACGTTACGTCCAGTGTGCCGTCACTGGGCGGAAACAGGCTGTCGTCCATCATCGCGGCCTCCAAAATCTCCTGCATACGGGAATCCACCGTCAGGTGGATTTGCAGACCGCCGCTGTAAATCATGTTATATGCCTGTGCGCGGTTATAGGAGCGTTTTTCTATCAAATCCTGCGCAATCTGGTCTATCGCCGCCTCAACAAAATAATTGTGCTTGGCGTTGCCGCCCTCTTCCGATGAAGTATCTTTGCAGACCAGATGCCCGAAAACATCCTCTGCCACAGCTTCAGTGTACTGCTCCGTTGTGATATATTCCAAATCCTTCATTTTGCTCAGTACCGTCAGCTGACGTTTCCGGCTTTCTTCCTGATTCGCATCCGGCGCGTAAACGCTGGGGTTTTTTGTAATCCCTGCAATCATTGCGGATTCCGCCAATGTCAGCTCTCCGGCGTGCTTGCCGAAATAATACAGAGAAGCAGCCTCCACGCCGTGCAGACCATGATGCAGGCTGATTGTATTCAAATATAATTCCAAAATATACTTTTTTGCCGCTTCTTTGGAACCAAGCTGTTTTTCCAACGCTTTTTCCAGAGAAACCGCCAGATACTGTTCCTTTATTTTACGTTCAATCTTTTTTTCACTGCTCAATACTTCGTTTTTCAAAAGCTGCTGCGTAATCGTACTCGCGCCCTGCGAAAACGAAATCTTTTTTGTCGCGACAGAATCCACGACATTCTGCTTCATAGCACGCATAATGCCGCGCATATCAATGCCGTTATGCTTGTAGAATCTTTCATCCTCAATGGCAACAACCGCATTCTGCAGGTTGGACGTAATGCCTGTCAGCTTCACGTATTCGCGGTTTTCCGTACCATGCAGCTTGTCGATGGTGTTGCCCGCCCCGTCAAATATGACCGAGGTATACGATTCCGGCACAATGTCAGACGTATTGAGCATATCTGTGCTTTGCAGGATACCAAACACCGTACCCAGCCCTGCGCCCGCCACCGCGAAAATGACAATCACGCCTGCCACCAGTATCACCTTCGCAATTTTGCCCAGCACGCTTTTTTTCTTCCGCCTGCGCCTTCGCTTCCCTTTCTGGTTATGGGGGCGGCTGTCCCGTTCGGGAGGCTTGTTTGCCGGCCGCCTCATGTTTTGTGTTTCATCCATAATTCTACTTACCCCCTTATTCAAGTTATTATAACAGAAATTCCCGCTAAATCAAAGCAATTTTCCTTTCATCTCTCTTACGGATTTTATAAGATTTCATTAACGGCCTTAAAAGTAAGCAGATTTCGCGCGGCTTTCTACCCAAAAGGTCTTAATTTTTCCGCCTGTTCATATCTTCTCTAAAGGAGGGGATGGATATGCGCAGAAAATACGAAAAAAGCCGACGAAGAAAGTCCGGCACGCCGTTCCTGCTCCTTTTGTTTCTCTGTGGGTTTCTGCTGACTCTGTTCTCCCTCTGGCAGCTGGAAAAAAAATTCATGCCGCCGCTTCGGGAAATTTCACATATGCAGTCTAAGGCAGTTGCCAACGAAATCATCGACCGCGCGGCGGAAGACGCCCTGCAGGAGCTGCATCTTTCCGCTGAAAATCTCCTGATACGCAGCGAAAGCGGCGGCGTACCCAGCTATGCGGCGGATACCGCCCAAATCAACCGCTTCTGCGCGCTTCTAAGCCGCAGCGCGTCTCAGTCGCTGGCGGCACTGCCGAAAGAAGTCATACGGATTCCCCTCGGCGCGGCAACGAACATTGCCCGTCTTGCCAACAGCGGGCCAGAGCTCACATTTACGCTCCTGCCGCAGGGCATAGTAAACGTTGATTATGAAACCGCCTTTGAATCCGTTGGAATCAATCAAATCAACTATAAAATCTGGATTACCATTTCTGTAGATATCAAAATCGTAAATCCGCTGTATCAGGAAACGCTTTCCATGCGGCGTAAGTTTATGTTGGTAGATATCGTTTTCGGCGGAAAAGTTCCGGAGTATTATTTTCAAATGGGGCAAAGGGATGAATATGTATTGACAGAATGAACAAACTGCTAGTAATATAACCAAAGAAGGTCTGGCAGGAATGAATACATTCCTGCCGGACAGAGCTGCAAATTTCAACGAATACCAACTATGGAGGGAACAGATATGATAAGAACGCTGAAAGATTTTTGGTACGAGCTTGGCACACTTTCCTATGACAGTGGAGATTATGCCCTGATCCGCTCCAAATTCAGAGACAACGAAATTGATGCTTTTGTAAAATGCTTCCTGCCGGGTACAGAAATCCTTCGGGACGGCAAAAACGGCGCGCCCGTTGCACTCAAGGGCGTTGCGGATGATAATAAAGGCATGACAGGCGATGAGGAAATTGATTTCCACGGCTACCAGCTTTTCGATTATTCCGATTCCGATGGCAAGTGGGTTGTAATCACTCTGCCCTCTCTGGAGGCTCTGGAACAGCATCTGACAGGCGAAGCAGGCGCGCTGAACTTTTACAGCACAGAAATGTATGTGTTTGAAGACGGCGTATTCAAGCCCTTTGAAATCATGTTCAACGGCGATAACGATACCGTTGTTCCGATCGACAAAGACCAGATGGATTCCCCGCTGGACATCAAGGGGATGCAGGGACGCCTTTGGGTGCGCTGGATGGACCCCGAAGAACTCAAGCCTCTGACCGATGAACAGGTAGAAGCCTATAAGCGTTCCATCGGCAAATAATTTTTTTGAACGCAGACAGCAGAAATCCGGCTCCGCCCAAAAGGACGAAGCCGGATTTTATTTTGATTCAGGTAGTGTCGTCATGAGTCATGTATACCTTCGCCTGACACGGGGATACACGCTTTTTCAGGCGGAATTTGGGCATTTTCTGTGTTATTTGCCCTTGACGTACATACGGCGGCTTTCGAGCGCGGCGTATCGAGTGATACGGCAGGCGAGAGTAACGCAGCAGAGCCGCAAAAGAAACGCTTTCTGCCGCATATACCCTTTGTCAGGTGAAGGTACGTATTTTCGAGCATCATTTTGTCGGATTTCAGGCAAAAATTCGCAGGCGTACAATGTGGCGCGGCATTGCCGCGCTGCCCCTGCCGTGCGGTCGCCTTTGGCGACTGCTGCAACAGCGGGGCTTTGCCCCGCCATACGGGCGGAACCGCCAGGCAGGCGGTACGGCAAGAATTTTTAACGAAAAAACCGGCAAAATTTGCCGGAAAGGCGTGTACAGACACTTGTGACGACACTGCCTAATCATTTCTCCGGTTTGCTAATGCCACCAGCCGCAGCAACTGCATTACTGCCGCAAACGCCGCAGCAACATACGTCATTGCCGCAGCACTCAGCACTTTTTTTGCTCCGCTGATTTCATTGGAATCTAAAAAATCATAGTCCTCCAACAGGCGTATTGCTCTTGCGGAAGCATTAAATTCCACCGGCAGCGTAATCAGCGTAAACGCCACCGAAAAGCTGAAAAACAGTATCCCCAATGTCAGGAGCATATGCCCCGTATTCCCAGTAAATAAAAAGCCAATCAAAATCAGCGGCCATGACAGCCTGGAACCCAAATTTGCTACTGGCACAAAGAAACTCCGCAGCCCCAAAGCCGCGTAGCCAACATCATGCTGTATGGCGTGTCCTGTTTCATGAGCCGCAACACCCAAAGCCGCTACAGAATTGCTGTCATAAACGTCCTGTGAAAGCCTCAGCGTCTTTGTACGAGGATCATAATGGTCCGTCAGGCTTCCTGCAACCCGTTCGATCCGTACATCGTAAATCCCCGCTCTCTGCATCATAGCCTGCGCAACCTGCGCTCCGGTATAGCCGCGCCGGTTGCGGACGCCGGAAAATTTCCTGAATGTCCCCGAAACCTTCATCTGCGCGTAAAAAGAAAATGCAGCCGCAATAAAAACAAGAATATATAAACTGTCTCCATAATAAAACATTGGCATATTTCATTCCTCCTTCAAATGCTGTTATGTGAGAAGGACGCCCTCTTTCATTTCATGTCCCCGCAAATACGCATCGGCAGGCATGCGCTTGCCGCCTCTTGCCTGCAATTCGCGCACCCAAAGCACGCCATCCCCGCATTTCACGGCAAACGCCTGCTTTGTGATTTCCACGATTTCCCCGAAAGCCGCATCCGGAAACGCTCCTTTTTCCACTTCCGCTCGGAACAGCTTTAACGGCTCCCCTTCATAAAGAGTATATGCGCCTGGCCCCGGCGTCAGTCCGCGCATCAGGTTGATGATTTCCTGCCCGCCTTTGTCCCAGTTGATATGTCCCGTTTCCTTGTCGATCATGGGCGCGTATGTCGCATCTTCTTCCTTTTGCGGAATCTGCTGTATTGTACCGCTTTCCAGCCCCGCAATGGTTTCCAGCAGGAGGGTCGCGCCCGCCGCCGCCATTTTGTCATGCAGTGCCTCAAAATTATCCTCCGGCGCAATCTCCACTTCCGTTTTCAGAAGCATATCGCCCGTATCCATACCCTTTGCCATGAACATGGTCGTAATTCCCGTAACCGTTTCCCCGTCAATAATCGCGCGCTGCATGGGAGCCGCGCCGCGGTATTTGGGCAGAAGCGAACCATGCACGTTGATGCAGCCGTATTCCGGCATATTCAGAATTTCCTCCGGCAGTATCTGACCAAAAGCCGTTACGGCAATCAGCTCCGCGTTATATTTCCGCAGTTCCTCCACAAATTCCGGTGCTTTCACACGTTCCGGCTGCAAAACAGACAGACCCCGCGCAAGCGCGTATTCTTTCACAGGGGAAAACGCCAGCTTTTTGCCTCTGCCCTTTGGCTTGTCCGGCTGCGTAACTACCGCAAGCACCTCGTGCTCCCGCAGAAGGGCTTCCAGCGAAGCAACGGCAAAATCCGGCGTACCCATAAATATCACTCTCATGCCAGCCCTCCTTACCGCGCCTTGATTTCTTCGAGCTCTTCCTCCGGAATCGCCTTGTCGATATAGAGGATACCGTCCAAATGGTCGATTTCGTGGCAAAGCGCGACTGCCATCAGTTCTTCGCCCTCCACAATGATTTTTTCGCCTTCGCGGTTTAATGCCTCCACCTTCACATATTCCGGTCTGTCCACAATCGCAGACTCTCCCGGTATGCTCAGACAGCCCTCATAGTCCACCTGAGAGCCTCTCGTTTCCAAAATCACAGGGTTAATCAGCTCCACAAGCCCATCGCCTATGTCAATCGTTACGACCCGCTTCAGAATCCCCACCTGCGGCGCGGCAAGTCCAACGCCGTTTGCATCATACATCGTCTCAGCCATATCGTCCAGCAGCGTCCGTGTGCGCTCGTCAATCTCTTTTACCACCTTGCATTTCTTCCGCAAAATCTCGTCCGTACTCAGGCGAATTTCCCGCTTTGCCATGTGTTTTCCTCCCGTTATGCATTTCCTTCTCATCTTAATCAAATACTGCAATTCGTTTTTCAAACCATCGCCATCCATTCCTAAAAGGCTTAACGGTAAGTATACCACAAAAAAACATTTCCTACAACAAAAACAAAACCGAAAAATCCCATTGCAGGAAACATAACCGCCCGCTCCATAGGAAAAAGGAAGCCCGGAGTCCTCTCCAAGCTTCCTTTCTGTCCGGATAGTTTATCCGGTCAAGCCGTTATCAGCCCTGGTTCTTTTCTGCCATCATTTTTTCCTGGGCTTCAATCATTTTCTTTACCATATAACCGCCAACATAGCCGTTCTGCGCGGAAGTCAGGTCGCCGTTATAGCCCTTCTTCAGAGGCACGCCAATCTCGTTTGCAACTTCATATTTGAACTGTTCCATTGCTGCCTTTGCCTCAGGTACGTTTACTTTGTTGCCAGTGCTGTTAGATGTTCCACTCATGTGAATAACCTCCTTCAATCCTGTTTCTTTCTGAATTTCTTTTGTGCAAAAAAATGTGTTGCTTTGTGGTGCACTAATAGTATGGCTGAAAGTATTTCGATTATGTTAGGAACATCTTGCCACAGATTCTGCCGTTTTTTAGAAAAATGCTCTGATCCTCCCTCCATATTTTCCCACAAAAAAAGGACGGAAAGCCGCCCTTTTTCGCAGATATTTTATTTCAGGTTGAAAAATGCATTCAGGCCCAGGTATTCCGCCGTATCCTCCAGTTCTTCCTCAATACGCAGCAGCTGGTTATACTTCGCAACGCGGTCTGTTCTTGCAGGCGCGCCCGTCTTAATCTGACCTGCATTCACAGCTACAACGATATCCGCAATCGTTACGTCCTCGGTTTCGCCGCTTCTATGGGAAACAACCGCTGTCATTTTATTGCGGTTTGCCAGTTGAATTGCATTGAATGTTTCTGTCAGCGTACCAATCTGGTTTACCTTGATCAAAATCGCATTGCCTGCTTTCAGGTCAATGCCCTTTTGCAGCCTTGTTGTATTTGTTACAAACAGGTCGTCGCCAACCAGCTGCACTTTATCGCCCAGTTCCTTTGTCAGCAGCTGCCAGCCGTCCCAGTCTTCCTCAGCAAGGCCGTCCTCAATAGAAATGATGGGGTATTTCGCCACAAGGGCCTTCCAGAATTCAACCATTTCTTCGGACGTGCGCACGATTTCCCTGCCAGCCATTTCGCTTTCGCCGGGGAAGTGGTATTTTCCGTCCTTTTCATCGTAAAGCTCTGTTGCCGCAGGGTCAAGCGCGATTTTGATATCCTCGCCCCATTTGTAGCCAGCCGCCGTAACAGCCTCCTGAATCAGGTCGATTACCGCGTCTGCTGTCGGCAGGTCAGGCGCGAAGCCGCCCTCATCGCCAACTGCTGTGGAAAGCCCTTTATCTTTCAGGACTTTTTTCAGCCTGTGGTAAATCTCCGCGCACATTCTCAACGCTTCCTTGAAAGAAGCCGCGCCGACAGGCATAATCATAAACTCCTGCACGTCAACCGTATTATCTGCATGTTTGCCGCCGTTCATAATGTTCATCATAGGCACAGGCATCGTTTTTGCATTAAAGCCGCCTAGATACTGGTACAAAGGCATATCCACAGCCTCTGCCGCAGCCTTTGCCACCGCCATGGAAACGCCCAGAATCGCATTTGCACCCAGCTTTGCCTTGTTCGGCGTGCCGTCCAGCGCGATCATAGCCTGGTCGACTGCAACCTGGTCCAGCGCGTTCATGCCGATGATTTCGTCTGCAATAATATTATTTACATTATCCACAGCATTCTGCACGCCTACACCGTTGTAGCGTTCGCCGCCATCGCGCAGTTCCACAGCTTCAAACGCACCCGTAGACGCACCGCTCGGCACTGCCGCGCGTCCAACAATGCTTTCATCTACAACAACCTCGACCTCGACCGTCGGATTCCCTCTGGAATCCAAAATTTCTCTTGCATAAACATCCGTAATTTCATAATAGCCTTTCATGTCCTGTTCCTCCTCTTAAAATAGTACCTTTGCCTGACAAAGAGTGTATCCCCCTGTCAGACGAAGGTTCATTTACTTTGCAATAAGCTTTCGCCTGTCATCTCTTCCGGCTTCGGCAAGCCCATCATTTCCAGCAGCGTTGGCGCAATATCTGCCAGCTTGCCTCCGTCCCGCAGCGCAATGCCATCGCCTGCGTTCACCAATATAAACGGCACAGGGTTCGTGGTATGCGCCGTAAACGGCTCGCCGCTTTCGTAATCGACCATCTGGTCACTGTTGCCATGATCTGCGCAGATAAACATCTGCCCGCCAACCTCCAGCAACGCCTTCATCACCCTGCCGATGCAGGCGTCGACCGCCTCGACCGCCTTCACAGCGGCCTCCATGATGCCGGTATGACCGACCATATCAGAGTTAGCGTAGTTTACAATAATCAAGTCATATTCCTTCGACAAAAGCGCGCGTACAAGCCCATCTGTCACACCGACCGCGCTCATCTCCGGCTGCAAATCATACGTCGCCACCTTCGGCGAAGGCACAAGCCATCTGTCCTCGTTCGGATTCGGCTCCTCCACGCCGCCGTTGAAAAAAAACGTTACATGAGCATATTTCTCCGTTTCCGCTGTACGGAGCTGTTTCAGCCCAAGGGAGGAAATATATTCCCCAAGCGTATTTGTCAGCCGCTGAGGCTTGAAGGCAACCGTTTTATTGGGTATCGTCACATCATATTCCGTGAAGCAAATCATCTTCAAGTCCTGTACAGCCTTTTCCCGTACAAAACCATCAAAATCCGGATCGCAAAGGCTCCTCGTAATTTCCCTTGCCCTGTCCGGACGGAAATTGAAGCAGACAACAGCGTCATGGTCATTAACTTTGCCCAACGCTATGCCATCTTCGCCTACAATTACGGTTGGCAGTACAAATTCATCTGTCACGCCTTTTTCGTAAGATGCGCGGACTGCGCTGACAGCATCCGTTGCCGTTGTCCCGCGTCCCAGCGTCATGGCGTTATACGCCTCCTGCACGCGTTCCCAGCGTTTGTCGCGATCCATGGCGTAATACCGTCCCGCAACCGTTGCGATTTTCCCAACGCCAATTTCGCGGAGCTTTTCCTCGAGCTGTGCCGTATAATCCGCGCCGGAGGAAGGCGGTGTATCCCTGCCGTCCAGAAACACGTGGACAAAAACCTTTTCCAGCCCCGCGCGTTTCGCCAGCCGCAGAAGGGCATACAGATGTGTATTATGGCTGTGTACGCCGCCATCAGAAAGCAGCCCGCAGAAATGCAGTGCGGAGTTATTTTTCCGGCAATGCTCCACAGCCGCCAGAAGCTCAGGGTTTTCGTAAAAATCCCCGTCCTCGATGGCTTTTGTGATGCGGGTCAGTTCCTGGTAAACGATTCGGCCCGCGCCGATATTCAGGTGGCCGACCTCGGAATTGCCCATCTGGCCCTCCGGCAGGCCGACAGCGCGGCCGCTGGCGTAGCCTTTTACGCTGGGGTATTTTTTCAGTATCCCGTCCAGCACAGGGGTATCTGCCTGTTTGATGGCGTTGCCTTCCGTTTTATCATTGATGCCGAAGCCGTCCAATATCATCAAAACTGTCGTTTTCTTTTCCATTTCTGGCCTCCTTGATTCTTGGGGACTCCGTCCCCAAACCCCTGCCCGCTTTCTTTCGGAGAAAGCGGGGCAAAGAACTTTATTGTGGAAAACTGCGTT
>CAJTQX010000034.1:0-3703 GCA_910578425.1 uncultured Anaerotignum sp.
TGGCAGGAATCTGTAAAGGGATTTTTAAGAAGCTGCATTGACAGGGATAAAATTCTCTGTATAATACAAACAAGGGCAGAAACAGAAAACCTGCTCTGCCCGCTTGTAACTACACTATAAATCTTAAATCAGTTTTTCAAGTTTACACAAAATTTGAAATAGTCTCTTGCGCTTTGGATTGTTTCGGGTGGTTTCGTTCGTGTAATTGATGCTTTTGGGCATCCCTATTACACGAGCCGAGTCATCTCAGGAAAGGCGATTTACTTCTATACTGCCATCTTTCATAACCATTTGAATGCATTCCTGCTTTTGCAATACCCGTATGTCATTCAGTGGGTTTTCGCTCAGGAGCAGCAAATCCGCGCATTTTCCTGCCTCAATGCTACCAACTATGTTGTCAATAGCAAGATTTTCCGCTGCTCTGCTTGTACTGCATTTAATCGCATCCATGCAACTCATGCCATATTGTACCATCAATTCAAGTTCCTTTGCATTTTCTCCATGATAGTTGAAAGGGGTTCCGCTGTCAGTTCCCATTGCAATATTGATACCAGCCTCATAAGCCATACCAAAGCTTTGTTTGCAATTCTCAACCAAATTTGATGCTTTTTCAACAATATAGCCAGGTAATCCTGCCTTGTGTGCCATGATTTCATAAGACGCTTTTAATGTGGGAACAATAAATATTCCTTTATCTTTTATAATTTGAATACATTCCTCATCTAACATACTAGCGTGCTCTATAGAATCCACACCTGCCTTTGCAGCACTTTTGATGCCAACAGTTCCGTGAGCATGTGTCGATGTTCGTTTGAATGCTCGTTTTGCTTCACTGACAATCATTTTCAGTTCTTCATCCGAAAATTCCTGCGCTTGAAGATTGCTGTTTGGATCGCATGCCCCTCCTGTGTTAAAAAATTTAATCACATCCACTTTCGACCAGACTTGATGCCGAATAGCTTTTCTTAATTCATCAGGACCATCTACAACTTTACACATATGATTCTGCACATTTACCCAGGGAGAGAAAAAAGCACCATGTCCCCCTGTAATGGATAGATACTGCCCTGCTGCTATAATACGAGGCCCTGAAATGATCTTTTGGTTTACCGAATCCCGCAAAGAAGTTGCCAGATGCTCCATACCTCCATTGATTCTTATCGTTGTAAAACCTGCCGGTAAATACTTTTTTAAGCGATCAATTGCTTTTATAACATACATTACATTCGTATCCTCTAAAAGAGCCTGATTCATATCTACTTCTGGATCTAAGTCTATATGGACATGACAGTCAATCATCCCTGGCATAATGTATTTATATGTACAGTCTATGACTAAAGTATCTGTATCTTCAGAAATATTTTCCGCAATTTTTACAATCTTCCCGTCCTGAATCAGCACAGAATGATGAAAAATTGGTTCATCTTTTTTGCCGTCAATAATAGTCCCATTTTTCAGCAATATTTTTTTCATAGCATTTCCTCCTTTATTTTTCCTTGACATTTATTAGCAGGTCTAAATTATAAGAACTGAACAAGGAAGCTGGCAATTAATAAAGAACCTACGGTAACAGTAGTGTATCCTCCAATCAGCATGGGTGCGAGCATTTCATCCATCAGCTTTTCTTGTTCTGCTTCTGTTTTGCCAACAGTTCTGCAAACTTCCTGTGTAATAATGTAATTCCCAGGGAAACCGAATAAAGCTGTTAACGCAACTGCCATGGATAACTCTGTTTTCCATCCAACCAGTTTACCACCGAGCATACCTCCAATTGCAAGACCAATGATACCTACGACTAAAATTGTTAGTATGGATACCACTTCTGTACCAAAAACCTCTGGGGTCACTTCATTCATTTGTGTAAATACATAAATTAGAATACAGGCCATTGTGATTCCGCTGGATTCTGCCCGATCTAACATTTTAGGCCGGAGGATACCCAGATATACGGCTATAATCCCGAACAGCAGACAGTTGATTGCCCAGTGCAGAGCAGTTTTTTCTCCAACAAAAACGCCAAGACAGGCAATAGCTACTAACTTTAATAATGCTACAAAAGGCGTTTCGTATTTTTCCGGAATTAAAGGTTGCCTGCCAGTATGTGTTTTTTTATCCTCATTATCAGAAGTCAGACTATCGCTTTCATCCGCTGCAGCCTTTTGATGTACGCTATCATAGATATTAACTGCATGTTTTTTCAACATATTAATAGCTACAATCTGCCCAATAGGTTCCTGAATTGCTACAATAGCTAAAGGGATAATACATAATGCACCCATACCGACACTTTTTAATGCATCTGTTGTGATGACCGCTGCAACAAGGCTGCCGCAAAGTGCTCCGGAACCTGCAATGCCTTTTTCGTATCCAAATGTAAAAAAGCTGACTGCCAAAATTAAAATAACCGCAACAATGATACCAAAAAGGGATACGATAATGGCACGCCATTGTTTTGCAAAATCCTTTAATGGTACGATAGTAGCCATATTTACAATCAATGGAGCTAACATCGTCATGCCAAACATCGCAAAATTAGATGTCATAGGATAATCCTGCGGCATACCAAGCCATGTTAAAACAAGATATAATCCCAATGCTACAAACATCATAGGAATTTTTGCTTTAGTCAGGACAGACACAATATCTCCAGTTGCTAATATTGCTAATACAATTGTCCCTGCAAACATAAATGGTAACATTTTTCATTCTCCTTTCTTTCATTTAATCATTTGTTTTCCGACCATGTGATACAAAACAAATTGTCCCTCCTTTCTTCACAATTTAATATGTTTATAGTATAATATAAAATATTAGATTCCGCTCGCAGTATAAATCGAGCCAAATGGCACAATAATTTAGAACAGATAAATTGTGACATAATATACGGAGGTGTTCTTTTGCGTCTGGAACAATTAAACCAACTGATTGCTATTGTAGATTATGGTTCTATTAATAAGGCGGCTGAAAAATTGTTTCTGGCACCTTCTTCATTGTCCAGTTCTATTCGGAGTTTGGAAACAGAGTTGGGATATGAAGTATTACAAAGATGTCAAAAAGGTATCCGTGTAACCGAATTGGGAGCCGAGGTTTATAACCGTGCAAAAAGAATCTGCGCAGAGGTAGCATCTTTGAAAACAGATGACCTGACATTCCCCCAAAGAGAACACTTGCTTATTTTGAATAACTACAGCGTAAGCGCGAGAGATGCTTTTCTAAAAACATACATGCAGTGCCAAAGCCATACAGGTGCTATATTAAAATTAAAAGATTGTACTTTCCTGCAAACGATTTCAGAAATTAGTCTTGGATTAGCACATATTGGCCTTATTACGATTTATCCGCAAATTGCCGCTATGCAAACAAAACTGATTGAAAAGCATCATTTATGTTACAAAAAACTATGTGATACAGAGATTTTTATTTTACTTGGGCCAAAAAATCCATTTTATCATGCGGAAACTGATCATATTATGTTAGAACAGCTAAAAGATTATGATTTTGTAACTTATTTGGATGAAGACAGTAATTCTTTTTGGCGTGAACTTTTCATGGGAGATGAATTTAATAAATTAAAAATATTTGTAAATTCTGTAGAAACGATGCTGGAGTTTATCTACCAAACGCAAGCATATACTGTGGAAGTTTATACATCGAAACTTTTTGAAAAATCACCCTATTTCAGAAAAATGCGATTATTGCGCAT
>CAJTQX010000034.1:3713-30060 GCA_910578425.1 uncultured Anaerotignum sp.
GATTTTAATACTGAATGTGAGTATGGGATTGTTACGTCAAAACAGGCGAAACTTTCTTCTTTGGAAAAAATATTCCTTGAACAATTGGAAAAGGATTTGATGTTTACAAATGTGAAGGATTCTTTCCTAACCTGATACAGATAAGGTGACATTTTTTGTGTTTCCAATTTCTCTATAAATTTTTTTGTTTTTCTCTTTAAAAATCATCACATTAAGGCTCTTTATTCTTGTTTGCATAAATTGGTGTAACTGTGGTGTAAATCCATTATCGAAATAGCCTGAAACCCTATAAAATCAAGGTTTCCAACAATATCTAAGAAATTTTCTTAAGTTTTTATAAATATCATCCGCAAAACGCCGCAAAGACAGCTTGTAATTTCAGAAAGATTGTTGTATAATAAAACAAAACAGTTCAGGGGTAGTTTTATATTTTGCAAAACTGCCTTTTCTTTTGGAGTAAATAATGAAAATAAAAGAAAAACAAACAAAAACATATACCTCCCCCCTGGCCGCATGGTTTTGGCGCGAAAAGGAAGAAACCGAAATTTTGCTGAGATGCATCCCTTCAACAGTCGTTTCCTTGTTTGTTGTCAGCGTCATCTGCATGAACCTGCTCGCAAACAAGACGCTGCTGCAAACCAACTGGATCGCCCTGGATGGCGGTATTCTGATATCCTGGCTTTCTTTTATGTGCATGGATATCATCACAAAGTATTTTGGTCCTAAAGCGTCCAATAAAATCGCAGTGCTTGCCGCTTCGATAAACGTGCTTACCTGCCTGATTTTTTATATAGCAAGCATCATTCCGTCCAATGCGGACGATTACACCGCGCTGGACGGCATCCTTGGCGGGACGTGGTTTATTCTCTTAGGCAGCACGATTGCATTTCTTGTGTCTGCTGTTATAAATAATTTTCTGAATTGGGCAGTCGGCAGGGCATTTCAGAAAAATCCGGATGGGAAGCTTGCGTATGCCGCAAGAACTTATATTTCGACTTTTATCGGGCAATTTCTGGACAACCTGATTTTTTCCATTATCGTTTTTGTCGGCTTCGCCCCAATTTTCTGGGACGGATTTCATTGGACAGTCTGGCAATGCACTGCCTGTGCTTTGACCGGTGCCATCGCAGAGCTGATTATGGAAATCATTTTTTCGCCTTTCGGGTACCGCATTGTCAGGAAATGGAAGGAACATAACGTTGGCCAGGAGTATCTTGCCTATGTAAACAGGGGGAAACAGCAATGAAGATATTGATAACAGGAACATCTCAGGGAATCGGTCTGGCGGTTGCCAGACATTTTTTGAAGGAGGAGCATGATGTGATGGGGATAGACCGCCAGCCGGCAGGCATTCACCATGAACGTTACTGCCACTATCAGTGCGATGTGCGGGATTATGAAAAACTGCCTGACATTCAGGGTATAAATATTCTGGTCAATAATGCAGGGACACAGAATGAGGAAGATATTGACATCAACCTCAAGGCTCTGATTCATATTACCGAAAAATACGGCGTTCAGAAGGAAATACGTTCTGTCTTAAATATTGGTTCAGCAAGTGCTCATACAGGGGCGGAGTTTCCGGAATATTGCGCAAGCAAAGGCGGTATACTGGCCTATACGAAAAATGTCGCCATGCGTATTGCGAAATATGGTGCTACCTGCAACAGCCTTGACCCCGGCGGCGTCCTGACGCCTTTGAATGAGTGCGTCATGAATGATCCTGTACTTTGGGGGAAAATCATGGATGAAACACCGCTCAGGCGTTGGGCTGCACCGGAGGAAATTGCTGAATGGGCATATTTTCTGACAGTCACCAATACTTTCTGTACAGGGCAAAATATTCTTGTTGATGGAGGGGAAGCAATCAATTACCATTTCATCTGGAAGGAATGAGACAAAGATACACAGGGAACTCCCCCACACAATCGTCAATGAATTTACAGGAAAATACCCTTTGCGCAGAATTGCCTATTTCCAAATTTGTACTTTAGGCAGTCTGCCAAATATTATCTATACTCTCTTTCCTTTTTGGTACCCCATAAACTGCGATACGCCCAGCGTTGGCAGTATACCGACAACCCAATGGATAGATTCAACCGCACCTTTATTTATAATCAAAAGGAGTGCTCCTGCTTGCCTCACCGCCAGAAACCTCCTGTGAAACACATGACTATCGCGTGGTTTTCTCCACACAAAAACCGGAGGTTCTTTGGAATATCCAAAGCCCTCCGGTTTCAGGCATAAATTTACCTGCCGCCTTTCTGGAATGAAAACCGTCAATATTTCGCCATTAAATCCATAACTTTTTTCAAAAACGCATCTCTGTCCACGTCCGTAACGATGTAGGCATTATGCTCCATCTGTTTATCGCTGTAAAGGTCTGTCACCGTTTTTCCAAGCGTGATTTCGCCTTTCGTTTCTACGCGGATGCCAACATGGTGCGTTTCAAAAATGCTGTCATCTGCCGCATACATCACTGCAACAGGGTCATGCAGTGCAACACCCGGCTGTTTCCATTCTTCCAGTGCTTTTTTCTGCAAATTCTGGAACACGTCATAGAACAGCTTCGCCTGCGGGCTGCCCAAAGCTCCCAGCTTCTCCAATTCCTCCGGCGTGATATATGCCTTCATGGTTACGTCAAGCCCGCACATATATACCGGTATGCCCGACTGAAACAGCATATCCGCCGCTTCTGGATCAACATAAATATTAAACTCCGCCGCAGGCGTAACGTTTCCGCCAATCGCCGCACCTCCCATGATTACAATGCGCTTCACAAGCTGCGGCAGCTCTTTATATTTAGACAGCGCGATGCCAAGATTCGTCATGGGGCCTGTCGCAACTATCGTCAGTTCGCCCTTCTGTTCCTTCGCAATGCGGTACATCGCATCCCATGCCTTTTCCGCCGGAATTTCATCATCTGGAATTTCCATCTTCACACCGCCGAAACCGTCCTCACCATGTACGCCCGAAGCCGTAACGGGCTCCCGAAACATCGGGTGTTCCGCGCCTGAAAAAACAGGATAGCCTGCACCGCTTACCTTGCGCACGCGCATCGCGTTTACTGTTGTTTTGTCTACGCTCACATTTCCGGCTACCGTCGTTACCGCCAATATTTCCAGCTCCGGCATCTGGTGTGCCAGCAGCAGTGCCGCCGTATCATCCACACCTGGATCACAATCTATGATTACAGGAATTTTCTTCATGCGTTCTCCCCCTTCCCATATGTTGCGATTGCCTCAACCAGAAGGTCTACAAAGCCCTGACGGTCAATTCCCATCAGCACTTTCGCATTTGGAGCCTTCCCAAGCCTGTTGTTAAAATCAGCAACCGTCGCGCCGCGGCAGAAATCTCCTTTCGTTTCGATCTGCACATACAAATCGCGGCTTTCCATCAGTTCAGGACGCACCAGAGCCGCCACAGCCACAGCGTCATGCACCGGCGCGCCTTCGTAGCCGATTTCGCGATGAAATTCATAGAAAAATTCCAGCCACTGTGCCACAACCAGCGCGACAGGATTCCCCATTGCGCGGATTCTCTCGAAATCCTCCGGAAAAATCAGAGCTTTTTCCGTTACATCCAGCCCCGCCATTGTAATCGGGATGCCGGAGCGGAACACAACGTCTGCCGCCTCCGGGTCAACCAGAATGTTGAACTCCGCCGCGGGCGACCAGTTACCATACTGCACGCCGCCGCCCATCATGGAAATGCGGGCAATCTTCCCTTTCAGTTCCGGATGCGCCATCAGCAGTGCCGCGATGTTCGTCAGCGGACCTGTCGGCACAATCGTAATGGGTTCGCCGCTTTCCCCGATGATTTTCGCCATCAGCGCGACAGAATCCATCTCCTCCATCGGGTAAGCAGGTTCCGGCAGCTCCGCGCCGTCAAGGCCGGATTCCCCATGCACAGACGCCGCCGCCATCGGTTCCGCCAGCAGAGGGCGCGGACGCCCCTTCGCCATCGGCGCATCCAAGCCAATCAATGTACAGACTCGTCTGGCATTATATGTCGTTTTTTCTATGGTCTGGTTGCCGCAGCTGGAAGCCACCATACGGATATCCAGCTCCGGACTGGCGTTCGCAAGCACCCATGCCATCGCATCGTCATGCCCCGGGTCCCCCTCCAGAATAACAGGTATTTTCTTCATTCCAAAATTCCTCCGTTTTCTTGAAACTGCCACAGGCAGAATCCTGAGTAGTGTCGTCATAAGTTATGTATACATATTTTCGAGCATAATCAGGGCGGATTTCAGGCAAAAATTCGCAGGCGTACAATGTGGTGCGGCATTGCCGCGCTGCCCCAGCCGTGCGGTCGCCTCTGGCGACTGCTGCAACAGCGGGGCTTTGCCCCGCCATACGGGCGAAGTCGTCAGGCAGGCGGTACGGCAGGAATTTTTAACGAAAAAACCGACAAAATTTGCCGGAAAGGCCTGTGCAAACACTTGTGGCGACACTGCCTGACTTACTTCCGCGTCTTTTTGATTCGTTTAATCGTCGCAGCAGCATAAAGCACAAGGCCGATAATCGTCACAGCGTAAGGGATCGCCGCCACAAGGTAGGACGAGAAGCCGGGCATCCCTTCCATTTTATTGCCAAGCGCGCTTGCAAAACCAAACAGCAGCGAAGAAAGCATTGCCCCCACAGGCTCGCCCTGTCCCATCGCCTGCGCCGCAAGCGCGATAAATCCGCGTCCGGCTATAATGCCCGTATTCCAGCTTTGAGAATAATACATTGACATATATGCCCCGCCAAGGCCGGAAAGCGCGCCGGAAATCGCCAGCGCGATATACTGAATTTTCAGCACGCTGACGCCCACACTGTCCGCCGCGTTGGGGTTTTCGCCCACCGCGCGGATCTGCAGGCCTGTTGCTGTTTTATACAACAGTACCCATACCACAAACACCAGCAGGAACGCCACATATGTCAGTATGGAATGTCCGGAAAAAATGGGTCCCAGTACAGGAATATCCTGAATCAGAGGAATGTTGATTCTCGGCGTCAGCATAGCCGGCGTTGTCAGGCTTGCGGTATTGCCCTTCAGTCCCGTAAAGAGGTACAGCAGGAAAATCGTACCGCCGCCGCCCATCAGATTGACCGCGATACCCGCAAGGATAATATCCGTTTTCAGCTTCAGTGCAAAGAAGCCCATAATAAGCCCCAAAAACGCACCAACCACCAGCGCGCCAAGCGCGCCAACCAGCCAGTTATTTGTCCAATAGGCAAACAGCACGCCAAACAGCGCGGAAATGCCCATAATACCCTCCAGACCAATATTGGAAACACCGGCCTTTTCCGCCACAACAGCCGCCAGAGCCGCAAACAGTATCGGGGAAGTAATACGGATAATGGAATAGCCAAAGCTGGTTGTAAAAACCATGCTTATCAACTGATCAAACATTATACATTCCCTCCTTCCGCCGCAAGCTGTTTTTCACGCATTTCTTCTTTCGCGTCTTTCACGACAATTTTCTGGCGCGTTTTCGCCATAAACTGCTCCGCCGCGAAGAACAGGAAGATAACTGCCTGTATGATATCAATCATTTCCGAAGGCACGCCCGCGTAGATAGACATCAGTTCACAGCCTCGGTTCAGATATGCAATGAACAGTGCGGCAAACGGCACCATAATCGGGTTGTTTTTCGCCAGAATCGCAACCGTCATACCCGTCCAGCCATAGCCGGGCAGTTCCTTCCACAGGAACGCACTATACCGTCCCAATACCTCAATCGCGCCGCCCATACCGGAAAGCACGCCGCCGATAACCTGCGACGCAACAATAATCGCGCCGACCTTCATGCCGGAGTATTTCGAGAAGGATTCGTTGATGCCAATCATGCGGATAGCGTAACCCCAGCGTGTCCGGAACATAAATACCGCAATCACTGCCGTTGCCGCAATCGCCGCCAGGAAGCCCCACGTCAGTTCTGTTCCCGGAATCAGCTTTGCCACCTTTGCCGTTTCCAGGAAAGGAAACGTCTGTGTTGAGCCTTTGCTCCTGTCCGCAAAGGTATTATTCAGGAAATGCAGTATGATGTACATAATAACATAGTTCAGCATCAGCGAGCATACCATTTCGCTGGCATTCAGCTTCACTTTGATAATCGCGGGAATCAGCATTGCCAGACCGCCGACAACCGCCCCCGCCAGTATGCAGACCGCAGGGTGCAGACCCGCGCTCATGGGTATGTAAATCGCAATCAGACCGCCGATAAAGCCGCCCAGCATGGTCGTGCCTTCACCCGCAAGGTTAAACTGATTCGCGGAAAACATCACGCATACGCCAAGCCCCGTAAATATGATAGGCGTCATACGCCCTAAAATCGCCCAGATAGATTTTACGTTCAGTGAGCCGCCGCTGAAAACAGGACGTATCAGCAGACATTCCAAAGCCGTTCCCGGGCTGTCGGAGGAAAGCAGTATCAGGACAAACGCCACTGCAATCGCAATCACGATTGCCGCAAGCCCCCGAATCATTTCAAACATAAATTTCCGTTTATGCTTCATGCTGCACCCTCCTTACTTCCTCCTCGCCCTGCTGTTTCAAACCAAGCATATATTCGCCCATTATGGTATCGTCCAGCTTTGAGGTGTCTTCAAAATACGCGGCAATTTTTCCGTTGCACATGATAATCAGGCTGTCGGAAAGCTCCATAACCTCATTCAGGTCTGCCGAAACCAGGAGCACAGCAGCTCCCGCCCTGCTTAACTCCACCAGCTTTTTACGGATAAACTCCGTCGCGCCGACGTCAATGCCGCGCGTTGGCTGGTCCGCAATGATAAGAACAGGATTGCAGGAAAATTCCCGCGCGACAACGACTTTCTGGATATTCCCGCCGGAAAGCATGCCAACCTGCTGTTTTCTGGATTTGCAGAGCACCTTATAATCCACGATAAGCTGATCGCTGTCATCGTGCATTGCCTTCATATTGAACAGCGGGCCTTTGTTGTAACGCTTGCTGGCAACACGGTCCGACATCAGGTTTTCCTCTATCGTGCCGCTGCCCGCAATACCAAATGTCATACGGTCTTCCGGTATCAGGGAAACACCCAGATCCCGTATCTTCCGCTGCGACTTGTTCATCACAGATTCCCCGTTAACCGTAACCGCTCCGCTATCCGGCGTATTCAGGCTGAACAGCATGTCTACCAGTTCCCTCTGCCCGTTGCCTTCAACACCGGCAACACCCAGTATTTCGCCTTTACGCACGTCAAAGGAAATCTTGTCCAGCATTTTTTTGTTCCATTCGTTCGTATATTCCAGATTCCTGACCTTGAGCACAACTTCTGCCGGTACAGCCTTTTCCTTCTCCACCGTCAGAATAACATCGCGCCCTACCATCAGGCGGGAGATTTCTTCTTTGGAAACGTCAGCCGTATTGTAAACGCCCATGGATTTGCCGCCGCGCATAATGGTCATCCGGTCTGTGATCTGTTTGATTTCGTTCAGCTTATGGGAAATGAATATCAGGGTATACCCCTGCTCCTTGAGCTGCACCAGCTCCTTAAACAGCTCCTCCGTTTCCTGTGTCGTCAGTACGGCAGTAGGCTCGTCCAGAATCAATATCTTTGCACCGCGTACCAATGCTTTCAATATCTCTACCTTCTGCTTCATGCCGACCGGAATATCGCGCACTTTCGCGTCCGGATCAACTTGCAGGTTATACTTTTGGGCATATTCCTTCGTGATCTCTACCGCTTTTTTATAATCCAAAAACAGCGATTTCTGCTTTGGCTCCATGCCAAGAACCATATTCTCCGCAACCGTCAGGTTCGGCACAAGCATAAAATGCTGGTGTACCATGCCAATCCCTTTGGAAATAGCAGCCGTTGGCGAAGAAAGCGTTTCTTTTTTTCCATTGATAAAAATTTCGCCTTCCGTAGGCTGTTCTAATCCAAACAGCATTTTCATCAGCGTAGATTTCCCTGCGCCGTTTTCACCCATCAAAGCGTGTATCTCCCCCCGCTTCACGTTGAAATCCACACCCTGATTTGCCGCGACACCATTGGGATAAACCTTTGTAATGCCCTTCATCTGGACAACATACTCCTGCTCACCCATAGACACCCCTCCTTTTTGCCTCTCTCAAACATCGCCTGAAACACCATTCCCAGCGTTCCCGGCGCAGCCGCCTGCATTTCTTTTTTGTTTCCTTTTGTGTCCTGAAAAAAACCTTTCCCGTCCATAAAACGCCGCAAAAGGCTTTTCCCAAAGCACAGCTTTCCTTACTTTGAAAAAGGGGAGCGAACCCGCCCCCCTTCAAGTTTCAAAAAGCTGTCAATGCGCTCCGCATTAAGGCTTCATAGATTCTCTCAGTTCTACAACCGCATTGCTTTCATCGCCGATTGCTGTAGGAACTACAACATCGCCGTTGGCAACTGCTTCAATTGCAGCATCTACCTTTTCCTTAACAGAATCGGGAACCATCTTGTCATAGTTCTTATCTGTAACGATACCAATGCCGTTTTCTTTCATACCAAGCAGGATATGTTCGCCCCAGTGCTCTCTGCCTGCATCCCATTCATCGAAGATCCAGACAAGAGACTTGTCGATGTTCTTCAGACCGGACGTCAGTGTGATTGCAGCCTGTTCAGCGGGAAGTGTAATCTCCTGATCGGAGTCAACGCCGATGAAATAAGCCTTGCCTGTTTCCATAGCCGCCTCAACTGCGCCGTTGCCGGAGTTGCCCGCAACGCCCCAGATGATGTCGCAGTTATTATCGTTAATCATAGATTCCGCAAGCTCTTTGCCCTTCGCAGGGTCAACATAGCTGTTTGTGTATCTTGTGTCAACCTTGATATCAGGGTTTACTGCCTGCGCGCCCAACAGGAAGCCATACAGGAAGTCATTGATAACAGGGCTGTCCACGCCGCCAACGAAACCGACTACTGCATCCTCATTGATACCTTCAACGCCTGTTTCTGTCGTCATAGCCGCCGCAAATGTGCCTACCAGATAGCCAAGGTCATTCTGCTTATAGTTTACGTTTACCACGTTGGGCAGAACATACGTTGTATCATCATAAATCAGATATTTCTGGTCAGGGTAATTCTCGGATACGTTTTTCAGATACTCCGGCATCTGATATGTACCTACGATAATCAGGTCGTATTCGCCGGATGCGGAAACCTCCTCCAGCATACCTTCCCATTTTACCTCGTCCTCTGTTGTGCCGCCCATTTCGATTGCCTTGTCATATTCAATCCTGCCCGCCGCTTTCAGCTCCTGAAGTCCGGCTTCCGCGGAGTCAAAGAAGGATTTGTCGCCAAGGTTGCCGTTAACAAGGTTACATACCTTATAAACCTTTCCGCCTTCGCCCTCAGAATCCGCATTGTCCGCCGCCGGTGCGTCGTTCCCGCCGCCGCAGCCTGCCAGCATGGACACTGTCAGTGCGGAAGCGAGCAGTAATGAAAGCATTTTTTTCATAGTCCTCTCCCTTTCTTTTTTCACATAGGATTTGTTTGTAAGAAACAAACGCTCATATACAACATGAGCATTTTGTTCCTCCTTATTTTACCCCGCATACATAAAATTGTCAACGATTTTGCGCGCTTCTTCCCGTTCGTTTGGCAATTTGTACTTTCGTGGCAGTACAAAAAGCAATTTTGTCCGCGAAATTTCGTGAATTTTTCCAATACGCCATAAAACCGCCTGAAACAGAATAAGCCCGCAGCCGGAATATATTCCCATGCCGCAGGCTCTTTTCATATACTGCATCTGTTCTCAGGTATGCCGTTCCGTCCGGATATACTGCACAAGCATTTTCCGAAGCACTTCTCCGTCAATCGGCTTGGACATGTGGGCGTCCATACCCGCCTCCATACATTTCCTCCTGTCCTCGTCATAAGCATTGGCCGTCATAGCAATAATGGGAATGGTCCCTGCATCCTCCCGGTCCAGTGCGCGAATTTCCCGCGTTGCGGTCAGCCCGTCCATCACAGGCATCATAACATCCATCAGTATCCCGTCAAACGTTCCCGGCGCGGCAGCAGCAAAGGTATCCAGAGCCGCTTTCCCGTCCATCACCGCCGTTACCTCTATTTCAAGACTTTCCAGCATGAAAACCGCAATCTCCATGTTCAAATCATTATCCTCTGCAAGAATCACACGCGCACCGGCAAGCGTGGTCTGCTGGCCCTCAGGCTCCTGTTCCTCCTGCCATTCGCGGTCAATTTCCGCGGGCAGCTCCAACCGGAACAGCGTGCCTTTGCCCAGCTCACTCTGTACCTCTATCGTGCCATCCATCAGGTCCATAAACTTTTTGGTGATAGACATACCCAGACCGGTACCCTTGTAACTGGTGCGGTTGCCGCCGTCCTCCTGCGCAAAAGGCTCAAAAATATGCGGCAAAAACTCCGGCTTCATACCAATCCCCGTATCCTCTATCTCGATATGGAACCGCACCGCTGCTCCTTCCGCCGGAAGCTCCTGCACGCGGAAGGATATCTTCCCGCCGTCCGGCGTAAACTTCACCGCGTTGCCGAGAATGTTTATCAATACCTGCCGCAGATGCAGTTCATCTCCAAGGATATGCGGGTTTTCCATGCTCTCAAATTCTTCCACAAACGTTACATTCCGCCCCTGCAACTGTCCGCTGATGATGGAGGAACAATGCCGGAGCAGGTCCAGAATGTTAAGCGGTTTATGGCTGATCTGCACCTTTCCGCTTTCAATGCGGGACATATCCAGCACGTCATTGACAAGGCTCAGCAGATGTCCGGACGAACCGTCTATTTTTTGCAGACAGTCCAAAACTCTTTCTTTGTCATCAATGTTTTTCAGCGCAATCTCCGTCATGCCCATAATGCCGTTAATAGGCGTGCGGATATCGTGCGACATATGAGAAAGAAAATCGCTTTTTGCATTGCTCGCGGCATTTGCGGCATCGGCGACATCTTTCAGCATCGCATTAACTTTCCTTTGATGCGCAATAATCCGGCGATCGCCCCGTTTGGAGATAAAAAAGAACATCAGCAGTCCCATCATCAGCACGACCATCGAAGCAATCACCGAAACATACACGACCGCCATGTTCAGGAACGATGTTGTACCCGCCGACAAAACCTCTGTCGGGACAAACGTCAGCACAGCCCAGTCCGTCTGTTTGACGGGCGAAGCAGCGACAAAATAACGTTCTTCCCCAAAATAAAACTCATAGCCCGCGCTTGTTCTCTCCTGCAGGTTTCTGTGCAGATCTTCCACAGTGCCCCCATGGATAAATTCGCAGTCCTTTTTCAGCGTCCCCAGGATATCATAATCGTCAATAAAACCGCCGATACATTCATGCCGGTACAGGCTGTACCCGTCAGGGTTCACCACGTAAACATGGCTTCTGTTCTGAAACAGTTCTGCGTCAAAGGTTTTCTGGAAAACGGAAAGTTTTACCGCCACGCCTATATGGGTCAGTGCGATTCCCTCATCTTTCTGCATATTCAGCTTCTTCACAAAAAGAATGTACGATGTGCCGTCTTTACGGTAATCCAGCGGCGTCACGACTGTCTGTATTTCCTCTCCATTGGAAAGCATTTCCCTCTCCTGCCACTGCCCTGTGCTGCCATCCGAAGCATAAAACTGTGCACTGCTGTCAAACGCCACCACTGTACCGTTATCTGTCCCCAGATTTTCCTGAATTTCCGCCAGAGCTGCTTTTGCCGCGCCTTCCGTCCGCGTGTCCGCATCCTCCAGCATGGCTTCCGCCGTATGCGTTGCCGCGCGGTAATGCAGTACGACAGATTCAATCACCTGTGTTACCGTATCCGATATTTCTATAAAATGAGAGCTGCGTTCCCGAAAAAACGTTCTGTCCATATATTGATAAAACGTCAGCGTACTGGCTGCCGCCAGAACCGCAAGCACCGCCACTACCGTCAGCGGCAGCATTTTCTGCCATTTCGTCCCCTTTTGTTTGAGGTTCTGCTCCGTATGATCAAAAACCGCCACAGCTGCATGCCTCCTCCCAATCCGCAAACAGCAAATCCCCTGTATTTTTCTGAAATACCTGCAGTTATTTTACAGGAAGCATCTGAAAAAGTCAAGACGGACAAGGACGGTATCCGCAGACCGCTTTTAGCGGTAATCCAGATATTCCATAAAACGTTTTACCGCCATAGAGGCCGTCTTTCTGCTCCGCAGCGCGAAAGCAATGTCCCGATAGGCTGGCACATTCAGCTTTTTCTTTGCAATCCGGTAAGGCGTGCGGCGCAGAAAGAGTTCCGGCGCAATGCTGATTCCCAGCCCGCTTTCCACCATAGACATTATCGCATAATCGTCCCAGGTTCTAAAACGCACATCGGGCTTCAAATGGTATTTCTCAAAAAGCTCAGAAGCCTCCATTCTGCCGCCCTTTTCCAAAAGCATAAATGGGTCTTCGCACAGTGCCTCAACCGGAAATACTTCACAATCTGCGAGTTTGTGGTTTTCCGGCAGAATGACAAGCAGCTCATCCCGCTCCATAAAAATTGTTTCCAAATCCGGATGCGCGGGCAGCCGCAGAAAGCCGCAGTCCACCCTGCCCTCCAATATCCATTCTTCCACTTCAATATATTCGCCGGAAATCAGCTCATATTCTATATTGGGATAATCCTCATGGAACTTCCGTATGATATTCGGCAGCCAGTGCGTTGCAACACTGGTCAGCGTGCCAATGCGGATCAGCCCTGTCTGAAGCCCCTTCATTTCATCCACCTGTCTTTGCAGGCTGTCATATTCCGTGCAGAGCCTTTTTACATAGGGCAGAAGGGTAATCCCATCGGAGGTCAGCCTGACCCCGCCGCGTCCTCGTTCCAGAAGAGAAACCTCCCATTCCTTTTCCAAATCGGCAATCATACGGCTGATACCAGACTGCGAATAGGAAAGCGATTCCGCCGCCTTTGTGAAACTGCCGTATTCCACCGTTTTCAGAAAAGCGGCATATTTCTGTATATTCATATCCACAGCAAAGCCCTCCTCTTTTCAAAATATAAACATACAAAAACCCGGGGAATCCTGCTTCACACAGGCCCGCCCGGGCTTCGTTTTTACTCTCAGTCCTTTTCTTTGCTGAAAAGGCCTTTCTTTTTCGGCTGTTCAGGCTGCGGAGGTGCCTCATTGGACATATTCGGCTCCGCTTTGCCGTAAATTTCCGTTTTCGCAACAGGGATACGCACGCCCTTGTTTAAGCCAAATTCCACAATCAGGCAGTCGTACGTCATATCTACAACTTTGCCGTAAAAACCGCTGTTCGTAATGATAGAATCGCCGACTACAACAGAATTTCTCATTTCAGCCAGCTTTTTCTCACGTTTCTGAGTCGGCCTTACCGAAAGGAAGTACATAATAACGACCAGTGCGACACAGTATACTACAATAATCATGACGGGATTGCTGGAACTGAACAGACCGCCGCCGGAAGCCGCTCCGCCTGCTGCCGCTCCACCGCCATCACTTGGTTTGATTACTGCATCCAGCAAAAATGGTACAAATCCATACATCTTCTTTCTCTCCTCTGCATTCTCTGTTGAAATTTGTAAAATATAATAATGTAGTTATTATATAAAAGTTTGCCCGCCCCGTCAAGCCTTAAACAGACATACGGAATCGTTTCCAGCGTTTTATCGGAAATTTGCGGGGAATGCATCTCTACGCCTGCCGCTTCCCTCTGCTGTTTTTATCAGGACGCTCGCCAAATATTTCATGATAAACCCGCCCGAGCCATTCTTTGTCAGAGGCAGTGCTTTTTCCCGCCGTCTTTTCGGCATAGGCCCCTTTCTTTATAAGCATGGCCGCCAGTTCATCATACCCCTCCATACGAGGTATGGCGGCAAGCTGTCTGATTTTCTTTTTATCCGGAAAATAAAAATGCCATGCTTCGGGAAACGGCTGGCAGAAAATCCTGATTTTTGCGTTTTCCTGTGCGTTTTGCAGCTCATTCCATCGGAATTCTCTGCGATCCCTGCGGGACAACACAAAAATAATTTTTTCATCGTCATAGAAAAACCCCCAACTTCCCATATAACGCATTCGCCAGAGTGTATGGACAGCAACGCCGCTGAATAAAATTCCCGCAGACAAAAATACGGCCGGAGGCTGTTCTCCGCGAAGCAGTTGCCGAAAGGCTAATATTGCAGCAGCTGCGCAGACGATAACGGCCAAAACAGTAATCACTCGGTCAGCTGTGCGTGGCACGCATTTCCTCATGGTTCAGTCCCCCTTTCCCCATATTCCTCTATATATCAAGACATATGCCGCGCTTTTTCCTGCTCTGCCTGTCTGAAGCCCTCCAGCTTGGCCTTTTTATACGCCGGAAACCGTTCTTCGTCCAAAGCCTGCCGAATTTCCTCCATCATGGTATTGAAGAAATAGAGGTTATGCATAACGGCAAGGCGCATTGCCAGCATTTCCTTTGCCTTGAATAAATGGCGGATATACGCCTTGCTGTACTTCCGGCAGACAGGACAGCCGCAGGTTTCGTCAATCGGCGTATCGTCCAGTTCATATTTCGCGTTCAGCAGGTTCAGCTTTCCTCGGTTCGTATAAACATGCGCGTGCCGTCCATTTCGGGCAGGCAGTACGCAGTCAAAGAAATCCACGCCGCGCTCCACAGCCTCCAATATATTTTCCGGCGTACCAACACCCATCAGGTAGGTCGGCTTTTCCTGCGGCAGATGCGGCACAACTTCCTCAATGATATGGTACATCTCCGCATGGCTCTCACCTACCGCAAGCCCACCAATCGCATAACCGTCCAAGTCCAGTTCGGAAATGCGTTTCGCGTGCTCAATACGAATATCCTCGTATGTCGCGCCCTGATTGATTCCAAAAAGCATCTGTTCCCTGTTAATCGTATCCTCCAAACCATTCAGCCGCGCCATTTCCTTTTTGCAGCGTTCCAGCCAGCGCGTCGTCCGCGCCACAGAAGCCTCTACATATGGGCGTTCTGCCGGTATGCCGATACATTCGTCAAACGCCATCGCAATCGTAGAGGCAAGGTTTGACTGTATCTGCATACTTTCCTCCGGACCCATGAATATTTTCCTGCCGTCTATGTGCGAATTGAAATAAACGCCTTCCTCTGTGATTTTGCGCAGCGTTCCCAGAGAAAAAACCTGAAACCCGCCGGAATCCGTCAGAATCGGCCTGTCCCACACCATAAATCTGTGCAGACCGCCCAGCTTTTTTATGATGCCGTCACCTGGGCGCAGATGCAGGTGGTAGGTATTGGAAAGCTCCACCTGGCATTTCAGTCCCTCCAAATCCTCCGATGACAACGCTCCTTTTATGGCGGCGCAGGTGCCGACATTCATAAATACCGGCGTCTGTATCACGCCGTGTGGAGTGTGAAATTCTCCGCGTTTCGCCCTTCCGCAAGTTTTCAAAAGTTTATACATTCCGCTTTATCCTCATTTCTATCTGTTCTGGCTGTTCAATTTTTCCATTGCCTACCACTATACACAGGTTTCCCTTTCCTGTCAATCCGAAAACAGCCGCCTCACTTTTTATCCGGCATAAAAATAAAACCGAAAGCTCTGCTGCGCAAATTTCCGGTTTTGTACTTCAAAAACAGTCCGTCACTTCCCAATTTTCTTTATCCGTCCATAGTAAAACAGATACTGCTGGGCAAAACCGGCGTCCTTTCCAAAGCGCGCCGCTGCCATTTCCTGCAAAGCCTGCAATGAAAGGGGCTCTCCGCTGAAATACGCTGCTTCCATCACGCGGCGAATCCATACGTCCGCCGGAAAAACCTCATAACATCCCAGCGAAAACAGCATAACACAGTCCGCCACTTTCCGCCCAACACCCCTGATTTCCATAAGCCGCGCACGCAGCTCCTCCGTTTCCAGCCGTTCCAGCTCCTCCGCGGCATATCCTCCGGCGCATACTTTTTTTACTGCGTCCACAATATATCCCGCACGAAACCCACAGCCCAGCCGCCGCAGGCTTTCTTCATCTGCCCGCGCCAGTTCTTCCGGCGTCGGGAATGCAGACCAGCTTTCCATCTCTTTCCCATATTCCGCGCAGAGCTTTGCCGCCAGCCCTCGAATACGGGGAATGTGATTATTCTGAGAAAGGATGAAAGAAATCAGTGTTTCAAAAAATTCCTGCTGCAACATATGGATTCCGGGCGCGAAAGAAATTGCCTCCGCCATAACCGCATCGCTTGCCGCAAGCCGTTCTTTCAGCGTTCCATAATCACGTTCCAGGTCAAAATACTGCCGCCAGAAGGGAATATCCTCCGTCCGCCCTTCGCAGAGAAAAATATCCGGCCCTTCCTGCATAAAAACACCGGCCCTGTCCCCCGCAAACGCAGTATACGCGCCCGTTTCCGTATCTTTGCCGAACCGAAAGCACTGCCCGCTTTCCAGCGTTTCCGAAAGGGAAAAATCTGCCCCGCTCCAAAGAATCTGTTTCATTCCTTCTCCTTAGAACTTATCCGTAAATAAGATACGTGCAGATTGCACAGTCAGATTTTTCGGCAGGCAAGAAGCTTTTTTGCAGGCGTACCAAGTGGTACGGCAAGGAAAAGCGACAAAGGCTGCCGGAAAAGATGAAGCAAGATGTACGTAAATCATTTACGGATAGGTTCTTAATCATCCAATATGATAAAACCGTAATCCGAGCCTGTTTTTTCCTTAAAGTAGTTTTTGGCTTCATTATCGGAAGAAACCGGCTTCGCCTGCCAATAATCCCCTGAACGGTAAGCCGCATAGCGCGAGCCGTCCGTCATCACAAAATACGCGCAGTTTGCCGTTGCGCACTGATACGAAATCTCGCTGACGCTGGAAATATACCGTCCGCTGAACAAAGCCGCCACCGCGCCGCCCTGTTCTGAAAGAATATAACCCTTCCATGACGCAAGGTTATAGTCCGGCAGAAGATTCACATTGAAATCCGGCACAAGCCTGTTTATGTATGTAATCGGATAAGAATCTATCTGCACATTAGGATAAACAACTTCCCAGAAATTGTTGTCATTTTTCAGCACATACTGCTTCACTGCCGCAGTATTCGCCGTTGTGGAAAACGTTACGACAGCATATTTATTGTCTTTTGTGATTTCGCGTACATAATAGCTGTCAAACTTTCCTTCATACAGGCTGATAAAATTCAATATCCGCTCATACTCCGCAGCAGCGGAAGAAAGCCGCCCGATTTTCCCATGATTCTGATTATAGCGGGACAGCAGGTTTTTGTAGCTTTCTTCTGAAATCGCCCCAACCTTGCCGGAGGGCGAAGCCAGCACATATTTCCCCGACTGCTTTACTGCCGCAAAAACACCGAAATCCATGCTGTCTTTCGGGATATTCACGCCATCATATTCCGCCAAATCGCTGCCATTGACCAGCAGGAGCTCATAACTTGCGTCCGCGTTGCCGCTTTCCAGATACCCTTCCTCCACAAGCATATCCGGCGTGATATATACGCCGTCATAAAAACCATAAAGCCTGCCGTTTTTGGATATCCAGCCGCGTTTCGCACCGTTCGTTTTATAATCTGCCTGCGCGGCCGCCGCTGTCGCGGTCAGGCTCTGCGCCCGCTTTGCGGTTTCACTCTGCCAGAAGGGCTTCCCCTGCGCCGCCGGTTTCCTGTTTTCCGATGGCTTTGGTTCTGTTTCGCCGGAACCCTCCCCTTCGGGCTCATTCGGAGCAGTATCGCCCTCCTCCTGCTCCTCCCTGCTCGGCGGAACAATAATCTCCCGATTCGGACGTTTTGTTTCTTCGCTCACAGGAGGCTTTTCTTCCTGTACAGGCTCCCGAAAGCCGCAGCCGCTGATCATAAAAACGCATATCCCCGCCAAAAGGCAGAGATATTTCCAATTTTTATTCTGCACAGTAATCATCCTCTTTATCTCTGATTGCTTCATATACGGAAAGCAGCTCCGCATTGTGCGCGTCTAAAATGGCACAAAGCTTTTCTTCCATTTTCTCCCGTTCCGGTTCAAAGGGGAAACGCACTGTCCAGACAGGCTCATAATGCCCGTCCTCCTCGGCAATCTCCTCCACCAGCGCGCCCACCGGTTCCGTATCATAATAATCATACACTGCTTCAAACTCCCAGTCCTCCAGCGTCCTGCCGCAGGTCAGCCGGAGCGTGACTGTTTTCTCTGCCCTGCCCTCCGCGTAGATGCTGAAAATCAGTTCACTGTTTTCCGCCAGTGTGTAGCTGTCCAGTTCTTTTTCCAGAAACCCTGTTGTTTCGTCCTTCAGCATGATTACAATTACTGTTTCGTCCATATCCAATCTCCTTGCATCTCTGTCACGCCGCTTTGTGGGCGTTGCCATAAGAAAATTTTATTTGGGGAAATGCCTGAAAAACCGAGATTTTTCAGTACGGATTCATTTATGATAAAATTTTCTCAGGCAACTGCTTTTCATGAAACACCTTTTTCCATTGTGCTGATTATACTACAAATTTCCCAACGATGCAACAAAAGCGGTTCCAATTACAAGACTTGCCAGTATTCAGACGGTATGGCGAACGAGTTTGTTCCCTGTTTTTCCAAAAAAAATGACGCTCTTTTCCCCGTTCCCGATTCTGACAAACACATTCTTTTTCCCAAATCCTCCGCATAAACTGTTAAAAAAACAACCAAGGGAGCGTTCTTATGCAAAATCCGCATGTAAAATATCTCAAAACAAAAAAAGGGTATTTCTACCTCTTTTATTCCGAACACGGCAGTATTTTCAGCCGCGGCTATACCGCGGAGGGCTGGACCATTCCGCAGAAAATTGCCGAAAAAACCGCGCCGGTGTTCTCTCTCTGCCAGTATGGCGACCTTGTCTACCTGCTGTATTCCAGCGGGGAAGGGCAGCTGTTCCTCGCCTCTTCGCGGGATTTCAGCCAGTGGGAACATCGTCCCATGATGGGCGGTTCGCACCAGACAGGGCGGACAAAGTTTTTCCTCCTCCCCTCGGAAACCGCCTTCCATGTCGTCTATCATCTTCCGACAGAATCCACAGGCGTAGATTCCCTTGTCTATACCTCCTTTCAGGACGGGCAATGGGAAAAGCCTTACCAGATTGACCGGTTTCTGCCGATGGGACGAACGCCGTTTTTTGCCCGCAGGCTCAGCCGCGAACATATCATATTATATTACCGCACAGGGAAAAACGTCCTGAGCGCGCGGGAAATGCTCCTGACGCCCTACACAATGGGCAGCGTTACGCCATTGATACAGACGCCCTCTCCCCTGCTTGACGTTTCCATCGTCAATGACGCGGAAAAAATCCATATGCTTTATATCGTGCGGAGTTTGTTCCGCTCACAGGTGGTCTATCAGTATAAGCACACCACAGCTATCAGCACGCCGCGCGTACTTTGGGAAGACATGAATTGTGACAACTGCCTGATTTACCTGGAACGGGGAAATGTTGTTGCCATGTGGACGGTAAACGGCCAGCCTATGCGCTGTACCTCGCAGAACAGCGGCGGCACATTCGGCCCCGTAGAGCGGTATACAGAACATTTTCCCGGCTACTGCATGAAAGGCGAGCTGCTCGGCGCGGACGATGTACCGCTGAATGCCGCAGAAGCCTACGGCGACATGCATCATGGCTATTTGCCCGCTGTATTTTCCGCCTCTCCCCTGCCCCATCAAAATCACAGGGAAGATACGCCGCAGCAGCCGGATTTTTCAAAGGCGTATACAGCATTGCAGGAAAGCCACAAACAGCAGATGGAGGAGCTTTCCACGCTCCTTGCACAGCGCAGCGATGAAATCACCACTGTAAACGCCCGCTGGAAAGCGCAGATAGATAAAATGGAACAGGAAATACGGTCGCTCCGACAGGAGAATGAACGTCTGCGTTCGGCGCGTCCTTCCAACCCTCCCGCTGCGCCGACTCCGCTGGAACCTCCCGAAACAGAAAAAAACGAAAGTTAAAAAAAGCCCTCTTAAGACGGTCTGACTTAAGAGGGCTTTTTTTACTCCGGCGTTTCTGCCACGCTTTGCAGAAGCTCCGCAATTTCTTCCAGCAGTTCACAGCAGTCCGCACCATTCCCTAAGGCGGAAAGCCTGCCGCAGTCCAGCGCGCCGAACCGCTCCTGTGCCGCAGAAAGAAACTGTATCCGTTTCACCTTCACAGCTTCCTCATCGAACAGCAGACCCAGCACCATTACTGCCGCAATCAGCCCGCCGCAAAGTCCGTTGATTCCAAAACCGCCGTTCAGCCCTATGCAGGCGGAAAGCAGCGTTTCCGGCAAATCCAAGTCATATTCTTCCGCCGCAGACTGCAATATAATACGGGCGCAGTCCTCCCCAGCGTCGCTGTGTGCTCGAACACGGTCTTTCAGCATCGCCTCACCCCCTCTTATTCATACTATGGCAGGAGAGGACAAACGTGCTGAAAAATTTGAAATCCTACAAAAACTTATCGGCAAACAAACATTACGCCTGTTTCTGTTCTTCCTCCCGGCAGCGTTGTTCCAGCCCGCAGAGGTAGCGTTTCCGGTATTTCAGTCCGGCATATTTCATAACTTTACGGTAATACACAGGGTTTCCCATGCCGCCTATCATTCCAACAACAGGCAGGCCCTGTATGAATTTCAGAAGGAGCATATCCGAAGCAAACGCGCTGGCTGTCTGCTCTGTCTGCGCCTTTAACGTTTCTTCATCGGATGCCATTTCTTCGCCCCGCTCCAGAAATCCGTCTATTTCCATGTTCAGGCGTTCCCATTCCCCGCCTTTTGTCACGGAACCCTCCAACAGCTTCAATATAAACATCTGCTCCCTCGGGGAATCGTAATCAAAGCCATACCGCAGAGCCGTTTCATAGACGCCTTTCAGCAGGACGCTGATAAACAGCACAATATCCGGCAGGCCAATGCCCAGCACACCCAGACCAACGCCCTCCACTGTCGTAACAGCCATATCCCGCAGCCCTGCCAGTTCCGCACTTTTCTGCATTTTCCGCAGCTCTCGGCGTGTGCCGCGCAGCTCCGCTGCATAATTTCGTATTGCATGGTCCTCCTGCATGCTTTCCCTGCGGATTCCTTTTTCTATGATGCGCGTCCCCTTTTCAAATACAATACTGAACGCTCTGCAAAATGCTTTTTCCAAAGTTTCCCGCACCTTAACCGGAATTTTTTCTTCCAGGCGGCTTGAGAAACCGGCGTTCCTGTCATGGCTCGCCGCCTTCTTCAGCCTTGCCTCCTGCTTCCGCAGGCTGTCCAGTTCTTTCCTGACAGCCGCTTTCTTCCGGTTCAGCTTTTTTGCATCATACACGTCCATTCCTCCCGTCACAGCTCCGTCGGAATCTCCCCCGTCAGCCCTTCACCTTCCGTCTGTATCATATGCGTACGCAGTATCTGGTTGCGCAAATCCTGCCCGCTTTTCGCCGATACCTTAATATAGTTCATCGTATGCCCTTCAAAAACGCCCTCGGCCGTTTCCCGTTCATATAGCACATCCATATCACGCCCGATATGCTTTGCCAGAAAATCCGCACTCATTTTGCCGCTCAAAAGCATCAGCTTATGGCTGCGCTCCGCTTTTACGGCGTTCGGCAGTTGGTCGCTCCTTTCCGCGGCAGGCGTTCCCCGTTTCGGAGAATACGGGAAAACATGAATCTTTGCGAACGCCATTTCCTCCGCAAAGGCATAGCTTTCCGCAAAATCCGCCTCTGTTTCCCCCGGAAAGCCCACAATCATATCTGTCGTCAGCGCAGTATCCGGCATATAACGCCGGAGTGCCGCTGCTGCCTGGCGGTATTTTTCTGTATCATATTTCCGGTTCATTTCGCGGAGCGTCTTATCGCATCCGCTTTGCAGGGAAAGGTGAAAATGGTTACAGACCTTCGGCAGTGCCGCCATCGTCTGCGCAAATTCCTCCGTCACTACATTCGGCTCTATAGAACTGAAGCGTATCCGTTCAATCCCGTCCACCTCATGCACGCGCCGCAGAATATCCAGCAGGCTGGTATCCCGCCTGTCTTTGCCGTAGCTTGCTACATGGATTCCTGTCAGCACGATTTCCCGAAATCCATTCGCCGCAAGCCGCCGCACCTCTGCCAGAACATCTTCCGGCTCACGGCTGCGTATCGGCCCTCTGGCGTAGGGGATAATACAGTAGGAACAGTATTGGCTGCAACCGTCCTGAATTTTCAGATATGCCCTTGTGCGGTCCGCCAGCCTCTGTATGGAAAGCGGCTCAAAAAGCCGTTCCTTCATGATATCCGTCACATAGCTCTGCGCACCGTTCTCCGCGTCATACTGCTCCACCAGATCCACAATACGCGCTCTGTCCTTCGTTCCGATGACCAGATTAACGCCCTCCACCTTCATCAGTTCCTCCGGCGCAGTCTGCGCGTAACAGCCCACGACCGCAACAATGGCATTTTCATTCTGCCGCTTTACCTTGCGAATCAACTGGCGGGATTTTTTATCGCCAAAATTTGTCACCGTACAGGTATTGATTACATAAATATCCGCAGGCTCGTTCACGCCCACAATTTCATACCCTTTTTCCGCAAAAAGTTCGGCAATCGCCTCGCTTTCATACTGGTTTACTTTGCAGCCCAAGGCAAAGCTTGCCGCCTTTTTCATAAGTTCTCTCCGTTTCTCAGATTCCTGTATACTCCCGTATCGCTTTCACCACGCCGCCGCCGTTGTTGCTCCCGGCGAGATACCGCGCGCGTGCTTTGACCTCTGCCGCCGCGTTTTCCATTGCGAAGCTGTAACGCGCCCGCTCAAACATCTCCATATCGTTCTGCTGGTCGCCGAAAACCATAGTTTCCTCCGGCGAAATATCCCACATTTCCTGTAAGGCTTTTACGGCTGTGCCTTTATTTATGCCGCGTATGCCCGTATCCATGCATGTCGCGCCGGAAACCACCAGATTCAGAGCGGGGTCAAGCAGGGGGCGTAAAAGCCTGTAGCAGTGCGCCGCACCGTTTCCCGCATGTTCGATTACCGAAACCTTTATAACCTCGTCCTCTACCGCATATAAATCCTCCGCCAGCCGCATGGTATAATTGAACAGCGGAGATTTCAGATGTTCGCACAATTCGCTGTTGTCCGTATAGCTGCATGTTTTGGCACAGAGCAGAGGCAGCGCGCCCTCCACCTTCGCAATCGAATCCAGACAACTATGGACCTCCTCCTGTGTCATGCAGCGCGAATAGAGCTCCTTCCCGTTATCCATCACGAACGCGCCGTTTTCCGCAATTATGACAACATCTCCGATATGTTCGCGGAAATCGTCCCTGAGACTTGGATACTGTCTGCCGCTGGCAACCACAAAACGGATGCCCGCCGCTTTCAGCTTCGGCAGCAGTTCAAAAATCTCCGGATCAATATTTTTATCATCATCCACCAGCGTCCCGTCCATATCTGATACGATCAGCCTGATCATAGTTTCCACCGTCCTTTTTGGGGCGTACAGAAATCCCCTCAATTTATCCTGAAAAACAGCGGCAGTATTTTCATGGCCACTGTTACATTTTTGCCGGAAAGCCACACCAGATGCTCCCGAAGCGATTCCCATTTTTCGCGTTTGGGCACCACCTGCGCACAGATTTCCTCCATTGCGTCAATATGCGCGATAATTTCATCGCGCTCCGGCTTATGCAGACAATCCATCAACCCGATTTCCAGCCGCACCGTTGTAAAATCCGCGTCCATGTCCAGCTCCTGCCGTTCCCTGCGGATATAGTATTCCATCAGCCCGTCATTGCTGTAGCCGTTTTCGCGAAACCCATGCAGCCGTTCCAGCAGAATACGCACATTCTGCCTGGAAGTTTCCGATCGCTCCGCCGTATCGTCATAGGGCTGGATGACGCGCAGACCTTTGGAAAAACCGCTGATTTTATCCATATAGCGGCTGAGGAGCCTATGGAACAGCCCCTCCATCTTATCGCTGTCATAAGAGGATTCCTCCCAGACTTTTCTGCAATAAACAATATCTTCGTCCACCTGTTCCCGAATGTCTTTTTCTTCCGCCATACCGTCACCATCCCTTCCTGAAACAAAATCGCGGAGCTCTGCCCCGCCTCCCGCAGAAAACATTGTCCTTCGGCCCTTTTTCCGCTGCATATCCATGCGGCGGGAGGATTTCAATATTATACTTTACAATTCTTGCGTATCAGAAGCATATACGCTGACAACAGAATTTAGCAGACATACGATTGACGCCAGGCAGTGCGAAGTACAGGCAAAGCCTGAAAAGCCTTTCGCACAGCAGACAGGCTTACAGGCTGTTCCCGTCCTTTCCGAAGTTCTGCCGCTTATGTCGGAAACGGCTCGCCTTTCTCCGCATCCTCCTCCAGCGGCGGCAGTTCACCGATACTTTTGAATCCGAAATACCGCAGAAATTCGCTGCTCGTTCCAAACAGGAGCGGTCTGCCCGGCGTGTCCATCCGCCCCACCTCGCAGATCAGCCGTTTCTCCAGCAGCCTGCTGATAGCGTGTTCCGCACCCACACCGCGGATTTCCTCAATCTGCGTCTTTGTAATCGGCTGCTTGTATGCCACGATTGCCAGCGTTTCCAGCAAAGCCTGTGTCAGTCCCTGTCTTTGCGGGCTTTTATACATATTGCGGATATATTCAAAACATTCCGCCGCCGTACACATCTGAAACGCCCCATCTATCTCCACAATGCGAAGACCGCGTTTTTCCCGTTCATATTTATCCGCCACAGACTGCACCACCGCTTTTGCCGTTGCTTTATCCAGTTCAATCGTCTGGGCAATGGACGCAAGCGGAACAGCGTCCCCCGCGATAAACAGCAGTGCTTCTACCACAGATTCCAATTCAGATAATCTCATTCCCTTTCCCTTTCCTCGTATTTTGAGATAAAGATTTCCGCAAAATTCGTTTCCTGAGAAATCCGCACCTCCTTGCGCTTAATCAGTTCCAGCAACGCAAGGAAGGTCACCACTTTCTCCATCTTTCCAGCAGTTTGGCGAAAAATCGTATGAAATGGCGTCTGCGCCTTTGGGCGCAGCAGAAGCAGGTCGCGAATATATTCCATTTTTTCGCCAACGGTGAATAAATCCTTCTGCACAGCGCGGAAACCAGCCCTCGTCCGGTCCGCCTTTGCGTCCTTCCGCGCCATCACCTGCCGGAACGCCTGATATAAATCGTCCAGAGAAACCCCGAGCAGAATATCCTCCAATTCCTGAGGCTCCCGTTCCTTCAGTTTCGCAACCGTCGCATCTGCTTCTTTATAATAAATCTGCGCCGCTTCTTCCTCTTTTTCCTTAAGCGTATCCGCCGCATCCTTTATTTTTTTATATTCCAGCAGCCGCTGCACCAAAACCTCTCTCGGGTCAGGCTCCGCCTCGTCCTTCCCATTCTGCGGGCGGGGCAGAAGCAGCTTGCTCTTGATTTCCAGAAGCGTTGCCGCCATAACAAGAAATTCGCTCATACCGTCCATGTCCCTGTCTTCTACTGTTTGCAGAAATTCCAGATATTGTTCTGTCAGTGACGCAATGGGAATATCGTAAATATCAATCTCGTTTTTTTCAATCAGGTGGTACAGGAGATCCATAGGTCCCTCAAACGCATCCAGCCTGACCTGCATCGTTTCCGCCATCCTGCGCCCAGCCCTTTCTTAAAATATGAAAAACAGCTTGCTGAAAAGTCCAATTACGCCATAAATAATCGTGTTCATAATACCTGTAATCAGTCCAAAGAACATCAGCATCAGAAAAGCAACCTGTACCAGCTTTTCATTCTGCATATAGCGGAAATACGTATTCGCGGGCATCAGAACGGAAAGCACTTTCACACAGTCCATCGGGGCTACCGGCAGAAGGTTATACACTGCCAGCCCGATATTATACCGGTAGAGAGTGTTCAGAAATATTGCGGCAAAAGAATACGCGCCAAGCCCCATTTCCGCATATACCACAATGTAAAGCCCCAAAAAAATGATTCCCAGCACCAGATTTACCACCGAGGGCAGAACTGCCGTCAGCAGCGTATCGCGTTTCCTGTTTTTGTAGTAAAGCGCGCTTGTGTCCACAGGCTTGCCCCAGCCAAATCCACCGCTGTAAAGCAGGAGCAGAAAACCAATCGGCTCGAAATGTTTGAAGGGGTTCAGCGTCAGCCGCCCCTGGCTTTTGGGGTAATTATCCCCCAAAGCGGAGGATACCGCCGCACGGGTAAACTCGTGGGCAGTCGTTGCAATGAAAATTGCCGGAATACTTACCAGAAGCATCATAAAATAATTCGCAGATCCCATTATACACAAATCCTTTCCCATCCGAAAATCCCTTCGGCGCCGGCCTCCAGGCTTCCCTGAATAATCATGTTCTTTCATCATAGCAGACTTTCTTTTCCCCGTCAAATTCTTCCTGCAAAACTCCGTTTTTATTCCTGTAAGATTGTCAAACATATTGGACAAGGAACTCAACAGGGGAAAGCCAACCGA
>CAJTQX010000035.1 GCA_910578425.1 uncultured Anaerotignum sp.
TCGGTTGGCTTTCCCCTGTTGAGTTCCTTGTCCAATATGTTTGACAATCTTACATATTTGAAATTTTTTCAGATCTTCGGGAACGTCAGTGCGACTTTCTCGCTTTATTTTCCCCCGTATTTCCTGAAGTATACCTTCATCACCTGCCGCTCCGCGCCGCGTTTTACCTTCGTTACCAACTGGTCCCTGCCGCAGATGGGTGCGGTCATGATGCAGAGCAGACCTGCCCTGTGCCCGCACCACATATCTGTAAACACCTGATCGCCTATCATGGCCGTTGTTTCCGGCGTTGTGTCCATGATCTCCATTGCGCGCCGCAGCTTGCGGATGCCGGGCTTGCCCGCTTTATGCACCGCCAGCGCGTGCAGGCGGTTATTGAACAAATGCACGCGTTCCCTGCTGTTGTTGGAGAGGATGCACAGCCGGAACCCCTCCCGCCGCAGATACGCGAACAGTTCTACAATGCTTTCCTCCGGCTCCGCCACGTCAAAAGGCGCGACAGTATTATCAATGTCGAACACCAGCCCGCGGATTCCCCGCGCTTTCAACTCCTTCAACGGCAGCTCAAATACTGATTTGATATAAATATCCGGAAAAAACCGCTCTAAAATCATAGGCTTTCCGCACTCCCTTCCTCCCGTTCCATACGCCAGTGGGCGTTTTCCTCAATGTCGCCCAGCCGTTCCCCGCTCAGGTAGCGGATCATCACATCGTCCGTTTCTCCGACTACGCCGTAGGTCAGTTCGATCCGCTTCGTCCGCAGGACGTTCCGCGCCGAAGAATGAATATTGCCGCAGATTACAACATTGATTTCCTGCTCTGTCAGAAAATCCGCGATAGTTGTTTTGCCGAGGGGGATGATTTCTTTCTTTTTCACCAGCTCAATTTCCACTTCATATACTGTAAATTCCCGCGCGCGGGTGTATTCCAGTGCGATCCTGCCGTCCTTTGTCGGTATGGCTACGCGCATCTGCGACCACTCCTTTGTGTTTTTCCGGCGGGTTTCCGCCGCCTTTCTAGTATTCTTCCACGAAATTGGATATTTGTCAATTTTTCTCAGAATATTTTGCGTATTTTCCAAAAAAAGTGTAAAATACTATTTGCTGAGAATAATTTGAATGAAAAACCGTGGGACTCTGCCCCACGCCCCGCAAGGGGTTTCACCCCCTGACCCTTTTCATAAAGTACCGGAAAGAAATCCGGACACGCAACGCGTGGCTTTGCGAAGCAAAGTACTGACCTGGGCTTGTGGGAGTCTGAGGGCAAAGCCCTCAGGGTTTTTGGTCTTCTGGAAAGGAGTTATCTATGGACGAAAGAATCAAACAGCTTGCTTATAACCTCGTGCATTATTCCTGCCGCCTGCAGAAGGGCGAAAAGGTCTGGATTTCCTGCAACGGCACGCATCCTCTGCCGCTTGTCAAGGCTATCATTAAGGAGGTTTACCGCGTGGAGGCGACGCCCTTTGTGCGCCTGATGACAAATTCGCTGGAGCGCGAGACGCTTTTAGGCGCGACGGAGGCGCAGCAGAAGCTGCTTGCCGAAACGGACGCCGCCCTGATGTCGCAGATGGACGCGTTTATCGGTGTGCGCGGCGAAGATAACCTGACGGAGCAGTACGACGTGCCTTCCGAAAAACTGGATCTGCAAAATAAGTTTTATGATGATCCGGTACACCACCAGATACGTGTGCCAAAAACAAAATGGGTCGTTCTGCGCTATCCTACCAATTCTATGGCGCAGTCGGCGCATACCTCTTTGGAAAATTTCGAGGATTTTTATTTTGACGTCTGCAATCTGGATTATGGCAAAATGAGCCGCGCGATGGACAGCCTTGTTGAACTGATGAATCAGACGGACAAGGTGCGTCTTGTGGCAAAGGATACGGATATTTCTTTTTCCATTCAGGGAATCCCAGCCGTTAAATGCGCCGGTTCCTGCAATATTCCGGACGGCGAGGTCTATACCGCGCCTGTGCGGGATTCTATCAATGGTGTGATTACTTACAACACACCATCGGAATACAACGGCTTTACGTTTGAGAATGTGAAGCTGACCTTTGAAAACGGAAAAATCATTGCCTGTGACGGGAACGATAAGGAACGGCTGGAAAAGGTATTTAATACAGACGAAGGCGCGCGGTATGTCGGGGAATTTGCCATTGGCGTAAATCCGTATATCATAAAGCCGATGAATAATATCCTTTTTGACGAAAAAATTGCCGGAAGTATCCACTTTACGCCCGGCAACTGCTACGATGACGCGCCGAACGGCAATAAATCGGCAATCCATTGGGATCTGGTGCTGATTATGACGCCGGAATATGGCGGCGGGGAAATCTGGTTCGATGATAAGCTGATCCGGAAGGACGGCAGGTTCGTTATTCCGGAGCTGGAATGCCTGAACCCTGAAAACCTGAAATAAAAAACGCCTGAAGGCAGGGCAGGCCGTAATGGTTTGCCCTGCCTTTTTATGCTAACCCATTGGAATACTTTTGCGGAATGTGTTTGTGGGCGGAACCGCAAGCCGGAAGTCATGGATTGGGATTTTTTTTATTTTCCCAGACATCTATCAGGAAATGCTCTTCATCACGCGAATCAAAGCCGCATTCCAATATCCGGCTTAAATCTGTTTCCGCAAATAAAAAGCCATTATCCTCCCGCCATAAAAAAGACACCGCACATATTAAATCCAGTATTTTGATTTTGCTCCATAAACCACAAAAATAGTAGTATTCGCAATACTGTTTCAAGTCCATAACATCAATAATCCAATCACAGACTTTTTTCTCCGGAGATTTGTAAGACAGCCTGCTGTATGGTTTTTGGGCATACCCATAAGCGGAAGAATATGCCGAATAGCATTCATTTAAGGCAAGGTTCTCATTCTCCTCATAAAGCTCCAATACAGTAATGCCCGGTATTCGTTTCAGTTTATTTTTTGCAGACAGTATGGTTAATTTATGCGCAATTATTTTCTGCCGTTCTGTCATAATATGCTCCATTCCGACATACTTCCCGAACCTTATTCCTTCCCTGCCTCCACCTCAAAACGGATATTTCCTTTTTCCCGCTCCAGATTCCGTAAAACAAGCATGACTTTCTCCATAAAGTAAGCCCGCAGTTCCGGCGGAAGCGTGTCCGCGCCCTTCACAAGCACCCGCTCCTGCCGCTCGTCCGTATTTCCGATATAATCACGTCCCATGTCCCAGAGCGCGTCCAGATTTGCCCCGTAATATGCAGGGAAACCAAACGCCTGCCGTATCCGCTCATGCAGCTCCGGCAGTTCTTTGCAGCCTGTAATGTCCAAAACCGTTTCTTTCATGTCCTCCATACCTCCCGTCATTCTCTTTCAGTTTACATACTCCTGCGCCGCTTTGCAACATCCGGTCGCAAAAAAACGGCAAAAGCCTTTCCGACTCCTGCCGTTTTCCTGTTTATCAGAATAAATGCTTACCCTCTGCCATACAGGTACTGCACGACAAAACGGGCCAGGGGGCAACGCCCTGCGGTTTTACAGGCTTACCCCTTCAAATATTTATCAATGGCTTCCGCTGCCTTTTTGCCCGCGCCCATAGCGAGAATGACCGTTGCCGCACCCGTTACAGCATCGCCGCCCGCGTAGACGCCTTCGCGCGTGGTCTGGTTCGTTTCCTCGTTCACTACCAGACAGCCTTTGCGGTTTGTTTCCAATCCCTTTGTTGTGCTGCGGATGAGAGGGTTCGGGGAAGTGCCGATAGACATAACTACTGTGTCCACATCAATGACATAGTTCGAGCCTTCCACCGGCACAGGGCTTCTTCTGCCGCTTGCGTCCGGTTCGCCCAGCTCCATCTTCAGGCACTCAATGCCGCATACCTGGCCGTTCCCATCGTCCAGAATACGTACAGGATTGCGCAGCAGATGGAATTCAATGCCTTCTTCCTTCGCGTGATGGATTTCCTCCAGACGAGCAGGCATTTCCTTCTCTGAACGGCGGTACACGATATACACTTTTTCAGCCCCAAGGCGTTTCGCACACCTTGCTGCGTCCATTGCCACGTTGCCGCCGCCCACAACAGCAACCGCCTTGCTCTTGCGGATAGGGGTATCGTATTCGGAAAGGTACGCTTTCATCAGGTTGATACGCGTCAGGTATTCGTTCGCGGAATACACGCCTACCAGTGCTTCGCCGGGAATATTCATGAAGGAGGGCAGACCCGCGCCTGTGCCGATAAACACAGCGTCAAAGCCCATATCTTCAATGATTTCGTCCACAGAAAGCACTTTGCCGATAACCATATTTGTCATGATAGTTACGCCCAGTGCGGACAGCTTGTCAATTTCTTTCTGAACGATCGCTTTCGGCAGGCGAAACTCCGGTATGCCGTAAACCAGCACGCCGCCGGCTTTATGGAAGGCCTCAAAAATTGTGACCTCATAGCCTGCCTTTGCCAGATCGCCGGCACAGGCAAGGGAAGAAGGACCGGAGCCGACTACGGCAACTTTTTTGCCGTTAGATGCAGGCTTTTCAGGCATTTCATCACAGTTTGCCATATACCAGTCCGCCACGAAACGCTCCAGACGGCCGATTGCTACGGCTTCGCCCTTCATGCCGCGCACGCATTTCGATTCACACTGGCTCTCCTGCGGGCAGACGCGGCCGCAGACAGCGGGCAGAGCGTTTGTAGAGGTAATCACACGGTACGCCGCCATAAAATCGCCCTTTGCCACTTCTGCGATAAATTCGGGGATGCGCACGTTAACAGGGCAGCCGCTGACACAGGGCTTATGTTTGCAGTTCAGGCATCTCTGCGCTTCTTCAACGGCCATTTCCGCCGTATAGCCCAGCGCGACTTCTTCAAAGTTTTTATTTCTGACGTCGGGCTTCTGCTCCGGCATCTTTATTTTTTCCAGACTCATATTTGCCATTTCGTTTCCTCCCTAAAAAATGTGTAAGACCGGAAGACCTCGGGACGCTGTCCCGAACCCTGCAAGCCCTTTGAAAAGGGCTTGACCCCCAACTTTATTGCCGCCGCATTTCCATGCGGCGGAATTGCTCACCTGAATCTCTCTCCGCAAAACGCAGTTTTGCGGCAAGCGGGTCAAGGGACGGCGTCCCTTGCGGAGGTTTGGAGGCAGAGCCTCCAAGGTCTTTCTCTTTTATATCAATTCCTGCGCCAGCTTCTCCATGCGGCAGATGTGCGTTTCTGCCAGCTCCGCCTCGCGCGCCTTGTAAACCGAATTCCGGTTCATCAGCTCGTCAAAATCGACCTCATGTCCGTCAAAGTCCGGTCCATCTACACATGCAAATTTGATTTTCCCGCCGACCGTCACACGACATCCGCCGCACATACCGGTTCCGTCAATCATAATCGGGTTCAGGCTGACGATTGTTTTGATTCCATAAGGTTTTGTCGTCAGGCTTACAAATTTCATCATGGGAATTGGACCGATGGCGATTACTGTGTCATAGCCCGCGCCGCCTTCAATCAGCGTCTTCAGCTTATCTGTCACAAAGCCCTTTTCCCCCTGCGTGCCATCGTCCGTCATCAGGTAGAAATTGCTGGAAACGGCTTTCATTTCATCTTCCAGAATCACAATGTCTTTGCTGCGGAAACCGGCGATAACATCTACTTCAACGCCGAGCGCGTGCAGTGCTTTCGCCTGCGGGTACGCAATGGCGCAGCCCACACCGCCGCCGACAACAGCAACCTTTTTCATTCCTTCGTATTCTGTCGCCACACCCAGAGGACCGACAAAATCCTGTATACTGTCGCCGATTTCCTTCGCGCCCAGCAGCTTCGTAGAAAGGCCGACTTTCTGGAAAATAATGGTCACTGTCCCTTTCTCCCTGTCGTAATCCGCGATAGTCAGGGGGACGCGCTCGCTCATCTCGTCCACGCGGAAAATGATAAACTGCCCCGCCTGTGCCTTGCGTGCCACAAAGGGTGCTTCAATCTCCAGGAGCGTAACCGTGCTGTTGAGTTCTTTTTTATTCACGATACGAAACATAGCTGTTCTTCCTTTCTCATGTGAAAAGCTGGAATCGCGGCGGAAAAAAGGCTTTTTTTCCGCTCGCTTTTCTGATAATATATTTAGGGAAAACTTCTTGAGGGCTCTGCCCTCAAACTCCCGCAGGGGACGCTGTCCCAGCGGAGGTTTGGAGGCGGTGCCTCCAGGTTCTTCATTCCCTTGCTGTGTTTCATCATAACACAAAAGCATCACAGGGAACAAGGTGAAAAACGCCGTTTTTCCGGCGGCGTATTTCAAAATGTTTATCGAAATCAGACAAGAAATGGGACGTTTTTTGTCCCACATATAATTGGGGCGTTTCACATCGGCAGAAAAGGAGGCCATTGCATGAAAGAAAAATATACGCTGGAAGATCTGGCGGAAATCATAAGGACGCTGCGGGCGGAGGGCGGCTGCCCCTGGGACCGCGCGCAGACGCATGAATCTTTGCGTGAAGCCATGCTTGAGGAGGCCTATGAGGCTGCTGACGCAATCGACAAGGGCGATATGGAGAACCTTTGCGAAGAGACGGGCGACGTCCTCCTGCAGGTTGTGTTTCATGCGCAGATTGAAGCTGAAAAAGGCGGCTACACGCTTGATGATGTGCTCAAAGGTGTATGCGAAAAAATGATTTACCGGCACCCGCATGTATTCAGTACAGGCGTCACCGCCGAAACGCCGGAGGAGGTTCTTGTCAACTGGGAGGCACTTAAGAAGAAGGAAAAGCATCTTTCCAGCCAGACGGAAGCCATGCGGAGCGTGCCTGACGCGCTTCCCGCGCTTTTACGTGCAAAAAAGGTGCAGAAAAAGGCGGCGGATGTGGGCTTTGATTTCTATGAAAGCGGCGGCGCGATGGAAAAGGTTTTCGAGGAATGCCGGGAGCTGGAGGAGGCTGCACGCCTGCGGGACGGTACAGAAGAGGAAGAATTTGGCGATTTGCTCTTTGCTCTGGTAAATATCTCCCGTTTTTTGAAAATAAATCCTGAGTTTGCCTTGACAAAAGCCATCAAAAAGTTTATAAATAGATTTGAGTATGTTGAGAATTCAGCCCTTTCGGAGGGAAAGCAGCTTTCCCAAATGACTCTGGAAGAAATGGATTTGCTCTGGGACAAGGCGAAACAGGAGCTGCGTCCGAAACAGTGAAGCATCATAATTCATTAAAGGAGGAAAACAAAAATGAACAAATCTGACTTAGTAGCGGCAATCGCCGAAAAAGCTGAACTGAGCAAAAAAGATGCAGAAAAAGCCCTGACGGCTTTTGAAGATGTAGTAACAGAAGAACTGATGAACAACGGCAAGGTGCAGTTGGTAGGCTTTGGGACATTCGATGTTTCCGAGCGTGCAGCAAGGGAGGGCAGAAACCCCCAGACAGGCGCGGCTATGCCAATTCCTGCTTCTAAAGCTCCCCGCTTCAAAGCCGGCAAAAAACTGAAAGACGCTATCAATAAATAAACCTGTGAAAAGGCCGCTCTGGCCGCTGTCTGAAAGGGCAGCGGGCGGGGCGTTTTTTTATAATAAAGTTTTGGGGCGATTGTTTATAGATGAGATTTTTAAAGGTGGTTTTCTCAAGACACAATTATCCCTTCGGGGAGGCACTTTTGTTGCAAAAGTGCCCAAAACTGGGGGGATTTCCGGATATCCCCCAAGCCCCCCTCAACGGTCGGGGGATAAATTATCCCCCGAACCCCTCCTCAAAAAACAGAGCCTTTTCTGCGAAAAGTCTCATTTTTTGAGGTAATTCGGCTATACTAAGGTGATTACAAATGTATATTTTTGCCTGAAACCTTTTGCTTGCCAGACTCCATTTTGCCCGAATGGGCCCTGCCGCCGTATAGCGGCGGCGTGAGGAGGGGATTGACAAGGGGAACGTCGTTCCCCTTGTCTCGGCTGTGGGGGGTGGCATGGCCGCCTTTGGCGGCTGTGACAGCGGGCAAAGCCCGCTATCCAGGGGACCATTTCGAAACGGTTCCCCCACGTTTTGGGTACTATAATAGCGGCTTTGCCGCTGTTGCAGTCGGCGAAGCCGACCGCACTTGCGACAAAAGTACCTCCCCGAAGGGATAATTGCGAAGCCAGAAACTTAAACTAAAAAGCTACTATTTTTTGTAATGTTATATAAAAAACCGATGGACCATTTCAGTTCCACCGGTTTTATTCTTCAAGCAACGCTTCATAACTCACATTGAGTACTCGCGCTAATGTCCGCAATTCAATATCTGTCACGAACCTTTGACCGCTTTCAATTCTCTGCACAGCATTTTTATCTAAATCCAACCCAGCTAATTGCAAAGAATCTGCCAGCTTTCTTTGAGAGGTTTTCTCGGGCAGTGCATTACGTAGCTTTGCTACTTTTTTGCCACAGATATTATTTTTTCCTTCCGGACTTCTGTTCTTATACATAAAATCCCTCGTGGGCTGGCAAACTAAACAATGGAATAAACTCTGGAATAAACTGTTTTAATTTATTATAGGACAGCACAGATTACAGGTTGACACGAAACAAATGTCAAAGAACAAATTAACGAATATAAAATGGCAATAAGGAATTTTCGTTCCTGCCTAAATCCAATCAAAACAAAGGAGCAAAAACCATGAAATCCATCTTTGCCCAAAGGCTGAAAGAAATGCGCATTGCCAACAATCTCACCCAGGAAAAACTTGCGGCGCGTCTGGACTACGGCTATACCGCCATCGCCAATTACGAAAGCGGACGCAACGAACCCTCTATCAGCGATTTTGCGCGCCTCTGCGAAGCCCTCAACGCTTCCGCCGATTACCTTCTTGGTCTGTCGGACGTCCGCCGTCCCTATGCCGTTGCGGACCGCCAGCTTCTGGAGGATTTGATGGAACGCGCTCATGCCCTCGAAATGCACTGCGCCGCCCTGTTGAAACGCTAAATTCTTCCCTAATGAGGCAGTGCCGTCACAAGTGTCTGCACACGTCTTTCCGGCAAATTATGCTCGAAAATATGTATACATGACTCATAATGACACTGCCCAGGACAGGCTTTTGCCCGTCCTTATTTTTTTGCAATTCATACGCTTATCAGGCAAAGACAGTTATTTTGTATACAATCGGGAAAAAACTGGTAAAAAAGCCTGTTTTTTGCAAGTTTTTATCGTTCTCATTCGTCAATTAAACAAATTATTTATATTTAACGAAAATTGTTGATTATTTTACGGAGCAGTGCTATAATATCTTCCAGAAAAGCACTTGGAAAGGAGGGAATGAAATGATTGCTGAAAAACAGGACCGTCGTGTCAAGCGGACGAAAAATCTGATGCGCAGTGCGCTGATGGAACTGATGGATGAAAAACCGTTCAGCGAAATCACAGCGAAGGACGTGACCGCAAAAGCCGATTTGAACCGCGCGACTTTTTATTTGCATTATACCAACGTATTCGCCCTGCTGGACGAGATGGAAAATGAGGTTGTGGAAAAATTCGCGCAGATGCTGGATAAATTGGAGATTCGGCAGGGGGAGGCGTGGGAATACCCGCTTATCGGCCATATCTGCGATTATATAGTAGAAAACCCGAAGCTTTGCCGTTGTCTGCTTCTCCAGTCCAGGAGCGACCGCCTTGCGGGAAAGCTCACAGAGATTATGAAGCAGAAAGGCAGGAAGGTGCGCCAGGAACGCGGCGAAAATCCGGAATCCCAGGAAGCGGACTATATCCACCAGTTTATCGCCTATGGCGCGATGGGCATGGTGAAGCAGTGGCTGGAGGAGGGCATGCCGCTCTCCCGCGAGGAAATGGTGACTCTCGCCGAACGACTGACCCGCCCGATTTTGCAGATGCTGGTTGCAGGGTGAAAGTTCTCGGGGCTTTGCCCCGAACCCCACAAGGGCTGAAAGCCCTTGCAGGGATTTGGGGACAGCGTCCCCAGGGTTTTTAGAATCTTTTTTGGAGAAGGAGTAGAAAGCAATGAAAAAAGGAAAGAGAATGTTTTTAGCATGTATCGCCGCGGGCTGTGTTGCCGTCAGCGGCTGCGCATCTCAGGAAAGCGGAGATACCGCCGCCGCACCCCAGCCCAAGCTGGTTACCGGCACAGTGGAATGCAAGGAGGTCTATATTCGCGCGAAAATCCCCGGTTACCTGACGGATATCCCCATTGAGGAAGGGCAGGAGGTTGCGGAAGGCGATCTGCTGTTTGCCACAGACCGGCGCGATGTGGAAGTGAAACGCACACAGGCGGCGGCAGCCGTCACTGCGGCGGCCTCCGCAGTTGAAGCGGCAAAGGCCCTTGCCGATAAAGCGCAGGCAAATGTTAACCTGCTTGAAGAGGAATACGGAAAATATCAGGAGCTCTATGAAATGGACGCCGTTGCTCAGGATACTATGGATAAGCTGACAACGCAGCTTGAGGCGGCGAAGCTGGACGTACAGGCGGCAACTGGGCAGTATCAGGCGGCGCAGGGACAGTATCAGGCGGCGCAGGGCGTGCTTTCTGAGGTCAATTTGAACCTTGACCAGACCGCGCAGTATGCCCCCTGCAATGGCACAGTGACGATGGTTTCCTCCTCTGTCGGCGAACTGATCGGCACAGGAACCACTATCGTTACGCTTACGGATTACAGCGACCGCTGGATACTGGCGAACGTGGACGAATATGAAATTGGCAAACTGCAAATCGGGCAGGAATTACCGCTGACCAGCAAGGCATATCCTGATACCGTTTTCCATGGCAAGATCGTCAATGTCAGCAAAAACCCGGATTTCGCTATCAAGAAATCTACAAATGAGCTGAATGATCAGGACGTCATGACATATGAAGTAAAAATCAAGCTTTCCGATGAGGATGACGTTATGCTTTACCCCGGTATGCTTGTCAGCGTGAACCTTGATGAAGCTACGGCGGCTGCATCGGAGGACGCTGAAAGCGCGGCACCGGAAAAGGAAACTGTGAATGAAAATGGCGACGTCCCGCAGAATGCGGAAGGCCAGGAAGAAATCATTGAGATAATCGAAATAGGTGACGAGGAATGGTAAAAACTTTTTTCAAAGGCTTTTGGCGGGAGCTGATCCTGCTCTGGAAGGATAAACGTATGCTGTTCATGTTCCTGATTGCACCGCTCGCGCTGAATATTGTGGTCTGCGGCGCGTTCAGCAACGGAATTGTCAGCCATATCCCGCTGGCGGCGGTAGAGACTTCCTCCACCGCGCAGACCCGCGCGCTTCTGCGGGCGTTTGACGAATCCGACCGTTTCGATGTAACCGCTGTGCTCCAAAGCCAGGAAGAAGCCAAACGTATGCTGGAAGCAGGGGAAGTGCAGGGAATCATTGTAATTCCCGAAAATTACACAAGGAATTTGCAGTTGGGGCAGCAGGCCGAGGTGCTTGTCGGCGTGAACAGCGCGAACAACATCGTTGGCAACAGCGCGGTCGTTTCTGTCATGCAGGTTGTCAAGACTGTTTCCACGCAGGTGGCGGTCAAAGGCTATGTAGCCTCCGGCAGCAGCATTGCGGAAGGCACGGCAAAGGTTATGCCTGTTTCCAGCGTGCTTCGCCCATGGTTCAACCCGCAGTTCAGCTATCTGACGTATCTGGGGCTGGGGCTTTCGGGATTGGTGTTCCATCAACTGTTTTTGATGACAATTGCAAGCGCGTTTGCGGAGGAAAAGGAAAACGGCGGTATATTGGCGGGCAGTATGGCGCGCAGGGACTGCCTGCTCCATTTTATCAATAAAATGCTGTTTTACGGTGCGACGGGCTTTGCCCTGCTTATGCTGAATATTGACGTTATCATGCGGCTGTTTGGCTTCCCCATGCGCGGGAACAGGGCAGATCTGCTGATACTCTGCGGCGCGTTCATATTTTGCCTGCTGGGCTGCGGCGCGCTCCTTGGCATATTAAGCCGGAACACGCTCCATGCCATACAGTGGCTGATGGCTCTGACTTATCCGTTCTTTATCCTGTCCGGCTTTTCCTGGCCGCACAGCGAAATGCCCGATTATCTGGTGCAGGCGGCGCAGGCCCTGCCCTCTACGCACTTTTTGAATCCTCTGCGGGAAATCGTGCTGATGGGCAGCGGCTTTGAACGGACGGCACTGGCGCACAGCCGAGATATGCTTATACTGCTCGGCATTGCGGCGATGCTTTTAAGTGCTGCGGCGTTTTTCTGGAAAATGCTGCGGGCAGAACGGAAGGAGGCGGCAGAAGCATGAGAGCTATCACAAAACTTTTCCTGCGGGAATGGAAGTATCTGCTGAAACGCCCCCGAACGCTGATTCTGATGGTTTTGATTCCGCTTTTTGTCACGTTTCTCTGCGGAGAAAGCTATTCGCAGGGATATTTTGAAAACCTGAAAATGGGCGTTGTGGATTACAGCTACAGCAAACAGACGCGGGAAGTCGTTGAGGCCTTCCGGCAGTCGCCATATTTTGACATTGTGGGTTACTATGAAAATGAGGAAGAGATCAGCGAAGCAATGAAGGACGGGGAAATCGTGGGCTGTCTGATATTTCCTTCCGATTTTACAAGGAAGCTCCAGCAGGGGCGGCAGGCGGAAGTCCTGCTCGGCTCCAACGCTGTCAACATGGGCTACGGCAGTACCATCAACCTCAAAGGCTCGGAGGTTTTGGGAACGGTTTCCACGCAAATGGCTGTGAAAAGCCTTGTCGCAAAGGGCGATACCGTACAGGACGCGCTGGCGGCGATGAACCCCGTTGGTTTTTATACACGCCAGTGGTATAATCCGACGAATAACTTCAGCTACTTCCTGACGTTTGGCTTTGTCGCCGCAACGGTTCAGCAGGTGCTTGTTTATTTTGCGGCAATTTCGCTGGCCAGAGAGAAAACAAGCGGGCATCTGGATGAGGTCTGTGCCATTACGAAAAGCAGTACTTTACAGGTGCTTGTAAAGACTGTTGTGTACCTTATCATTTCCCTTGCGGCATGGGCGGCGTGCTCCTTCGTTATTTACCGTATTTATGGCATCCCCATGCGCGGAGAAATAACGGTCTGGCTGGCATACAGTACGCTGTTCCTGCTGGCAGTCGTGGCAATGGGGCAGTTCTTTTCTGCCATCATGCCCAACCCTGTGCTGGCAACATCGCTTTCCCTTGTGTTTACTTCGCCCTCCCTCGTGCTGAGCGGGTACACATGGCCGACGATGGCCCTGCCAGAGGTGTACCAGGGACTGGCACAGGTGTTCCCGCTGACGCATTTTGTCATTGGCTACCGCAATGTCACGCTGACGGGCTGCGGCTTTGAAGCCATCGGGCGGGAGATGACAGTTCTGGGCGGAATCAGTATTGCCTGCCTGCTTTTGAGCATTGCCATATGGCATCTGAAAATGGCGCACTATGAAAAGAAAAGACAGCCTGCGCAGACAGGAGAACCCCTTGAAGCCGAATCCGCGATTGCCGCGGAACAGGGTGAGCCTGCCGCCGCAGAGCTTTGAATATAGGAGGAGAACGATATGGATACAAAACGGTATAAAAAAATAGGCACACTGCTCCTTGCGGGCGTGCTGGCAATGGGCACGACTGTTCCGGCATTTGCCGCAAAAAGCAAGAATGTTGTCGTTCAGCCGGAAAAGGCCCCCGATGAGCCGATGACGCTGGAGGAAATACAGAAAGAGGTGCAGCGGAGCAACCGCCTGAATAAAACGCTGGAACTGAATTTCAAAAAGGTGGAGGCGGGACTGCGCGCCGTTGACGATGGGCTGACGGATTTGACCGATATGCAAAATGACGCGGCGCATTCCAGAAGGGACGCAAGCAATGCTTCCGGACAGGGGCAGGGCGCGTTAGGGCAAATCACAGATAAAACAGGGCAGCTCGGGTCGCAGTTGGGCGGAGTTTTGGGCAAGCCGGGGGAAGTCCTGGGCGAAGGATTAGGCAATGCCTTTAACGGGCTTGCGCAGATTGAGAGCGGTCTGCTTTCCGCCGCATCCCGCACAGCGGGCGCGATGGAAACTATGGTAGACACCATTGCGGAACAGCAGAGGGATACCCTTGAGGACCAGCAAACCGACCTGAAAAATACACGCCTGGATCTGAAACAGACACAGCAGGACTGGAAAGAGGAATCCCAGCTTGTAACGCAGCTGCTTGTCACGAAAACAGTGCAGGTAGAAGCGGGCATTGCCCTGCTTGCGGAAAAGCAGGAGCTTTTGGAGCGCGTCTGTGAAATTGAAGGGAAAAAAGCGGAGCTGGGTTTTAGTACAAATGTTGACCTTGACGGGAAAAAGCTGGAGGTTGCACAGGGAGCAAAGGATTTGCAGGATGCGGCTGACGGCCTTACGCTTCTGAAACGCCAGCTGAACGACCTTATGGGGCGCGAACTGGACGAAACGCTCGTCATCGCGCCGCCTGAATTTACGCGGGATATCGAAACCGCGCCGGAATACAGTGAAGAACTTCTGAAACAGGCAGTAGACAAAAGCTATAAGCTGAAAACCATCCGGCGCAACAAACAGCAGGCGGAGGAAAAGACCAATAATAATTCCCTGTATGACGGGCAGATTCGCGCAAGTGAGCTGGATATGGATATCGCGGACGTTGCAATGCAAGATGAAAAAGCCACTATTGCCAACGACCTGAAAAAGAAGCTGGACGCCATTAACGCGGCGGCGGCGGCTTACCAGAACCAGAAAGACACATTGAAGAAGGCAAAAACAGAATGGGAACACCAGCAGGCTTCGGCAAAACTGGGCATCGTTTCCCCTGTGGAATTGCAGGCATTGCAGTTGCAGTATGAACAGACGGAACTTGCGCTGATGGACGCGGCCTATGCATATGATATTGCATGGGGGGAGTATCAGATGATGATGGCAGGGACTTCCTCCGATATTTATAACACCTATAAGGCACAGCTTGGATAATGCCCGCTGTTCCGGAAAACAGCCTCGGAAACGTTCAGAATGCTGAGGCTGTTTTAATATGGAAATTCTTGTCTTATACTATATATGGATTTTTGTTGCCTTTTTGTACAAGATGTGGTAAGATATAAGAACGTTGAATCCCGCTCGGCGGGATTCCATTTTTTCTGGCAGGAGGGAATACCATGTATGTAATTAAAAAGGACAATACCCATGAGGCGTGGAATGTGCAGAAGGTCGTGGTCGCGGTCAATAAATCCGCTTACCGCGCGTTGGTCAAATTTACGCCGGAGGAGCTGGATTTCATCTGCCAGTTCGTAGAAGAAAAGGCGCGCTCATTAGGCAAGGAGGGAATCCCCATCGCCGAGATGCACAACATCGTTGAGGGCGCGCTGGAGCGGGTGAAGCCGGAGGTTGCAAAAAGCTATCGCGATTACCGCAATTATAAGCAGGATTTTGTCAGGATGCTGGACGAGGTTTACAAAAAAAGCCAGTCTATCATGTATATTGGGGATAAGGAGAACAGCAATACTGACAGCGCGCTCGTTTCCACGAAACGCAGCCTTGTGTTTAACCAGTTGAACAAGGAGCTTTACCAGAAATTTTTCATGACGACGGAGGAATTGCAGGCGTGCCGGGACGGGTATCTGTATATCCACGATATGTCCGCTCGGCGGGATACCATGAACTGCTGTTTGTTTGACGTGAAATCTGTGCTGACAGGCGGCTTTGAGATGGGCAATCTCTGGTACAATGAGCCGAAAACACTGGAAGTGGCGTTCGACGTTATCGGGGATATTGTGCTTTCAGCGGCAAGCCAGCAGTACGGCGGGTTTACGGTACCTTCTGTTGACCAGCTTTTGGAACCGTTTGCGGAGCGCAGCTATGAAAAATTTTACCGCCGTTATATTGATCTTGGTCTGACGCCGAAAGCAGCGGACAGAGAGGCCATGAAGGATATACGCAAGGACTTTGAACAGGGCTTCCAGGGGTGGGAATATAAATTCAATACGGTTGCGTCCAGCCGCGGAGATTATCCGTTTATTACAATGACGTTCGGCATTGGTACGGGGAAATTTGCGAGACTGGCGGCAACGCTTATGCTGGAGGTCCGCCGAAAAGGGCAGGGCAAAAAGAACTGCAAAAAGCCTGTGCTTTTTCCGAAGCTGGTGTTTTTATACGATGAAAAGCTGCATGGCCCCGGCGGCGAGCTGGAGGATGTTTTTGAGGCGGGGATTCTCTGCTCCTCCAAAACGATGTACCCTGACTGGCTTTCCCTTTCAGGCGAGGGTTATGTAGCGGAGATGTACCAGAAATATGGCGCGGTTGTCAGCCCTATGGGATGCAGGGCGTTCCTTTCGCCATGGTTCGAGCGGGGCGGCATGGAGCCTGCCGATGAGGCGGACAGGCCCGTATTTGTCGGGCGGTTCAATATTGGCGTTGTCAGCCTGCACCTGCCGATGATTTACGCAAGGGCAAAGCAGGAGAGCCGGCCGTTCTATGAGGTTCTGGACTATTATCTGGAACTGATCCGGCAGCTGCATATCCGTACCTATGCCTATCTGGGGGAGATGCGTGCCTCTACAAACCCGCTGGCTTATTGTGAGGGCGGTTTTTACGGCGGGCACCTGGGGATACATGACAAAATTAAGCCCCTCTTGAAAGCGGCAACGGCCTCTTTCGGCATTACCGCGCTGAATGAATTGCAGGAACTGCACAATGGAAAATCCCTTGTAGAAGACGGGCAGTTTGCCATTGACACCTTGCAGCACATCAATGATAAAATAAACGAATACAAGCAGGCAGACGGCAACCTGTATGCCATTTACGGCACGCCCGCCGAAAGCCTCTGCGGCTTGCAGGTGACGCAGTTCCGCAAAAAATACGGCATTGTGGAAAATGTGTCCGACCGGCCGTATGTCAGCAACAGCTTTCACTGCCATGTGACGGAGGATATTTCGCCGATTGAAAAACAGGATTTGGAAAAACGCTTCTGGGATTTATCCAACGGCGGGAAAATACAGTATGTCAAATACCCGATTGATTATAATCTGAACGCGATACGCACGCTGGTTCGCCGGGCGATGAAAATGGGCTTTTACGAAGGCGTGAATCTCTCCCTGGCCTACTGCGATGACTGCGGACATCAGGAGCTGGAAATGGACGTCTGCCCGAAATGCGGGAGCAGAAACCTGACGAAAATCGAGCGTATGAACGGCTACCTCTCATATTCGCGGGTAAAGGGCGATACACGGCTGAACGATGCAAAAATGGCGGAGATTGCGGAAAGGAAAAGTATGTGATGCGGTACCATAATATTACAACGGACGATATGCTCAATGGCGAAGGGCTGCGGACAGTGCTCTGGACTGCGGGCTGCGGGCACCAGTGCAAAGGCTGCCAGAACCCTGTGACATGGGACCCGGAGGGCGGACTGCCGTTTGACGAAGCCGCGGAGGAGGAGCTTTTTGCAAAGCTGGGAAAGGATTATATCAGCGGACTGACGTTCAGCGGCGGCGATCCGCTTTTTCCCGCCAGCCGCGCGGAAGTGGAACGGCTGGCGGAAAAGGCGAAACGGCTCTTTCCGGAAAAGAATATCTGGCTTTATACGGGCTACCGTTGGGAGGAAATCAGCGCGCTGCCGCTGATGGCGCATATTGACGTGCTGGTGGACGGGAAATTTATGGAAGATTTGAAGGACAGCAAACTGCACTGGAAGGGCAGCTTCAACCAGAGAATCATAGACGTGCAGAAATCCCTGAAAAACAGTGCTCTTTATTTTTACACAGCAGAATAAAGCGTTGTATGGAGCGGAAACGGGAAACTTCCGGCGGACCGTATGATTTTGTATCCGAAAAGGCACACTGTATAATGGGCGACGCCACAAGAAAATTTCATTTTTTGAAATGCCTGAATCATCAGGATTTTTCGGAATGAATTCCATTTTGGAAGAAATTTTCTCAGGCCGCCCTGGAAAAAGAAAATTTTTCTTGCTTATCCCGGAACAGTGTGTTATACTCTATACCAATAAAAGGGAGTAGCTTGGCGCGGTTCGCGCTCCCGGCGTTCGTCATCACGGTTATTGCCCGGACGCCGCCCTTCAAAAGCCTTTTGGCTGTTCGAGGAAAGCAAGACTTTTATTGCACAATATTATTTTTGTGCAATGGAAGTCTTTTTTCGTTGCACAGAAGAAGGAGGAGAAAGAAAATGGAAAAACTTTGGACGAAGAAAAAAGAGGAGCTTTTTGCCCTGCTGGAAAGCAGCGGACAGGGGCTGGGCGGCAGTGAAGCGGCGGCGCGGCTGCAAAAATACGGTGAAAACAGGCTGAAGGAAGGAGAGCGGAAGGGGCTTCTGCGGGTATTCGCGGAGCAGTTCGCGGATTTGCTTGTCGTAATATTGCTTGTGGCGGCGATTATTTCCGCCGCAACGGGCGGCTGGGAAGGTACGGTTGTTATCATCGCGGTGCTGATATTGAATGCCATACTGGGTACTGTGCAGCATTTCAAGGCGCAGAAATCTCTGGACAGCCTGAAAGCAATGTCCGCGCCGCACGCAAGAGTCATACGGGATGGGGAAAAGCTGGAAATCTCTTCCGCAATGCTTGTGCCGGGGGATATTCTCCTGCTGGAGGCAGGGGACGTTGCCGCGGCAGACGGGCGGATACTGGAAAACCATTCTTTGCAGGTCAACGAAAGCGCGCTGACAGGGGAATCGGAAAACGTCAACAAAAGGGATGGGGAGATTTCGGAGGAAGAGCTGCCTTTGGGCGACAGGCTGAATATGGTTTACAGCGGCTCTCTGGTTTCTTATGGGCGCGCCGTTGTGCTGGTGACGGCAACAGGCATGGATACGGAAATGGGGAAAATTGCGCATTTAATGGAATCCGCACAGGAAAAGGCAACACCCCTCCAGCGCAGTCTGGATGATTTTTCAAAAAAGCTTTCCATTGTCATTCTGGCGGTCTGTGCGGTGGTGTTCGCGCTGGGCGTTTGGCGCGGCATGGGCATTGGCGGCGCGCTGATGTTTGCCGTCGCGTTGGCTGTGGCGGCAATTCCGGAGGCACTCAGCTCTATCGTGACGATCGGGCTGGCAATTGGCACGCAGAAAATGGCGAAGGAAAACGCTATCATCAAAAACCTGCGGGCTGTGGAAAGTCTGGGCTGTGTTTCGGTTATCTGCTCCGATAAAACAGGCACGTTGACACAGAACCGCATGACAGTGCAGAAAGCGTTTGCGGACGGGCGTGAATGGGACGCGGGCGAAGCGGGAACGGCGGGCTCCGGTATCCTGCGGGAGGTGATAACGGCGGGCGCGCTCTGCAACGATGGTTCATTGCGGGGCGAAACACAGATTGGCGACCCGACGGAAACTGCATTGCTGACATTCTGCCGCCAAAGCGGAGGAAACGAGGAGGAACTCCGCAAGGTACACCCGAGGATGGGGGAACTGCCTTTTGATTCAGACAGAAAGCTGATGTCCACACTGCACGAAATCGGCGGGAGGACGCTGCTTTTGACAAAGGGCGCGCCGGACGTATTGCTGGGACGATGCGGAAGGATAAAAACGGAAGCGGGGACAGCCGAAATGACAGACGCTTTGCGGGAGGAAATACAGCGGCAGAACAGCGCGTTTTCCTCGCAGGGCCTGCGTGTGCTTGCGTTTGCAGAAAAGGAATGGGGAGGCGGCACGCTTTCTTTGGAGGCGGAAAACGGTTTGACGTTCCTTGGGCTGATTGCCATGATGGACCCGCCGAGGGAGGAATCAGCGGCGGCTGTGGCGGACTGCATACGCGCCGGCATACGTCCGGTGATGATTACGGGCGACCACAAGGTAACGGCTTCGGCGATTGCCAGACAGATTGGAATCCTGCAAGAAAGCGGCAGGGCTGTCGAGGGGACGGAACTGGAACGCATGAGCGACGAAGAACTGCGGGAGCAGGTGGAAGAAATTTCTGTTTATGCGCGCGTTTCGCCGGAGCATAAAATCCGCATTGTGCGGGCATGGCAGGAAAACGGGCATATCGCGGCAATGACGGGCGATGGCGTGAACGACGCGCCCGCTCTGAAGCAGGCGGATATCGGCATTGCGATGGGCATTACGGGAACGGAGGTTTCCAAAGATGCGGCGGCGATGATACTGACGGACGATAACTTTGCTACCATCGTACAGGCGGTCGGGAACGGGCGGAACGTATACCGGAATATTAAAAATTCCATATTGTTTTTGCTTTCCGGCAATTTGGCAGGGATACTGGTGGTATTGTTTACTTCCCTTTTCGGGCTTCCTCTGCCGTTTACGGCAGTACAGCTTCTGTTTATCAACCTGCTGACGGACAGTCTGCCTGCTCTTGCGGTGAATATGGAAAAACCTACCGGCGATCTGCTCGATGAAAAGCCCCGTGATGCTTCGGAAGGGATTCTGACAGGGGATTTCCTGCGGAGGCTGGGCGCGCAGGGCGGCATGATTGCGGCGGCAACAATGGCTGGTTTCTGTTCCGGCTTGCGGGTAAGCGGCGAAATGGCTTGTACAATGGCGTTTGCAACGCTCTGCATGGCGCGGCTGTTTCATGGGTTCAACTGCAGGGGAAGCCGCTCTGTGTTCCGCCTGCCGGACAACCCTTACAGTGTTGGGGCGTTTGCGGTCGGCGTGCTGTTCCTGATGGCTGTTCTCCTGATTCCGGGGCTGCATGGATTGTTTGACGTCAGCGATGCGCTGACAGGCGCGGATATTTGGAAAGTTATCGGGCTTGCGTTCCTGCCGACGGCGGCGGTGCAGATTTCACGGGTTCTGCGGGAAGGAAAACGGAAAGAGGTTTGACAGACGGAAAGGGGTTATATTTTGGGACAAAGAAATAAGTGAAAGAAGCGGTAAAAAGCAATACGCTGGGGCTGTTTTTTGTGATAGGGAATTTTTTGAGAATTTTAAAAATTCCCTATTGACAGCCTCAAGGAGATATGATATATTAGTAGCATAAATAGTGTATATACACTATAAGTGTGCCATCTATGCATAACATAGATGGCGAAAAATAAAATCTAAAAGTGCATATACACGAAAATTCATTCTGTTTTTAAGGAGGTATTACTATGAAAAACGACAGACTTTTTAGAAACAGCATTATAATTGCAGATTTGGCACTTTTTGCAATCCTTTGCATAACTGCTGCCTATGGCACGACAACAGGGGCAGGGCAGTTCGTTGTTTCCGCAGGAATCCTGCTGACATCAGCGGTATTTGAGATTCTCTGCTATCTCAGCCTGTGCTGGGCGGAGCAGGCTGAAAAAGACACACCGGCAAAACCGGATAAATGGGCAGGAACGTCCTGCCTGATATCAGCAATGGCATGATTCTTCTTTGTAAACTTCTCCTGATTTTTGATATGCACCTTGCCCCTCCCTCAAATACATATTGGGCAGGGTGCTCTTTTTTGAGAGGAGCTGATTAAAATTTCACAGCCCTGCAATATCCAGCCCGCGCACCAGTACGGACGGGGAGCCTTTCCCGCCGGAACTGAAATACATATCATTCGCGACATCCTCAATAGCCTCCAGCAGGCGGTAGAAATTTCCTGCTATGGTAATCTGCTCCACAGGCCGCCCCAGTTTTCCATTTTCTATAAGGAAGCCGCCTGCGGAAAGCGAAAAATCACCGGATATAGTATTTGTGCCTGCGTGCAGCCCCATGAGGTCGGTGATAAATAGCCCGTTTCCGAGGACTTCAAACAGTTCCTCCCTGCTTTTTTTGCCTTTTTGCAGATAAAAATTGGTGCAGGCTGTTTTGACAGGGGCGGTCAGGGTGGCTTTGAAGCCGTTTCCGGTCGATTCCACGCCGTCTGCTTTGGCGGATTTCCGGTTATACAGGAATGTGCGCAGTTTCCCGTTTTCGATTACGGCTTTATTTTTGCCGGAAACGCCTTCGCTGTCAAATGGTGTGGAGGCATATCCGCGGGGCAGGAGCGCGTCGTCCCTCAGTGTGACGGCGGCGGAGGCGATATGCTGGCCCATTTTTCCGCCCAGCAGGGAAAAGCCCTTCTGCACGTTTTCCGCATAAAATATGCCGCAGAACGCGCCCAGCAGGGCGACCATCGCCTCGCCATACAGGACGGCATCATATTTCCCGCTGGGGACGGAGGCCGCGCCAAGCTGCATTGCCGCGCGCCTTGCGGCTTCACGTCCGGTCTTTTCAGGATCGAAACCGTTCCAGTCCTGATCCTTCCAGAAATACGAGCCTGTCTTTGTTTCGTCCCCTTTGCGGGCGATTGCGGAAACGAATGCAGTGGCGTAGTTTTTGGCAAAGGAAACGTTCAGCCCGCGGCTGTTGCGGATTACCGTTTCTATACGTGCCGTCCCCAATACGCAGTAATCCAGCAGAGCGACTTCCTCCGCGCCGGCAAGCGCGGCCTGCTCCATGCGCTTTGCCGCGTCTATTTTTTCGCTGACGGTCAGCCGTTCCAGACCTTCATGGATTCCCTGCAGAACAGGATATTCCTTTTCGCCGGAATAAAGCTCTTCTGTGTCCTCCGGCGGGAGCAGGGCGGCGTTTTCCTTTGCCGCGCGGATGAGAAAAGGAATGGCGTCTGCTGCCAGACGCTCCGTATAGGCGTAACCGGTGCGCCCGTTGATATTCCCGCGGAAGGAAACGCCCTCTGTACGGCTGTTTTCATAATGGGCGACTTTTCCCTCCAGAACCAGCACCTCAAAACTGTCAGCCTGACGGTAATACATTTCGCAGTCGGCAAAGCCTTCCGCTTTTGCGGCCGCAGCTATGCGTTCTAAAAATTCATTCCGTTTCAAAGCGTTACCCCCTTCCGCCAACTGTCATGCGGCTGACCCGCAGCATGGGCTGTCCAACGTCCGTAGGGATGGAGCCGCTTTTACTGCCGCACATTCCCTGCGCGCGTTCCAGATTGTTTCCGACCATGTCAATATCCCAGAGTATTTCCGGACCTTTGCCGATGAGTGTTGCGCCGCGCACAGGCTCGGCGATTTTTCCGTTTCGTATCATATAGCCTTCCAAAACGGCAAAATTAAAGGAGCCTGTTGCCGGATCAACGCTGCCGCCGCCCATCTGTCTGGCATAAAGCCCGTATTCTGTGGCAGAAATGATTTCTTCCGGCGTGCTTTTGCCGGGGGCGATGTAGGTATTTGTCATACGGCTGGTGGGGGCAAAGCGGTAGTCCTGCCTGCGGGAGGAGCCTGTGATGGCCGCGCCCATCTTCCTGCCGTTCAGACGGTCGACAAGATAGGATTTTAATACACCGTTTTCAATCAGCACGTTCCGCGCGGTGGGCGTACCCTCGTCATCCATAGCGGAGGAGCCCCAGCCGTTGGGGATTGTTCCGTCATCAATTGCCGTCACAAGCGGAGAAGCGATCTGCTGACCCAGCCTGCCCGCGAAAACAGAGGCGTTCCGTGCGACTGCCGTGGCTTCCAGCCCATGCCCGCACGCTTCATGAAATATGACGCCGCCAAAACCGTTGTCAATCACTACGGGGAATTTTCCGGCGGGACAGGGCTTTGCGCCCAGCATGGTGACGGCAATGCGGGCGGCTTCCCGCGCGGTTTCCTCTACATTGACGCGCTCAAAAAGCTCCATGCCTTCCGAACCGCCCGGCCCGAAATGGCCGCTCTGCTTTTCCGAAGCGGAGGACGCGACTGCTTCTACCGTAAAGCGAGTGCGCACTCTGTCCTCCTCGCCCCATACGCCCTCGGAATTGGCAATGAGAACGTGCCTGGAAACCTCCAGAAACCCTGTGCGGGTCTGTGTGATTGCGGGGGAATATGCTTTTGCCGCCTCTGCCGCCAGCCGAAGGTATTCCGCCTTTTGGGATTTCGCAGTGTTTTTCGGCAGAATGCGGATGGGATTGATACAGGGACGCAGCGTTTCCCGCCAGTTTTTCCGTTTGTGCGGAACGCTGCTTTTCATTGCCTCCGCACAGCTGCGGGCAATCTGTATCAGATTTTTTTCCGACATATCGTTTGCGTAACCGTAAACCGCCTGTGTCCCGAAAAACAGACGCACGCCCGCGCCGCAGCCAAGACCGCTCTGCGCCGTTTCCACTCTGCCGTTTACCATGCCGATGCTGCCCTGTTCTGTCTGCTCGGCATAAAGCTCGGCAAAATCCGCGCCTGTTTCCAGTGCGGCTGTTATGATATTTTCTACCGATGACCGTTTCAGCATAATTCCTCACTTCCCTGTCCGTTTTCCATTTCATCCAGATACAGGCTGACAGCGTTCAGGTAATGCAGCGCGCCGCCAGTCTGGCGAATCCGGTATTTCTGTTCAAAGGCTTCATATGGGATGGATTTCCGGCCGCCCTGTTCCGCCGCCTCCCAATATGCTTTGAGCGTTGCGAAAGGCAGGAGAAAATATTCATCCTGCACGGAAAAATGCACCAGCAGGAACGAAAGTCCCTGTTGTTTCTGGAATTCATCCAGAAAAGCAATCTGGTGCGCGTGTATATTCTGCAAAGGAAGGTGTTTCTGCGCTGTTTCCTTTGCATCGAACGCCAGCGGCACGCCCTGCGCTGCGCCGATATAATCCACTGTGCTTGTTTTCTCGAAATAAGCAAGCGTGATGTTGCGGCTTTCCGGATCGATCTGCACAGGGACAATGGGCGTAGGGATTTTCTGGAGCAGGGCAAGCCCGTCCCGACGGTAGCGTTCGTTTGTAAAGTTTATCAGTTCTTCAAGGGAACTGCCCCGCAGCCCCCTGCTGTTCCAATGCGGCATAGATTTCGTCCTTTTCTGTATTATTACAGGAACCGCCGAAATTCTCCGTATCCGGCTTCTTCCAGTTCTTCTTCCGGTATAAAACGCAGCGACGCGCTGTTGATGCAGTAACGCAGACCGCCCAAATCCGCGGGATCATCGCTGAAAACATGCCCCAGATGGGCGTTCCCAACGCGGCTGCGGACCTCTGTGCGTACCATACCGAAAGAAAGATCATCGTATTCGCTGACGGTGTTCGGGTCAATGGGTTTGGCAAAGGCAGGCCAGCCGCAGGCGGAAGGGAATTTATCCCTTGAGGAAAAAAGCGGCTCTCCTGTTGTGATATCTACATAAAGCCCGCGCCGTTTTGTTTTCCAGTATTCGTTTTCAAAGGGCGGCTCGGTGGCGTTCTGCTGTGTGACCGCAAACTGTATCGGCGTCAGGCTCTGTTCCAGCTCTGCTGTTGTTTTGGCACGATACTTTTTGGGGTCAACTACTTTCTGTTTCAGCTTCGCGATTTTTGCAAAATTGATATGGCAGTAGCCGCCTGGGTTCTTTTCCAGGTAAGCCTGGTGGTATTCCTCTGCTGGGATAAATTGCAGCAAGGGCAGGTTTTCCACCATAATGGGCTGGGTATATTCCTTTTGCAGCTCCGCAAGGAAAGCGGCGGCAGTCTGCCGCTGATCCTCTGTCAGGGAATAGATGCCGGTACGGTACTGCACGCCGATATCCATACCCTGTCTGCCAAGCGAGGTCGGGTCGATGGTGTATGCATATTCCCGCAGAAGCTCCGAAAGGGGAAGGACGTCCGCGTCAAAAACGACCTCGACGGTTTCAGCGTGACCGCTGTGCGCGCAGACCTCCTCATAAGTGACGGTTTCGGGCAGTACGCGGCTTTCACCCTCCTTTTTGCCGAAGGCATAGCCCACACGTGTCGAAAGCACGCCGGGGAGGGTCTTCAGGTAGTGTTCCGTTCCCCAGAAGCAGCCGCCTGCAAGGTAAATCGTTTCCTGCTTCAAATCAAATCATCTCCAATCCTTATCTGTGCGGGACATTATAGAACCTATTCCATATAGTTCCGTCCGCCTGTGTTTCAGCAGAGGCAGTTCCCGCCTTACTTTTTCCACTTTCGAGAAATCCAATTCTACAGTCAGGACGCCTTCCTTTTCCTCTAACTGCCCCAGTACTGTGCCCCAGGGGTCTGCGACGATGGAATGCCCCCAGGAATGGTAGGAGGCGTTCATATCCCGCGCGGGGGCGCAGCCTGCCATGAAAATCTGGTTATCCAGCGCGCGCGCCCGAAAGGAAAGCTCCCAATGCGCGGGGCCTGTCGTCATATTGAACGCGGCGGGGACGATGATGGCGTCCACGCCCTCCAATACAAGCAGGCGTGCCAGCTCCGGAAAACGGATATCATAGCAGATCATCAGCCCGAAACGCCCCCAGGGCGTTCCGAATGTTGTCAGCCAGTCGCCGGGGGTAAAGGTATCGGATTCCATAAAATACTGCCCGCCCTCAATGTTGATATCAAACAGGTGCATTTTGCGGTGGAAGGCGATGCGGTGCCCTTTGGGGTCGAACACAATAGAGGTATTGTAAATCTTGTTTTTGCATTTCTCCGGCACAGAGCCTGCCACAAGGTATAAGCCAAGCTCCTTTGCCGCTGCCGCAAGCCCTTGCAGGAACGGTGCGTCCAGCTCCATAGCATAGCGCGCAAACGCTGCGTTTTCATAGGGGCAGGCGCACATTTCCGGCAGTACCGCCAGTTCTGCGCCCTCTGTTTTAGCCTGCTTCAAAAGGGGCAGTATTTTGGTAAGGTTTTCTTCCGGTGTGGCGGCGGTTTTCAGCTGGATCAAAGACAGTTTCATGCGGTCGCTCCTCTCTTTTATGGCAATACAATCATATCATTCTATCATACAGTATACGTTTTCGGGAGGAAGAAGGCAAGGGGGAGTTCAGAACGAAGGTCCGACAAATGGTTTGTGAATTTCGATGGAAATTTTAAGAAAAACAGGGCGGAAATTATACAGAATACAAAAAGACGAGAGAAAATGGAATTTGATTTGCAAAATCTTACAGTTTTCTTACAAATATCCGGCAGGAATTGCGGCAATATGTCTGGTGTGCTACGATGTAGTTACAAATAAGCGGAAATATGACATGATATGAGGTTTAATAAAGGAGGGACTGCAATGAAACGGAATATTTGTATTGCTTTATGTGCTGCTTTGCTGGCGGCTCCCGCTCCGGCGCGGGCGTTGAAGGGGGAGATGACGAATTGGGAGGTTAAGGACGTGACGCATACGGTCACAGCGAAGGTCGGGGAAAACAGCTTTATATTGGACGGGGAGGAGATTTCCCTGCCGGAGGGCATGGAGGTTTATCAAAAGGACGGGCGTGTCATGCTCCCGGCGGAGTCGTTTTTAGAATTGATAGGGAACAGCCGAAATATTACATGGTATAGGGAAGAAGGGGAGCCGATAACCGTTTTTACGGGAGAAACAATTTGGGTATTTGATATAGAGAAAAATGAAATGTATCAGAGCGGGAATAAAGTGGAGCTGGCGGGGACGCTGGAAGACCGCGAAGGCAATCTGTTTTTGCCCCTGCGGGACTGGGCGAGTGCATTGGGGCTGGACGGATATACTGTTGAAGCGGTCACGTGGGACAGCAAAACAATGACAGCACTGCTTCAGTTCTCGGGGCAGGAATTGGAAGCAAAAGAACCGGCGAAGCATACGCCTGCCGGAAAAGGTGCTGAACCGAAGTATATCCTGAAGCCGACAGAGGAATACAAGCGGATTAAAAGCCTTGGATATGGATATTTTTCCGCGATGAAGGGGAAAACATCGGCACCAACAGACGTGATGGACAACACAGGGAAAATACTCCAATCTTATGAAGCAGGGGTTAATGTGGAATATCTTGGGGAAAACCGTTTTCTGGTGGTGAATTATAACAAAGAGCCAACGGAAAACAATGTCGTAGACGAAAACGGGAAAATAGTTTTTTCCGCAGGGAACCGCGGGAGTATCCAGTGGTATTCGGAAGGGCTGGCAAAAGTCAGGGGCGGCTTTGTAGACGTCAATGGGAAAATGACAGTTCCGGCACCATATGAGGAGGCGGAGCCGTTTTCCGAAGGGCTTGCGGCGGTCTGTCTGGAAGGACGGTCAGAGACATCGGAAACGGAACGCTGGGGATATATTGACAGGAGCGGCAGGCTCGTAATTCCCGCAAAATATGAAAAGTGCGATGCGTTCCGAGAAGGATTGGCGGCTGTGAAGTCCGGCGGGAAATGGGGATATATTGACCATACCGGACGGGAGGTCATTCCTCTGCAATATGACTGGGTAAGCTATTTTTATGATGGTACGGCGTTTGTACAGGAAAGGAATACGGAGCGGAATATCAACACATGGGTGATTGACAAAACGGGCCGGAAACAGAAGCTGCTTTCGGGGGACAGACCGTTGTTCTATGTTTTTTCGGATTATCCTGCTTTATATCCCGGTATTCTGAAAGCGGAGGAGGCTATGGAATATACCGGCGGACATGCCCACGTAATCACATATTACGATGCAAACGGGGAAATCCCCAATGAAAAAATAGAATGGGTTACCCAAAGCGCGGAGGGACTGATGGTTTTCCAGGATAAGGAAACGGGGAAATATGGCTATGTGGACGAGGGGTATCGCTGGGTGATCGCGCCTGTATTCGATGATGCCGGAGATTTCGAGGACGGATATGCCATTGTTGGCACGTATTTGAGCGATGGGTCAATGGCGTATGGAATCATTCAAAGACCGTAAAATGCGGCAAAGGAGGGACTGCGATGAAACGAAAGATTTGCATGGCTTTGTGTTCTGCTTTGCTGGCGGCTCCCGTTCCGGCGCGGGCGTTGGACTGGGAGGTCAGGAAAGTGACGCATACGGTTACGGCGAAGGTCGGGGAGGACAGCTTTACGGTGGACGGGAAGGAGATTTTTCTGCCGGAGGGCGTGGAGATTTATAAAAAAGACGGGCGTATCATGCTTCCGGCAGAACAGCTTTTGAAGGCATTGGATAAAGAATCTAAAACTTCGGCAGTCCATTGGGAGAGAGGGGAAAACGCTTTGTTATTTCTTTATCTGAAAAATAATATCGTTTCCCTCGACCTGCAAAAAAATATTGCACAGATGGGAGATGAGGAGATAAAGCTGACAGGCAGCCCTGAAATTCAAGAGGGACAGATGTACCTTTCCCTGAGAAGCTGGAAGGATATTCTTGTACACTATGGCTATGCTGTGGATGGGAATGCCATTGACTGGGACAGTGGGACGCAGACGGCAATACTGCGGTTTTCGGGGCAGGAGCTGGTAATCGAAGAACCGGCGGAGCATACGCCTGCCGGAAAAGGCTCTGAACCGGAGTATATCCTGAAGCCGACCCGAAACTATGAGCGGATTACCAATCTGGGCGATGGGTATTTTTCGGCGGAAATCGGCAGTTATTCTGTAAAGCATGATATTCTGGACAGCGCAGGGAAAGTGATACAATCTTATGGAGCGGGGGTCAGCGTGGGATATTTGGGCGAAAACCGTTTCCAGGTGAGAGATTATAATAATCGGGCAGAGGGGAGGAAAGTTGTGGACGAGAATGGGAAGGTCATTTTTTCTGTGGAAGACAGATATATGGAACCGTTTTCAGAGGGGCTGGCAATCATGCGGACAGAGGAAGGGGACGTATTTGTCGATGTGAATGGAAATACAGCGTTTTCGGAGAAATACGGAAGGGCGGAGCCGTTTTCCGAAGGGCTTGCGGCGGTCTGTCTGGGAGAACGGTCAGACACATCGGAAACGGAACGCTGGGGGTATATTGACAGGAGCGGCAGGCACGTAGTTCCTGCAAAATATGAGGTGTGCAGGCCGTTCCGGGAAGGACTGGCGGCTGTGAAGTCCGGCGGGAAATGGGGATATATTGACCAGAACGGACGGGAGGTCATTCCCCCGCAATATGACTGGGGAAGCTATTTTTATGATGGTACGGCGTTTGTGGAGGAAAGGGACGCAGAACGGAACATAAATACATGGATCATTGACAAAACGGGAAAAAAACAAAGGCAGGCTACAGAGGGCAAACGGCTGTATTATGAATATTTTGATTATCTGAAGCATTACTCCGGCGTAATGCAGACGGAAGAAATTGTGAAATATACCGGCGGGCATGCGCACATGGCTGCATTTTACGATGCGGACGGGGAAATTACTGATGAAAGATTAGAATGGGTTACCCAAAGCGCGGAGGGGCTGCTGGTTTTTCAGGATAAGGAAACGGGAAAATATGGCTATGTGGACGAGGGGTATCGCTGGGT
>CAJTQX010000036.1 GCA_910578425.1 uncultured Anaerotignum sp.
GCTGCTTGAATAATTTTAACCTATAAACTTTGTCTAACTTTTCGGGGGCACTTCACTAAGCCCCAGGGTCTTTCACTTTTACTGCCTAATCCTTTTTCCGCATGGCGTTCAGTATTGCCAGCACTGCAACGCCCACATCCGCAAACACTGCCATCCACATTGTCGCAATCCCCGGCACGCTCAGTGCAAGCACAAGTATTTTTGCCCCCAGTGCAAACGTAATATTTTGCCGTACAATCCTCTGCGTATTCCGCGCAATGCGAATACCTGCCGCCAGCTTGCCAATATCATCGTCCATCAGCACAACGTCAGCCGCTTCGATTGCCGCGTCTGAGCCGATGCCGCCCATCGCGATACCCAGGTCCGCCCCCGCCAGCACCGGCGCGTCATTGATGCCATCGCCCACGAACGCCGTTTTGCCGCCCTTTCCCTTGAGCCTTTCCAGCAATTCCAGCTTCTGCTCCGGCAGAAGCTCTGCATGCGCCCCGTCCAGCCCCAGTTCCGCCGCAACTGCCTGTGCGTTTTCCTTCCTGTCGCCTGTCAGCATGACAATCTCCCGCACTCCCTGTTTCCGCAGTCTGTCAAGCGCGTCATGCACTCCCGTTTTCAGCGCGTCTGCCACAAGGATATGCCCCCTGTAATGTCCGTCCTCTGCCACATAAACCGCTGTGCCCGCGCCCTTTGCCGCTTCAAACCGTATGCCTTCCCGCTCCATCAGTCGGGCATTGCCCAAAAGTATGGTTTCGCCATCTTTTTTGTAAGAAATACCATAGCCTCCCAATTCCTGATATTCTTCCGGCTCCGGCAGACTGTCGTTCCGCGTTTCATGGAATTTCTCCACAATGGCTTTCGCGATGGGGTGGTTGCTCATGGCTTCACCTGCCGCCGCAAGGGCAAGCGTTTCCGCGTCCCCGCTGATTTCTGCAACAGAAAATCTCCCCTCCGTCAGCGTGCCTGTTTTATCAAATACAACGCGTTCCAAATGGCAGAGCGTATCCAAATCGCCGCCGCCCTTTATCAAAATACCGCGTCTGGACGCCGCGCCAATGCCCGCAAAATAGCTCAGGGGTACGGAAAGCACCAGAGCACAGGGGCAGGAAACCACAAGGAATACCAGCGCGCGTCCAAACCATACCTGAAACGCGCCCAGCCCCAGCAAAGGCGGAACTGTGGCCAAAAGCACCGCCAGCAGCACAACAACAGGTGTATAAATACGCGCAAAACGGGTAATAAAGCGTTCCGTTCTGGATTTCTTCCCAGCCGCGTTTTCCACAAGCTCCAATATCTTCATAACCGTTGAGTCTCCGAATGGCTTTTCCACACGAATGCGGAGTGTTCCGTCCATGTTGATGCAGCCGCTCAACGCGGAATCGCCCTGGTTTACGCTCCTCGGCAAAGATTCCCCTGTCAGCGCGGCAGTGTCCAGCATTGCCCGCCCTTCCTCAATGATACCGTCCAGCGGAATCCTTTCGCCTGCTTTCACCAGAATAGAATCGCCGACAGCAATCTGTTCCGGCGGGACTTCCTCCGTTCCGCCTTCCGTTACACGCCGCGCAAAATCCGGACGGATATCCAGCAGGGCTGTAATGGATTTCCGAGAGCGCGCCACAGCATAATCCTGAAAAGCCTCGCCCACCTGATAAAACAACATTACGAATACGGCTTCGGGCATTTCCCCGATGGCAAGCGCGCCAGCCGTAGAAAGCGACATCAGGAAATTTTCATCGAACACCTGCCCGCGCGCAATATTTTTCACTGCCCGCAGGAGAACATCATATCCAAAAATAAGGTACGCCGCAAGAAAACAGACGGTTTCCGCCGCACCATCCAACAGTATGGCTGCCAGAAATACCGCAAGCCCTGCCCCAAAGCGAAGGAACCGCATCCTGCTCAACGCTTCGCCATGTTCGTGTTCATGTTCGTGCGCATGCTCATGCTCGTGCGTATGGGAATGTTCATGACAGCAATTCCCATCATGGCAGTGGCGTCCTTCGTGGTATCCCTCGCTATGCAGACTTTCCCTGTGAAACAGGACCTCTACATCCGGTTCAAATTTATGCACCACGCGCCCAATCTCCGTCCGCAGTTTTTCCAGCTCCGCGCCCTCCCGCAGTCCGACTGTCATCTCCTGACGCATCAGGTTAATGGAAACCTCCCCCGTTTCCTTCATACGGGAAACCGCCTCCTCTATTTTTCCCGCGCAGTTCGCACAGGTCAGCCCTTTCAGATACACTTTCATTTCCATACGGTTCCTTCCTTTCATAATTGCTCATATGTTTATTTGTTCATATATTGTCCAAAAAAATTTTCTCTATTTTAACAAAATATGGTTCAGCCCCGCAAAGCCTGCGACCCTTATCTGTCCTCTTTCGGCGTGCTTATGTAGAAAAACAGCCCTGCCAGCCCCATCGCCAGCATCACTACTCCGGCAAGCATTCCTGGTGTAAAAAATACGCCCTCGGATTTCACTAAGCACAACCAGCTATATGGCAATCCTGTCAAAATCTGGAACACGATTCCCACCAGAGCAGGCGCGTTCTTCCGCAGCCGCCACCCAATCAGCTGAAGGACCGCCGCCAGCGACAACCCTAACAGTCCGCAGATGTCAATGATAAACAATATGATTGCCCCTAAAAGCATATAATCGTATAGTTCCGCAAAACAGTAAATGTAATACCCCCAGGACAGTATGACCGCAAGCGTTGTTACCACTGCGTCTACCGCCACGAACCTCCGCCAGCCTTCTCCCTGCTCTGTCATTCCTGATACCCCCGCTTGTGCCGGATATGCGTCATGCCCTGCTCCAAAACCATGCGGACATGTTCATCATCCAGAGAATAAAACACTGTCTTGCCTTCCTTCCGATATTTTACAAGGTCATTCTGCCGCAATATCCGCAGTTGGTGCGATACCGCTGATTGGCTCATATCCAAAGCCTCCGCCAGTTCACCCACGTTTTTCTCTCCTGCCAGAAGCAACTGGAGTATGCGGATGCGTGTTCCGTCGCCAAATATCTTAAAAAAATCTGCAAGTTCAAGCAAAAATTCGTTTTCCAGCTCCTGCTCAACGTCAAATTCTTCTCTGGCTTCTGTTCGTTCCATCGTTCCGCCCCCTTCATATGAATATCTGTTCATATGTTAACACATCTTTTTGTATCTGTCAATCGTTTTTTTGCATATCCTTCATTCAAATTCGTCCTCAATCCATTCATATTTAGGATTCCGTTCACCTGTTTCGCAGAAATAGTATACAATATCCCGAATTATTTCCGCATCATGGCACAACATCTGCCCTTCCGGACAGACGTTTATGAGCAAATTCACCGGTTCCTTGTCCCCGCTGCCATTATCAAAGTAAAAAATATCTTCCTCACCGGACAGCCAGCCGATAAATGCCGACCGTTCCTCGGAAAACTCGACCTCTAAAGCCAATTCCCCAATTTCACAAGTAAAATGGGCAGACTGAAGTATTTTTCCAATTCTTTCTCATCGGACAGCTTTTTTCCATCCACCCTCAAATCCTGATGCAGCATAATCGTCCTCCTCATTCTATTTCATCATCTGTGATGCTGGAAATCTCCCGTTCTATCAGGGCAGCGGCAATACCGAAAGCCCTGATACGCCGTTTCGCAAGCGTAATCTGCGGCCGGAGCCTTGCCGCATTCTCTTTTGCCTCCAATGTTTTTACAGTTTCCTCCAGCTTATGTATCGTGGAAACAATCTGCCTTTTCGCTTCTGCCAAATCTTCTGCCGAAAACATCATTTCTCCCGCCTCCCGTTTCATTTTACCGCTAATTTTACCGCATAGCACCGGTGACAGCAGGCAGGAAATCAAAAAAGGCACGGCGGCTGACCCTTACCATGCCCTTCTTTTTCATTTCCAGCGTTCCAGTCCCGGCAGTATCTTCTGCATAAACTCCCTTGCGGCTTGTTCATCATCCCAGCCCATATGCGGGACGCATTGCTCGACCATTTCCTCCATCGTGCAGTCAGTCAGGAATTTTCCATCTGCGTAGCACCATTTGCAGTATTTTTCGTTAAGCGAACCATCCGCCTCATGGCTGATTACCGCGTCATCCGTCAGCGGCATTCCACAGCTCTGGCAGAAAATCTGCCGCGGTGCCCCCAGCAGGGCGTTGATAGAGATGTCAAACTGCTCAGAAATCAGTTTCAGCGTATCCGTATTCGGTATCGTTTCGCCGCATTCCCAGCGGGAAACCGCCTGCCGGCTTACCAGACATTTTTCAGCCATCTCTTCCTGCGAAAGCCCATGTTTCTTCCTGAGCTCCAATAAAATCTCTTTTGTTTCCACTTCCGTCACCTTCCTTTTAGGATAGTATACCGCTCCGGCAGAAAGTTGACAAGCAACTGGCAGTTGCGGAAGGGGGCTCCTTATTCCACAGGCGCATTGATCACCAGCGCGATCATTTCCATATCCTCATCCGTATTATTTTCGATGGAATGCCATTGCCCCACCTCAATCACGCAGACGTCACCGGGGCGCACGACCGTTTTAGAACCGTCATTATCAATAAATACACCTTCGCCTTTGAGGATACAGTAAGGCTCCGTATTACCGACATGCTGGTGCCAGCCAATGCTGCTGTGGGGCTTCACAATCACCCGCGCGAACATTGTTGCGTGTCCAAGCAGTTCTTCTGTTTCCAGAAAATGATGAACCTCCACGCTGCCAATACCGCCTTTCATATTTTCCGCTGCTACAACTCTTTCCTTTTTAATCATAGTTCTGCTCCTCCTTAATCTTTTTGTGTTCCGGCTTTTTCCACACCGGACAAATCGAACAGAGGGGTATATTCCGAACCGGCGGAAGACCGCCTCTGCATGAAACCATTTTTCAGACCAACTTCCCAGAAATGCGCTACAACCTTTTCATATTCAAACGTTGTTACGCGGCGGGATAACGGCGGATATTCCTTTGCTTTGTGCGCAGGCGTATACTGGCTCATAAGGGAAACAATCGTTTCCGTACCGAGAGCTTCCCGCACCCAGTCCAATACGCGCAGGCTGTCTTTATAATGCCCCGGCAGCACCAGATGCCGCAGTATCAGTCCTTTTCGCATCGTACCGTCCTCATGGAAAATGTCTTCCGGCTGCTGGCGGCGCATTTCCATAATTGCCGCTGCAGCGTATTCCCGATAACGCGATGCGTTGGAATATTCCTTCGCAAGTGCATCGTCCCAATACTTAAAATCAGGAAGGTAAATATCTGCCAGCCCCTCCAGAAGCTGCAAACCTTCCGGTGTTTCGTAGCCATTGGAATTATAAACAACGGGAATGGAAAGCCCCTCGCCCTTTGCCAGCCTCAGTGCCTCTGCTGTCTGCGGCAGGAACTGCACCGCAGAAACCAGGTTGATATTATGTACGCCGCGCGTCTGCTGTTCCAGAAAAATTTCCGCCAGCCGCTCCACTGTAACCTCCTGCCCAAAGCCGCCCGCGCTGATGGGATGGTTCTGGCAAAATACACAGGCGAGGTTGCAATGGGAGAAAAAGATCGTCCCCGAGCCGTTTGTCCCACTGACAGGCGGCTCCTCCCAATGGTGGACACTGACAAGCGCGAGTTTGGGCAGAAGCGGCGCGCGGCACCAGCCCTGCTTTCCGGAAACGCGGTCCGCTCCGCACCTTCGCGGGCACACGCGGCAGTTTGAAAGAGCTTCAAGCATTTTTTCCATTTCCACACCTTCCCTATGCTCCTATTGTATCATAAAAAGCCGGAAAAAAACAACGGAAATCTGAAACCGTCCCTCCAACACAGCACGCATTCTTGTCTTACAACATTAAATGTTCTCTGAAAAACTTAACGCCATTTTTATATTTTCCATATATTTCCATTTTTTATATAAATTTCCTGTTAATAATTACCATTTAACTTCTGAATTTCAATATGGATTTTGCCATGTTTTCCGCCAAGTTGCAATACATTTTTGCCATGTACAAAAATAAATACTAAGAAATGTACAAAAAACATTGAAATTTTTGAACTTTTTTATTGAAATTATGAAACGATTGGTGTAAAATAAACGTATCCAAAACGGAACCGTTCCAATCGCATATGCCAAACGCCGCTTTCCCGCGGCAGTGGTGAATATTTCAGGAGGGAGGGAGTTGGAACGGCAGGCTTCCCGCGAAGAGCCTTCTTGCTTTGCGGCAGAGGTCTGGAATATGATCAACGCTATCATCTATTTATTATGTAAGGAGGAATACTATGTCAACTGCAACTGAAAACCGCGGCCAATTTGGCTCCAAGCTCGGCTTTATCCTTTCCGCAGCGGGTTCCGCTGTTGGTCTGGGCAATATCTGGAAATTCCCCGGCAAAGCATACAACTGCGGCGGCGGCGCGTTTCTGGTCATCTATATCCTGATGGTTGCCCTCATCGGTACCACTGTTATGCTTGCAGAGTTCACACTCGGCCGTAAGACACAGAAAAACGCGATCGCGTCTTTCCGTGAACTGAACGCAAAATGGTCCTGGGCCGGCGGTCTGGGCGTTCTGACAGGTTTCATCATCCTTTGCTATTACTGTCAGGTTGGCGGCTGGACGATCAAATACATCGTCGGCTATATCACAGAGTCCGCTACTATCTATGCTGACCCTATGAATTACTTCCTGACAATGCTGGGTGCAAACGGTTTCCCGCTTCAGGGCGCAATCATCTATCCTCTGATTTTCCTTCTGCTGACAGCTTTCATTATCAGCCGTGGTGTTGCTGAGGGTATTGAAAAAATGAGCAAGGTTCTGATGCCTTTGCTGTTCATCCTGCTCATCGGCCTGATGATCCGTGCCTGCACACTTCCTGGCGCAGATGTTGGCCTGAAATACATGCTGACTTTTGACGCTTCTACGATCAACGGCAATGCGTTCCTTGTTGCGCTGGGTCAGGCGTTCTTCTCGCTGTCCCTTGGTATGGGCGTTATGATTACATACGCTTCCTACCTGAGCAAGGATGACAACCTTGTTTCCAACACTGGTATTATCTGCGTACTGGACACTTGTGTTGCTCTGTTCGCAGGCTTCATGATTATCCCCGCTGTATTCGCTACGGGCATCGCTCCTGGTATGGGCGGCGGCTTCGCGTTCGCAACACTGGCAGGTGTATTCCAGGCAATTCCTGGCGGTACAATCTTCGGTCTGCTCTTCTACTTCCTGCTGTTCTTTGCGGCAGTAACCTCCTCGACCTCCATTCTGGAAGGTACAGTAGCATTCCTGACAGAAGAAAAAGGCTGGGAAAGAAAGAAAACACTGGTTATTGTATCCATCGTTCTGTTCATTATCGGTATTTTCTACACATTCTCTCAGGCTGGCTTTATGGACATCAAAGGTATCTGGGTCAGCAAGAACGGCGTAGAATTCCCGATCTTCGGCGACTTCCTGGAATACCTGACAGACAGACTGCTCCTGCCTCTGGGCGCATTCTTCACAACCGTATTCGTAGGCTGGGTATGGGGCGTAGACAATGCTGTTAAGGAAGCAACTTCTGATGGCAAGTTCTCCTTCGCACTGGCTCCGCTGTGGAAAGTGCTGCTGAAAATCGTAGCACCTATCTGTATCATCGTTATCATCATCGCTGGTATGGTTCTGGGTATGTCTATTTCCTAATCAGCAAAACGATATATAACAGATATATAACAGATATATAACACAGGAAACATATTTACAGTATGAGAAAAACTGTATTAACAGCTTTACAGACCGGAGGGCAACCCCCTCCGGTTTTTCTGTGGTTTATCCGCAAAAAATCCTCGATGATGCCGATAAACGCATTCATTTCTTATTGCACTCCCCTCTCGTTCGGAGTATACTACAAATGCATATAAGTACACGCTGGTACATATAAGTACTAGTATGTACAATAAATGGAACGGTTTTACAAAGGAGGAATGAAGTATGAAAAAAATTGTAACCGCCCTGCTCTGCGCAGTCATGTGCCTGACAGCTTTTACGGGCTGCTCCAAAGCGGAACTGGGCTACTTGCAGATGTGCAGGGACATGATGGTAATGATGGAAGCCTGCCAGATCAAAGGACAGACGCAGTTTGATTTGGACTTTGACGCACTGCGCAGCTTTGCCGCAGCGATCGAAAACGAAACCGGTTCTATGGGTCTTGCGGAAAGCATGGAAGACCTGACAGGCAGTCACTCTGTACTGCTGGACTACACTATGGATATGGACATAAACGCTCTGAATTACCGTCTGGACATGGCTATGACCTATCAGGATAAAAAATATGATCTGGGCGAAATGTATTTCGGTGTAACACATGGGCTGAGCGTTTCTTCCGATACCCTGACAGGAATCTACCGCCTTGCGAAAGATATGACCGATGGTGCAAACGGAAGCTATTTCTTCAGCAGTGAATTTGAACAGGCATTGACGGAATCCCTTGGCAAACAGTACATCAGCCTTTACTCTCCCGATGAATTGGAACTGGAACTGCTTGGCAGTGGCTTCAATGATTTGTATGACTCCGTATTCCAGTTCTATGAAGAAATGCTGGAAGGCTTTGAGAGCGGCGAAACACTGGTAAAGGAAATTTCCGGCGGTTACCTGATTGAAACAGACGGCAGCGCGGTTGCTCAGTTGGTTGGGAACCTTTTGGATTTCTTCGCGGAAAACCCTGAACAGCTTCTGCTTGCGGCAGAAAATTATATGACAAAAGTCGCAGAACAGACCGGCGAAGCAGGCGCGGCAGATGAAATACACGCCCTTTTTGCGGAACTGAACGGCGAAACAGCGGAAATTTCCGAAGCCCTGCGCGAAAGCAGCACAATGTGGAAGGAATTGATGCAGGAAAGTGCCGCACACCTTATTTTTGACAATTTCCGCTACCGTTACAGCATCACCCAGAACAGCGGCAAATATGTTTCCGAAAATGCATATGACATTACCTGCAACGGCAAAAAAGCGTTCAGCATGACAAGCAAAGAAACTCTCGCGAAAGCCTCCGCGTCCATCTCTTTCCCGAAAACCGGTCTGACGCTGGATGACGTCAATGCAAAGCTGGATGACCTGACAGCGCAGTTCAATCCCGCTGCGGGCGCGGCACTGACGTGGGGCTTTGAAAGCACCGCAACGCAGTCCATGCTGGAAATTCGGCGGCAGGAGCCTGTACCGTTCCACATCAACGGCAGCAGTTCTCTGGAAGATTTTGTTGTCCGCGATGGCAGAGCATATGCACCTCTGCGCTCTGTCTGCGATGCTCTGGGCGAAACCGTTACATGGAATAAAGCAGAACGCAAAGCGTATATCGCGAAAGATGGAAAAAACATTGCAATGGATGGAATTCTGGAAGGCGGAAAGTCCTTCGTCAGCATTCGCGAATTTGAAAAACTCGGCTATACCGTCAGCTACCGAAATGTAGACGGGCTGAAAGAAGCCGTTATTATGAAATAATCCCCTTCAGAATAAAGCAACGCCGGAGAGATTTGAAATTTTCTCCGGCGTTTTCTATAATCAGGGGCACCCCCCCTATTTATCCAGTGCCCTCTACGGCTATTTTTCTGTTACCGTTTCACGCAGATAAAACACTTCTCCCCTGATTGTTCGCGGATAAGCCTTTTAAGCAAAAACCAAAAGACCGGAAAAATCCAGTATTTTGGATTCTTCCGGTCCTTTTCAGCAGGCTTTCGTCCTGCCGCCTTCGCTGTCAGAGGAACATGGAAGGGAGTTCTGTTCCTCCTCCAGCACAGCTATCTCAAAAGGATTCTCAAATTACAATCTGCTTTTCCCGATCAGGAAATAGACATACCCAGAACCATACCAGCGATGATGATAACGATGATACAGATAGGGGCAATGAATTTCACCAGAACCTTCCAAAGCGGCGCAAGCGCGAACGCAAACCTGCCGTCAGAAGTTGCTTCTTTTACAGCGTTGTCCGTACCCCAGATCCAGCCTACGAACACAGTCGTGAAGAATGCGCCCAGAGGCAGGAGCAGTCTGTCTGTCAGGTACTCAAGGAAGTCACCAAAGATCGGGTATTCTACGCCGTTCTTGCTGAACCAGATACCATGAATGTCCATAAAGCCAGCCTGAGAGAATGTGTAGAAAATACCAATGATGAACAGAATAATGGAAACAATAACCAGCGTTTTCTTTCTCTCCCAGCCCTTTTCTTCCGTCAGGAACGCAACCGTACCTTCCAGAATGGAGGTCGAAGACGTTACCGCCGCGAAGAACAGCAGGAAGTAGAAGAGCATACCGAAAATCGTACCACCAGGGATAGACATAAATACACCGGCCAGTGTTGCAAATGCGAAGCCGCCGCCCATACCAGGAGCAATGCCCGTAGCGAATACAGCGGGGATGATCATGAAGCCCGCGAACAGGGCAACCAGCGTATCCAGCAGACAAACGATACCTGTATTGGAAACAAGGTTATCTTCCTTGCTCAGGTAAGAAGCGTATGTGATCATAACGCCCATACCAAGGGACAGAGAGAAGAACGCCTGACCCAGCGCAACAAGGAACGCATTGCCGTTGATTGTAGATGCATCGAAAGTCAGCATGTATTTCAGACCAACATCCGCGCCGGGCAGTGTGCAGGCACGAACCATCAGACCGATCAGCAGAATAAAGAGCAGAGGCATCAGAACTTTACTCATTTTCTCAATACCTTCCGAAACACCACGGCTGATAATGAAAGCTGTCAGCAGCAGGAAAATCAGCGGGTAAATGATCGCGCCCTGAACCGGCATACCGTTCGCGCCCAGCATATTCAGGAAATACGCCATCGGGTCTGCGTATACGGTTTTTGCCTCTACGATGTAAGCAACGATGTACTTAATCGTCCAGCCGCCAACCTGGCAGTAATAGCAGAGAATGATAAAGCCTGTCAAAACGCCCAGGCCGCCGGCCCAGGACCATTTTGCGTTCAGTTCGCGGAAAGACGCGATTGCGTTTTTCTGTGTCTTACGGCCGAGTGTGAACTCAGCAAGCATTACTGTTGTACCGATGAGTGCAACCATCAGTATGTAAATTACAAGGAAAGCACCGCCGCCGCAGTTGTATGCTTTGCCGGGGAATTTCCAGATATTGCCCAGACCAACAGCGGAGCCCGCCGCGGAAAGGATAAAGCCGAGCTTGGAACCAAATTGACCACGGTTTTCAGTTGCAGTTGACATAGTATTCCTCCTTTACATTCCTATTGCCTGCCTTCGCCTGCCAAAAAGAACTTGTCAGCCGAAGGAAAACAGATGCGTGGAAACCCTTTCGTTCCCACAGGATAATCAAAATAATCAGAACCATACCAAAAATGTAAAAACAATGATTGCTTTTTTGCCGGCAAAAACGTCTGTCCGCCCTCCCTTCGGTGATACGCCGCCAGCGATGCATCAGGCTTGAAATACATGCAACATGGGTATTTCATCCTGAAAAAGAAAAAATTGTATGAAATTCCAATAATTTACAAAATCATCCCGCAATAAGAATAGCGTAAAAACGCATAAAATTCTATAAAAATCCTGTTAAGATTTTATTCCAGTCTTCTTTACATCTTCAGAAATTTGCGCACCGATTTGTATGTGATGAATAAAAACAACTGCGAAAAAGGCATTTTTAAAGGAAATTTGTCGAATAAGACATTTTATTTATCTCTTTAGTTTTTCGCTTCACCTAACAGAATTGTACAAAAAAATATACCGGAATCTCCAATATATATGAAAATTCCGGTTTCCATCATGATTTTTATACCTGTCATAGTGTCTGCGGTGTTTGGGAAAGCCTTCCCATTCCGTCTTTGCGGTATCCCCCTCTGCCTGTATGCCGTATTTCTTCCCATTTTTTTGTTTCCCTGCAAAGGCTGGCAATCTGCAGCGGCACCCATGACGCCATGAACAGCGGAAACAACAGGACAGCTTTTCCCATCCGCCAATCCGGCTTTTTCCCCTTCCGGAACCAGACCAGCCCAGCCGCAAGCAGCATCATTGCCAGCATATACAGCAGAAGGCCACAGGCAGCATACTGCAACGCAGCCTTCCAGCCATCGCCCAGCCCCTTGCACAGGAGCACAAGCCCCAGCGGTACAACCGAAACCGCCTGTGTGAAGGGCGCAATCAGGAACATAATAAAATCCAACAGGAGCATCTCAGCGTCCCCTGCCTGCCCCTTCCAAAATTTTCTCAAAAGCACCGGCAAACGCAGCTTTGCCACCTGCATAACGCCGCTGCACCAACGCCGCCGCTGTGTCAGCGAAACACGAAAGGAAAGCGGCTGTTCATCGTAAGTCACTGCGTCCCCTGCCCACCAAATACGTTCGCCCAATTCGGCACATTGAGAGGAAAACTCCGCATCTTCCGCAATCGTTGAGGTATTCCAGCCGCCCAGCCGCTGCAAAACATCACGATGTACGGCAAAGCCTGTCCCGACCAGCTTTGCAGACAACCCACAAACCGCGCGCGGATGGTTAAAGAACAGATGGAACATATCAAAATAGATGCCGTAGCATCCGCTGACCCAACTGTCATGCGGGTTTTTGGCAACCTGCCTTGCCTTGACAACCCTCGCACCCGCATCAAATGCCTCATTCATACGGGTCAGGAAATCCGGTGCAGCATGGTTATCTGCATCAAATACGCAGAACACCTCATAGTCTTCCTTTATAAGCTGCTCCACCGCCTGATGGAGCGCGTCGCCCTTACAGCTGACCGTCCCTGTGCATTGTATAATCTTCGCGCCAGCCTGACTGGCGGCCTCCTCCGTGTGGTCGGTGCAGTTATTTGGTATAACATAAATGTCGTAATATTCCGCCGGATACTCCTGTGCTTTCAGGCTTTCTACAAGCCCGCCAATAACAGCTTCCTCGTTCCGGCAGGCTGCCAGCACAGCCATTTTCCGCAGGCGTTTCGCTGGCGGGTATTTCTGTTCCCTGCTTAAAGCAAAGCACGCAATACTGCCAAAATACACGCTGACCAGCTTCAGCACCAATCCTGCAAAGCACACCGCAGCCAAAAACATGCTCATATCCCTCATATCCTCTCCACCTCTTTCTTTTCAGACTAAAACCTCGGAAACTCTGTCTGCACTCCCTTCCGGCCGGTGTTAAACACCCTCCACAGGAGCCATCTTCTCTTTCCGCTGAACAGACGCACATTCACAGGATGTGGTACAGCGTCCCCCAGTCTTTCCGCTCTTTTTTCATACTTTAGCCTGTAATTTTTAAGCAAAATATGATAAAATCTTTAAGAAAAAAGAAAGAAAATGATATTAAACATATCTTAAAAAATTCCCTCCTCATTTCTTAAGGAGGGTCGGTTACAATAAAATTGCAGACTGACGGAGGTGCAAAAAATGTATAATATTTTGATTTGCGACGACGAAAAGGATATTGTATCCGCATTGTCAATTTACTTATCTACGGAAAACTACAAGATTTTCACAGCGTATACCGGACGCGAGGCGTTGGACGTTGTGGCACACAACGATATCCACCTGATTTTAATGGATATCATGATGCCGCAGATGGACGGAATTTCCGCCACAGCGAAGCTCAGGGAAACCTGCAATATCCCAATTATACTGCTGACGGCAAAAAGCGAGGACAGCGATAAGATACTGGGGCTGAACATTGGCGCCGATGATTATATTACAAAGCCCTTTAATCCCATCGAAGTTCTGGCAAGGGTACGTTCCCAGCTGCGTCGGTACACCTCTTTGGGCGGCATGACGAAAAAAGCCTCCCATCTGGTTATCGGCGGCATAGATCTGGATGATGATGCAAAAATCGTAACCGTGGACGGGGAAGTTGTCAATCTGACACCCAGCGAATACAATATCCTGAAGCTCCTGATGGAGAACCCCGGGCGTGTATTCTCCTCCGCTCAGATTTATGAACAGATCTGGAACGAGGACGCCTATGGCTCCGGCAGTGTTGTCGCAGTCCATATCCGCCATCTGCGGGAAAAAATCGAAATCAACCCCTCCGAACCGCATTACCTCAAGGTAGTCTGGGGACTGGGGTATAAAATGGAAAAGGAGGCGAAGGAATGACAAAACTTACCCATAATCTGGGTATGAAAGCGATTGCCTGTTTTCTGGTAATACTTTCAGGGCTGGTCTCCATCAACAGCATCATAGCCGTTATTTTTGCAGGGGAATGTGGGTTTTATGGCAGCCAGCCGCTCCCTTATTCCCAAACAGGCCCATGCGCCAGCACAACATACACCTATGCAAACCGCGTGATGGATTGGATCAACAGCGGCGCATCCGTCAGCACATTACAGGAGCGTTTCGCGCCGGAAAAAACAAATTTCCGTTTTGAACTGTTTTCTGCGGACGGCTCACAGCTCCTGTTTACCAATATCCCAAAGGACGGCGACCCGCCTGTGCATATTATGGATTACCGTTTTTCACTGTACTATGATTATCTGGGCGCGCAAACTGTGGACCTGTCACAGGGCGCAGACGCTATATCGGATAGTTCTGTATTTGAAATCACGCTGGATTCTAACTATGCCGTCACATACAACGACATTCCGGACGAAGAAGCATTTTTAGAGAAGCCTGTCCTCGTCAAGATGCGCGCCTATGTGACCGACCCGCTGACGGTATCCGACAATTACTGGCTCAGCTACCGCTTTTACGAAACAACGGAGCTGATGCATGACTGGGCGATACTCTTTCTTTTTGCAAGCCTGATTATTCTGGCGGGCAGCATGGTATATCTGCTCTGCGCGGCGGGGCACCGCGAAGGCACAGACGAGATATTCCCCAATATGCAGGACAGGATACCGCTTGACCTCTATTTCTGCATCGTAGGCACGCTTTGCAGCTTCTGCATATTCATAGGTGCGAATATAAACCCTTTTTCAGACATAGCAAATATCCTGTTCGGGATTTTTTTCCTGATTGCCTTCGGGATACTGCTTCTGGCAACAATACTGACCTGCGCCACGCGGCTGAAAATAGGCAAGTGGTGGCGGAATACCATCACCTACTGGGTGTTCCATTTCTGCTGGAAATTCTTCCTTGCACTATGCAGCACATTCCTTGACGTGGTTGCCGCTCTGCCGATGGTCTGGAAGGTCGCCGCGGCATGGCTTGCAGTATCTTTGTTCTACCTGACGGGGCCGGGCGTCGCGCTGATACTGAACACAATCCTGCTTTTCGTGTTCTGCTCTGTCGCCTCCCAGCTGCAAAAGCTGAAAAAAGCCGGACAGAACCTTGCGCGCGGCAATCTGGATTATAAAGTGGATACCACCCACATGCTGCGCTCGTTCCGTCAGCATGGGGAAAACCTGAACAGCATTTCAAAGGGCTTCTCCATCGCGTTAAAGCAGAGAATGAAAAGCGAACGCATGAAAACAGAGCTGATTACAAATGTTTCGCACGACATCAAAACGCCTCTGACCTCCATTATCAATTACGTTGATCTTCTGAAAAAAGAAGGGCTGGAGGGACAGGCAGCGGAATATCTTGAAGTATTGGAACGCCAGTCGCGCCGGCTGAAAAAGCTGACGGAGGATCTGGTAGAGGCCTCCAAAGCGTCTACGGGCAGCCTGACGGTGCGGCTCGCACCAACGGATATTGTGGAACTTGTCAATCAGGCTGTTGCAGAGTATGAAGAAAAACTTGACGCGGCAGCATTGGAGGTTATCGTCAATCCTCCGGAAACCTCCGTCATTGGTATGGTCGACGGCGGGCTGACGTGGCGGGTACTGAGCAACCTCCTCAGCAACGCCTGCAAATATTCGCAGACTGGCACAAGGGTATATATTGATGTGAAAAAATCGAGCGAAAATGTCATGATTTCCATGAAAAACATTTCGCGCGACAAGCTGAATATCCCTGCCGATGAGCTGATGGAACGGTTTGTCCGCGGCGACAGCTCCCGTCATACAGAGGGCAGCGGCTTAGGGCTGAATATTGCCCGCTCTCTTGTTGAACTGCAAAAGGGTAAATTTTCGCTGGAAATCGAAGGCGATATGTTCAAGGCACAGGTGCGTTTCCCTGCCGCGGAGGAAACGCCGCAGACGGAGGGCGCGAAAGCACCGGAGGAGCCGGATGGCCTGGAATCCATGCCAAATCTGGAGCCCATAACCGAGCCGGAACAAGAAACAGAACGGGAAAGCAGTGAAAAAAATACTGCTGATGAATAGCACAGAACAGTCTGCACGCAAAAAAGCGGGGAGCCTCAGCCAGAGGTTTCCCGCTTTTAGTGTTCCACTATAAATATATCACAGGCTTCACCATGTATGCCGGTGCAGCTGGCCTTCCCGCAGCATGCCGGGGAATCCCTGCTGGCGCAGAGCCTCGTAAACAACGATTGCCACAGAATTGGAAAGGTTCAGGCTGCGGGCAGCTTCCAGCATGGGGATACGGATAGATGTTTCCGCGTGCTCCATCAAAATCTCCTCTGGAATGCCCGCGCTTTCTTTGCCGAACATGATATAATCGTTCGGCGTAAAATCCACATCTGTATAAACCTGACGCGCCTTTGTCGTCGCCATCCACAGCTTTACGTCTGCGTTCTTTCTCTGGAAGTCCTGAAAATCGTCGTAATATCGGATATCCAGCAGCTTCCAGTAATCCAGGCCTGCGCGCTTCAAATAGCGGTCGTCTACAGAGAAGCCCAGCGGGCGAATCAGGTGGAGCGTAGAATTTGTCACCGCGCACGTTCTGGCGATATTTCCGGCGTTCTGCGGGATTTCCGGCTCAAGCAATACAATATGCACGCGCCGCGCCTCCTTTCAAAAGATATAGACCTTGGGGCGTTGCCCCAATTCCCCACTTCTTTCTCTGAGAGAAAGAAGCAAAGAGCATTGCACAGAACTGCGTTCTGTGGAGTAAATCCAAAAGTCTTCCCTCCAGCCGCGCAAATGCGCGGCTGAAAACGGGTCAAGGGGCACGCCCCTTGCAGGGGTGGTGGGGACAGCGTCCCCGCGGTCTACAGTCTTTTATCCTTTACCGCTTCGGAATCCCCTTATATACAAAGCCCTTCTCCGCGTCAACCGTAATCAGCGCGTCATTCGGCACAAAATCCACAACCTTCTGATTGCATACAATAACCGGAATATCCAACGCACTGCCTGCAATCTGCGCATGGCAGTCTACATTCTGATCCATCGGCCCTACAATGATCGCAGACGCTTTCTGGATATACGGCATAAAGCTGTTGTCCGTTGCCGTTGTCACCAGAATATCACCCTTCTGGAAAGTATGTTCCATGTCATCGCGTACTTTGATAACGCGCGCACGTCCGCTTGCTTTCTTCGTACCCGTACCAGTACCTTTACAGAGGATATCGCCCACGATATCTACACGCAGTGTATTTGTCGCGCCGCTGACGCCAACAGGCATTCCCATTGCCAGCACGACCGTATCGCCATTATTCACCAGTCCGCTGCGCTCCGCAATCTTCATTACTGCGTCAAATACGCCGCCCTTCGGCAGATCTCCTTCATAATGCAGAGATTTGCAGCCCCAGATCAGATTCATCTGCCGCCATGCGCGTTCGTTCGGCGTGCCAGCCACAATCGGGCATACGGGGCGGTGTTTTGCAATCATGCGCGCTGTAAAGCCGGACTGCGTGATGGTGCAGATGCAGGCTGTATTCAGTTCCGCTGCCGTTGCACATGCCGCAAGGCTGATTGCGTTTGTAATATTCACGCGTTCCGGCTCTGTCTGGCTGTCCAGCTTTGTTCCGTATTTCATGCTGCCCTCAGCCTTCTGTGCAATACGCGCCATCGTTGCCACTGCCTCAACGGGATAATTGCCCATAGCAGTCTCTCCGGAAAGCATAATTGCATCGCTGCCGTCAAAAATAGCATTCGCAACATCGTTCGCCTCGGCTCTTGTCGGGCGCGGGCTGTTTACCATGCTTTCCAGCATCTGTGTTGCCGTAATGACCGGCTTGCCCCAGCGGTTCGCTTTTGCAATCAATATCTTCTGCACAAGAGGCACTTCCTCCGCCGGGATTTCCACGCCCAAATCGCCGCGGGCAACCATAATGCCATCGGAAACCTCCAGGATACTGTCGATATTATCCACACCCTCCTGGTTTTCAATTTTAGAAATGATCTGTATATTTCCCCCGCCGAACTCCTCCAGAATCCTGCGTATATTCGTTACGTCCGCAGCCCGGCGGATAAAGGACGCCGCTACAATATCGAAACCATTTTCCACGCCAAACTTCAAATCAGAAATATCCTTCTCTGTCAGAGAAGGCAGATTCACTTTAATTCCAGGGATATTCACACCCTTGTTGGAACTCAAATTGCCGCCGTTCACAACGATGCAGTGGATTTCCTCAGCCTCCACGCTTTCCACACGCAGCTCAATGAGCCCATCGTCCAAAAGCACGCGGGAGCCACGCTGCAGGTCATTCGGCATATCCTTATAGGTAACGGAAACCATGTTCTGGTCGCCGTCTACTTCTTTCGTTGTCAAAGTAAACTTATCGCCGACCTCCAGATGGATTTTTCCTTCAGCAAACGTGCGGATGCGGATTTCCGGTCCCTTCGTATCCAAAATCAGCGGGATCGGCGCGTCCATTTCCTCGCGCGCCTGTTTCAGCTTCGCAATGGTTTCCCCGTGGCTTTCGTATGTCCCATGAGAAAAGTTGATCCTTGCCGCATCCAATCCGCTTTCAATCAGTTTTTTCATCGTTTCCACATCGTTGGTAGCAGGCCCCAGCGTGCAGACAATCTTCGTTCTGCGCATATGCAAATTCCCTCCTTTTATTCAGGCCGCAGGACACTGCTATGCGTCCTTCAGCCTGCTTTCAACGGCATATCCATGCAGTCGATATGCCATAAAATGCATCCGTATTTTTCGGAATACACAAGACCTTATATCGACAAAATTTTTACAACGTCATAAATTTCCTTGTCCAGCGATTTCTTCATATCCAACGCTTCAAACAGATCCAGCACCTCATACCGCCCCCTGTTATAAGCAATGACAATATTTTCCCTGCCTTCCAGCAGAGCCTTTACCGCATGATAGCCCATCATGGACGCATGCATTCTGTCTGTTGCAGTAGGGCTGCCGCCTCTCTGCAGGTGCCCCAGAATCGTTGCCCTTGTCTGGATACCCGTAATTTCCTGTATATCCTTCGCCAGCTTCTGCGTGCCGCCTACGCCTTCCGCCACAACAATCAGGTTATGCCGCTTGCCTGTGCTTCTGTTTGCCAGAATCTGCTGGATAACCTCCTTGCTGTCAATGGTATCCTTTTCCTCTGGAAACATTACGTCCTCCGCGCCGCCGACCATGCCGCACCAAACGGCGATATAGCCCGCGTCACGCCCCATAACCTCTACAACGGAGCAGCGTTCATGCGAACTGGAGGTATCGCGCAGCTTATTCAGCGCGTCCATCCCCGTATTGACAGCTGTATCAAACCCGATGGTATACTCTGTGTTATTCATGTCCAGGTCGATCGTAGCGGGAATGCCAACGCAGTTCACGCCGCGTTTTGCCAGCTCCGCCATACCGCGGTAAGAACCGTCTCCGCCAATAACGATCAGCGCGTCAAGGCTCAGGATTTTGTAAATCGCCGCCGCCTTGTCCAGGCCTTCCGATGTCATCATCTCCGGACAGCGCGCCGTATGCAGTATCGTGCCGCCAAGGTTCATCACATTGGAAACGTCTCTGCTGTACATCTCCTTAATTTCGCCGTTGATCAGGCCGTTATAGCCCTTGCGGATACCGATTACATTCAGGTCGAAATAGCGTCCTGTTCTGACAACCGCGCGAATCGCCGCGTTCATGCCCGGCGCGTCGCCGCCGCTTGTCAGCACACCGATTTTTTTGATTTTCTTCTGTTCCTCCATGTCAAAATTCCTCCTTATTTTCATGATGATATTCTTTCAGCAAATAAGACTGCACAGAACTGCGTTCTGTGAGAAAAAAACGATTTCTTAATTCCATATATATAAAAATTCCATATATAAAAGCATGCTCCCCAACTGCACGAATGAGCAGCCGGAAATAAAGTCTGCGGTCAAATCCTTTCAAAGGGCACGCGGGAATATGGGGCAAAGCCCCCAAAAACTAATACTTCACCGCAACGTTTTTCTCGCCCAGCAAGTGCCCAAGCTCCTCCCTGAGCGGTTCGTCCCACGTCACCCAGAACTGTCGTTCCGCCTTCATTTTCTGCTTCGTTTCCTCCTGATAAATATATACGGGAATATCACCTTTGTGCGCCGCCAGAACCTCTTTGATCTGCTCCATAGCCACCTGCTCCCCCGCCGCCATTTTCAGCCAAAGTGATTTCGGCGCATCCTCGCCGTCCAGTTCCAAAATCTCCGCCGAATCCGCAATTACATTCGCCTTGCCATCCGCCGAAACGTTCGCGCGTCCGCGCACCAGAAGCACTTCTTCATCTTTCAGATACATGCCATACCGCTCATACGCTTTCGGGAAAAACAGCGTTTCAATCGCGCCATGAAAATCCTCCAGCATTACAATCGCCATCTTTTCGTTCTTTCTGGTATATTTTACGGAAATCCCCATAACCATGCCGCCGATAACGACTTTTTCCCCTTCTTCTATCTGACTTTCCTCATCTTCCTCCGTTTTCTGGAAACTGAGACTGGTGCAGCTGACCCTCCTGCCAAACCGTTCCTCATATCCCGCCAGAGGGTGCCCGCTGACATAAATTCCCAGAACCTCGCGCTCCATCGCAAGCCGTTCTTTCGGCAGAAATTCCTTCAGCTTTGGCAGGTCATCCGTTTTCTGAAAACTGTTGTCTCCCGCAATGTCGAACAGGTTCATCTGTCCCTCAATGTTGTTCTTTTTTGCCTGCCCAATGCCGTCCATGATGCCTTTGTATACCGCCATGTACTGGCTGCGCAGACCGCCCAGCGAATCCATCGCGCCCGCCTTTATCAGGCTTTCAATGCTTCGCCTGTTCCATTCGCCGCCGTCCATGCGCCTGCAGAAATCCGTCAAAGACCGGAACGGACCGTTTTTCTCCCGCTCCCGCACAAGCAGATCCACCGCGCCGCTCCCAACGTTTTTAATCGCAGAAAGTCCGAAGCGAATTTTTCCTTCCGAAACGGAAAACGGGCCAAATCCCTCATTGATATCCGGCGGCAGCAGCACAATGCCCATCTTTTTGCATTCCTCCACATAGCCGGAAACCTTATCCGCCTTATCCATTACGCTCGTCATAAGCGCGGCCATAAACTCAACGGGATAATAACGTTTCAGCCATGCCGTCTGGTAACCCACTACTGCGTAGCAGACAGAATGACTCTTATTGAAAGCGTATTTTGCGAAATCCGTCATTTCATCGAATATTTTTTCCGCTTTTTCCGCAGGAATACCATTTTTCACACAGCCGGGAATCTCTTTTCCATCGCCGTAAACAAATATCTTCCGTTCTTCCGCCATTACAGAGGCTTTCTTTTTGCTCATCGCGCGGCGCACCGAGTCACTCCGCCCCAAACTGTAACCCGCCAGATCCCGCACAATCTGCATGACCTGCTCCTGATAGATGATGCACCCATAGGTATTTTCCAATATCGGTTTCAGGCTTTCATGAGTATACTGTATTTTTCTCAAACCGTTCTTTACAGCGCAGTAGGTCGGAATAAAATCCATCGGTCCCGGGCGGTAAAGCGCGATTCCCGCAATCCAGTCCTCAAAATTCCTCGGCTGCAATTCCCGCAGAAACTGCTTCATCCCCGGACTTTCCAACTGAAATACGCCGTCCGTTTTTCCCTGACTTACCATCTCATACACCGCCGGATCGTCCATCGGCAGATTATCAATGTCAACCTTTATCCCATGATTCCGCTCGATTTCCTCTATCGCGCCCCGAATGACCGTCAGTGTCCGCAGACCAAGAAAGTCCATTTTCAGCAGCCCCAGCTTTTCCAAATGCCCCGCTGCATACTGCGTATTGACCTGCCCATCGTTCGCGCTCAGCGGCACAAAATCCATAACAGGGGCTTTGCAGATGACTACGCCCGCCGCATGTGTGGATGAGTGGCGCGGCAGTCCCTCCAGACGCTTGGACGTATCAATCAGCCGTTTCGTATCCTCCTCATTTTCGTAAGCCTCTTTCAAATCCGGGTTCATTTCTATCGCCGCTTCGATGGTAATATTCTGCCCCTGTATGCGGGGAATCATTTTGGAAATACGGTCGGCATCGGCATATGGCATTGCCAGCGCGCGCCCCACATCCTTAATAACCGCACGTGCCGCCATCGTCCCAAATGTAATAATCTGCGCCACATGGTCCTCGCCATATTTTTCGATCACGTAATCAATGACTTCCTGCCGCCTTTCGTAGCAGAAATCCACGTCAATATCCGGCATGCTCACGCGTTCCGGATTTAAAAACCGTTCAAAAATCAGGCTGTATCTGATCGGGTCAATCGTTGTAATAGAAAGGCAGTAGGAAACCATGCTGCCTGCCGCAGATCCGCGCCCCGGGCCTACGCTGATGCCATGATCCTTCGCATATTTGATAAAATCCCACACAATCAGGAAATAATCCACAAAACCCATGTTTTGAATCGTGGCAAGCTCATATTCCAGACGTTCTTCCCACTCCGGCTCTGGCTCAGGGTAATGCTTTCGGAACCCTTCGTAGCAGAGTTCGCGCAGATAGCCCACAGCATCTTTGCCCTCCGGCACGTCAAACTGCGGCAGCTTCAGCTCATGGAATGTGAACGTCACATTGCAGCGTTCTGCAATCTTCGCCGTATTCTCGCATGCCTCCGGCGCAAAGGGGAATAACGCATACATTTCCTCAGGGCTTTTTACATAAAACTGCCCGCCCTCATAGCGCATCCTGTCCTCGTCCAGTATAGTCTTTCCTGTCTGAATACAAAGCAGAATGTCATGCGGCTCCGCGTCCTCTTTGTAAATATAATGGCTGTCATTTGTCGCAATCAGCGGGATTCCCGTCTCTTTGCTCATGCGCAGCAAGGCGTTGTTGACCTGCTTCTGTTCCCTCATGCCATGATCCTGTAATTCCAGAAAGAAATTGCCTTCCCCGAAAATGTCCAGATATTCCAGCGCGGCCTCTTTCGCCTTTTCATAAGAAAGCGTCAGCACATTCCGCGCCACTTCCCCCGCAAGGCACGCGCTGGAAGCAATCAGCCCCTTATGATATTTCCGCAGCAGCTCCTTATCAATGCGCGGCTTGTAATAAAAGCCATCCAAAAAGCCGTAGGACGCCAGCCTGACCAAATTCTGATACCCTTCATTATTTTCTGCCAAAAGCACAAGATGATAATAACCGCCGCCCTTGCCTTCCTTCACAAGCCGCGACCCTGCCGCCACATAAACCTCGCAGCCAATGATGGGCTTTATGCCCGCCTCCTGCGCCGCCTCGTAAAAATCAACCACTCCATACATCGCGCCGTGGTCTGTAATGGCAATGCTGTCCATGCCGAGCTCCTTCGCCCGCGCCACAAGCTCCCTGATTTTCGCGGAGCCGTCCAAAAGGCTGTATTCCGTATGCACATGGAGGTGCGCAAACGGCTTATTTTCCAATATCTTCTCGTCCTGTTCCAAACCCGCACCTCCTTCTTTTTTTCATCTGGAATCTTTTTTCAATTACTAAGTATAGCATATTTTTTCCGGCAAACAAAGAAAATTTGCACAATTCCCGCCGCCAAAACAGAAAAACAAAACCGGAAATCCTCCTGATTTTCGGCATAATAACGAAAAAAAGACAATGCTTTCGCCGCAAAGCCGCACAAAAACACCCCCGTTTTTCGGGGGTGCAGGTATATCAGAACTTTTACATTTTACAGGGTGCAGAACAGAAGCCTTAAACACTTTCATTCCGTCATATCATATTGATTCTGAACCGCCTCCGGCAGCTCCTCATACTGAACCTCTCTCCATTCCACAACGCCGCGGACCGGCATAACCGTCAGGCAGATAAATGCGTCTTCCTTTAGTTCCCTCGTCGTTCCGAACGTAATATTTTTTCCCTTTCCCTTCTCATCATAGGACAATAAGGTATACTTCAAATCCATTCCGCCGCTGAAATCAATCACACCGCCATCCGGCTCCATCAGATCTAAAAAGCTGTTGTCAATCCGCGTATAATAGTATCTGCTGCCCGCCCCTGAAAGAAGGAAACCGCAGGTACATACTGCCGCCAGAACAATCACGCCAATTCCGCCCAAAATCTTTTTCTTCATAAATAAAACCTCCTGTACCACGCCCCCTTGCCAAAAAGTTATTCGTACCGTAAAGCCTCAACAGGGTCTTTCTTCGCCGCTTTCCTTGCGGGATAAAGCCCGAAACCAAGCCCGACCACAGCCGAGAACGATACCGCCATTGCCACGACCGCAGGCTTGACGACAACGCCGATTCCAAACGCCATGCCGCCCAGTGCTACAATGGATATGCCCAACGCCGTACCGATCGCGCCGCCCGCCGCGGATATCGCCGCCGCTTCAATCAGGAATTGTATCATAATATCCCGCGTCTGCGCGCCAAGGGCTTTTCGGATACCGATTTCCCTTGTCCGCTCCGTTACAGATACCAGCATGATGTTCATGATGCCGATACCGCCGACCAAAAGCGATATCGCCGCGATCGCCCCGACGACCATCGAAAGCCCGCCGAGCATGCTGTCTATCGAGGCCATTTCCTCCATCGCGGAATTGATTCGCACCTCGTCCGTTGAGCAGTTCTTCATTCTTGCCACATAGGCAATCGCGCGGTTCTGTATCTTCGACATATCCTTTTCGGTATTCATCACGAAATACAGGCTCCAGTTCCAGCTGTCCTCCGTGATGAACGCCCCCTCCGGGATATAGGCGTATTTCGGCCCGCTGCCGTTCATCATCTTCATCAAAGGAGAATCCGTATTTTCATAAATGCCTATGATGAGGTATTCCTCTATCTCTGTGTCAATCTTGAGGTTCACAGTCTTCCCGACGGCGTTTTCCACGCCGAACAGCTCCATTGCCGTCCCTTCCTCCATCACGACATATTTCCGCTTATTGTGGTGATCCTGGTCGGAAAGCATACGCCCGTATTTGATGGTCTTATCCTCCATCGCCGTCGGGTTTTCCGCCAGCGTTTCAATATAGATGTTCTCCATCTTCCTGCCCGCACGTGCTTCTGCGCTGTCCATATAGCGGAAACCAACGTATGTTACATCGTCGCCCATGGCCTCCCTGAATTTCTCCCGGTCCTCTATTTTAAAGTAATCATTTTCCGTAAAATAACCGTCCTCCGGCATGATATACACGCCCGCAAGCCCTGTGCCGATGTTTTCGTACTCCTGCGCGAACATGCTCCGCATGGTATCCCCCAGCGAAACAATGGCGATAACTGAGCCGATACCGATAATCATGCCCAGCATGGTCAGGAAAGAACGCATTTTGTTGACCTTGATGGAAAACAGCGCCAGCTTGATGTTTTCAAATATCATCCTTCCTTCACCACCTTTGCGTCGCTGATGACCTGCCCGTCCTGGAAGCGGACGATGCGCTTTGTATACTGCGCGATATCCTCCTCATGCGTGACAACAATGACCGTCGCGCCCTCGTCATTCAGGCTGGTAAAAAATTCCATGATTTCATGGGAAGCTTTCGTGTCCAGGTTACCCGTCGGTTCGTCCGCAAGGATAATTGCAGGGTCGTTTGCAAGCGCGCGCGCAATGGCAACCCTCTGCTTCTGGCCGCCGGAAAGCTCGTTCGGCATATGGTGGATTCTCTGCCCCAGCCCGACCTTTTCCAGCAGGGAGGTCGCCTTTTTCTTCCGCGCCTCTCCCCGCGTCCCCGCGTAGATCATCGGGATTTCCACGTTTTTCAGCGCGGAAGTCCTCGGTATCAACTGGAACGCCTGAAACACAAAGCCGATTTTTTTGTTTCGGATACGCGAAAGCTCGTTTTCGTCCTGGTCTTCGATGCTGATGCCGTCCAAAAGGTATGTTCCGTCAAACCGTCTGTCCATGCAGCCCAGTATATTCATCAGCGTGGATTTGCCCGAGCCGGACTGTCCCATAATCGCGACATATTCGCCCTCCGTAATGCTCAGGTTAATATCCCGCAGGGCATGCACCTGTACCGCTCCTGTATCGTATGTCTTATGTAAATGTTCAATTTTTATGATCTCTTTCATTCACGCTCCCTCCTACTGCGGCAAAACGCTCATACCCTCTGTCAGCGCAAGGCTGGGACTGAGTACAATGGTCTGTCCTTCTGTCAGCTCGTCGCTGATGACTTCCGTATACAGGTCTGTTTCCAGCCCAAGCTCCACCGGCACGATATGGATTGTATTGTCCTCGTTTACAACATAGATTACGTTGCTGCCGTCCTCCAGTTCGCCGATGGCCTCAAAGGGAACTGTCAAAGCCTGTTCCGCCTCCGCGATATGTATGGTAGCCCTTGCGGTAACGCCCGCAATCAGCCTGTCGTTTTTCTCGTTGATGTTGATGTAAACAGGAATGACGCGTTCGCTTGCCGAGCCTTCTTTGAGTTCACCTGTCGGGGAAATCCGTACAACCTCGCCTGCAACGCTTTCCTTGCCCATGCTGTCCGTTGTAACATCGACCTTCTGCCCGACGCTGATTTTCCCAATATCATTCTCGCCGACCAGCACTTTCATTTGAAGATTCTCAATATTCTCAATCACGAACATCGGCCTGTCGTTCTCCGTTTCGTCCGCAAAACGCCCGACCTTCGTATTTACGCGCGTAACCGTACCGTTAATTTTGCTGCGGATCTGGCAGTCCTCCAGCGTGCTGGACTGTATGCTGACCTCCTGATTCGCATTGGAAATCGTCTGCTTTTCCGCCGCGGAAAGGGCGGCTTTTCCGTCCTCCGAAGGAATATTGTCCAGCTTTTGCTTTGCATCGTCCAATTCCTTCTGGCTTGCCGCGCCGATGTCAAATAATGCCTTTGTATCTTCGTATTCTTTTTTCGCGTTGTCATATTCGACCTGTCTGTCCTCCAGCGTTTCCGCATGCTGTTTCTGCAAAAGGGAAACGTTGCCGCGCTTGAGGGAAAGCTCCTGTGAAATATCCGAAGTGTCCAGCACCGCCAAAAGCTGGCCCGCCGCAACATGGTCGCCCTCCTTCACATACAGTTCCTTCACCTCGTAATGCAGGCGGGAAACAACCTCCGTACTTTCCGTCCCCTCCAGAACGGCGCGCAGCTTAAGTATTTCCTCCAAATCCTGTTTTTCGGTCAGGGCTGTGCTGACAGGCATGCCCAAATCATTGCCGCCGCTTTTTCCAGTGGCAATCTTCAGGCCGCCCAGTATGATCACCACTGCCGCCGCCCCTATGATGATCTTCTTTTTCTTTGATAATTTCATTTTTGCAACCTCCTCAGGTGTATTTTCTTGAGAACTATTATAATATGAAATTTGGAAGAAGTACGATACTCTTTCTTAATGTTTCTTTAATTTTTTATACAGATTTTTTAAGATTGGGAAACGTCATAATCCAGCCCCGCACCGGCTTCTCAACAGCTTTCTTCTTCTCATTAAAAAAGCCCCGGGAATCAATGAACTGCACCCCATTTGTTAGACAGTGTGATATACTATCTAACAAGTGGGGTGA
>CAJTQX010000037.1 GCA_910578425.1 uncultured Anaerotignum sp.
CTCATCCTTCTAGCTTTTTCTTTCCTTGTTGTCCAATATGTATTGTAACTCTACATCTTTTCCCTGAGCCTGTCGCAGAAGGCAATCTTTTCTTCCTCCGTCCCCTCAAACAGCGACAGGTCAATCAAATCCATCTGGTCCTTCCAGTCCGTATAAAGCAGGTAAAGCACAGGCAGATAGCCTGCCATTGTATTCTCATAAGGTGCATCGGCATTGCCCTGCCAGAACACCTCCAGCCATTTTTCAAAATTTTCCAGCACACAGACCACATCGCCCGTTTCCCCCAGCACAAATCCGACAGGGTAATCATTATCGGGATATTCTTTATCGCAAAGAAACGCCCAATGGTCATTCGATACCTCAAACGCATTCTGGTACACAAACGGAACCATTTCCCGCAGGGGCATGTACCTCTTTTCCGGAAAAACATAAACCTCATCCTTTTCATGCTCCTCCGGGTGAATAAAATTCAGCAGCCTGTTTGAATTTTTGATTGTACAAATATCTGCCATTTCCCGCCCTGCTTTGCTCACCCCTGACAACCATTCCGCCCCAAACAGCAGAAAGCCGCCGCCTCCGTATTCCTTCAAAAAAACTTTATAGGACTCTGGAAAACGTATCCCACAGGCTTCCTCCGCCGCGCGGATATCCCCGTCCGTCGCGCAGGGTGTCGGCGTGGATTCCTCCTGCAAATCCCGAACACCTCCAACGCCCCGCCCTTTCATTTCTGCAATCATCTTTCTTACATTCTCTAATGACACAGTGCGTCCTCCTTTTCCTACCTAAAAATCCATATCCGGCAAAATACCCCTGCAAGGCTTGCCAGTCCGGCAGGGGCGTTTTATTCTGTTACTTATTCTGTGCCAGCAGGCTGTTTCCAGCCTTTGCCCGCATATCCTGCGGCCACCATGCCGCTATCCCCTTGAACACAATAAAGATCAGCGCGCCATAAGCAATATGCAGCAGGAACATGCCGGGATTGAAGATGTCCCTCATCACAGAAGAAAAAAAAGCAAGGCTGACTTCCCTCGTCATCGCGAACAGCATCTCAATCTGAAAGACCATAATCATAAAAACGGAACACGCCGCCGCGTTTATGCCAAGCGCGAAATCCCTGTCCGGCCAATCTGAAAGGAATGCCTTCGCCGCAGCAAATGTCAGCAGTGCCTGCAAACCAAACAGCTTGATGTAACCGACGTCCACGCCGGGGTATGCGTCCCATCTGTGAAGGTCATACCGGGTACACCAATAGTACGCAAAATACAGTGCCGCCACAAACAGCACCGTAAAGGACGCTTTTTTTACCATGTACCTCTCTTTCCCCTCAAAAATTTCATGTCTTGCACTTACAGAATAAACGGCAAATATTACGAGTCCAACCGCCAGAACGAAAAACCACGCTCCATTGATATACTTTTCAGGAAAAAAGGAATGGATGGTGAACCAGACCGGTATGAGCAGTACTGCCATTGCCAGCCATGCAAATTTCACTTTTAATAAAGTTTTTTGTGCCTTTTCCTTTTTTGCCTGCAATTCGATGAGGTTTTCCTCCGCCTTTTTCCGGTAATCCTCCATAACGATTCTTTCCCCTGAGAGCAGTTCATTTACCGTAATTCCCAGGATACCGCATAATTCCAGCATAATGGATACGTCAGGGCAGCTTTTTCCGGTTTCCCATTTTGATACTGCCCTGTTGGTAACTTTCAGCATTTCAGCCAACTGCATTTGGGTGAGCCCCTTGTCTTTTCGACAGTTTGAAATAAATTTGCCTATTTCTTCCTGATTCATTTTTCTCGCCTCCCTGCTGCCAGTATCGCATCAAAAAACGCTCTATAAAACGAACCGGCAGTTGATTTTAACCAATTCAACCGCCGGTTGACCGAAAAATTCCGATTTACCATCTTATTTGCCGCCTTGATTGCATCCTGCAAAATTCTGTGCTACATCAGCAGAATCGTCATCGTGCAGTTGCGGCAATGGTTTTATTCTCCCGTTTCAATCCTTACTGCCCATACCCAACAGACGTATCCAGCCCGATTGTCGCCGTTCCTTCGTCCCATGTCACGCCCATATCCAGCAGCCTGGCGATATCGCGCAGCTTGAAATAGGTATAATCATTGATGGTAAACGCGCTGACATTCTTCTGCTGCCCGTCACAGAACAGCTTCGCCGTAGAAGTCACCGCCGCCGCGTCGCCATACGCACCCACGCCGGAAGCACCGGGCGCGGCGTAGGCTGTCCCGCGGATCAGGTCGATGGAAGCCGTTTCCTCATTCCAGACGGTATCAAACTGTTTTTCCGTCCCATTGACCGCGCCTGCGATATCACGCAGCTTGAAATAGGTATAATCGTCAATGGTATATACCTCAAAGTCCACATTTTCCCCATTGACCGTTACCTTTGCACGCGCCGCATACGCCCGCTTTCTCTCAATTTCCACAGGACGTGCAGGCTGTTCTGTCGCACTATCCTGCGTGCTGTTCGTATCTGATCCCGCGTAATACGTTTTCAGCGCGTCCGAACACCCCTGGCGGTTGCTCAGCAAATCCCGCAAGCTGAAAAAGAAACTGCCGCTCACATCATATTTTTCATTGACAGCCAGCTCGCCCGCAATTTCTTTCGCCACAACGTCCTTATAAATGCCCTGTCCGATATACAGCTTTACGCCGCTCCCTCTTACAATATCGCTCCACCATTTCACAAGCGTTTCATAATCGGCATACTGGTTGCCCTGCTCCCAGTATATCTGCGGCACAATATAATCCACCCAGCCGTTTTCTACCCATGTTTTCGCGTCCCCGAAAACGGAATAATAGCCCTCCGTTCCTTTTGTGGCAGAGCCGGTCGGGTCGGAAGTATTATTTTTCCAGATACCCATAGGGCTGATGCCAAACTGCACAGCGGATTTTGTGTCATGCACCGTTTCATGCACGCGGCGCACCAAATCATTGACATGCCCCAGACGGACAGAAGCTTCCGCGCCATCGCGCCCTTCGCCTTCGGGCAGGGGGTAATTGGAAGGATAAAAATAATCATCGAAATGGATTGCATCCACATCGTAATTTTTCAGGATTTCTTCCACACTGTCGCAGATATACTGCTTGACTTCCTCCTTCGCCGGATTGTAATACATCGCGCCATTATAAGAAAGAATCCAGTCCGGATGTTTCCGCGCCATATTGTCAGCGGAAAGCTCCGTCAAATCCGTCCCCGATGTAGTGATGCGGTAGGGGTTCATCCATGCGTGGAACTCCATGCCCCGCTTATGCGCCTCCTCAATCATAAACGCCATTGTATCAAAGCCGGGATACTGCCCCTGTGTGCCGGTCAAAACCTCGCTCCAAGGGTTCAGTTCCGATTCGTAAAACGCGTCGCCCTTCGGACGCACCTGCACTGCAACGGCATTCATGCCCATTGCCTTTATTTTATCCAGCTTATCCGTAAATTCCTGTTTCTGCGCCTCCGCGTCATTCAGCGCAGAAGGGTAATCCGAACTGTATACCGTTGCGATCCATACCGCCCGCATATCCTTCGCACCCGCAAATGCCGTCTGCGTCCAGCCGCCGCAGAGCAGCGTGCCGCAAAGCAGAGCCGCGCTGATTCGTTTCGTCCAATTTTTCATAATCTCCCCCCATACTTTCATCTTTTTCCTGTCTTGGCGTGTTTTTTCCTATTTTAGCATAACGTACTCAAAAAAGATATTACGAAAATATTAAAATCCACAGGGATTCTTTTCCATTGTCCTGCAAAACATCAGGCATCCCGCCCCCCAGCGCAAGCCGTCCGCCCGTTTTTTCTTCAATAAACTGCATCAGGCGCATGCAAAGAAAGCAGGATATAGCAACCGTAACAGCTGTCAGGAAAACTCTCTGAAAACCATTGCGCCGCGCCGCTGTTTATATTACCATAGAACCAGAAAATACATGATTTGAGGGTGAACGTGATGAAATACGGTCTGATTGGCGAAAAGCTGGGGCACAGCTTTTCCAAAACCATACATGAACAGCTTGCGGATTACACCTATGATCTGATTCCTCTTTCGCGGGAAGAGCTGGACGTTTTTTTGAAGGAAAAAAACTTTGCCGCGCTGAATGTAACCATCCCCTATAAAGAAACAGTAATTCCCTATCTGGACGAAACCGACCCGCACGCCAAAGCCATCGGCGCAGTCAATACCATTGTCAACCGGAATGGACGGCTTTGCGGTTACAATACAGATTTTTATGGCTTCCGCTATCTGCTGGAGCAAAACAACATATCTGTGCGGGGGAAAAAAACGCTCGTTCTCGGCAGGGGCGGCGCGGCAAAGGCAGTAAAAGCCGTACTGCGGGAAATGGGGGCGGCGGAAATTTTAACGGTCTATTACAAACCTGCCACCGATACCATTTCCTACGAAACGTGTTACGAAATGCACAGCGATGCGCAGATTATCGTCAATGCCACGCCTGTCGGCATGTTTCCCCATACGGAAGAATCGCCCATACTGCTTGAACGGTTTCCCTGTCTGGAGGGCGTTGCCGATGTTGTTTACAACCCTTTGCGCACACAGCTTATTCTGGACGCGGAAAGCAGGGAAATTCCCTGCGCGGGCGGGCTGGAAATGCTTATTGCTCAGGCAAAAAACGCTGTGGAGATTTTTCTGGACAAAAGCCTTCCGGCAGATTCCATCGAAGCCATCCACAAAAGCCTCCTGCGGGAACGCTGCAATATTGTTCTCATCGGCATGAGCGGCAGCGGAAAAACCACAATGGGCAGGATGGCGGCAGAACGGACCGGGAAAGTGTTCATAGACATAGACGAAAAAATCGTTGAAAGGATTGGAATGCCCATTCCGAAATATTTCGCCGCATATGGTGAAACCGCTTTCCGAAAAATCGAAACGGAAATTCTGCGGGAATATGCCGCGCAGAATGGTCTTTTGATTGCAGCAGGACGCAGGATTGCAGAAAATCCGGAAAGCATCCGGCTTTTGAAGCAGAACGGCAGGCTCATCTGGCTGAAGTGATAACAGACAGGGCGGCGGGAGCGTCAATGCCCGTCACCGTCGCCCTGTTCTGAATCGGTCTGTACCGGGGAAATTGATACCATACCCCATTACGAAAAACAATCCCCGCCCCCGCGGCTCCGCCTGTCCAGACCGTCAAGGGGACGAACAGTACTCCCCCTACCTTGCATATCAGTCACTCTTCCCAAACGTCCTCTCATAAAACGCCTTCTGTCCTGCCATTGTTTCCAGCTTCCAATCGCCGTTTCCGGAGAGTGTCACAATCACACTGCCATCCAAATCCGTGCGATAAACATATTCTGTCACAGTACCCAGCCGTTCCAATGTTTCAGGGCTGGGATGCCCGTAAATATTCCCCTTTCCGCAGGAAATGACAGCCGCCCGCGGCGCGGCACTTTCCAAAAATTCCAGTTCCGATGCGTTTTTTGACCCATGATGCGACACCTTCAAAATATCTGCGGAAAGTTCCGTTTCCCGCTCCACCAGGAGCCTTTCGTCCAGGCTGCCCAAATCTCCGGTAAACAAAGCTTTCGTTCCACCGTATGTATACCGCAGGAGCATAGACCCATGATTCCCGTCCCCATCGCGGAACGAAACGTCCTCCAATGGATACAGACATTCCCATTCCCCGTCCAAAGAAATATCGCCCGCCTTCACAAAATACAGACTGCTTCCGTTTTCCTCAACTGCAATTTTCAGGCTTTCCAATTCCTCCCCCGCCTCAAAAGGATATGCCGACAAACATACTGCCTGAACCGGCATTTCGTCCATGACCTCCAAAATACCTGTCATATGGTCGGAATCCGGATGCGAAACGAATGCCGCCGTAACCTCCCGTATCCCCAGAGATTCCAGATAAGGCAGGATAACCGTCGCGCCCTTGTTTTCGCCGCGCTCCTTACCATAAACCCCGCCGCCGTCCACCAGAAACACCCTTCCATCATATGCAGATACGACAGCCGCGTCCCCCTGTCCCACGTCCAGAAACATCACCGTATTCTCTCGGCGGAATAACTGATTTTCAAATACCGCACACCAAAGTGCCGCGCAGAGCACAGCCACCCTTTTCCAGCTTTTTTCCTCCCCTCCATACCGAAGAAAGAACAGCAGGAGCGTGTAATACAGGAGTATGACAGGAAGGCTGGGGCGTCCTGTCAGAATATAGCCAAACGGCATTGCTGCCAAAACCGTACACACCGCTTTATAAATCTGCAATATCACATACACACTGCCCGCCGCAAAAATCCCTGCCGGAATACAAAACAGCCCCAAAGCAACGCTCAAAATCCCCGCTCCCAGCAGGACGCCGCTCAACGGCAGAATCACAAGGTTTGCCAGAATCCCCGCCAGAGAAATCCCATAAAAATGATATGCAACAACCGGAAAGCTGAACAGCGAAGCATACAGAGAAAACCTCAGAGCCTCTTTCAGCTTTTCCAGTGTACCGCCGCCTGTTCCGGCCGTTTCCCCTGCAATACACAGTCCTGTAACGGTCAGGAAAGAAAGCTGAAAGCCTGCGTTCCAGAGGAATCTTGGCTGAACCGCCAGTATCAGCAGGGCGGCAACGGCAATATCATTCAGCCTGTCATTCACGCGATAACAGATCCGCCCCAGCATAACTATCGTTATCATCACAACCGCCCTGACAGAAGAAGGCGTTGGTCCGATAAAAACCAGAAATCCCAGCGAAGCGGCAATTGTGACTGCTGCGGCTGTCCTCGCAGTCCTTTTGCAGACATTTTCCACAAAAAAGCTGATGTACAATGCTAAAACAGACATATGCAGACCGGAAATGCAGAGGATATGTGTCACGCCCGCTTTTGTATACAAATCACGCACTTCCTCGCTGATATCCTCCCGCTCCCCTGTCAGCATGGCTTTCATGATACCGCTTTCCTCCGGCGGGAGCACTCTTGACAATACGCCCTGCAAACGAAGCCTTGCAGCTGCCAGCTTTGCAGAAAGCGACTCTTCCCGCCCGATCGTTTCCATCTCTTCCGGAAACAGCTTGCAGGAAAAACGTTTCGTTTCCAGATATGCCTTTTCATTATACCCGCCGGGAAACGCAGCCATTGAAAACGCCTCTGCCATCCCCCGTATCCGCACCCTGTCCCCAATCGCCGCGCGCGTTTCACCCGTCCAGATAACATATGCTTTTTGCCCTTCCCAACGCTCTCCCGTTTCGCTTTCCAAATCACAGAGCAGCGTCAGGTCCTGATTTCCGCCGGAAGTTGTTCCGACGTCACATACAACCCCTTCTCCAAAAACCGCCTTTCCTGCCAGTCCTTCCGTTTCCCCATGTGTCGCGCTGCGCTCCGCCAGAAGGAAACCTGCAAGCAGGAACAGCAGAAACCCAACGTACCAGAAGCTTCCTTCCATTTTCACAAAACATGAAATCGCAGCAGCCGCAAAAAGAAAAGAAGCCAGACACATCATTGCTGATATGCCTAGCCTCATATAAATACCACAAATCATGAATATTACTGCCCATACAACAGGCCGTTTCATTGCCGCATCACCTATTTCGCATCTGCCTCCGGTAAAGCTCAGAACCGAAGACTGTTTACTGCCGTAAACGGCGTTACAAAGTCCAAATGCCCGTCATAATCTTTCAGCTTTTCTCCGTTGATCAGAAACTGTACTTTTTCCACAGTTTCCAGCTCGCAAAGTGAATTTACGATAGAATAGACCATCACCAGCTCGCTTGCCGCCCCGTTGTTGTGCTTTGCGACAAACTCCTGGCTCAAATCCACATAACATGTCCCATCATTCGTGATAGTCACATCCCGAATTTTCGTTTCCACAGGGATTGTCGCATAGCAGCCTTCCTCCAAAGGCCCTGCAATCAACTGTTCCAATATGGTCTTTTCCCTCGCCTGATTGGTATTGACCTCGACCACTCGCTCCTCCACAACAAGATCCGTTCCATCCCGATTGGCAAAATAGAGCTTCAATATGGCGTATTCCGTTGGCTCGGCAAAAATCACCGAATCAATCAGAATATTCTGGCGGTTCATCAGCCCGTATTCCTCGCCGGATTTTTTATGCAGCGGCTGTCCATCCACCAGAATCTTTACATCCTCCACGCCGTCAAGGGAGGTCAGTGTCCAGACAATGGAAGAACGGCATATCACCTCCCGTACATTTTCCAGCCTGTAATACCCTCTGGAAACATTCACTACGGCCGTTTTCCCGTCCATTTCGGCAGAAAGGAACTCCACATCCTCCGGTATGGACGCAGACGCCCCGTCCATCTTTGGCCCATCCCTGAGCATCGCCAGCGTTTCTTCCAGGGCGTTGTCCGTAAAGGTCACATTCCGCCCCAGCGGCTTCATTTTCCCGTCATTCATCATATAATAAAGCTGTATCGTGCTTTCATCCTTTGTCTGTGAAATTTCATAAACCAGCACAGAGCAGGGGATAAGAATAACCAGCACAATGACAGCCACAACAGCTTTGCGCAGCAGATTCTTTTTTTCCTTCATGCGCATGATCTCCTTTCCTCCGGACGCCCCGCTTATGCATTCTGGTTCTGGCTCTGGCGCAGAGGAACGCGCAGAAGCACCGTTGTGCCTTCGTCCTCTCTGCTGTTTACTTTAATGCTTCCGTTATGCATCATCACCGTTGCATGGGTGATGGAAAGCCCAAGGCCCGTCCCGCCGGTTTCCCTGTCGCGCGTTTTATCTACACGGTAGAAACGTTCAAAAATGCGCCCAACCTCCGTTTCCGGTATCCCGATGCCCGTATCTGACACGCTGATAAAGGCGTGCTGGTGGTCGGAATCCAGCGTAACCTTTACGCCGCCCTGCTTTGGCGTATATTTGATCGCATTGTCTATCAGGTTGGAAACGGCAAGCGACAGCTTCATTTCATCCACCTCCGCCGTAACCTCCTTCATCTGCTCCCATTGCAGGGTAATCTCCTTCGTATCGGCAAGCGGCTGCAGCCGCTTCATAATCCCTGTCATCATTTCGTTCAGGTCTGTTTCCCTGAAATTCAGAGGAACTTCCTTCTGATCCAGCTTTACCAGTATCAGCAGGTCGTTGATAATTGCCGTCATGCGGTCCACCTCGGAATTGATATCATGCAGAAATTCCACATACATCTCCTTCGGCACATCTTCCTGGAGCAGTATGGATTCGCTCAGCACCTTTACGGAGCTCAGCGGCGTTTTCAGCTCATGCGAAACGTTGGAAACAAACTGCTGTCTGGAGGATTCCACTTTTTCCAGTTGATCCGCCATCTGGTTACAGGCGATTGCCAGATCGACAACCTCGTTGTGTATTCTCGTCCGAACAACAGCGCGCTGTTCAAAATGCCCCTCGGACATTTTCTGTACAACGCGGATAACGCTTTTGACAGGCTCTGTAAACACCTGAGAAACCACAACCATCAGCAAAAATACAACCAGCACCATAACGCCCACCATCAGGTATGCTTTTTTGGCAATATCGCTTATTTTTGCCTGTATATCCGTCACCGCGTCTGAAATCAGGACAACGCCGTCTACGCTGTTGCCCGTTCCCACGATGGACGCCGCCGCATAAACCGTGCCATTTTCCTGCACCCTTGCCGTATCCTTATTTTCCAATGCTTCAATGATTTCCGGCAGAAGGAAGGTCTTGCCAACCTCTTCATAGCCTGTATCGTAGATTACCATACATGCGGAATCCAGCACAAGCACGCGGAAATTGTTGCTCTGCCCCGTTTCCAGAATAACCTCCTCCAAATCCTTCCGGCTTTCTTCATCCGAAAGGAAATTAGAAGAAGCCGCCTGACCGGAAATCACATTCGCCTGACTGAGCAGTTCTTTTTTCCGTTCCTCCAGAAAATAGCCCTGCACAGAATGGAGCATCGTGCTTGCCATCAAAATCAGCGGCACAATTCCGGTCAGCGCGTATGCCGCCAGCAGTATCCACCGCAGGCTGATAAAACGCGCCTGTTTCCCCTTCGTTTCCTCAGTTAAAATAGTAACCAACTCCCCATTTTGTAAAGATATATTTCGGCTCGCTGGGGTTTGCTTCTATTTTTTCACGCAGCCGCCGCACATGCACGTCCACCGTCCGCACATCGCCCGGATAATCATAGCCCCAGACGGTATCCAGCAGCTTTTCACGACTGTAAACCTTTCCGGGGTTCTCCATGAGCAGCTCCAGCAGGTCAAATTCCTTTGCTGTCAGGTTGACTTCCTTCCCATTGATAAACACACGGCGGCTGTCAAAGGAAAGCTCCAGATCTCTCGCTTTCAGCGTGTTTTTTACAGGCCCCTCCACAGGGGTTTTTTTCACGCTCCGCCGCAGTATCGCCTTGATTCTCGCTTTTAATTCCAGTATGTTAAAGGGCTTTGTGATATAATCGTCCGCGCCGTATTCCAGCCCCATGATCTTGTCCATATCCTCGCCTTTTGCCGTTACCATGATAATGGGCACCTGTGAAAACTCCCGCGTCTGCTGGCAAACCTGCAATCCGTCCATCTTCGGCAGCATAACGTCCAGCACCACAAGGTCAAACGGACGCTCTTTGATATACTGCATGGCCTCCTCTCCGTCGTAAGCCGGAGTCACCTCCATGCCGTCCTGCTCCAGAGAAAATTTTATCCCCTTCACAATCAATTTTTCATCATCTACAACCAAAATCTGATACGCCATCGTCCAACCTCCTGCTTATTCCACACTAATGTCATCTTTGATCTTCTCAAACGTTTTTTCACCGATTCCCTGCACATTCATAATATCCTCTGCCCGCTGAAACGCGCCGTTTTCCGCACGGTAAGCGATAATCGCCCGCGCCGTCTTTTCCCCGACGCCGGAAAGGCGTTCGAGCTCCTTCCCGTCCGCTGTATTGATGTTGATTTTCCCCAGCAGTTCCTCGCCGGAAAGCGCGTCCTCCACAGGCAGGGCCAGCGGCAGTTCCCCTTCTGCGCCCATCGAAAAGGCTTCCCCTGAAAAGCCAAAATGCCCGCCGTAAGCAATTCCGCTCAGCAGGAAAAAAGCTGTCACCACGCCTGCGCGAAGCTGTCCGCGGGTTGGTTTTCCCTTCCGTTCCGCACTCAAATTCCTCAAAACCCCTTTTTCTTTTTTCTCGTTTCTGGTATAATTTTCACGCATATTTTCATAAAACAGCCGCTGGAAAACCTGTTTCCCCGCAGGCTTTTCATTATCTTACCACACCTTTACCGATTTTTCAATTTGAACCGAGGGAGAAGCGCATGAAAAAAATATCTTTCTTTATACTATTCACCATAATCTGCCTTTTTCCGGCAGCCTCTGCGTTTGCGGAACCCATTGCGCCGCCGGAGCCGGCCAAACAGGCGCAAACCGCGCCGCCGGAAATTTCCGCAGAGGCAGCCATACTGATGGACGCCGCTACGGGCGATGTGCTTTACGAAAAAAACAGCCGGCAGAAGGAATTTCCTGCCAGCATCACAAAGCTGATGACCGTATTACTCGCGCTTGAAAAAGGCTCTTTATCAGACAGCGTCACCGTTTCCCATGAAGCTGTGACAAACGTTGAGCCCGGCAGCGCGAGCGTTGCACTTCAGGAGGGCGAAACACTTACGCTGGAGCAAATCCTTCAGGCAATTCTCCTGCGTTCCGCAAACGAAGCCGCCAACACTGCCGCTGAATTTACAGACGGTACCATGCAGGCGTTCGCTGCGCATATGAACAGCCGCGCTGCGGAATTGGGCTGCGAAAATACGCATTTTGTCAACCCCAGCGGTCTGCATGATGAAACACATATCACTACCGCCTATGATATGGCTTTGATTGCACGCGCGCTCCTGCAAAATGAGACCTTTCGCTCCATCATGGGCAGCACCTATTACGAAATCCCGCCGACCAACAAACAGCCGGAAACCCGCTATCTGCACGGACAGCACCAGATGCTGAACAGCAATTCTACATATTATTATGAATACGCCACAGGCGGCAAAACCGGCTTTACTGAGGAAGCGCGGAACACCCTTGTAACTTTCGCCAAAAAAGACGGGAAAGAGCTGATTGCCGTTGTGCTGAAATGCGAGGGCGCGGAGCATTATACCGACTCGAAAGCCCTTTTTGAGTATGGCTTTGAGAATTTTGAAACCCGCAGACTGCTTTCCGCCGCCGAATACATTCAAACCGTATCCGTTACAGAGGTTTATAACGAAAAGCCCGTTGTTTTGGGAACCGTTTCTGCCGCCGCATCGGACATTGAAAAAACAGTCCAAAAAAACACCGATCTTTCCGCGCTCAAGGTTACGGTGGAATGTCCGGAAACTGTCGAAGGCCCTGTAACGCGCGGGCAGGTACTTGGTTCTCTTACGGTTTCACTGGACGGGGAAGTCCTCGCCGCAACGGAACTTCTGGTGCAGACGGACGTCCCGCTTCTGACAGAGGAACAAAAAGCGGAGCTGGATAAAACCTCCCGCATGGGTGTAATCAAAAAAGTATTAAAGGGTATCGGGTGTATCGTGCTGGCGTTCTGCGCCCTGCTCTGCGTCACCCGCGCCATTGGCTATTACCGTTGGAAAAAACGCCGCGCAAGACGGCGCAGACGGCGGCGGTAATGCCTGCCCCAAAAGAATATGGGACGCTGTCCCAAACCCTGCCCGCTTTCTTGAAAGAAAGCGGAGCAAAGAACTTTATTGCCAGCCGCATAAAATGCGGCCGGAATACATTTTGATTTTTATCCCTGCCATACAAAAACAGCCCTGTGGAAAAAAAGCACTTTCCCCTCCGCAGGGCTGTTTTTTCAATTGCATTTCCTTTCAAAATTCCCGCCATGTCAGCCAGCCCGCCGCAATCCGCCGCAGACGCTGCCCCAGCGTAAAGCAGGGCGCGTCAGCCGCCGCCACAAGAGGGATTTCCGCCAGCGTTTCTTCTCCCAGCATAAGCCGCGCCGTTCCTAATTCGTCCCCAACGCGGACAGGCGGCTCTATGGTTTCCGGCAGGTCTGCCTCCAAACGCAGGCTTTCCTGCTCTGCCTTTGAAAACAGAGCCTCATAATCCTCCGCCAAAACAGTGCCTACCGTTTCCACAGGCGAATCCAGTGCTCGTACCTCTCCAAACGCCGTCCCCTGTTCCACAGCCCTGTAATTTTCATACTGTGCAAAGCCATAGTCCATCAGCCTTTTGGTATCCGTCCATTTTTTTTCTTTTCCAGAATCGCCCCAGCCGCTGCCCAGTACCGCCGAAACCAGACGCACGCCGTCCCGCTCCGCCGCCCCGACAAAGCAGTGTCCCGCCTTATTGGTATATCCCGTTTTCACGCCCATCGCGCCGTCATATTCCCGCAAAAAACGGTCCGCGTTCGTGACAGAAAGCTGTCGTCCGCCGTTTTTTTCTGATAGTTCAATTTCCGGCAGAGCAACAATGCGGCAGAAATCCTCGTTTTCCAGCGCGTAAGCCGCAATCCGCGCCATATCGCTTGCCGTAGAGTGGTGCTGTTCCAGCGGCAGGCTGCTGTCCAAACCGTTCGGCGAGCCAAAAACAGTATCTTTCGCGCCAATCTCCGCCGCCTTTGCCGTCATCTCCGCGCAAAATTCCTCCACAGAGCCAGAGGTATATTCTGCCAGCGCGACAGCCGCATCGTTATAGGAGCGGAGCATCATTGCCGAAAGCAGATCGCCTACCTTCCATTCCTCACCCTCCCGCAGATCCATATGTACCTCAGGCTGATGTGCAGCATTTCTGCTGATTTCAACCGTACCGTCTAAATCAGCGTTTTCCAGCACAAGCACAGCCGTCATGATTTTCGTGGTGCTTGCCATTGTCATGGGCGTATCTCCGTCTTTTTCCCAGAGCACACGGCCAGTACGGCCATCGACCAATGCCGCGCCCTGCGCCGCGATTTCCGGCCCGCCTTCCGCACAGACCGGCGCGGGAGCCAAAGCAAAGCACAAAAAAAGCAGAAGCCAAAGAATCCGTTTCATACACATTCCCCCTTCTGCTATTTTATTCCATTTTTCCGGATTCATGTTAAAGAACGAAAAGACCTTGGAGGCTCTGCCTCCAAACCTCCGCAAGCCCTTTGAAAAGGGCTTGACCCTAAACTTTTATTTTCAACCGCGCATTTGCGCGGTTGCAGAGCGATCCACATTCCCCCGTCACATATCATGCAGCAGCAAAAGGGTCGAGGGATGATATCCCTCGTGGGAGTTTGAGGGTGCTGAGCCTCCGGTGGAGGCTCGTTCAGCACCGACCGGAACGGAGTGCAGACCAACGCCCTCAAGGTTTTGTTCTTACATCTCCAAATGCTTCCCTTTCAGATATCCCTCAATCTGCCGCTTCAGGGGCTGGTGTTCCTCCTCTGCCAGTTCCCTGTCCCGCTCCATCAGCTCCGCGACAGCCGCCTGTGCTTCTTTCAGGACTGCCATATCCCGCGAAAGGTCGGCAATCTTCAACTCAGGCAGTCCATGCTGGCGCAGTCCGAAAAATTCCCCCGGCCCGCGCAGCTTCAAGTCCATCTCCGAAATCACAAAACCGTCCTCCGATTTTACCATCGTTTTCAGCCGTTCCTTTGCCACCTTTGTCCTGGAATCGCTCACCAGAATACAGTACGACTTTTCGCTCCCACGTCCAACGCGTCCCCGCAGCTGGTGCAGCTGTGCCAGCCCGAACCGTTCCGCATTTTCAATCAGCATAATCGTTGCGTTTGGGACGTTTATCCCGACCTCGATAACTGTTGTCGAAACCAGTACATCTATCTCCCCTGCCGCAAACGCCTCCATCACCGCCTGCTTTTCCTTCGCCTTCATCTTCCCATGCACGCAGGCGACCCGACAGCCCTCCAGCTCCCTTTGCAGTTCCTCCGTATGCTGTAAAACCGCCTGCGCCTCCAGTTTTTCGCTCTCCTCAATCATCGGGCAAATAACGTACGTCTGCCGCCCCTCTGCCTTATGCTTTTGGATAAATGCATAGATACGCCTGCGGTAGCTGCTGTCCACTGCGAGCGTATCTGTTTTCTGTCTGCCCGGCGGCAGCTCATCAATAATGGAAATATCCAAATCTCCGTACAGTATCAGCGCGAGCGTCCGGGGAATAGGCGTTGCCGTCATCACCAGTGTATGCACATTTTCCCCCTTATCCGCCAGCAGGCTCCGCTGACGCACGCCGAAGCGGTGCTGTTCATCGGTCACCGCAAGCCCCAGCTTCGCAAATTCCACGCCCGCCTGTATCACAGCGTGCGTGCCAACGACCATCATCGCCGCTCCTGACGCCACTTGTGCCAGAGCCGCCCGTTTTTCCTTTGCCGTCAGGCTGCCTGTAAGCAGCACGGTTTCTATTCCCACCGGTGCAAACAATTTCGTAAAGGTTTCATAATGCTGCCTTGCCAGCACTTCCGTAGGGGCCATAATTGCCGCCTGATAACCGTTTTGTATCGTCCAGAAAGCCGCCGCCAGCGCGACAGCCGTTTTGCCGCTGCCTACGTCCCCCTGCACCAGCCGGTTCATGACCTTTCCGGACGTCATATCCTTCTCGATTTCTTTCAGCACGTTTTTCTGCGCCTTTGTCAGCGTGAAAGGCAGTATTCCTGCCTTTTCCCATACCGCTTTTTTCCGTTTCAGGCGGATTCCTTCGCCGCTGTCCTCCAGCGTCTGTTTCAGCCGGAACAACGCCGCCTGCAATAAAAAAAGCTCCTCGAACACCAGCCGCCGCCGCGCATCGTAAAAGCCCTGCTCCGTCTTCGGGAAATGGATATTTTCTATGGCAAAATTCCGTTCCGCGATACGGTATCCCTTCCGCAGCCAAAGCGGCAGCTCCTCCGGCAGTGTGTCCGCCGTTTCCCGCAGAGCCTGCTCTACCAGCCCGCGCAATGTTTTCTGCGAAAGCCCCTCCACAGAAGGATACACCGGAATGATGCGTCCGCCTGCGAAATTTTCTCCGATTCGCTCGCATTCCGGTGAAACCACCTCAAGCTGGCGGCCTTTTTGCTGCACCTTTCCGGTAAAAAGATACCATTCGCCAATTTTCAGAGAAGATTTCATATAGGGCTGGTTGAACCACAGCACCGTTACAGAAGCGGTTTCATCGTATACCTTCAGCCGCGTGAATACCATGCGTCCGCGCCCCCCGTTCTGCCCTTCACCACGCACCTGCCCAAGGAAAACCGCCGTTTCGTTCGGAATCAGTTCGTTGATTTTCAAAATCTGGCTGCGGTCTTTGTAATCCCTCGGGTAATGGGTCAAAAGCTGTTCCACCGTAAAAATATCCAGCCTGTGCAGACGTTTTTCCCGCTGTTCTCCAATGCCTTTCAATGCAGAAACAGGGTCGCTTCTCTCCATGTTTATCCTCCTTTCCGGAACAAAACTCCTGATTTGTCAGCGCGTACACAAAATACTATTTAACAATATGCGCCGTTATAATCGTGCAGCTGTGTGCATTAACCGTTATCCTGACATTATCCATTTCGCAGTACCAGTTTTTTCCTTTCCGGTAAACCGTACACCTGTCGTCCATAATGATGCTTTTGCAGTGTGCCACAGGGTCAGCATTGCACAACCCCAGATTTTTGCTGATTCTGCCAAATCCCATCACAGTTGTATGAATTTCATCCATACGGCGGCAGATTTCTTCTTTGTCCGTCATCCTTCTGCTCCCCCATATCTGTTCCGCAAAAATCGAAATAAACAAAAGAAGGCCAAAAGCGTTCCCCTTTCAGCCCCCGCAAATCTGATAAAGATATTTTGCCCGCTGCCCGCCCTATCTGCGCGCCGCCAGCTTTTTTTCTATCATCTGGTACTCTTTCTGCATACGTGGATATTGCCACGTTTCCCGCGCATACGCAAACATTGTTTTTGCATTGTTGTACCGCCCTTCTTCTATTGCCGCGAGTATATCCAGCAACGTAATACTTCCGCTGTAATAACGCTTTTCCCGATAGCGCGCAAACTCTGTTTCTCCGGAGCGGTACAGCTCTATGGCCTCGGCATTGCGGGATACGCGGAAATAGTAAAGGCACAGATTCAGCCGATACACCATCTTTGCCTCACCCCGCAGAGATTCCGGCGGCATTTTTTCCAAAACACTGATCGCGCTGTTGTATTCTCCCATTTCGTAATATCCCACAGAACGGTTGATTTCCAGCGTAGCCCGGAGATTCCTGCCTCGGGCAGTCCGAAGCATATCCTCCATTTCGTCCAAATATACCCTCGGTTCGCCATTTTCGAGGTATACAGTAGCTGCCCGTATCCGTTTCGCATATCTGCGTGTATACAAGACATACAACAGGGCCGCGCCAAACACAACCGCCGCGCCTGCAATCCAGTACCCGCGCCAAAACACCGCGCTGTCTATCCGGAAAACTGTCCGCAGCACTGCCAGCAGTATCCCGATGCACACGCCCGCACCGATGACCTTCAAAAAATGCTTCAAGACCCCCATCTCCCTTAAAATGCAAACCTCCGCAAGGGCCTCCAACCCTTGACCCGTTTGCCGCCGCATATCCATGCGGCGGAATATTCCGACCCTTGCGGTGGTATTGGGGCAGAACCCCCGAAGTCCTGTCACTCCACAGAAATAATATAATAATACAACGGCTGTCCGCCGTCCTGTAACTCCACGTCGCAGTCGGGATACTGTTCCTCCACAAAAGCGGCAATTTCCTCCGCATCTTCTTTCGTCACATCTGCACCGTAATAAATGCTGATGATTTCGCTGTCCTCTGTCACAGCTTTTTGCAGCAGTTCTTTTGTGCCTGCCGCAATATCCTCCGCCACAACTTCAATCTTATCATTCAGCATCCCCAGAATATTTCCTTCGTGTATCTCCTTATCTCCAATGGAAGTATCCCGCACAGCAAACGTCACCTGCGCCGTATCCACAGCCTGAACCGCTTCATTCATGGCCTTTTCCAGTTCCTCCGGCGCAGAGCCTTCCTCACAGCAGAATACCGCGCTGATGCCTTCCGGCACAGATTTCGTCGGGATTACAAACAGCTTTTTATCCTCGCTGAGCGCGGCCGCCTGTTCTGCTGCCAGAATGATGTTTTTATTATTCGGCAGTATAAACACATTATCGGCATTGACCTTTTCCACAGCGTTAAGGATGTCCTCTGTACTGGGGTTCATGGTCTGCCCGCCCTCGATCACTTCGTCAACGCCAAGATTTTTGAATATCGCCGTCAGCCCGTCCCCTGTGGAAATAGACACAAAGCCTATGTCCTTGCGCTCCGATGTTTCCTTTTTTTCCTCCGCGGCTGCCACAGGCTCCGCAGGCGCGCTGAAATTGATTTTATTCGTATGCTGTTCCCGCATATTGTCAATTTTCAGCCCGCTCAGGCTGCCAATCTCCAAAGCCTTTTCAATCGCCAGCCCCGGGTGGTCTGTATGCACATGAATTTTTATAATCTCCTCATCGCTGACGCAGACAATGGAATCGCCAATTGAGCCGAGGTAGGATTTCAACTGGTTCACCGTCCGTTCTTCCGGTCGGCTGACATTGACAAAAAATTCCGTACAATACCCAAATGTAATGCTTGTATTCTCCACAGATGCCAGTGACGCAAAATCCGGCGTTTCCGCCTCTGTCTTCTGCGGTTCCGCAACGTATACAGGCACATCACTGCCCAACTGTTTCAGCGCGCCTTCCAGCACATACAAAAGCCCGCGCCCGCCCGCGTCCACAACGCCCGCCTGTTTCAGCACCGGCAGCATGTCAGGCGTTTTCCGAAGCATTTCGTGTCCTTCTTCCAAAATGCCCTTCAAAAACTCCGCAATATCCTCCGTTTCCTCTGCCAGCCTTGCCGCTGCTTCCGCACAGCCGCGTGCCACCGTCAGAATCGTGCCCTCCTTCGGCTTCATGACGGCTTTATACGCCGTTTTTACGCCCTGCTGCACAGCCTCCGCCAGTTCCTTTACGCCAGCCTCTGCAAGCCCTTCCAGTCCTTTGGAAAAGCCCCTGAACAGCTGCGAGGTGATTACGCCGGAATTGCCCCGCGCCCCGCGCAACGCGCCGCTTGCGGCCACCTTCGCGATGTCCTCTATGCGTGCATCCGCTTTCAGCGCGGCGTTTTTCTCCGCTTCCTTTGCCGCCGCCAATACCGTCAGCGACATATTTGTCCCTGTGTCCCCATCCGGCACAGGAAACACGTTCATCGCGTCTACAAGCTGTTTATTCTGTGTCAATTCGTTGGCACCGGCAATGACCATCCTGCTCAGAAGCTGGCCGTCCAATATCGTTATACCCACCGTTCGTTCCTCCTCATGTTCAGCCGTCGACCCTCACGCCGTCAACGAAAATATTCACGTCTTCCACTTCCAGCCCCGCATACTCCTCCACAGAATACTTTACCGTACTGATGATGTTATCCGCAATGGCGGATATGTTCGTACCGTATTCCACGATGATGTGCAGGTCAAGACTCACCTTGTTGGCGTTCACCCGCATTTTGATGCCCTTTGTCAGGCTTTCGATCTTCAAAAGCTGCACAAGCCCATCCTTCACATTCTTTGCCGCCATGCCGACAATCCCATAGCAGTCGATTGCCGCATACCCCGCGATCCTTGCGATAACCTCATAATGAATGCTGATGACCCCTAATTCATTTTCCAGTTTTGCTGTCATATTTTCAGCCTCCTATTCAAAACCTCAGTTCCAGCCGCGCCCTTTATCTTTCCGGACGCACAAAAACAGTCCCCTGTCTGACTTTTAGGGGACTACCCCATTCTTTGCAACTATCATACCATAAATATCCCCATTTTACAAAGGATATTTTCCTGTATCCCCTTTCAAAAGCGAAATTTTATATAGAAACGCCCATTTCATAAGAACGGCTTGAAGCAGGACAGGCTCTGTGGTAAAATCAGCATAATATATAACTGTCATTTGTTTCTCGGGAGAAAGGAGCAGCATGAATAAACGAAGTATTTTCATTGCGGCATCTGTTTTTATGTTTTCCATGATCGTCAGCCTGGTTGACGCCGTTGTCCGCCCTCCATATATTGCCAAAATACCAATCAAAATTCTTTTCTTTTTTGTTCTTCCTATGGTATTTTTTATGGCAAATAAAGCAGATTTCAGTGAATTCAGAAAATTGTTTCTTTTGAAAAAGGGCGGTATTCTGAAAGCTCTGCTTCTCGGTGCCGTTCTTTACGCGATTATACTGCTGGGCTATTTCCTGACAAGGGCTTTTATAGATTTTTCTAATGTCACCCCAAGTCTGACAGAAGGCATGGGGATCACCGCCGGCAACTTTCTTTATGTGTCGCTGTATATTTCTCTGGCCAATTCCTTTCTGGAGGAATTCTTTTTCCGGGGCTATGGCTTTATCACCCTGAAAAAATATACGGGCAGAAAATTTGCCTACATTTTCAGCGCGTCAATATTCGCGCTATGCCATGTCGGCATGCTGCTGGAAATGTTCCGCATCGGCGTATTGTTTTTGCTGCTTTTGGGGCTGATGGCCGGCGGCTGCATATTCAATTATCTGAACGAGCGGAATGATACGATTTATCCGTCATGGTTCGTCCATATGTTCGCAAATTTCGGAATCAATACGGTTGGGTTCATTTTATTTGGTGTACTGTAAATCCCAGCAAAAGAGAAAGCCGCCTTTCAGGCGGCTGACCCGTACTGTTTCCATTTTTTACTCCCCGCCTGCCTTAAAGTTATAGATGGGACGTATCACGTTTTGAATCTCTGCCGTATCGCCGATATTGCGCACAATATCATCCATACCCTTATACGCCATCGGGCACTCATCCAGCGTCCCGCTGCCGACAGAGCTGGAATATACCCCCGCCCGTTCCATTTCCTTTTTGAACGCCGAAACCGTAAAGGACTGCTTTGCCGCGCTCCGGCTCATCAGCCGTCCTGCCCCATGCGGTGCGGACTGGTTCCAGTCGTCGTTGCCCTTCCCGATACAGATGAGCGAGCCGTCCCGCATATTGATCGGAATCAGCAGCTTTTCCCCCTTCCGCGCGGAAACCGCCCCTTTGCGCAGTATCATCGCATCTGTATCGATATAGTTGTGTATGGTTGTAAACTGTTCCTCCGCGTGCAGTTTCATGCCCTTCAAAATTTCGTCCATCATTGCCTGCCGGTTCAGCTCCGCAAACCGCTGTATGATTTTCATATCATGAATATATTCCTCGAACAAATCCCCCGTCACATATGCCAGCGTCTGCGGGATATGCGTCCGGCTTGTGCTTTTCAGTTCCGCAAGCCGCTCCTGTATCTCCGTTTCCCGTCCCTGTTCTTTCAGTTCCTTAATCAGCGCGTCAATATCCTCTTTGGAAGTCCCGTTCAGCCGCCTGTAGCCCTTCCGCTGGTAATATCCGGCAACCTCCAGCCCCAGGTGCCTGCTGCCTGAATGTACGACAATATAGATGTTCCCTTCCCCATCTTTATCCGCCTCAATGAAATGGTTCCCGCCGCCCAGAGTCCCCAGGCTTTTCTCCGCGCGTCTGGTGTCAATTTCCCTGTAACAGCAAAGTTCCGTCAGGTCGATTTCGCCAAAATACTTATGCGTTTTATCCCGAATGTCAAAGCCGGAGGGAATTTTTTCATAGATCAGCTTATCCAGCTTCTGCGGCTCGATATGCCTTTCCCGCACCCGCACCGTTTCCATGCCGCAGCCAATGTCCACACCGACAAGGTTCGGCACAATCTTATCCGCAATCGTCATTGTCGTCCCAATCGTGCAGCCCGCGCCCGCGTGTATATCCGGCATCATGCGGATTTTCAGCCCCTGTGTAAATTCCTGATCCAGCAGGAGCATCACCTGCGAAAGAGATGTATCGTCCACAACATCCGTAAAAATCTTCGCCTCGTTATATTTCCCTTTCAGTTCTATCACAAAACCACCCCTTATGGCAGACGTTTTCATATGAAAATTTGTTTTCTTAAGCCAAGCCGCCTACAATCCTGATTTTATTCCTTTTAATATCCGCCAGCGTGGCGCAGCCCGTCATAGTCATAGCGTCCCGCAGCTCCGCAATGATCTTTTCCGTATACAGGCGCACGCCTTCCGCCCCGCCGCCGTAAGCCGCAATAGCGTAAGGCCGCCCGATGAGCACAGCGTCCGCCCCCAGAGCGAGCATTTTGAACACATCGCCGCCTGTGCGGATTCCGCCGTCCACAAAAATCTTCGTCACCTGGTTCCCGACAGCCGCGCGTATCTCCGGCAGAACCTCTGCTGTGGAAAGCCCGTTATCCATCACTCTGCCGCCATGATTGGACACAACAATAGCATACACCCCTGCACGCTGCGCCATACGCGCGGCCTCCGCCGTCATGATGCCCTTTACAACAAACGGCAGCTCCGTTGCCTTTACAATTTCCTTCAGGTCCCCTGCCGTTTTCATCTGCATCCGCAGGGCAGACATTCCCGCGTGCGGCAGCCCCGCGCTGTCAATATCCATCGCAAACGCCAGCGGGCGGCATTCCTCCGTTTCCCGCAGCCGCTGCAAAACAACGTCCATCGTCCAGGGCTTCAGCGTGGGTATCCCCCAGCCGCCCGCGTCCCGTATGGCGTGCAGGGGTGCATAGAAATGCTCCGGCTGTAAGCCGCCCCCTCCAAACGCCGCAATGCCTGCCTTTTTCGCCCCCAGCGTTACCGCGTCGCAGTATTGCCGTTCCGTCAGCGCGTCTGTATAATTATACTGCACCAGCCCGATGGGTGCGACAAACACCGGCGCGGCAAATGTCTGCCCAAATAATTCTATGGAAGTATCGCATTTCTTTTCCCCCTGCAAAACGTCCATTTCCAGAAAAACATGCTCCGCCAGATAGGAAAAATTCCGCTGGAATGTCCGTCCCGCGCCCTTTCCCCCAGGCCCCGGCATCACGCCCTTGCAGGCAATCCCGTTGCATTCCGGGCAGACCCTGCACCTTGGGGCCATTTTTTCCCCTGCGTTTTCCAAAACCTGCTCATAGATCATTTCCATTTCCTCCCGTCCCTGTTTTTCTACATTATATCCGTTCCTGCCCCTTCCCGCAACAGCCCTTTTCCCAAAAAGAAAACCTTCCGGCAGGTTTCCCCGTCCGGAAGGCTTCTCCTCATTCTTTTTCCGGTTTTTTGATAATGACGTCATAATCCTCCACAATCCAGTAGGAAGGGTTTTCCAGCGTCAGACGAATGCTTTTCGCGTCTGTTCGTTTCAGGAAAAAGGTTTCCGTTTCCTTCCCTCCCGTTTCTTCGCTCCAATCCCCTTCCCCGCTTCTGGAAAAGGTTTCCGCGTCTGTTTCCACGCCAACCCCATACATCTGCCGCAGCCCTTCCTTCGGCGTGATCCTGTATGTATATGTCACCTTCGCCGCGTTCTCCGTCCGTTCAGAATATTCATTACCATCCTTCCAGACAACATCGTTCCGTTCCACAGAAAGGAACTCCACCGTACCATAACGGAATTCCGCCCTCGGCAGGTTTTCCGTCAGCCGTTCCCCGTCTGTGGGCAATGGCAGAGAAACCGTATGCGTTTCGCTGTCTATCCCCGTAAAGGGGCTGCGGTGCAGCGTCAGCGGGAAGTCCTCCGCCGTCCCCTTCACCGTATAGCTGTACCCGTTCATCAGCCTTTTTCTCCCGCCATCAACATACTCCATTTTTTCGCCGCTGGAATTCTGGATGTAAAAATAATTTTCCGCGTCCAATTTGTAAGGATAGATCGGCGTAGAAAACTTGTACCATGCTTCCTGCGTTCTCTCCACTTCCTCAGAAGGAATGACATAATATTCGACCTCTATGCCTTCCTCCCGTAAAAATGCCCGCGCCGAAACCGTCGTATCGTTTTTCGTCACAGAATAACCCAGTTTTTTCACGTCTTTCATCGTTTTGGGGTCAACGACCTCGAAAACAAACGGCTCGTCAAACCCCTCAATGCGGAATTCATACCTGCCGCGCGGCTCCGTACCCCTTTCGCGTGAAATCAGAACGTCGTTGTGAAATTCCAGCGTTTTCCCATTTTCAGTGTGCCATCCGCTGCTTGACGGCACAAAGCTCCTTTCCTTCTCCCCGTCAAACCACGTCATCGGAAAGCGATCTTTCATGACCTCGCTCATTTCGTTCCTGCTTTCTGGCCCATAATATGGCAGGCCATCTCCGGTAAAGCTGACCAGCCCGTAAATCGCAACGCCCTTGCAGTAAAAGTCCTTCAGTTCCGCCCGTATCCCGTCCTTTTCCTGCACAGGGTTCAAAAGCCTTACCTCAAGGATTTCTTCTTCTGTATCATTGATATACACGCCCACGCCGGGCAGTACATGGAACACCCTCTGGAACGCCGCCAGTATGGGCTTGTGCCCCACCGCGCCGATCAGCAGGAAACAGCAGGCCGCCGCCGCAACGCGTTTCCCGTCCCAGCGGCGTTTTTCCTCCGCCCGTATGCTTTGCAGGACGTTTTTCTCAATCCGCTTTGCCGCCAGCCTGTCCTCCATTTCGGGCACCTCCTTCGGGAGATATGCAAGCAGTTCTTCTTCCGGCAGGCTGTCAAAAAAATCCATGTAATCCTTACCCATAAAATCCCCCCTCTTCCAGCTTTGTCCGCAGCTTCTGCAAGCCCCGCCGGGCGCGCTGGTCAATGGTATTTTCCTTCAATCCTAATGCTGCGGCAATTTCCTTTGTCGCCAGTCCGTAATAATATTTCCATACCAGTATCTTCCCGTCCGGCTCCCCAAGCATACGCAGAGCGTCTCGCAGGGTATCTCTGTCCTCAAAGGCAAGCTGTTTTTCCGGCTCTACTGCCTCTCCCTCCAAAGGAAACGTTTCCGTCTTTTTTGCCGCATGATACCTGTCTATGGCGCGCCGCCGCGCAACGATAGCCAAAAACGCCCGTATCCCGCCCTTTTCCAGCTCAATCCTCTCCCTGTTCCGGTAAACCTCCAGAAAAACATCGCTGACACATTCCTCAATATCCTCCTGTGGGAGTCCTGCCAGCCTTGCCCGCACAATCGCGTAGCAAAGCCCCATATACGCCTCCATTACTGTCCGAATGCCTTTCTCCGGCTTTTTCCGCAGTAATTCCAGCAGCATTTTCTCCTCCATAGCCTTCCCCCTCCCCGTTTCAGCCTTCCTTATCCATCTATTCCCTTTCCCTGAGGAAAATCTGACAGCATTTTGAAAAAACCTGTCAGAAAAGGCGGCTTGACTTAAGAAAACAGACTTTTCTTTTCCATTGATTTCTTAAGTCAAACGCCGACGGCAGCTGCCAGAGAAAATTTCGTCTAAACAATGAAACCATTCTGAAAAATCCTGTTTTTCAGGCATTTCATAAAATGAAATTTTCTTATGACAACGCCCATACTCCTGACAGGCTCTATTTTAATCCGACAGCAGCAAAATTCCGCTGTCCTTGTCCCCCAAAATATCTTTTATTTCAAATATCTCCGCCATTTCCCGCAGTGGTACAAACAGTGTGCCATCCTTCAATTCCGGCACAGTTTCTGCCGTAAGCGGCACGTCCATGTGCTTCCATGTTTTTTCTCCCGCTGTCACTTCAATTTTGTGTACTCCTGCCTGAATTACCGCGGTTTTTGTTTCCGGCTTCCATACAATGCCCCCTTGCGGCTGCTCGTTCCCCTCCAATATCATGGTAATGTCCCTAGCCGCAATCATGGCATGTCCGCCCTCGTTCCAGTAAATCGGCGCATGCAGTTTTTTTGTATCCCCGTTAAAATAAAATTCGTTTCGCCCCAACGCCAACATAATCTCTCTCCGGCGTTTCTCCCGTTCATATGTAAGGAAATGGATGAAATCTTCCCGCAATTCCAAATCTTCTTTTCCCTTCAAAAGGTTATCCCCGTAATCCTCCCCACCAAGCAGCCAAAGCGATATTTCTTCCCCGCCCTGTATTTCTCTGCCCATAAATACGTCTGGTACAAACAAAATTCCTCCGTCCTGTGCGTCCTCCAACGAAACAGAACATATCCTTTTATCCTCCTGAATCAGCCCCTCTTCTTCCCAGCCTCCCATATCAAACCAGATATGTTCGCTGCCCCTCATTTCAAAATATAGCTTTTTCCCCTTAAAACTGCCTTTTGGGGGCAGCTCCACATGTATTGCCCTTTCCGGCCGGCAGCGGGCTCCTGCCTTGAAATTACCGCCCTCCACCGAAAGCAAAATGTCCCCCTGAGCAGCTTCTACCGCTATCTCTTTCACATCTGTTTCAAAGCCGCACTGCGCAAAAGCCGTTGTTCCCGTTAATAATATGCATACCAATACACAGCAAAATAACCGTTTCATCTCCATATCCTCCTTCTCCTACAATAGTCATAGTTTTAGTATAGCAATGCCCTGTCTTTCCGTCAAGAAAAGCCTTGCGGGCTGGATATTTCCCAATTTCACAAAACTATTTGAATCCAGTCTGTGCCAATGCTGCCTTCGCCTGACAAGGGGATGCACGCTTTTTCAGCCGGAATTTGTGCATTTTCTTCGTTTTCTGCCCTTGACGTACCTACAGGTACGCCTGTGGGCAGACGCCTTGAAACTGCTCCAAATTACGTACTGAAAAAGTCGCAGAACTGAAAGCAGGCTGTTTTGTGGCTATGCAAGGCTTTCGAGCGCGGCGTACCGAGTGGTACGCTAAGCAAGAGTAACACAGCAGAGCCTCAAAACAGATGTTTTCAGCCGTATATCCCCTTTGTCAAGCGAAGGTATAATCATAGCAGAAAAATTGGAATTGGAGAGAGGAACCGTTATGGATTTTGACCCATTTAAAGAAACCATTCAAAAGACAAAAAGCCTTTACGTTTCGCATTGGAGCATGACAAAATACCAACAATGGAAGAAATCATTGCCTTCTAAAAACAGTACCAAATCACCTTACCTCAAAAATATATACAGTTTCTCCTGCATTATGGGCATTGCCATAAGAAAATTTTATTTTTTTGAAATGCCAGAAAAATCAAGATTTTTCAGAACAGTTTCCTTGTTCAGAAGAAATTTTCTCAGGCAACTGCCGTCAGCGTTTGACTTAAGAAATCAATAGAAAAGAAAAATCTGTTTTCTTAAGTCAACCCGCCTTTATGGCGGCGGTTATTTTGGATACGCAAATATCTATTCTTTAGACAAAAGCAGTGTTTTTTTATTTTCAATCACAACCCCGCCAAAGTGCAGGGCTTGTTTTCATAGCGGATAATGGATGTTGTGACTATTACGCATTTCGTATTGAGTCCGGTAAGTGCAGAGAGGAAATTGTTTTTTTCGACCATGAGGATCATACAATAAAAGATACAGCCTTTTCCGATGTTTTGGAGTATCTTATAAAAACAGGATTACATCAAAGCAATATACTTTAGCAGTAACCATTCCTGTCCTTAAAATAATGTACTTTTTCTTTCGTAAACAGCAAAAAAAGAGAGCCTTTCCAGACTCTCTTTAGCTAGGGTAGCAGGATTCGAACCTGCGAATGACGGAATCAGAATCCGTTGCCTTAC
>CAJTQX010000038.1:0-1592 GCA_910578425.1 uncultured Anaerotignum sp.
TCATCCTTCTAGCTTTTTCTTTCCTTGTTGTCCAATATGTATTGTAACTCTACAGTTTTGTTGCAATGTTTTTTCCTGTGTTTGTTGACAAAAACATGGTTTTCCTGCTAAAATAACGGTTGGTAATTCAATTTACAGGAGCCGTATGCGGCGGCGGGGGCTCAGAAAGGGCTGACAGGCGCGCTGCGAAAAGGCTCTGAATTTAGGAGGTTATGCATATGGCAGGAACGATTTCCAGAGGAATTAAGGCACCCATCATTCGGGAAGGGGACGATATTGTAAAGATTGTTGCGGATTCCGTTCTGGCAGCGGCAGAGCAGGATGGCTTTCAGCTGCGCGAAAAGGACGTAATTTGTGTGACAGAGGCTGTTGTTGCCCGGGCGGATGGGAACTATGCTTCTACCGAGGATATTGCCGCAGACGTAAAAGCTAAGCTGGGCGGCGGCACTGTCGGGGTAGTGTTCCCCATCCTCAGCAGGAACCGTTTCGCCATCTGCCTGCGGGGGATTGCAAAGGGCGCGAAAAAGATCGTGCTGATGTTGAGCTATCCCTCTGACGAGGTGGGCAACCATCTGTTTGATACGGATGTGCTGGACGGCAGCGGTGTGAACCCTTATACGGACGTGCTGACGATGGAGGAATACCGTAAGGCATTCGGCTATATCAAGCATCCGTTTACCGGTGTGGATTATGTTGATTATTATAAAGGCCTGATCGAAGAGGAAGGCGCGGAGGCAGAGATTGTGTTCGCGAACCACCCCGAAGCCATTGTAAAGTTTGCGAAAAACGTGCTTTGCTGCGATATTCATACAAGAGAGCGTTCCAAACGCCGGATTGCGGCGGCAGGCGCGGAAAAAGTGCTGACGATGGCGGAAATTCTGGACGCGCCCGTCAACGGCAGCGGCTATAACGATTCCTTTGGTCTGCTGGGCTCCAACAAGGCAACGGAAACGACAGTAAAGCTGTTCCCGAAGAATGCGCAGAAAGTAGCCGAGGATATCCAGAAGGAAGTGCTTGCGCGTACAGGCGTAAAAGTGGAAGCTATGGTTTATGGTGATGGCGCGTTCAAAGACCCTGTCGGCAAAATCTGGGAGCTGGCTGACCCAGTTGTGGGCGCGGGTTATACAGACGGGCTGAATGGCCTGCCGAACGAATTGAAGCTGAAATATCTGGCGGATAATGATTTTGCGGATTTGAGCGGGGAAGAACTGGCAGATGCGATCCGCCGGAGGATACAGGAGAAAGAGCAGAACCTGAAAGGCCAGATGGTTTCCGAGGGTACAACGCCCCGCCGCCTGACAGACCTTATCGGCTCCCTCTGCGACCTGACGAGTGGCAGCGGCGATAAAGGCACGCCTATCGTTCTGGTGCAGAATTATTTCAACAATTTTGCGGATTAAGAGATGAAAGACCCTGGGACGTTGCCCTCAAGCCCCCTGCAAGGGACAGGGTTTCCGCTTCAGCACCCCTTAACCTGTTTTCCGTTGGGACGGAAACAAGGATACACTCCTTCCAACCGCAAGAAATGCGGTTGGCGAACGGGTCAAGGGCTGGAAGCCCTTGCGGGGAATTGGGGCAGAGCCCCAAGGTCT
>CAJTQX010000038.1:1602-27300 GCA_910578425.1 uncultured Anaerotignum sp.
TGCGGGGAATTGGGGCAGAGCCCCAAGGTCTTAAGGAGTATCATTGATATGTATTATATGCCGAGAGCAGAAACAAAGGCGGACTCCCTCCAACCGCAGGAAATGCGGTTGGCAAACGGGTCAAGGGCTGGAAGCCCTTGCGGGGAATTGGGGCAGAGCCCCAAGGTCTTAAGGAATGTTATTGATATGTATTTACATGCCGAGAGCAGAAACAAAGGCGGACTCCCTCCAACCGCAAGAAATGCGGTTGATAAATGGGTCAAGGGCTGGAAGCCCTTGCGGGGAATTGGGGCAGAGCCCCAAGGTCTTAAGGAGTATCATTGATATGTATTTACATGCCGAGAGCAGAAACAAAGGCGGACTCCCTCCAACCGCAGGAAATGCGGTTGGCAAACGGGTCAAGGGCTGGAAGCCCTTGCGGGGAGTTGGGGCAGAGCCCCCGAAAAAGGTGTTAAAACATTTAGGAGTATCGAAGGATACTCCTTTTTTTGGCGAAGGAAAGGAAGGAGGAAACGGCATGGGTTTGCCTGTGGCAGTTTTGAAAAAAGGTGAGGGCCGTATGCTGAAGGAAGGCGGCCTTTGGATATTTGACAATGAAATCGCGTCCGTATCGCCGGAGGCGGAGGACGGCGGACTGATTTTTGTACAGGATTTTGATGGTTACCCTATGGGGACAGGCTTTTATAACAGCCATTCTAAAATTGCCGTACGTATCATGAGCCGCGGCAGGGAAACAACGATTGATGAAGCGTTCCTGCGCGAACGCGTGCAGGCGGCATGGGAATACCGTAAAAAGGTTGTGGATACCTCTTCCTGCCGCCTGATTTTCGGCGAAGCGGATTTCCTGCCTGGCCTTGTGGTCGATAAATTTTCAGATGTGCTTGTCGTGCAGTCGCTTGCGCTGGGCATTGACCGCATGAAGGGCACTATACTGCGCCTTCTGCTGGAAACGCTGGCGGCGGACGGCGTGCAGATTCGGGGCGTATATGAGCGCAGCGACGCCAGGGTGCGCAGGCAGGAGGGTATGGAGCTGGAAAAAGGATTCCTCAGCGAACCGTTTGACACAAAGGTGGGGATCGTGGAAAACGGCGTAAAATATATTGTAGACGTGGAGGATGGACAGAAGACAGGCTTTTTCCTTGACCAGAAATATAACCGTTTGGCAATACAAAAGCTGTGCAGGGGTGCGGATGTGCTGGACTGCTTCACGCATACGGGCTCTTTCGCTCTGAACGCCGGTATTGCAGGGGCGGCGCAGGTGCTGGGAATAGATGCTTCTCAGCTTGCTGTGGAACAGGCAGCGGAAAACGCGCGGCTGAATGGGCTGGAGAATGTGGTGCAGTTCCGCTGCGAGGATGTGTTTGACCTTTTGCCGCGACTGGAAGCCGAAGGGCGGCAGTTTGATGTAATTATACTTGACCCGCCGGCATTTACAAAATCCCGGAATTCCGTAAAAAATGCGGTAAAGGGTTATCGGGAAATCAACCTGCGGGCAATGAAGCTGCTGAAAGATGGGGGCTTTCTGGCGACCTGCTCCTGTTCGCATTTTATGACGTACGAACTGTTTACGCAGACCATAGGGCAGGCGGCGCGGAACGTGCATAAACGCCTGCGGCAGGTGGAATACCGCACACAGGCACCGGATCATCCAGTGCTTTGGGCGGCGGACGAATCGTATTATCTGAAATTTTATATTTTTCAGGTTTGCAGCCAGCCTTAAACAGTGAAATACAGTATTTTCAGCGTGAGGAGGAATGATAGCAATGATGAGGGAAATGACGAAGGAAACAGTACAATGGATAAAAGGCTTTTTGGAGACAGTAAAGGACTGCTTTGGTGAACGTCTGCTTTGCGCGGGCATACAGGGCAGCCGCGCCCGCGGCGAGGAAAAAGCCGACAGCGATATAGACGTTGTTGTTATTCTGGACAGGCTGGATTTTGCGGATCTGAAAGCCTACGATAATGCAGTTTCCGCATTGCCGGAGCGGGAAAAGCTGTGCGGGTTCCTTTCCGGAAGGGAAGAACTGGCGGCATGGGAGAAATCAGAATTGTTTCAGTTTGTGTTTGATACGAAGGTGTTGTATGGCAGTCTTGATTTTGTGCAGTTGGGGACGGAGGAGGATCTGCGGCGGGCAGTCCACAGCGGCGCGTGCGGCTTGTATCATGCCTGCGTGCATAATATCCTGCATGAGAAATCTCCGGAAATTCTGCGGGAACTGTATAAATCGGCGTTTTTTACACTGCAAATGAAATACTTTGCGGAAACAGGGGAATACATTTCTGCAAAAGAAGCAATGCGGCGCAAGACGGCGGATACTGACAGAATCATTGCCGCAGGGGCAATACAGGCGCGCACAGAACCGGAGACTTTTGCGGCGGAATTTGAACGCCTTGCCCGCCGCCTGATGGAATGGAGCGGAGCACTGATTACAATATATCAGTAATAAAAAGGGGAGAGCGTTTGCTCTCCCTGGCGTGTCAAAAAGGGCTCAGACTACGTCTTTCGTGTAGCCGTCCCGCGGCTGCGGCAATAGCGGGCTATGCACGCTATACGAAGCCTTTTTTGAGGAACTATCGGTATAACGCGACTTGTTCCATTACCTTTCTGGAAAACCACAGAAAGCCTTGAAACTTGCCCTTTTCCTTGAGCGAGAGAAGCCCGCTCTGCGGATTCCCAGGCCGGACCAAAGGTCTGCCGCAAAAAGCGGGGCCTGAATATAGGCTTTTTGACAGCCTGTGAAGGAGTTTTGCCTTCCAAAACAGTTTCAGCGTTTGATGTTAAGAGCGGGCAGATATCGAACCATTACCCGAATTATAATGATTTCCATGACGCCCATACTGACAGCCTGTATGGCGCGCGGCGGCAGGAGCGAAACAAATGGCGCGCCAAACAGCATGGAAATCCAGAATGTATTCATCAGGAGCGAACCGATACACTCTGTCACCAGTATGGCGAGGATGATCCGTTTCATATCCTGTTTTTTATGCAGGAATATGCCGTATACTGCGCCGACAAAAAATGCTGTGACAGTGAAGCCCGGGAAATACTGGGCGATGGGGAACAGCGTTGCCCCGATGTAATCCCCCACTGCGCCCACAATGCCTCCGGCGATGGGGCCGAACAAAATCGCTGCGGTCACAACGGGAATGAATGCAAACCCGATTTTCAGATTCCACAGGGAGATGGAAAGAAAACGGGAGAGCACAACATTTGCGGCCACCATCATGGCAAGAATGGCAAGACGGTGGGTGGAACGGATACTGCTTTCATACATACTGCATACCTCCTTTGGATATGTGCAGAGGCGGCATTTTTGCAGCAAAAAACCCCTCTGCTATCTTTTTGCGACGCAAATACAATAAAAAACGTCTGGCTGTAAGATAACAAAGAGGAAGCTTTTTCTTCATTATGGTAACAGCGGGATGCGGGCGATGCACCGCAAGGGAAGACCCTTTTCGTCCCCGTGGCAACTCCCCGTCCACAGGGCACTTAACGCGCAAAACCCTACTCTGTATTTGCACATGGAAAACCATGCGCTTTTATTTTAGCATTTCCAAAGGGCTTCGTAAAGAGAAAGTTCAGAAATTTTTTTGCAGGGAGGAACAGGCATTGAAAAACTGGCTTTGCTTTTTTGCTTTTATCGCTATACTACTGTTTGCGGTCTATATTTTGTATTGTCATGGTTTTGTTGAATGCAGGCGTATGCGGGCTGTCCTGTTTCTGTTTCGCGCCAGAGGGAAGAAGGATACCGTATCTCTGGATTCCTGCACCGGCTGGGTGCAGCATGTCGGAAGGTTCTGCGAAAGCAGTACCTATGTGTTTACTTTGGACGCGCAGCTGTCAAAGGGAGATGCGGCGGTATTTTTGCCGGGGCGGAACAAACAGCAGCTGTTGCAGTTGAATCGCCAGTGTCCGTCCGGCAGTATCAGGCTGGACGGAAAGACCAGATATTATATACGTTGGGAATTCAGAGATGCCACAGGAATGTGCAGTCTGCGCTGGTGAATAAAGCAAAGTCGTGCCGGTTTCCGGCTGCCAGGCAAATATTTTTTGGAAAAATGTGATATTTTGCAGGGGGAAAAGGTATTATCAGTGAAAAGCTTTTCAAAACAAAAGAAAGGACTTCACAGCTTATGGACGAAGCAGTTTTTACCCGCACAGCCAAAGCCTATAAAGACCGGCTTTTCGCCATTGCCTTCCACTATTGCAGGAACAGGGCGGACGCGGAGGATATCCTTCAGACGGTACTCTTGAAGTATTACAGGTCTGAAAAGGAGTTTGGGACAGAGGAATATCTGCGGAACTGGCTGATACGGGTGACCATCAACGAATCCAAGCGGCTGCTCCTCGCCTGCTGGCGCAGGCGCACAGTGCCGCTGGAGGAATTGGAGGAATATGCCGCCCAGACACTTCCCGTACCGGAGGAAAGCGAGCTTTTTCTGGCAGTGCTTGCCCTGCCGCAGAAATACCGCATTGTTGTCCATCTTTATTATTATGAGGAATATTCCGTAAGGGAAATTGCAGACCTGCTGGCCATCAGGGAAACCACCGTGCAGACCCGCCTGATGCGGGCGCGCGCGAAGCTCAGGGAAAAACTTAAGGAGGCATGGAACGATGAAGAATAAGGAATACTACCAGAAGACTTTTTCAAGGCTGACCGCCTCCGAGGACGTGATACAGGAGGTAATGGATATGGATCAGAAAAAGATTTGCCGTTTTACAAAAAGGACTGCCGGAATCGCCGCGGCAGCCGCGCTCACGCTGACTGCGACAGGAGCGGCATATGCCGCAACGGACGGCAATTTTGCGGAGCTCTTGGAACGCATCACCATTTATATCAACGGCGAGGTGGCTTCTGTGAGCGATTATAATATCGTTGAGGACGAAAACGGAGATTCACAGTTTGTCATCCCCTTAGATTCCGATGGGGAAAATTTTACCAGCATTACAGTCAAGCCTGACGCGAATAGTGACCCCGATGTGCATTATTCCATTGACGTGGACACTGACCGCGCGCTGGAGCAGGCGGAGGAGGTGCCTTTTACGCTGGAAGGCCAAAACGACAGGCTTTATTTGGTGGAAAAAGATGGGAGCCGTATGGATATTACCGAAGCCGCCGCATCCGATGAGGGTTACCGCTATACATGGGTAGACGCGGACGGGAACGAACAGCAGGCGATTGCCCTTGGCACGCCGGAGGAGCATTTTATCGCGTTCAAAGCCGCTTCTGTGGAAACTGCAACGGAAAGTACGAATGCCGCAATGGAAGTAAAATAATAAGGTAAAACAATAAACCCGCCCTTTCCGCGTAGCAGCGAAGAGGGGCGGGCTTTTGTTGGCTTATTTCCGTTTGTCAAATGTGTGCTTGTCGTATTTCCTGTCCAATTCTCCTTTTTTAGCGGAGAAACGAATGAAAAACGCCATCAGCGCAAGTGCGGCAATCAGCCCTGCCGCTACAGGCATCAACGCAGTGCCGGGGCCGCGTTCTGCTGTTTCCGCCGCCTGCACTGCCGTATCTAAAAGGATTCCCGCCGGATAACCAAATATCATCACATACATCACCTTTCTCAAAAGATAAAAGCTGAAAACTTCGAAGCTCTGCCCCGAACTCCGCAAGGGACAAGCCCCCTGACCTATTTTTCTATCGGATTTCATGCAATAGGTATCATCAAAAAGTTATATTTCATACTTACTCATTCGGAAAACGAAGTTTTCCGCAATAAAGTTTAGGATCAAACCCTTTTCAAAGGGTTTGCGGGGTTTTAGGGGCAGAGCACCTAAGGTCTTTTCGTATCTTTTATACCCCTTTCATGGAAAGCGAGATCCGCTTTTTCTCCAAATCCACGGAAAGCACCTTCACTTTTACAATATCCCCCAGCTTGACCGCTTCCAGCGGGTGCTTGATAAACCTGTCGCAAATCTGCGAGATATGCACCAGCCCGTCCTGATGCACGCCGATGTCAACAAATACGCCGAAATCAATTACATTGCGGACCGTTCCCGTCAGTACCATGCCCTCCTGCAAATCCTCCATAGAAAGCACATCGCTGCGCAGTACAGGGGCGGGAGCCTCATCACGCGGGTCACGCCCGGGTTTTTCCAGTTCCTTTATCATATCCTCCAAAGTCGGTACGCCAACGCCGATCTGTTCCGCCGTTTTTTCCGGTATGACAACCTTTTTCCGCAGCCCGCTGATGCGCCTGCAGGCTACGTCCTCCAGAGAAAAGCCGCAGACCTTCAGCAGCTGTTCTGCTGCTTTGTAGCTTTCAGGGTGGATTCCGGTGTTGTCCAGCGGCATTGTGCTTTCCGGCAGCCGCAGGAAGCCCGCACACTGCTCATATGCTTTCGGTCCCAGCTTTGGCACCTTCAGCAGTTCCTTCCTTGTGGAAAACTTACCGTTTTCCTCTCGGTATTTCAGGATATTTTTGGCAACTGTGCTGTTGATTCCCGCCACATAGGAAAGCAGGGCGGGGCTTGCTGTATTCAGGTCAACGCCGACGCTGTTTACACAGTCCTCCACTACGCCGCCCAGAGCTTCGCCCAGCCGCTTTTGATTCATATCATGCTGGTACTGCCCCACACCGATAGACTTCGGGTCGATTTTTACCAGTTCTGCCAAAGGGTCCTGTATCCGTCTGCCAATGGAAACCGCGCTTCGCAGGGAAACGTCATACTCCGGAAATTCCTCCGCCCCCAGCTTGGACGCGGAATAGACGGACGCACCCGCTTCATTTGCAATGATATACTGTACCTTCCGCTTTGTTTTTTTGAGCATTTCCGCTACAAAAAGTTCTGATTCGCGTGACGCTGTGCCGTTGCCGATGGAAATGAGGTCTATGCTGTGCTTTTCAATCAGCGCCAGCAGTTTTTTCTCCGCTTCGGCAGTTTTGTTCTGCGGCGGGGTAGGGTAAACAACCGTTGTTTCCAGCGGCTTGCCCGTTGCGTCAATTACGGCGATTTTGCAGCCTGTGCGGTATGCAGGGTCAAGCGCGAGCACGACTTTCCCGCTGATGGGTGGCTGCAAAAGGAGCTGTTTCAGGTTTTCGCGGAAAACGCCAATGGCGGATTCCTCTGCCTGCTCCGTCAGATCGTTCCGAATTTCACGTTCCAAAGAGGGGGCGATGAGCCTTTTGTAGCTGTCCGCAATGACCTCCCGCAAAATTTCCGCGGTCTGGCTGTTTTTGCGTATCATATTTCGCTCCATGCGCTGCAAAACTGCCGCTTCGTCGCCTTCCAGCTTTACGGAAAGGAATCCTTCCTTTTCGCCGCGGTTCATAGCAAGGATACGGTGTCCCGCCGCCTTTTTCAGCGGTTCGGAGTAATCGTAATACATTTCGTATACGGAAGGCTCGTCCTTTGCTTTCCTGGAAAGCAGAGAACCGTTTTTCAGCAGTTCTCCGCGCAGAAGCTTCCGCAGTTCCGCATCATCGGAAATACGCTCGGCAAGAATGTCCTTTGCGCCCTGCAGGGCGTCCTCTATGGTTTCTACGCCTTTTTCCGCGTCAAGGAACGCGGCGGCATATTCTTCCAGAGGAACAGGAAGACGTTGGCCCCAGAGCATTTCGGCAAGCGGCTCCAACCCTTTTTCTTTGGCAATGGAGGCCCTTGTGCGGCGTTTCGGACGGAAAGGACGGTAAATATCGTCAATTTCTGTCTGTGTTTCCGCCTGTTCCAGTTTTGCGGCAAGCTCGTCTGTCAGGCTGCCCTGTTCGGCAATGGCGTTTTTCACCTGCTCCCGTTTTTCCTCCAGATTGCGCAGGGAGGCAAGCCGCTCCGACAGCCGGCGGATAATCTGGTCGTCCAAAGAGCCGGTCATTTCCTTCCGGTAACGGGCGATAAATGGCACAGTGTTGCCCTCGTCCAGCAGCTTTACGGTGTTTTCTACCTGGGAGAGGCGGATTTCCAGTTCTTCCTGCAATTTTTTCAATATATCCATATAGACATTCTCCTTATTCCTATCCGGCTTTCCTGCCGGTTTTGTACTTCATTATAGCATAAACCAGGAGGAAATGTGGAAAAAATTTGTTTTCCCGCTTTCTGCGGACAGGATTCCGCTCCTTTCGCCGGATTCCGGCTATGGCTGCTGTGATTCGTTGATTCATATGACTTATTGCAATTTATTTCATTTTATTTGCAATATATACTTGACATTTAGGAAATTATATCGTATTATCAGAATTGTAAAGGGCAATGTGAAAAAGAGCGTTGAAGGGGAAGATATGGTTTTACCTGTTTCATATTTTCGGAAAGGGGATGGAAGGCTTGAAAGAAAATATGCAAAGCAGTATGAGAAAATGGATTGCCCTTATTGCAGCTGTTTTTTTATACTATCTGATACATGAAGGGTGTCATTTCGCTGCCGCTATGGGCTATGGCGTATTTGAGGGGGTCAGGGTTTTGGGACTGGGGCTTCAGGTGGTGGTGAAAGAGGGCCTTATGACAGATTTGCAGGAAGCAGTATTCTGCGCCGTCGGGAGCGCGGGCACGTTATTCGCGGCGTATATGCTGGTTTTCTTTTCCGCAAGGATTACGAAAAGCAAAAATAAGGTGTTGAAAGCTGTCTGCTATTATACAACGCTGGTCCTGCTTCTGCTTGACCCGTTATATTTAACAATACAATATCAATTTGTCGGCGGTGGGGATATGAATGGGATTCTGTTGTTGAACATTCCTGAAACGGCAGTCCAGATTTTTTTCGGAATGGTTACAGCAGCCAATGGCTTCCTGATCGCAAAAAAAGTTTACCCGCTATATCAGCAAAGCTTTCGGAAATAGCAGCCTGCGGCGAAAGGACGAGCCGCGCATTTGGCTGTCTGTTCCTGAAAATCAGAACGTTTGGCGGTATTGGAAAGGATGTGGTATTTTGAAAAACCTGAAAATGAAATCAGCGCGTGCTGCGAAAGATTTTTCGCAGGAAGAGCTTGCACAGGCAACAGGCGTGACAAGGCAGACCATCGGCATGATCGAATCTGGGAAGTACAACCCAACGCTGAGTCTTTGTGTTGCTATCTGCAAGGCGTTGGATAAAACGCTGGATGAATTGTTTTGGGAGGAAGAGACATGAGCGCGCCGCCGGAAAAAATCTTTCTGCTGAGGGACGGTTTCCGGTGTCTGTTGTTTGCAGATGCACTGTGTGTGCCGCTGCGGGTGTTTTTGTTTGGTTTCTGTCCGGCGGAGCTGGCTGTAGGGCTGTTCCCGCTGACCTGCCTTTTCCTGTATCTCCCGCTTCGATGCAGGACATTGCAGTTGGGTATCCATAATTTTTTTGAATATTTTGAGGAGGAATGAAAAATGATGATGCAACAGATGAAAGATGAACGCGTTGAACAGGCGAAACATAAAATTTACGCAGAACTGATGCTGATTTCTTATGGCATCATTGTAGTGTCCTATTGTATAAAAGCGATTTATTTTGAGATGAGCATGCGCCAGTGTGCTACGGAGTTTATCATTCTGATTTTGGCACCGTTGTATCAGGCAGTGCGCAGCCGGCAGATGGGAGTTGTATTCGGCGATGTTAAAACTGCATGGTGGAAGCAGATGTTCCCTGTGCTGGGCATTGTTATCTTTCTGTTTGGTCTGGTGACTGCCAGAAATTATATGAATGGAAAGGCGGTATGGGTTTCTACAAACATTTCCGCCGGAATGATATTCATGGCGTCATTTATTGTTATTTTCGCAGTAGTGCGGTTCCTTGTAGTCTGTGCAGAACGGCGGCGCGCAGAAAAGCTGGAACGCGAATATGACGAAGAAGATTAAAAAAGACATTTTATGGGCGTTGTCATAAAAATTTCGATGTTTGAAGCGTCCGGACAGTTAGGACTTTTCAGGCAGTCTCTGTCGGCGTCTGACTTACGGAATCAACTGAAAAGAAGAAGTTGTTTTCTTAAGTCAGGCTGCCGTTACAGTCCATATCTTTTTGGATTGTGGGAGGGCGTTTCGTTTTTCATATCCCCCGGCAAAAAAGCATATACATAACCAAGATAATTTTAGAGGAGTGCTTGGTTTGAAAACGTATATCGAAGAGAGGGCGGTCGAAGTTGCGAAATTTATGATCCATACCAATGCTACCGTAAGAGAAACTGCGAAAAAATTTGGAATCAGTAAATCGACTGTACACAAGGATATTACCGACAGGGTAGAAAGTATTGACCCTGAGCTTGCGAAATCCGTCCGCAGGGTTTTAGAGGTCAACAAGGCGGAACGCCACATTCGGGGCGGACTGGCTACGCGTGAAAAATATCTGCAAAAAAGCAAATGAACAAAATGCAACATGAAAAGAAAAGCCCTTTCCAGGGGCTTTTCTTTTACAGCAGCCGCATCAGTTTCCCGTTTCTTTCCAAAAGCCCTTCTTCCTTCATTTTTTTGAGTTCCCGCATCATCGCGCTGCGGTCAACGCAAAGAAAGTTTGCCAGAGCCATCAGTGAAAATGGCAGCGGAAAGACAGGGGACCCTGCCTGCGCGCTTAGTATGCGGAAATAGCACAGAAGTTTTCCGCGGATTGAGCGGTGGCTGAGAATATCCACTTTTTCTGTCAGCCGCATGACTTTTCCCGCCATCAGATGCATAAGGTTTTCCACCAGTTTAGAATGATGGAGGCAGGCGTTTGGGCAGCGTTTTATGATATGTTGTTTTTCGATGAAAAGTACCCGGCAGTCCTGCTCGCAAAGCACAAGGATTGTATCCTCCTGATTGCCGAATGTGAAAGCATCGCCAAAAATCCCGGAATCCTCAATATATTCCAGCATATCCAGAGAACCGTCCATACGGATACGGCTGATGGAAATGCAGCCCTCAAGCAGGAGCCCGATGTAATCCCCAAAAGAATTGTGTATGGAAATCGTTTCTTTTTCTTTGTAATTTTTTTGAAAGCTCTGAAAGCAGACAAGCATTTGCTGAATATCTTCGTCAGTAATTCCCGAAAAAAGTTCATTTTTGCTTAAATTTTCCATAAATTCCTCCGGATTGTTGCATTTGCAACATGATTTTTCTGCTAGTTCATGATATCATAAAAGAAAAAGGTTGTCAAAGAAAAAAGAGACGTTCTCTCTCGAAATTATAGAATAGATCCATGTTTTTTTGGAAAAATATGATAACATCATAAAAAGTCAGACACTTTTACGGATATACCGGTATGATACGGGATATTCAAAACAAAATGAAGGAGGATACAGAGATGAAAACACCCAGATTTTTCAAATGTGAACACTGCAGGAACATCATTGTAATGGTGGAGGACAAAGGCGTGCCTGTTGTCTGCTGTGGTGAGAAAATGAAGGAACTGACTGCCAATACTTCCGATGGCGCGTCTGAAAAGCATGTACCTGTTGCCAGCGTATCGGGGAATACGGTCAAAGCGGTTGTGGGCGATGTCGGCCATCCCATGCTGGAGGAACACCATATTGCGTGGATTTATCTGGAAACCAATCAGGGCGGACAGATGAAGTATCTGGAGCATACCGGCGCGCCGGAGGCTGTATTCGCGCTTGCAGAGGGCGAAAAAGCCGTTGCGGTCTATGAATACTGCAACCTGCATGGGCTTTGGAAAAAAGAGTTGTAAAAGGTGAGAACCGCAGGGCCTTGCCACGCATCCCCGCTGGAGCTTTATGCTCCAGACTCTGATTGCTGCAAACTTTATTTTGCGACGACCGGAGCCCTTTGCGGAGGTTTGCGGGCAAAGCCCTCAAGGTTTTATCAATCTAAAAATATCAAGGAGGTAATATCATGAAAACATTTTCCCTGAAGCCGGACCTTTATTGGGCTGGCATACTGGACAAGGATTTGAGGGTATTCGACATCATTATGTATACGGAATTTGGTACAACCTATAATTCCTATATCCTTAAATGCGGCGACAAAACCGTTCTGTTTGAAACGGCAAAGGCAAAATTTTATGATGAGTATGAAAAAACGCTTTCCGAAACGCTGGATATTACAACGATTGATTACATTGTGGTAGACCACACCGAGCCGGACCATGCGGGCAGCATCGCAAAAGTTCTGGAAAAGAATCCTCGTGCAAAAATCATTGCTACACCGGTTGCCATCGGCTTTTTGAAAAATATCATTAACGGCGATTTTTACAGCATCCCTGTGAAGAATGGCGACGAAATGAAAATTGGCAATAAAACGCTGAAATTCTTCGTGCTGCCGAACCTGCACTGGCCCGACACCATGTATACTTATATCGTGGAGGACAAAGTCCTTGTTACCTGTGATTCCTTTGGTTCTCACTATGCGCATGAGGGCATTCTGCGCAGCACAGTGACAGACGAAGAAGGCTATATGCGGGCAACGAAATATTATTTCGACAATATCCTCGGCCCCTTCAAGCAGCCTTATATGACAAAGGCACTCGCGCTGGTGCGTTCACTGGATATTGATATGATTTGTCCTGGCCACGGCCCTGTACTGGACAGCCATATTGACGAGCTGCTTGCCATCTATGACGAATGGTGCAAAATCCCGAAGAACGAAAAGACAACCGTTGTCATTCCTTATGTCAGCGCATACGGTTATACGACCGAGCTTGCGGAAAAAATTAGCGAAGGTATCCGTCAGGCGGGCGATATTGATGTAAAAAGTTATGACATGGTAACGGCGGATGCGGCGGAGGTTTCCGCGCAGATTGCCGCGGCGGATGGTCTGCTGTTTGGTACGCCCACAATCCTCGGCGAAGCCCTCAAGCCTATTTGGGACTTGACAACCTCCATGTTCCCGCCCGTACACGGCGGCAAGCTGGCGAGCGCGTTCGGCAGCTATGGCTGGAGCGGCGAAGGCGTGCCGCATATCGTGGAACGACTGAAACAGCTGCGCATGAAGGTTGTAGACGGTTACAGGGTGAAGCTGAAACCTTCTGAGAAGGAATTGACCGAGGCTGTGGAATTTGGCTATAATTTCGGCCTGAAGCTGCTTCGTAAGGACGAGCCTGTCAAGGCAAGCGCAAAGAGCACGCTTGTAAAATGCCTTGTCTGCGGTGAGATTTTCGATTCTTCTATTGATACCTGCCCTGTCTGCGGTGTAGGCCGTGAGAATTTTGTTCCTGTGGATTCTCAGGATACAGGTTTCCGCATGGATAGTATGGAGAAATTCGTCATCCTTGGCGGCGGTACGGCTGCGCTGAATGCGGCGAAGGCAATACGTCAGCGCAACGCGATCGCGACAGTTACCATGATCTCCGAAGAAACCGAACTGCCTTATGACCGTCCGATGCTGACAAAGAACATGTTCGGCGCGGTATGCAATGGCGCGATTGCAAGCGTAGATGCGGAATGGTACAGGGAAAACAACGTAACGCTTCTGTTGGGCAGCAAAGTGGAGCGGATTGACGCGGGCAGAAAAGAAGTTGTTTTAGCAGATGGTACGGCTTATCCGTATGATAAATGTATCTACGCGCTTGGCTCTTACAGTTTTGTGCCTCCGATTAAAGGGAAGGAACTGCCGGAGGTTACGCCTGTCCGCACGATTGCCGATGTTATGAAGGTACGCGATTTTGCAGAAGGAGCAAAGAGCGCGGTTGTTATCGGCGGCGGCGTGCTTGGTTTGGAAGCGGCGTGGGAGCTGTGCAAGGAAAAACTGGACGTAACTGTACTGGAAGGCGCGCCTGTGCCTATGGCAGGCAAGGTTGACGCGGAAACAGCAAATCTCCTGATTGGGATTGCCGCGAAGAATGGCATAACCATAAAAACAGGCGTGAAAATTGCTGAAATCACCGGAAATGGCCATGTAGACGGTGTAATGCTGGAGGGCGGTGAAAAAATTCCTGCCGATTTGGTGATCATTTCCACAGGTGTACGCGCGAACATTGCTGTTGCGGAAGAGGCTGGCCTGATTACGGAACGCGCCGTTGTTGTGAATGAAAAGATGGAAACCGGCGTAGAGGGCATTTATGCCTGCGGCGACTGTGCGCAGTTCAACGGCGCGAATATCGCTATCTGGCCTGTTGCATCTGAAATGGGCCGCATTGCGGGCGCGAACGCGGCGGGCGAGGCTCTGCCTTATCGTCCCGAAACACAGGGCATGACATTTCATGGTATCAATACCGCGCTTTTTGCAATCGGCGATGTTGGCACAAAGCCCGATGCACAGTATAAAGTCATGGAAATCCGCGATGACAAAAAGAGTACGCTGGAAAAATACTATTTCGTGAACAATGTAGTTTGTGGCGCGATCCTTTTGGGCGATACATCCAAAATGGCAACGGTATCCGAAGCGATCAAGGCACAGAAGACTTTCAAGGAAATTTTCTAAGCTGTTTTTCCAGGTAGTGTTGTCATGAGTCATGTATACGTATTTTTGAGCATAATTTTGTCGGAAAGGCGTGTGCAGGCACTTGTGACGATGCTGCCTGAGCCATTGAAATAAATATCCAACGCGGGGCGGTGTGATGATGCCCCGCGTTTTTTGTGACAATATGCAGGCAAAGTTTTACAGGCAGAAACGGGTCTGCCGACCCAGGTATAATAGGTACATATGTTTTATAAGGGCATATCGTTGAAAACTGTCGGAAACTGTGCTATGCTGGAAAAAAGGCGGAAGGGGGAGCATGATGGAGCTGCGCGTACTGCAATATTTTCTGGCTGTGGCAAGGGAACAGAATATTTCTGCGGCAGCGGAATCCCTGCACCTTTCTCAGCCAACGCTTTCTACGCAACTGAAAGCATTGGAGCGGGAGCTGGGCAAACAGCTTTTGATTCGCGGCGGCAATGGGTCGCGGAAGGTAACGCTGACAGAGGAGGGGATGATACTGCGCAAGCGCGCGGAGGAAATCCTTGATTTGGTGAAAAAGGCGACAAATGAAATCACATCTCCGGAGGACGCCATAGCGGGAGATATTTATATCGGCGCGGGGGAAACGGACAATATGCGTCTGTTTGCGAAAGCGGCGAAAACGCTGCAAATGGAATATCCAGACATTCATTTCCATATTTCCAGCGGAAATTCGTTTTTTGTAAAGGAGCAGTTGGATAAAGGGCTGATTGATTTCGGACTGGTCTATGGCGCGGTTGACCGTACAAAATATCATTCTTTAGAGCTGCCTGTAAAGGATGTATTTGGCGTGTTGATGCGCAGGGATTCCCCGCTTGCCGCAAAGGAGTTTATCACGCCGGAGGACCTGCGTGATAAGCCTTTGATTGTTTCTGGGCAGGAGGCGCGGGATGGCAGCCTGATTCTGAAACACATTGATCCTGATATTTCCAGGCTGAACATCGCCGCGACGTATACGCTCATATTCAATGCTTCCATGATGGTGGCGGAAGGGCTGGGTTATGCCATTAGCTTTGATAAGCTCATCAATGCCAGTGGGGACAGCGGCCTTTGTTTTCGTCCGCTGAAGCCGCAATTTGATACAACAGCAAATGTAATATGGAAAAAGTATCAGATTTTTTCCAAGGCAGCGGAAAAGTTTCTGGAACGCCTGCGGGATGTATTCGCAGAGGGAGAGTAAGCAAAAAGGCTGGAAAACATAGTTTTTCAGCCTTTACCTTGCGTTTTTTTATCAAATTGTCTTATGGCAATACTCCGAAATGCCGGCTTTTTTTATTTGCGGAAAAACGAAAAATACTTTAGTATGCTACTTGACTAAAGCGATGAAATGGGATACTATAATATCCATAAGGAAGGAAGTGAAGGGATTGAAACAGGCAGAGATGCTTTTGAAAAAAGAAGAACAGGTGATATTCAGCCTGCGTGCGATATTCGAGCAGTTCGGCTACCGCAAATTTAAGATGAGCAAGTTTGAGGAATATGATTTTTATGCGGAAAACAGGAGTTTCCTCAACAGTGAAAATATCCTGACATTTACGGGACTGGACGGCAAGCTGCTGGCGTTAAAGCCGGACGTAACGCTCTCCATTGTGAAAAACACGAGAGGCAGCCGCGAAGCGGCGGAGCGGGTTTATTATAACGAAAACGTATACCGCGCGCGCAGGGGCGCGGGGGAATATCGCGAAATTATGCAGGTTGGGTTGGAGTATATCGGCGAAGTGGACAGCTATGCGACGCTGGAAATATTGCTTTTGGCGCAGAAAAGCCTGAAGGCCATCAGTGGGGAATATATTTTAGACCTTTCGCATATGGGCTTTCTGGCGGGACTGATAGAGCAGAGCGGGCTTGGGCTGGCACAGCAGAAAAGTGTGCTGCACTGCATCAGCGAAAAAAATGCGCATGGGATTCGCGAAATTTGCAGGGGGTGCGGCGTGGACAACGATATGCGGGAACGGCTGGAAACGCTTGCAGGGCTTTACGGCACACTGGAAGACGCCCTGCCCCAGATACAGTCCCTTTGCTGCAATGAAAAAATGGAACGTGCGGCGGCAGAACTGGAGGATATTCTGCGTTGTCTGAAAACGGGCGGGAATGAGAAGCGCGTACATCTGGATTTTTCCATTGTAAACGATATGGATTATTACAATGGTGTGATATTTCAGGGGTTTATTGACGGCGTGCCGAGCAGTATTTTGAGCGGCGGCAGGTATGACAAACTGGTGCAGAAGCTGGGCAAGGACGCGGATGCAATAGGTTTCGCGCTCTCCCTTGACCTGCTGGAACGTTTTGAAACGGCAGAACGGAAATATGATGTAGATACGCTCCTGCTTTATGACGATGGGACGGATACGGCGGCTCTGGCACAGGCGGCGCAGATGCTGACGGACAATGGGCAGAGTGTTGCGGTACAGAAGAAAAATACAGGCGGGCTGAAATACAAACAACTGCTCTGTATGCGGGAAAGGGGGCTTGAAATCGTTGCGGAATAAAATCAATATTGCCCTGCCGAAAGGGCGGCTGGGGGAAAAGGCGTATGATATTTTTGAGAAAATCGGCTGTGGCTGTCCGGAGATACATGAGGGCGGGCGCAAGCTGGTGTTTGAAAATGAGGAAAACGGCGTCTGTTATTTTTGGGTGAAGCCCTCCGATGTTGCGGTTTACGTGGAACGGGGCGCGGCGGATATTGGCGTGGTTGGCAAGGATATTCTGCTGGAACAGCCTTATGACGTTTATGAACTGCTGGATTTGGGCATGGGGAAATGCCGCATGGCAGTTGCGGGGGTAAAGGGCGAACGGCTGGATTCGGAGCACACGCTGCGCGTGGCGACGAAATTCCCCAATATCGCAAGGGAGTATTACCGCGGGAAAAGCCGTGAAATTGACATCATCGAGCTGCATGGTTCTATCGAGATTGCACCGGTGCTGAAAATGTCAGATGTGATCGTGGATATTGTGGAAACGGGCGTGACGCTGCGGGAGAATAATCTGGAGGTGCTGGAGGAAATCGTGAAAATCAGCGCGCGGCTGATTGCGAACAAGGCAGCCTATAAATTCAAAAATGAGAGGATACGCGAAATCTGCGGCAGGGTCGCGGAACTTTGCGAAGCGGAAAAACAGGAGGGAAAGCTATGAAGAACCCCTGGCAGGAAATCAGCCTTGCGGATTATGAAAGCCATATGAAGCTGGATTCTGTACAGCAGTTACAGGCAATGAATGCGATTATGAAGGGGCAGTTTACGGATTTTCCGGTGAAAATAGCAATGGTACTCGGCGTGGCAGGCGGCAATGGGCTGGAACATATCGACAAGAGAAAATACCGGAAGGTTTACGGCGTGGATATAAACCGGGAATACCTTGCGGAATGCAAAAAAGGCATAGCGCGCTTGGGGATATTTTGGAATGTATTTGGGCGGATTTGCTGGCGGCGGATACGGTTTTGCCGCACGCAGATTTGCTGATTGCAAATTTATTGATAGAATACATTGGATATGGATGTTTCCAACGGGTGATACGGCAGGTTTCGCCGGAGTTTGTTTCCAGCGTGATACAGGTCAACCCGACAGAGGAGTTTGTTTCAGATTCGCCGTACCTGCATGTATTCGATGGGCTGGGACAGGTACATCATGAAATGGACAGTCAGACGCTGACGGCGGCACTGCGAGAAACAGGATACAGCTTGTCGGGAACAGAAGAAATCTCCCTGCCGAACGGCAAAAAGCTGATGCGGCTGGATTTCCGGCGGGAAGAAAGGAGAAACCATGATTCGGATTTATGATTATAAAGAGGTGGGCGATGCAGGGATATTCGCCCGTCAGGAGGAAAAGCGGGATGTTTCCGGTGTGGTTTCCGGAATCATTGCTGATGTGCGGCAGAATGGGGACGAAGCCCTGAAGCGGTACGCACGGGAGTTTGACAATGCGGAGCTGGAAACGCTGGAGGTTTCCGCAGAGGAATGGGCGGCGGCTCTGGCGGCAGTAGACGCGGACTTTTTGGAGATACTGCGGGAGGCGGCGGCGCATATCCGCGCGTTCCATGAGAAACAGAAACGGCTGGATTTTGTTGTTTCGGAACGGGAAGGCGTGCTGCTGGGGCAGCGGCATATCCCGCTGGAGCGAGTTGGGCTGTATGTCCCCGGCGGAACGGCAAGCTATCCCTCAACGGTGCTGATGGACTGCATACCGGCAAAAATTGCGGGCGTGGGCGAAATCATTATGACGACGCCTGCGAAAGACGGGAGGCTGAATCCGGACGTACTTGCGGCGGCAGAAGTGGCAGGCGTTGACCGCATATTCAAAATGGGTGGGGCGCAGGCGGTTGCCGCGCTGGCCTATGGCACGGAAAGCGTGCCGCGCGTGGATAAAATTGTCGGTCCGGGGAATGCCTTTGTCGCGGAGGCAAAGCGGCAGGTTTTCGGGCAGGTTTCGATTGATATGATAGCGGGGCCGAGCGAAATTCTGGTCATTGCAGATGGGAAATCTGATCCGGCTGTTGTCGCGGCGGATTTGCTTTCACAGGCGGAGCATGACAAAATGGCGGCGGCGGTTCTGGTAACGGAAAGCAGGATACTTGCGGAGGCTGTCGCGGCGGAAATCGAGCGGCAGCTTGCTGTTCTGCCCCGCGCGGAGATTGCCCGCGAATCTATTGAGAAAAACGGGAAAATCATCCTTGCAGAGAGCATTGCGCAGGCGGTGGAGATTTCCAACCGCATCGCGCCGGAACATCTGGAAATCTGTGTAGATGAGCCGTTTCAATATCTGCCGATGATACGACATGCAGGGTCTGTGTTTCTTGGAAGGAACGCGCCGGAGGCTTTGGGCGATTATTTCGCCGGACCGAACCATACCCTGCCCACCAGCGGTACGGCGCGGTTTTCCAGCCCGCTTTCTGTGGACGATTTTATCAAGAAATCTTCATTTACCTATTATACAAAAGACGCGCTGGCGGAGGAGGCGGGGAAGATTGCCCGCTTTGCCGAACGGGAGGGCCTGCATGCGCACGCCCGCTCTGCGCTGATACGCGCGGAAAAGGAGGAACAGCAATGAGCAGATTTTTAAGCCCGCGTTTTGCGGATCTGGAAGCATATACGCCGGGGGAACAGCCGCAGGATCAGCAGTATGTGAAGCTGAATACAAACGAATCGCCTTATCCGCCTTCACCGGAAGTGCTGAAACGGATTTCGGCGGCGGAAACAGGTCGGCTGAATCTCTATCCTGACCCGACAGGACGCGTTTTGAAGGAAAAGCTTGCCGCGCTTTACAGCGTACAGCCGGAAAATGTATTTCTCTCCAATGGCTCGGATGATATATTGAATTTTTCATTCATGGCGTTTTGCGATGCGGAACATGGCGCGGCGTTTCCGGAGATCAGCTATGGGTTTTATCCGGTCTATGCGGATCTGTACCATGTGCCTTGTGTGCAGATTCCGCTGAAGGAAGATTTTTCTGTGGATTATCAGGATTACTGTGGGATTGGGAAAATGGTTGTCATCGCTAACCCCAATGCGCCAACGGGTATGGAGATTTCTGTTTCGGAGATTGAGGAGATTTTGCAGAGCAACCCGCAGAACGTTGTGCTGATAGACGAGGCATATGTCGATTTCGGCGGGACAAGCTGTGTGGGACTGACGAAACAATATGATAACCTGCTGGTGGTGCAGACGTTTTCAAAATCGCGCTCCCTTGCAGGGGCAAGGCTGGGCTTTGCCATCGCAGACAAAGAATTGATTGCGGATTTGGAAAAAATCAAATATTCCACAAACCCATATAATATCAACCGGCTGACGCTGGCGGCAGGCGAGGCGGCGGCGGAGAGCGATGCTTATTACCGGAAAAATGCGGCGAAGATTGCGGAAACGCGGGAGGATACCGCGGCACGCCTGCGGGGGCTGGGCTTTACCGTCCTTCCTTCTGTGGCGAATTTTATTTTTGCGAAATCAGATGCTTTGGCAGGTGAAACGGTGTATCAGGAATTGAAGAAAAAGGGCGTGCTGGTGCGGCATTTCGGGAAGGAAAAAATAAAGGATTTTGTACGCATTACCATCGGCACGCCGGAACAGATGGACGTTTTGCTGGAAAAGCTGGCGGAAGTCCTGAAGGATCAGAAGGAGGTGTGAAGCGTGAGAAAAGCAGAAATTAAGCGAAAGACGGCGGAAACGGATATTTCCCTTTCGCTTTCCTTAGACGGGACAGGAAAGGGCGATATTTCGACCGGCGTGGGCTTTTTAGACCATATGCTGACGTTGTTTGCGAAACATGGGCGATTTGATTTGGCTGTGCGATGCAAGGGCGATATAGAGGTGGATGACCATCATTCTGTGGAGGATATCGGTATTTGTCTGGGCATGGCGTTTCGGCAGGCTTTGGGCGAAGGGCGCGGCATTGTCCGCTATGGGGATATTACCCTGCCGATGGACGAGGCACTCATACTGGCGGCTGTAGATTTATCCGGCAGGAGCTGGCTGGAATATGGGCTGGAAATCCCTGCGGAGAAAGTCGGAACGTTTGATACGGAGCTGGCGGAGGAATTTTTTAACGCTTTTGTGCGGAATGCAAATATTAACCTGCATATTTTGCAGCTGCGGGGGAGAAATTCCCATCATGTGATAGAGGGTGCGTTTAAGGCTGTTTCGCGTGCGCTGGCGAAGGCCGCGGCTGTGCAGGAGGAATATAAGGACGAAATTCCATCCACGAAGGGGGTGCTGTGATGATTGCGATTGTGGATTATGGCGTGGGAAACCTGTTTTCTCTGCGGAGTTCGCTGGAATATATCGGGAAAAAGGCAGTTGTCACGAGCGATGCGGAGGAAATGCGCCGCTGTGACAGGATTATACTGCCGGGCGTGGGCGCGTTCGGCGATGCGGTGGAAAAGCTGCGCAAAAGCGGGATGGATGAGGTTGTGAAGGCAGAAGCGGCAGAGGGTAAGCCGCTTTTGGGCATTTGTCTGGGAATGCAGCTTTTGTTTGAAAAAAGCTATGAATATGGGGAGCATGACGGACTTGGGCTGATTGCGGGGAGCGTGAAACCGATTGCGCCGATGATTGGAGAAGGGCTGAAGGTGCCGCATATTGGCTGGAATGGGCTGGAGTTCCCGAAGGGCAGGGAAAGGAGCAGGCTGTACCGATATATCAACGAGGGGGACTGCGTGTATTTTGTGCATTCTTATGCCGCTGTGGACTGTGGGCAGGATGTGACCGCGACGGCGGGATATGGCGTGCCGCTGACTGCGTCTGTGGAGCGGGGGAATGTATACGGTGTACAGTACCATCCGGAGAAGAGCGGCGAAACGGGGCTGCGGATACTCAGGGCGTTTTGTGAGTGAAAACCGTGGGGCACTGCCCCACTGCCCCGCAAGGGGTTTCACCCCTTGACCCGTCTGCCATCGCATTTCATGCGATGGAGGGGACGAATAATAAGAGGTACTTCCCTGCAAAACGTAGTTTTGCGGTAATAAAGTTTAGGGTCAAGCCCTTTTCAAAGGGCTTGCGGGAGTTTGAGGGCAGAGCCCTCAAGGTCTTAAGGAGGAGGAAGCAAATGCGGGTTACGAAAAAAGGCGCGGCGTGTGCGGTTTTGACAGTTGTGGCGGTGTTCCTGTTTGTGGGGGCGTGCGTGCCGAAAAAGATGTTGGTAGAAAAATCCCTGTCATGCACAGGGGACGGGCAGGCGGAGCCCGTCATTGTGGAGGTTTCCGGGACATATTACGCCTACCTCCTGCGGGACGATGTGTTTGACGGGACGATTGATATACAGGGAAAGCGGCAGGAAACCGGATGGTTTACGCTTCTCAAGGACACCTATACCAGTTTCCATGACGCATATGGCCAGCCCGAGGGTGTTATTTTGCAGTTTAAGGAATTTTCCTATATCAGCGTTGGGGATTCCGGCTATACAGTTTCCAGCGAATGGAATCCGGATTGGAAAGCGGAATCCGAAAGAAATCAAAACTGGAACAATGTATTGCAAGAAGTACGGAGTTTATTTTCTGTGGAAACATAATGATTAAAATCTCATCGCATGAAATGCGATGGAAAACGGGTCAAGGGGCACGCCCCTTGTGGGAGTTTGAGGGCAACGCCCTCAAGGTCTTTTGGTTTTTTGTTTTTAGGAGGGAGCAAAATGGAATTATTTCCTGCTATAGATTTGATTGGCGGCGCGGCGGTGCGCCTTGTGAAAGGCGATTTCGCGCAGAAAACAGTATACAGCGAAAATCCGGCGGAGGTCGCGCGCGGCTTTGCATCGGCGGGCACGAAATACCTCCATGTCGTAGACCTGGAGGGCGCGAAGGACGGCGGTACGCCAAATCTGCAAACCATACGGGAGATTGTACGGAAAAGCGGTCTGCTGACGGAAGTTGGCGGTGGAATACGCACAGAGGAAACCATCAGAAAATATCTGGACGCAGGCGTGTTCCGCGTGATACTTGGTACAGCGGCGGTGGAAAACCCTGATTTCCTGCGGGATATGGTGCAGAAATATGGCGCAAAAATCGCTGTCGGGGTGGATATTAAGGATGGCATGGTCGCCATTAAGGGCTGGACAGAGGTTTCTGCCGAAAGCTGCTTTGATTTCTGCGCAAGGCTGGAAAAAATGGGCGTGGAAACCATCATTTGTACGGATATCTCGCGCGACGGCCTGCTTTCCGGCACAAATATGGAGCTTTATCGAGAGCTTTCCCGCCGTTTTTCAGTGAACATCGTGGCGTCCGGCGGGGTGACTTCCCTGGAGGAAGTGCGGACGCTCTCCGGCCTGGGTATTTACGGCGCGATACTCGGCAAAGCGTTGTATACGGGTAATATCGACTTAAAAGCGGCGTTGGCCGCAGCAAAGGGGGAAAGCAAATGATTACGAAACGGATTATCCCCTGTCTGGACGTGCGGGACGGACGCGTAGTAAAGGGCGTGAATTTTGAGGGACTTGCCGATGTATCCTCTCCAGTGGAGCTGGGGAAATATTACAGCGCGCATGGCGCGGACGAGCTTGTGTTTTATGATATCACGGCTTCCGCCGAGGGGCGCGGGCTGTTCACAGATATCCTGCGGGAGGTTGCGCGGAATATTTTTATCCCGCTGACTGTCGGCGGCGGCATCAATACGCTGGAGGACTTTGACCGCGTGCTGAAATGCGGCGCGGACAAGGTCAGCGTCAATTCCGGCGCGATCCGCAACCCGCGGCTTGTCGCGGACGCGGCAAAAAAATACGGCGACCAGTGCGTTGTGCTTTCAACGGACGTAAAGCGCGTGGACGGGAGATTTATGGTGTTCGCCAGGGGCGGGCGGGAAAATACCGGCATGGACGCGCTGGAATGGATTTCCCGCTGTGAAAAAATGGGCGCGGGGGAAATTGTTGTCAACAGTATTGATACGGACGGTGTGAAAAAGGGCTTCGACCTGGAACTGCTGGAGGCAGTCTGCGGGCGCGTTTCTGTGCCTGTCATTGCGTCCGGCGGGGCAGGCTGTATCGAGGATTTTGTGACGCTGTTCCAACGCCTGCCAGGGGTGGACGCAGGGCTTGCGGCTTCTATTTTCCATTTCGGCGAGGTCAAAATAGAAGATTTGAAAGCGACGCTGGCAGAAAAAGGCATTGTTGTCAGAAAGTAGGGATATTTTTATGGTGAATATTGAAGATTTGAAATTTGACGAAAAGGGATTGATTCCCGCTGTTGTAGTGGATGCGGAGAGCAAAAATGTGCTGACCGTTGCCTACATGAACAGGGAAAGCCTGGAAATCAGCATTGCCGAGGGTCGGACGTGTTTCTGGTCGCGTTCCCGGCAGGAGCTTTGGCGCAAGGGCGAAACCTCCGGTAATGTGCAGCATATTGTGCGCATTACGGCGGACTGCGACAGGGACGCGCTTGTCGTGGAGGTCGAAAAGGAGGGCCCCGCCTGCCATCTGGGGACGGATTCCTGTTTTGCGTATCCGGTTTACGAAAATCCGGAACGCCATCCCTTTACCATGAAGGGGCTGATGGAGCTGCTGGAAGGCAGGAAAGCAGAGAAAAAGGAAGGCTCCTATACGACATACCTTTTTGAAAAGGGGCTGGACAAGATTTTGAAAAAAATCGGCGAGGAATCGACGGAGGTTATCATCGCGGCGAAAGCGGAGGATAAAAAGGAAACGGTTTATGAAATTGCCGACCTTGCATACCATGTAATGGTGCTGATGGTGCAGGCAGGCATTTCTTTGGAGGACATAAAAAAGGAACTTGCCGGCCGCCATGTGATTGACCATAAGGTGAAACAGGAGAAGATGACGAAATGACAGAGAGGATACCGAAAGCAAATTTCCATACACACACAACCTACTGCGATGGGAAGGAAACGGCGGAAAGCATGGTACAGGCAGCTTTGGCAAAGGGTTTTTCTGCGTTGGGCTTTTCCGGGCACAGCTATACGGCATATGACGAAAGCTACTGTATGAGCAGGGAAAACGTGCAGAAATATATTGCGGAGATACATGCCCTGCGGGAAAAATACGCAGGACAGATTGAGATTTACTGCGGCATTGAACAGGATTTTGGTTCTGATGAGCAGACGGACGCGTTCGACTACGTGATTGGCTCTGTCCATGCCATAGAGCGGGACGGCGTATATTATTCTGTGGATGAAAGCCCAGAGGTGTTCGCGCGGGGTGTGCGGGAAGGCTTCGGCGGGGACGTATATGCTTATGTGAAAGCGTTTTATGAAACGGAATCGCGGGTTGTGGAGAAAACAAACGCGGACTTTATCGGGCATTTTGACCTGGTAATGAAATTCAATGAGGAGAACCGTTTTTTTGACCCTGAGGACAGGCGGTACAGGGACGCGTCGCTTTCCGCGCTGGAGGCACTTCTGGAAACGGGAAAGCCCTTTGAAATCAATACGGGGGCAATATACCGGGGAATGCGGAAAACACCGTATCCATCGGTATCCCTGCTGAGAGAAATATACCGCCGCAAAGGAGAAATACTGCTTTCCAGCGACAGCCACGATGGGGTTTCCCTCGGCTTTGGATTTGGCGAAGCGGCAGGGCTGGCGAGGGAAATCGGATTCCGGTGCGTAAAAATCTGGACAAAAAACGGCTTTGTGGATTTTCCGCTGTAAAAAGGAAACCCTTGGGGCTTTGTGGTCTGAACCGCCCCAGATTGTGCGGACAGCACAAAAAGGGCCCCGAGGCAGGAAAAAAGAAGTATTAAACGAAGAGGCGACGTGCAAGCGGCGCCTCTCCAGTCTTTAGCTGGATGCGCAGATGGTTGTAAAAATGGATAAAATCGTCGATTATTTCTGTAGCCTGTTGGAAAGTCTTGATCTTCTGGCGGTAGATACACTCGGTTTTAAGGATAGAGAAGAAATTTTCAGCCATAGCGTTGTCGTAGCAGTTCCCACGTCTTGACATTGACGGCGTAATGCCGTATTCTTTGGTCAGGCCAAAGTATGCTTGCGAAGTGTACTGGAACCC
>CAJTQX010000039.1 GCA_910578425.1 uncultured Anaerotignum sp.
ATCCTTCTAGCTTTTTCTTTCCTTGTTGTCCAATATGTATTGTAACTCTACAAATTTCAAAAAACCGTACGCCGAAAACCGTTTACTGCTTTGCAAGAAACTGCTCCAGCGCGGCCGCAAGCTGGTCGGGGCAGCTTGTGTTCCTCCTGCCGCAGGTGATGCCCTTCAGGCGTTTCGCAGCTTCTTCCGGCGGCATGCCTTCGGCAAGCGCGGCAAGCCCTTTATGGTTCCCATCGCAGCCTCCCATAAAATTGATATTTTTTACAACGCCGTCCTCAATGTCAAATTCCAGACCTGCTGCACAGACGCCCTTCGGCTCGTAACTGATGTGCATTTTCATTCCTCCTCTGTACCTTCGCACAACAGGGGGATATCCCCTTTGTCAAACGAAGGTATACTTACTGCTTATTAATACTGTATGTTTGGGGAAACGGCAAAACCGCCTTTCTGCCGCCGCCCGCTCCTTCCTCAACAGTGTACCACAAAGTTCGCCAAAGTTCAACTTTTCCGGCAAAACCTTCCACGCTTTTCAATCCGCTTATTTATATTCCTGCACGCTCACGCCTCTGTTCCTCTGTGCATTTCTTCGCCCATTCCAGAAAACGGCTGACCCTGCCGCGGTTTTCTTTCAGATATGCAATCTGATAAGTCAGAGACATTTCCGGATCGCTCAGGGAAATAAAATGCCTGTTTTCCCCATCATTGCGCAGTTCCATAGAAAGCGTAGACAGTGTAGCCAGAAAATCCGTTGTCCGAACCAGATGCTGCATCACCGGAAAATCATTCCTGACTATCGCAATATCCGGTCGTTCTTCTTTTATAATTCTCTCCACAGTTTCGACAAGATAGCCGCCAAAGGTCGGGAACAGCATTGGCCGGGCAGGCAGTTCCCGCAAAGAAATACTCTCCTGATCCAAAAAACTGCCACATGGAGACGCGGAAAGATAAACCTGATCAAAAAGGAACGGCACACAAAGCACATCACTGTGCTTTATTTCCTCCGGAACCACCACAGCATCACATTCCCGTTCCAGCAGCAGCCGCAACGCGTTTTCTCCGCAAAGCCGGCCGGAAACCTGTACATCAGGATAGGCAAAGGAAAATCGTGGTATACTGTACCACTGTACATCATGGTCGCAGAACGCAATGGAAAGCATATGATCCCTCTGCGCATAACGGCGCAGGTCATTTTTCATTTCCTCCGCTTCGCGCAGAATATTGCTTATATGCGCCAAAGCAATTTCTCCCGCCTCGTTGAGCCTTGCTCTGTTTGGCGTGCGGTCAAAAAGCGTTGTGTCCAGTTCCTTTTCCAGCCGCTTCACCATCGCGCTCAGAGAAGGCTGAGAGGTATGCAGTATTTCCGCCGCACGCGTCATAGAGCCTGCTTCGGCAATCGTTCTGAAATATTTCATCTGTGTGATATCCATTCCGTCCCTCCTGACCATATCCATATCATGATAGAAGCAAAAACAATCCGTATTGTACATTTCAATAAAATCAGGCTATGATTGAGCTATAAAGATTTTTACAAAATCATAGCATAAAGAATGCAAATTGTAAACAAACGGCAAAAGGAGGAAATTACATGGAATATACTGTTTTAAGAAACGGCGTCAAAATGCCCATGGAAGGATTCGGAGTTTTTCAGGTTCCGGAAGCGGCTGTCTGTGAAAAAGCTGTCCGCAGCGCGCTGGCAACCGGATACCGCCTGATAGATACGGCAGCAGCTTATCTGAATGAAAAAGCCGTAGGCGCGGCAATCCGCAAAAGCGGCGTACCCCGCGAGGAAATTTTTGTTACCACAAAGCTATGGATTCAGGATTACGGCTATGAAAGCACGAAAAAAGCCTTTCAGGATTCCCTGGATAATCTGGGGCTGGATTATATGGACCTTTACCTGCTCCACCAGCCCATGAGCGACTATTACAGCTCCTGGCGCGCATTGGAAGAACTGTACGAAGCGGGAAAAATCCGCGCCATTGGCGTCTGTAATTTTTATCCAGACCGTCTGGCGGATCTGTGCCTGAACGCCAAAATTGCTCCTATGGTCAATCAGGTAGAGCTGCATCCCTTCTTTGCGCAGTCCGGCGCATTGGAAACCATGAAGGAATTCGGCGTCCAGCCGCAGGCATGGGGACCTGTGGCAGAAGGCAAATTCGGCATTTTCACAAATCCTGTACTCACAGAAATCGGGCGGAAATACGGCAAAACAGCGGCGCAGATCGCACTGCGGTGGAATATTGAGCGCGGCGTCATCGTCATTCCGAAATCTACTCACGAAGAACGAATCCGCGAAAATCTCAACATCTGGGATTTCTCTCTTACGCAAGAGGAAATGACAGCCATTGCCGCTTTGGATATGGGCAGAAGCCAAATCATCGACCACAGCACAGCAGAAACCGCGAAATATCTCAACAGTTTCAAAATCCACGAATAAAGAATACAAAAGGCGGGGTATGGCCTCCGCCTTTCCTTTCCGTTCAAAAAATGCCTTGCAATCCTTCCCCATTCCTGTTATGATAGGGAGCACAACTGTTTTTACGCAAGAGGGAAAACATCTCCCTCCACCAGAAAGGAATATAGAATGGAACATCTTAGATTTGAAGACATGAACTTATCTCCGGAAATATGCCAGGCAGTGCTGGATATGGGCTTTGAAGAAGCTACGCCCATACAGTCGCAGGCGATTTCCGTTGTCATGGAAGGCAGGGACGTAATCGGGCAGTCGCAGACGGGTACAGGCAAAACCGCCGCTTTCGGCATTCCCTGTCTGGAGCGCATCGACCCTGATGACAGACGTTTGCAGGCACTTATTCTCTGCCCCACCCGCGAACTGGCAATACAGGTCAGCGAAGAATTCCGCAAGCTGCTGAAATACAGGGATAACATCCGCGTGCTGCCCATTTACGGCGGACAGCCCATTGACAGACAAATACTTGCCCTGAAAAAAGGGGCGCAGGTCGTCATTGGCACACCCGGGCGCGTTATGGACCACATGCGCCGCCGCACGCTCAAAACAGACAGCGTACAGATGATGATTCTGGACGAAGCCGATGAAATGCTTGATATGGGTTTCCGGGAGGATATCGAAACCATTTTGGTAAAAATCCCCAGAGAACACCAGACACTGCTCTTTTCCGCTACGCTTTCCCCCGAAATACTGGATATCACCAAACGTTTCCAGCAAGACCCTGTGTTCATTAAAATTGTCCGCAAGGAACTGACAGTTCCCAACATTGAACAGTATTACTTTGACGTAAAAGAAAAGCGCAAGCTCGACGCGCTGACACGCCTGATTGACATGTATAACCCCAATCTGGCGATGGTATTCTGCAATACGAAAAAGCGCGTGGACGATCTGACGGAGCTTTTGCAGGGGCGCGGCTATTTCGCGGAGGGCCTGCATGGGGATTTGAAGCAGGCACAGCGCGATAAAGTCATGCAGAAATTCCGCAACGGCACGATTGAGATTCTTGTCGCAACAGACGTTGCGGCACGCGGCATTGACGTGGACGATATTGACATTGTTGTCAATTACGATATCCCGCAGGATGAGGAATATTATGTCCACCGCATAGGGCGGACGGGGCGCGCGGGTAAAGCGGGCAAAGCCTTTACCTTCTGCGTCGGCAAAGAAATCTACAAGCTGCGCGATATCATGCGATTTACCAAAACAAAAATCTTGCAGCAGAAGCTGCCGACTCTCAGCGATGTGGAGGAAATGAAAACCTCGCTTTTCCTTGAGAAAGTCAAAGAAACCATTACGGAAGGCCATCTTACGAAATATATCCATTTGGTGGACGGGCTCATGGATGAGGATTTTACAAGCATTGATGTTGCAGCCGCACTTTTGAAGCTACAGCTTGCCAATATCAATTCTGATGATATTGACGCCATCGAAGACATCAATTTTAACGGTACGGAAGCTTATGGCGGCAGCGGCGAGAAAATGGTCCGCCTGTTCCTGAACGCCGGCAAGAAGAACAAAATCCGTACAAAAGATATCGTAGGGGCTATTGCAAACGAGGCTGGCGTTCCCGGCAAGGCTCTGGGTGCCATCGACCTGTTTGATACGTATTCTTTCGTTGACGTACCGCGGGAATTTGTGCAGGATGTGCTTTATGGCATGAAGAACGCCAAAATTAAAAATAAAAAAGTCCGCGTCGAAATCGCCGGTAAATTGAAACGGTAAATTGACGCAATAGAAAAACGGAAAAAACCTGCAAAAGGTCTTTTCCGTTTTCATTTTGCGCAAACCTTCAGGGAACGTCCTTTCGTTCAATTTCCGCCCCCAAAGCCCGCAGTTTTTCATCTATTTTATAATACCCGCGTTCAATATGGTAAATGTCGCTGATTTCTGTTTCCCCCTTTGCCGCCAGCGCGGAAAGTATCAATGCCGCGCCTGCCCGCAGATCGGTTGCCTTTACCTTTGTACCTGTCAGCGTTTCCACACCCTCAATGACTGCGCTGCGGCTGTCTATCTTAATATCCGCGCCCATGCGTTGAAGTTCCCCCGCATGAATGAAGCGATTTTCAAATACCGTTTCCGTAATAACGCTCGTCCCTTTCGCCACAGCCATCAGGCTCATGAACGGTGCCTGCATATCTGTCGGAAAACCGGGAAAAGGCATTGTTTTCAACTGTATCGGGTGCAGCCTGCCCTTCCGGCTGACCCGCAGCCCTTCCGGTACAGTCTCCGTCTTAACGTTGCATTCTGCCAGCTTTGCAATAACAGGCTTCAAGTGTTCCTCGCGGATATTTTCCAGAAGAATATTTCCGCCCGTAATGGCCGCCGCCGCCATAAACGTTCCCGCTTCGATGCGGTCAGGTATCACCTCATGCACCGCTCCATGCAGCTCTTTTCCGCCTATAATGGTAATCGCGTCCGTCCCATCCCCCGTAATGTCCGCCCCCATTTCCCGCAGAAAATCTGCCAGATCACAGATTTCCGGCTCCTCCGCGGCGTTTTCAATGACTGTACAGCCCTTCGCCAGCACCGCCGCCAACATGATATTTTCCGTCGCGCCAACGCTGGGAAAATCCAGATAAATGCTGTTCCCTTTCAGCGTTTTTGCAGTCAGTTCCACAAATCCGTATTCCTGCCTGCTTTTTGCCCCCAATGCCTGAAAGCCTTTCAGATGCAGATCAACGGGACGGCTCCCAATCTGGCACCCGCCCGGCAGGGAAAGCCGCGCATGCCCGCACCGCCCCAGCAATGCCCCTGCCACTAAAAAAGACGCCCGCATCTTTCGGGCGGTTTCATATTCGCTTTCCACGCTCTCAATGGTTTCCGCACGCACGCGTATGGTCTCCTGCTCCTCGAAAAATTCCACATGCGCGCCCAGCTCCCGCAAAAGCTCCGTCATGTGAATGACGTCCGAAAGCGGCGGCACATTCCGGATCTCGCAGACCTCCCTCGTCAGCAGGCACGCCGCCAGAATCGGCAGTACCGCATTTTTGGAACCGCTGATTTTGACCGTTCCCCGCAAACCTTCTTCCAAGCCTTTCACCACAAATTTCTCCATACTGAATCCCTCGCATATAAAAAATTCTTTCTGTCTGCGCTTAGTATGCCCGTTCCAGCGCGCACAACTCATAAAAGAATGTGGAATTTATCACAAATTGAAAATTTTTCCGTATTCTCACTATTTTTTAATCAACTTTAATCCTCCTTTTATTGTCTGGAAACCTCTGGAATGGTATACTGTTAGCACCCTAACAAATTTGGAGGCGGCAATGCGGAATTTTTTTCTCACAGCAGAACTGAAAACAATGGCAAACCTTATCCGGCGTATGGCGGAGCAATGCCCTGCCATGATCCAGATAGAAGGACTGACCGCAATACAGTGCATCGTTCTTGATTATCTTTACGAAAACAATGCGCGTGATGTATTCCAGCGGGATTTGGAGGCGGAATTTCAAATCCGGCGTTCCACAGTCACCGGAATTTTGCAGGGCATGGAACGCCGCGGGCTGATTTCCCGCCAGCCTGTAGAACGGGATGCACGGCTGAAAAAACTCGTACTGACCGATACCGGACTTGGGATACACGCAAAAGTCGAGCAATCCATGCAAGAAGTCGAAAGCCGCGCGCTGGAAGGCGTCAGTGAGGAAGATCTCCTCATTTTCCGCAGAACTTTGGAAAAGATAAAACAAAATCTAATGTAACCAAAAGAAAGAGAGGAAACACAATGCAGAACCAAAGAAAACCCCTGCTGTTTTACTGGCTGATGGCACTCGTCATTATGAGTGTAATCAATATGTTTCTCCTGCCTTTTCTGGCAAAAAGCAACGTCCAGCAGGTCAGCTATGACGTTTTCCTGACAGAAATGGAAAACAAAAACATATCCACCGCAGAAGTCAACGCAGATTTGATTTATTTTGTACTGAAAGAAAATGATACCATCGAATCGGAAACGCTTGTTGCGGCAGAAAAGATTTACTCCACCGTCCGCATGGACGATCCCATGCTCATCGACAGACTCGATACCTCCGGCGCGGCATTTACAGAAGTCAAGCCGAAACAGGTTTCTCCATGGGTCAGCAGCTTTGTCATGTTTGTCATTTTCTTCCTGCTCTGGCGGTTCGTCATGAGCAAAATGATGGCGCGTATGGGCGGTATGGGCGGCAACGCTATGGCTTTCGGCAAAGCCAACGCCAAAATCTATGTCAAAGCGCAGACCGGCAAAACTTTTGCCGATGTTGCAGGGCAGGATGAAGCCAAAGAGGCCCTGCGGGAGATTGTGGATTTCCTGCATAATCCGGAAAAATATGCCGAAGTCGGTGCCACAATGCCAAAGGGCGCGCTGCTTGTCGGCCCTCCGGGAACCGGCAAAACCCTGCTGGCGCAGGCCGTTGCCGGTGAAGCGGAAGTACCGTTTTTCTCCATTTCCGGCTCAGAATTTGTGGAAATGTTCGTTGGCATGGGCGCGGCAAAGGTGCGCGATTTATTCAAGCAGGCAAACGAAAAAGCACCCTGCATTGTTTTCATTGACGAAATTGATACTATTGGCAAGCGGCGCGATGGCAACGGCATGGGCGGCAACGATGAACGCGAGCAGACACTGAACCAGCTGCTGACAGAAATGGACGGCTTTGACGGAAAAAAAGGCGTTGTAATCCTTGCGGCAACAAACCGACCCGAAACACTGGACAAAGCCCTGCTCCGTCCCGGACGTTTTGACCGCCGCATCCCTGTTGAACTGCCCGATTTGAGGGGACGAACAGATATTTTGAAGGTACACGCCGCAAAGGTGAAAACAGAGGAAAATATTGACTTTGACGCGGTTGGGCGGGCAACCTCCGGCGCGTCAGGCGCGGAGCTGGCAAATATCGTTAATGAAGGCGCGCTGCGCGCTGTCCGCATGGGACGCGCAAAGGTGTCCCAGTCCGATCTGGAAGAAAGCGTAGAAGTCATTTTAGCCGGTTATCAGCGCAAGGGAGCAGTCATTTCCCAGCATGAAAAAGAAATCATCGCCTATCATGAGGTCGGTCATGCCCTGGTTGCAGCAATGCAGAAAAATTCTGCCCCTGTGCATAAAATCACTATCATTCCCCGTACCAACGGCGCGCTGGGCTACACCATGCAGGTGGAGGAGGGGGAGCATTTCCTCATGAACCGCGAAGAAGCCTTTAATAAAATTGTCACATTTACGGGTGGGCGCGCGGCGGAGGAACTGAAATTCCAATCCATCACAACAGGCGCGGCAAACGACATCGAACAGGCAACCCGTATTGCCCGCGCTATGGTCACACGCTACGGCATGAGCGAGGAATTTGGCATGGTCGCGCTGGAAACTGTAAATAACCAGTATCTTGGCGGGGACAGCTCCCTCGCCTGCTCCAATGAAACCGCCGCCAATATCGACGCGGCCGTTATTGCGATGGTGAAAGAAGCACATGATAAAGCCGTTGGTATCCTTCAGGAAAATATGGGAAAGCTGGACGAAATTGCAGCATATCTGCTTGAAAAGGAAACCATTACCGGCGAGGAATTTATGACAATTTTGAATAAAGAAAAGGATGCGGAAAAAGAGGAAAACGCATAATCCTTTTCACTCAAATAAAAAAAGGCGTGCCCTCGGAACTATAGGAGCACGCCTTTCCGTTTTCTGTCCGTTATTCAGTTTTCGCCGACTTTCACGCAGAATCCGGCAACCATCTCCTGATAACAGTCCTCGCAGAGGTCAAAGCTGTCCTGTCTGCCATCCTGTCCGGAAAAATAGCCCCACGTCTTTTCTCCGTGAAAATAATCAGCCTGCGCAAAGGGGATTTCCCTGCCGCAGCCATTGCAAATCACTTTGGAAACCTCTGCCTTTTCCCGCACCACTGCCTGATATTCTCTCATAGAGCCGCCCCCTTTTTTCGCTTTGTCCGTTTACAGGTCATAGCATAGCATTTTTTTGTCGAAAAATCAAACGGAATCGGCTGTCTGCGCTGCCGTTTTCTTCCGGCAAAGGGGCTGCCCCTTTGCAAGGCTCACATCAGGCTGTATGCCGCAATTCCCGCGAACAGTAGAATTGTGCAGATAGTCTGCAGGGAAAGCGTTGTAGAAATATATGTTCCTTCTTCCTTCACATCTGCAAACATCGGGATAATAAACGGCGCGGGCAGCGCGTAAAGTATCATCAGCGCGATTTGCAGGCTCCTGTCATACGGTACGAAGCGGAACACAAGGAAACTGACGCCCACCAGAAGAACCGCCATCACCGCCAGACGGCAGACCACTGTAATCACAACAGGACGCAGTATCCCGCGGTTCAGCTCCAAATCGTAACCAACGACCAGCAGCACCAGCGCGCTTGTCGGAGCGGTGACCATAGAAATCGCCTGTGTCAGTATGCCGCCTGCCGGAACCGCAAGCACAGCCTGCCCTATGCCAAACACACCCAGCAGGATGCCCAAAGCCATACCGATGCAGCATTTATTCGTCACCATATTTTTCAAAAGACCTGCCGCGGTCGGTTTTTTCCCATCCGCCAGAAAAAGCGCGGCAAGGAACCCTGTATACGCGAATACGGTCTGCCCGAGATCAACCGTTGCGAAGCCGGACTGTTCGCCCATCAGCACGCCGTAAAGCGCGTAACCCAGCATACCGCCCTCCGCGCTTGTCAGCAGGAGCGGCATAAATTTGCCATGCGTACCGACAAGACGGCGCAGGGCAAAACCAGCCAGCAGAGCCGCGCCAAAGCCAATATAAACCGTAAGAAATGTCAGCGCGACTGTTCTGGAGTAATGCGCGGTAAAAAAGGCATTAAACAGCACAACCGGCAGGCAGATGTCTCCAACGACCGAGCGTATCCCCGCCAAACCCTCCGGGCTTAAAATACCTTTTTTCCGACAGAGCATCCCCAGCAAAAGCATCAAAACAATCGGCAGCACCATTTGTGTCACCTGAAGAACCAATCCAATCTCCCCCTAGAAAAAGGGAAACATCCGAAAATGCTTCCCTCCCTTATTTTTGTAAAGGCCGCAGGGCTCTGCCCCGCACCCCGCAAGGGGCAATGCCCCTTGACCCGTTTGCCAGCCGCATAAATGCGGCTGGGGAAAAATTTTATCAAATGCCTGTCCCAGGCAAAAAACAATGTCAGGCTTATTTATGGCTTTCTTCCTGGAAGAAGTCCCAGGCCTCTTTATCCGTAAAGCCTTCATGCACAATCTTGCAGACAGCCTGCGCCATTGCGACAGGGTGCTCGCTCTGGAAAATATTGCGCCCCATATCCACGCCATGCGCGCCCTTACTCATAACGTTATACGCCAGCTTCAGCGCGTCCTGTTCCGCCAGCTTTTTGCCGCCCGCCACAACAATAGGCACGGGGCATGCCGCTGCCACTTCCTCAAAATTCTCGCAGTCATATGTTTTTACGATCTGCACGCCCATCTCTGCAATAATACGTGTTGCCAGCTTAAAGAAACGGTCTGTCCGCTCCATATCCTTGCCAACCGCGCATACTCCCAGCGTCGGGATACTGTAACGCATACCCGCGTTGATAACCTTGCTCAGATTGTCAATACTGCTCAGCTGACCGTCCGCGCCGATAAACGTCTGAACTGCCATACAGTCCGCGTTCATGCGGATCGCGTCCTCAATATCCACCGCAACGACCTCATGGCTCAAATCATCCTGGAGCATAGAGGAACCGGATGTTACACGCAGGGCAATGCTCTTTGCCGTTTCAGGCGCGACACAGGTACGGATCGCGCCACGCGTACCCATAAAACAGTCCACATAAGGCGCGAGCTGCGGCAGGAGCAGGTCAAGACGCTCCAATCCAGCGGTCGAGCCCATAAAATAGCCATGATCAAACGCGAACATCACCGTATTCCCGCTTTTGGGGTTAAAAATATTCGCCATATGCTTTTTCATACCCCAGTCCAGATGATTGATGCCTTTCAGGAAAAAACCGTCCTGATTCGCAAAGGGTGTTTCAACATGATAATCTTTCGATGCCTTCAGGCCTTCCAAATCTGCCATTATAATCTCCTCCTTGGTTATTGTCTGCTTTTTCGGTTTGATTTTTTGAAAAAACCGCACAGGGGACTAGTCCAAATCCTCTCTCCGCTTTTTTCAAAAGAAAAACCTTGGAGGCTCTGCCTCCAAACCTCCGCAAGCCCTTTGAAAAGGGCTTGACCCCAAACTTTATTGCCGCAAAACTCCGTTTTGCGGAAAAACCTAATCCTTTCTGCCCCCATCGCATGGATATGCGATGGAAAAACGGGTCAAGGGACGGAGTCCCTTGTGGGAGTCTGAGGGCTATGCACCGCCAAGAGGAGGCGGCGGGCGGTACGCCCGGTTCGCGAAGCGAACTGCTTTGACCATACCCTCAGGGTTTTTAGGTTTTTATAACCAGTGGAGCATGGAAAACCATGCCCCACCGTTTGTGCCTTAGAATAAAGCTCCTTCTAACCAAAAATCAGAAGTTGTAGTTATCCATGTTCTCAGCGTTGAATACAGCACGTTCGGGCAGAAGAACAACGCCGTTGTTTGTTTCTGCTGTGGAAACGCCAGCTGCCAGACAATCGTTTGCCATTACTTCACAATCGCCCAGGCCGGGAATGCTGATAACATCGCCGACTGCTACTGTATTGCCTGCTGCCAAGTAAGCCGCAACATAGCAGCCCATCGCGCCCTGGATCTTGCAGTCCCACAGGCCCCAGTTATGGATTGTGCCGTTTGTGCAGTACTGTTTTACAGCGTTCGGTGTTGCAAAGCCTGTGATTGTAACATCGTCCTTTGTCAGACCCTTGTTTTCAGCCGCCTGAAGCTGACCGGGCAGAGCTGTGGAGTCATTGCAGATAATCAGGTCGATGTCAGGGTGTGCGGACAGAACAGCTTCACCAACTGTGATGGATTTTTCAGCGTCCTGTTCGGAGTAGTAGTTGTCAGGCTGTACGTTTGTCCAGTTAGGATATTTCTCTTTGATGATCTTCTCGCCTTCTACCTGCCAGGAGTTCTGGTCTGTAACAGTAGCCTGAGAATAGTGCCAAGCATAGTTTACTGCATCGTTGTCAGGGTCAACGCCACGAGCCTTCAGACCTTCCACAGAAAGGTCAACCAGCATCTGACCCAGAACCTCGGGTGTACCCTGGGAAACCATCAGCGCACGGTCTTCCACGTTCGCGTCGGAGTCCCATGTGCAGACAGCAATGCCTGCTTCCATAGCAGCCTGCAGAGCGTCAGCAACACCTGCCGCATCTACTGTAGAGATGCAGATCGCGTCAACGCCGGAAGCAACCGCCTGGTTGACAACCGCTACCTGCTCCGCAACGCCAGCAACAGGGTTGCCCATGTACTCAACTGTGATGCCCCAGTCCTGAGCATATTCCTGCGCGCCTTCGTTTGCAACCTCAAAGAATGCGTTGCCTGTCAGCTTCGGAATAAATGCGACTGTTTTGCCCTCAACGGAAACAACTTCGCCGCCTTCTGCGGAATCGCCTTCAGGGTTGCTGTCTACAGGTGCATCGCTGCCGCCGCAGGCTGCCAAAGACAGTGTCATTGTCATTGCCAGCAATGTTGCAAGAAACTTTTTCATTTTACATTCCTCCCATTTAGATTTTGATAGTTTGCCTTTGTTTTCTATATATTCAGGGGAACTTCCCCGAATACGCTGTTTACGCCTCCGCGGAGCCGCTTTTCGCGCTGTTTCCCTTAAAACGGCCCTTCATCTTCGCGAATTTCGCAATCACGTTCGGATTGCCCGCAAGGGAACGCCCTACAACAACCACAACCAGCAGCACGCCGATTGGAATATCCAGATACTGCGTATTGACCTTAAAGCACAGCGGCATACCGAAGCGCAGAAGCCCGATAATAATTGCCGCCAGAGCCGTACCAATCGCACTGCCTTTGCCGCCTGTGGAAAGCGTGCCGCCCAGCACGACCGCCGTAATGATATTCATGGTAAGGCCGCTGCCAAGGTCGGATTTTGCCGTCCCAAGGTAGGAGGTCAAAATCACGCCCGCAATCGCCGCACTGACTGCACTGAGGATATATGTTGACATAATGATGCGTCTGCTGTTGATGCCGGAATATTCCGCCGCAGACTGGTTCACGCCCACAAGGAACACTTTCCGTCCATATTTTGTCTTATGCAGCAGCAGATATGCAATCACAAGCAGCACAAGGAAAATGCAGATTTGGAACGGCACAACGCCGAACACCTTATATTTCGTAATCCAGCGGAAGGACGCGGGAAACCCGCTGATGCCCTGATAGCTTTCTGTGCTGGAAAGCGTTGAAACGAGCAGGGCAAGTCCCGAATAAAGGAAACTCCCGCCCAGCGTGACAACCATCGCCTGTACGCCGCAGTAAGCCACAAAAAAGCCAGAGAGCGCACCGCCGGCCGCCGCTACCAGTATTGCCACAAGCACAGCCGCCCAGATATTCAGCCCGAAATCCTGCCATGCCACGCCGATAATAATCGAGGTAAGGCCAATGATTGACGCGACCTGTATATCAATGCCGCCCGTTATCATAACAAACGTCACAAATATCGAAATGATACAGATTGGCAGGAAATCATTCGCGCTTGTCATCAGAAGCGCGGGTTTCAGAAATTTTGCATTTGTCCCGCCAAAAATCACAAATTCCAGTATCAGAAGGAGCACAAGGAATGCCGTCCAATTAAAAGCAGGACGCTTTTTCGTCAGATTTTTCATTCTCCCGCCTCCTTTGCCGTTCCAGCCGCAGTTCGGGCAACAAGCCTTGCGCGCCGGTTCTTCACAGCGGCACGCCTTTGCATCAGCGCGTCAAATACTACAATGGTAATCAGGATAATGCCCGTAATTGCGTTGTCATAATTGGACGAGAAGCCCATGAAAACAAGCAGATAGCTGATTGACGCCATAATGACCGCGCCGATTGCCGCGCCAATGACTGTGCCAACGCCGCCTGTCAGGCTGATGCCGCCCAGCACGCACGCCGCAACCGCTTTCATTTCGTAACCGTTGCCGCTTGCGGAGGTAACAAAACCGATACGGCTGCAAAAAATGATGCCCGCCGCCGCGCTCAAAACACCACAAATGACATACGCCATAACTTTTGTCCGCACAACAGGGATACCAACCAGCTCCGCGCCGCCGGCGTTATCGCCGACCGCCCAGAAATAGCGTCCCCTGCGGGTACGGGTCAGTGCCATGTGTATCAGTACAACCAGTATTACCGCACAGCAGTAGTATACCGTGAATTTGCCAACCAGCGTTACCGCCGAAAAGTCCTTAAAATTCTTAGGCAGGTTTTCCACCCATGCCCCGCCTGTATATATGTACATCATGCCGCGCAGTATGCCGTTCGTGCCCAGCGTAAAAATCAGAGAAGGCACCTTCATAATGGCAACACCCCAGCCATTGATCAGGCCGATGATAACGCCAATGATAATACCGACTGTGAACGCAAAGCCCCAGTTCGCGCCATCGCGCAGAAGGCTGCCAACAACAGTTGCCACAAAACCAAGGTTCGAGCCAACGGAAACATCAATTTCCCCGACAAATATCGTGAAAGCCATGCCTACTGCCACCAGTGTGTACACAACGGAGGTATTGAAGCACGCCGCCACATTATTTACACTCATAAAACTCGGGTTCAGTATGCCGACAATAATGAACAGGCCCATCAGGAACAGGAAACTTGTCATTTCCCGCACTTTGAAAATTTTCTTTGTTCTGTTCATGCGTCCGCACCCCCTTCTAATATACCGAACGAGGCCGCCATCAGGTTATCCTGATTGATGTCGTCATTCCGGAATTCCGCGTTGATCCTCCCCTGATACATGGTTACCGCGCGGTCGGCAAGCTCCATGATTTCCTCCATATCGCTGGAAATCAGCAGTATGGAAACGCCTTCCTCCCGCAGTTGATGGATAATACTGTAAACATCGCCGCGCGCCGCCGCGTCAATACCGCGAGTAGGCTCGTCCAGAATGACAATCTTCGGTGTTGTGGAAAGGCTGCGCCCGATAACGATTTTCTGCTGATTACCGCCGGAAAGGCTGCCTGCCTGCTGGTCATGCCCTGTTACTTTCGTCCGAAAACTGTCCACATATTTCTGCGTCACATCATGCTCCGTTTTGCGGTTGAGGAACAAATTTCCCATCATTTTGCTGAATAATGCCGAACTTGTCGTATTCGCCGCCACATCACAAATCTTGAACAGCCCGTTCAGGTGTCTGTCCTCCGGAACGTAATTCAATCCGGTCGCAATAACCTGCTTCGTTTTTCTGCCCGTAATATCCATACCGCCCAGCAGGACGCTCCCGCCAAGCACCTTGTCCATGCCGAATATCGTTGTTGCCATTTCTGTACGCCCCGCGCCTACAACGCCCGCAACCCCCAAAATCTCGCCGGGATATACTTTTAATGAAATATCAGTAAAACCATAACCGCTGAAATTTTTCAGTTCCAGCACAGGGGCGGCGGAATAATCCACATTCTGCGCATCTGCCGCGCCGGTATGCTTCGTCAGTTCCGCGTCCGGCGGCAAAAGACCCTTTACCAGATCTTCCCTTGTAAAGCCGTCAACCGGGCCCTGTATGGTAATCATGCCATCGCGCATAATGGCAACATGCGTTGCAATCTCAAATACTTCCGCCAGGCGGTGCGTAATATAGATGATACCGATTCCTTTTGCCTGCAAATCCGAAACGCAGCGGAACAGGCTTTTTACCTCGTCAAACGTCAGCGCGGAAGTCGGCTCGTCCAGTATCAGGAGCTGCGCATGGCGCAGGATACCCCGCAGAATTTCCACCAGCTGCTGTTCCGCGATGGAAAGGCTGCTTGCCTTCCGGCTCAGATCCAGATTCCAGCCAATTTCCCCCATCGTTTCGACAAGTTCCTTATGCAGCTCTGCCTTGCTCTGCGTAAAGCCGATCAAAATATTTTCTTCCACAGTCATATTGGGGAACAGCAAAGGCTCCTGCGGAACCATGTAAATACCCTTTGCCAACGCCGCAGCAGTGCCGCGCGTCTGGACAATTTCCTCCCCGTGGAACAAAAGTTCACCCTTATCATGGGTATAGATGCCCATAATGATCTTCATCAGCGTGGATTTTCCCGCGCCGTTGCCGCCAATCAGTGCCAGAACTTCGCCATGCATAACATCCATGTCGATTCCCTTGAGCACCTCATTTAAGCCAAACGATTTATAAACATTCCGAATCGAGAGCAGCGGAGCTGCTTTTTCTTCCGTTCCACTCATCGCTGCAAGCCCCCTTTTTTCAACAGAAGTACAAAAATGTTTCTGTGTAGAATTTTTGTTTTCAGTTTCTTATTATAGTGTCTTTTGAATGGCTTGTCAACTGCCCGAATGGCTTTGAGCCCCGTTTTTATGCACTTTTTCCGCCGTTTTCGCCAAAAAACAAAGGCTATGGCACACAGATTTGTCAATTTCGCATAAAAAAGAAAAATTTTCGCCGTTTTTACTAAACATGAAAGATGGCTTTCCTCTTCTGCCCACTTCCATTTGACAAACAAAACTATCTGGTGATATACTAACTATGTTTGATACATTTGATATGATACTGGACATTTGTTGCAAAGGGGTGATTCCATTGGATATCAGCAGCACAAAACAAAATTATGAAGAAATGCTGACGATCAAGGCGGCCTGGTATTATTATATGGAAAATCACACCCAGCAGACCATTTCCGACCTGCTCGGCGTCAGCCGCACAAAGGTCGTAAACCTTCTGGAAAAGGCGCGGCAGAGCGGCGTAGTACAGTTCAGCATCCGGCAGGACGGCTGCCGCCGCATAAAGCTGGAACAGGAGCTGATCGCACGGTTTGGCCTTTCCGATGTGCTGACCTTTCCCGCCGGCAGAACGCCGACGGAAGCGGATGACAGCCTTGCTCAGGCGGCGGCAATGTACATCCTGCATCATTTGAAGGACGGAACGTTTATCAACATGGGCTACGGCGGCACAACGCGGCGCGTGCTCAACCGTCTGGCAATGATGGTCGAAAAGCCGCTGAATGTTGTCAGTCTGACGGGCGGCGTCAATTATTACCTGCCAAACGCGTATTCCAACGTTTTCAACGCAAAGCTGTGGCTGATTCCTTCGCCGCTGGTGCTTTCCAGCAGGGAAACTTTGCAGTCCCTGCAGCAGGAGCCAAGCGTGCAGGAAATTTACCGCATGATACCGCTGTCCAGCATGAGCGTAGTGGGCATCGGGAGCATGAATGACGATGCAACTATCATACGCAACGGCATTTTCAGCAAGAATGATTTTACTGTGCTGCGTTTGCAGGGCGCGGTGGGCGATGTGCTGAGCCATTTTCTGGACAAGGACGGGAACCTGATTTCCGTCAACCAGGAGCAGCGGCTGATGAGCACTCCGCTGGAGGACTTGCGGACGCTGGAAAACGTGATAGGCGTGGCGGGCGGGCCGATGAAGGTTGATGCGATATTGGCCGCGCTGCGCGGGAAGTACCTGGACGTACTCATCACAGACGAAGACACCGCACAGGCGTTACTGGAAAAGAGTTGAAAACCGCGGGACGCTGTCCCGCACCCTGCAAGCCCTTTGAAAAGGGCTTGACCCTAAACCTTATTTTCAACCGCGCATTTGCGCGGTTGCAGAAGGGTCAAGGGATGAAATCCCTTGCAGGGGTTTGGGGAAAGCGTCCCCAAGGTCTTATCATAAACATAAATTTTAAGGGGGGTACCACATGGCAAAATATTTGATGGCAGTTGACGCAGGCACAGGCAGCGTCCGCGCCGTAATCTTCAGCCTTGACGGCACACAGGTTGGCTGTGTGCAGGAGGAATGGACACACCGGGAAGATCCCCGCTGGCCCGGCAGCATGGACTTCGACTGGACGACAAACTGGGAGCTTGCCCGCGGCTGCATCCGCGGCGTGCTGAAAGAAACCGGCATCATGCCGGAGGAAATCGCCGCAGTTTCCACCACCTGTATGCGCGAGGGCATACTGCTTTATGACAAGGACGGCAATGAAATCTGGGCCTGCGCCAATGTAGACGCGCGCAGCGACGCAGAGGTCGGCGAACTCATCCGGCTTGACCCCGAACTGGAAAAAGCCGTTTACAGCAGGAGCGGCGAAACATACGCGCTGGGCGCGCTGCCCCGTCTGCTCTGGGTAAAGAACCATATGCCCGAAGTTTACGAAAAAACCGCAACGCTGGGCATGTTCAACGACTGGCTGATTTACAGGCTGACCGGAAAACTTGCCGTAGAGCCGAGCAACGCCAGCACAACCGGCATCATGGATTTGCAGAGCCGCGACTGGTTCCCTGAGATTGCGGAGAAATGCGGCCTGCGCTCCGACATTTTCCCTCCTGTTGTGGAATGCGGCACGAATTTTGCCGTTGTCAGCGCGAAAGGCGCGGCAGATACCGGACTTGCAGAGGGTACGCCCGTTGTTGTCGGCGGCGGCGACTGCCAGCTTGGCACCATCGGCGTCGGCGCGTGCAGCGAAGGTCAGGCGGCCGTATTCGGCGGCAGCTTCTGGCAATATGAATTTAATACCGCAAGCGGCGCGACAGACCCTCAGTGTCGTGTGCGCGTAAACTGCCATGCAGTCCCCGGGCTTTGGCAGTATGAAGCACTGGCGTTCAAGCCCGGTATGGTCATGCGTTGGTTCCGCGATGGGTTCTGTCAATATGAAGTTGCCGAAGCCGAGCGCACAGGCCGCGACCCTTATGACCTGATGAATGAACAGGCGGAAAAAATTCCCGCAGGCAGCTATGGCATGCTCTGCTGTTTCAGCGATGTTATGAACTTCATCAACTGGAAGCACGCCAGTCCGACTTTCACCAATTTCCAGCTGGAGCCGGAAAAATTCAACCGCTATACCTTCTACCGCGCGATTTTGGAAAACACTGCGCTGATCGTGCGCGGGCATATCGAACTGGTAAAAGAAGCCACAGGGAATGAGCCGAACGAATTGATTTTCGCAGGCGGCGCGGCAAAAAGTCCTCTCTGGTGCCAGATTGTTGCGGATGTGACAGGCAAACCCGTAAAAGTACCCGTAGTAAAAGAGGCTACGGCGTTGGGCGCGGCCATCCTTGCAGGCTATGGCGTTGGCCTGTATCCCAGCATAGAGGAGGGCGTACGGCAGACTGTAAAATGGGACCGCCGGTTTGAGCCGAATCCAGATAACTGGGCGGTTTATGACGAGCTTTACAAAAACTGGCTCAAGGTTTATCCGAAGCAGCTTGCGCTCTGCGATGAAAAACTGACCAAAAACATGTGGATCGCGCCTGGGCTGTAAGCATCGGGATATACAGGATAATCATACATAGACATATAAGGAGGATACGCAAATGTTTGTTATCAACGAAAATGAACGGGAATACCGTTTCGGGGACAGCGGACCGAAGTACCTCATGAAGGGCCCCCGTTCCAATTTCGCACTGGTGCGTTTCAATCCCGGCGAGGATTTCCAGGCGCATTACCATAACGTGATGGAGGAAAACTTTTATATTCTGGAAGGCAAGGTAGACATCGTTGTAGATGGGAAAGTGAATACATTGAGCGCGGGCGATATGATTCATATTGAACCCGGCGAGGTGCATTATGTCAAGAATGCTTACGACGCGCCTATAAAGATGGTTTCCACGCTTGCGCCGTATCAGGAAGTCGATAAGGTGAATGTTGACAATCCGGTTTATTAAAATACCGGAAACCGCTGTGATTCCTGCCGGAATCACAGCGGTTTCTTATATTCATTTTCATTCAGTTGAAAACGCCGGAAAACAGCTTATGTTATTTTTATCTGCTCCAGCCTGCTGTACACCTCGTCCATATCCATTTCAAACATCCTGCTGCCCTCCTGCACCGGCATAAAATAGCGGGCAACTGTTTCCGCGCCAAATTCCTGCTCCAACCGCTCCCATTCCGCAGCCGGATACATACAGAACGCAAGCGTATCGCATACCAGAGAGCCCAGATAACAGCAAATCCGGTACTTCGGGGCAATATATTTCTGGATACTGATTATTGTGGTATCCCTGTCCATGCAAGCGTCCGCGTAAGGGATTGGCATACAGACGCCGCCCTTTTTCAGGATTATATCGACGCCCCTCCCCTTATCGGAATCCTTGCATACAAAGTCTATCTTATCCCCATCCGGCAGCCTTTCATTCAAATAGCGAATGATATCTTCATCATACTCCCGCCAGTCAATCCAGATGAGGACATCGCTTTCCCAGAACGCATCTTCATATTGTTTCGGCGCAGATAAAAACGTTTTTATCATCTCCATTGCAATCCCCTCACCTTTTTATAGATGTTTATTTTTCACATACGCGATGAACCGCGCCTGCGCCGGCGTAATGTTCTTATGGGACGCGACAGCCATGCCCAGCAGCCTGTGGGAAGGCGGAGACAGCGGCACAGCCTGCACGTTTTCCCCAAGCCCTTCCAATATCAGCTCGCTGAATATGCTGACGCCAAGCCCTTTCACGACCATCGACAACACCGCGGAATCATCCGCTTTCACGTCAATAATCTGCGGGGAGGCGTTGGCGTTGTCCAGAACCTCCTGCACGTCCCTGTCCATACCGAAGGAAGGCATCAGGAACAGATATTTTTCCAAATCCTTTGTTGGAAAACTCTCTGTAGATTCCAGCTTGATATTCGGCGGAAATACGGCATAATGCTCGTCCTCATGCAGCGGGATAAAATCGCAGCGGTATTTCTCATTTTTGCTGACAAAGCCGATATCTATTGTCCCCTCGTACACCCATTGGTAAATCTCATCAATATCCCCTACTTTTACATCCAGCGTAATATTGGGCTCCATAGAACGAAATTCCTGCATAAACACCGGAATCCAGTTCCGCGCGATACTGGCGTACACACCCAGATGGATACGGTCGCTCACATTGGCGCGCACCGTTTCAATCTCCTGCTCCAGGCGGCGGTTCAGCGCGACATATTTTTTGAAAAGCGGCAGAAGGCGTTCGCCCTCTTTCGTCAGTTGGACGCCGCGCCGCCCTCTTGTCATCAGTTTCAGCCCTATGCTTTTTTCCAGTGAATCCATCATATGTGTCACGCCGGAAGGCGTATACCCGAGAATATCAGCTGCACGCAGAAAGCTGCCCGCTTCTACAGCCGTAATGAAAACCTTTAGTTTATGCGCGTTCATGTACATGCCTTCTTTCTGCAATATCTGTTTTTATATGACAACTTCTCACATCAATAGTATAGATTGTCGCTTTATTTTTGTCAAGTTTTCCGTTATATTTAATACATAAGGAACAAAAAGAACAATAATCACCAAAAACCACAATATAAAAAAGGAGGCACTAGCGATGATGAACAAAGTAATCATGAGCGGCGACGAAGCTGTCGCACGCGGCGTCTATGAAGCCGGCTGTCACGTTGCAGCGGCTTACCCCGGTACACCCAGCACAGAAATTCTGGAAAACATCGGTGAGCTTTACAAGGACGACATCTACTGCGAATGGGCAACAAATGAAAAGGTTGCGGCAGAGGTTGCAGCAGGCGCGTCCATCGGCGGCGCACGCGCGATCTGCGCAATGAAGCACGTTGGCATGAACGTTGCGGCTGACCCTATTTTCACAATGGGCTATGCGGGCGTAAACGGCGGCATGGTAATCGTTTCCGCGGATGACCCCGGCTGCCACAGTTCCCAGAACGAACAGGACAACCGTCTGTATGCTCCCCACGCAAAACTGGGCATGATGGAGCCCTCCGATTCTCAGGAATGCAAGGACTTCACCATTGCGGCATTTGAACTGAGCGAACGCTTCGATATTCCCGTAATGCTGCGCATGACAACACGCGTATGCCATTCCAAAGGGCTTGTAGAACAGGGCGTCCGCGCATCTGTTCCTGTAAAGACCTATGAGCGGAAAGTAGACAAATTCGCAATGCTCCCCGCTACCGCAAGAAAACGCCACGCAATCCGCGAACAGTTGCTTGTGGAAATGGAAGCATACAGCAACGCATGTCCTTATAACCGCGTTGAAAACGCGAAGGACGACAAAATCGGCATCATTACATCCGGCATCTCTTACCAGCATGCCCGCGAAGTTTTCGGCGACGATGCAAACTATCTGAAACTTGGTCTGACATACCCTCTGCCGAGAGATCTGATCAAAGGTTTTGCAGAACGTATGGAAACTCTGTATGTCATTGAAGAAAATGATCCATACTTAGAGAATGCAGTGCGTGCACTGGGCTTCGACTGCATCGGCAAGGATAAAATCCCCATCTGCGGCGAGCTGAATGCGGAAATCGTTCGTTCCGCACTCAAAGGCGGCGATAAGGAAGCATCCTGTAATGTTCCTGTGGAGGCTCCTCCCCGCCCGCCCGTTCTCTGCGCAGGCTGCCCGCACCGCGGCTTCTTCTACACCATCAGCAAGAACCTTAAGAAAATCGTTCCCGTTGGCGATATCGGCTGCTACGCGCTTGGCGTAAACGCACCGCTGAACGGCTTTGATTTCTCCATCTGCATGGGCGCAGGGCTTTCCTCCATCATCGGTCTGGCACAGGCTCTGAAAATGCAGGGAGATTCCCGCAAGGCTCTGGGTATGGTCGGCGATTCCACATTCTTCCACACAGGGCTGAACTCCCTGATTGACGTCATCAGCTCCGAAGCAAACGTTATCGCATGTATTCTGGATAACTCCATCACAGCTATGACAGGCCATCAGGAGAACCCCGGCACAGCGAAAAACCTTATGGGCCAGCCTTCCCCTGTGGTAGACCTTGTGGCTCTGGTTCGCGCGACAGGCATCAGCGAGGACCGTATCCGCATCGTAGATCCGCTTGATCTGGACGCAATGCAGGCTGCTCTCGATGCTGCAATCGAGATTTCCGGTCCTTTCATCATCATTACAAAACGCCCCTGCGCGCTGATTAAAGACGTAATCAAAGCAAATGCAGGCAAGCACTGCGTCATCCACGCAGATAAATGTAAAGGCTGCAAACAGTGCATGAAGATCACCTGCCCGGCAATCGCCTTCCAGGACGGCCGCGCGGTTATCGCAGACCCCGCATCCTGCACCGGCTGCGGTCTGTGCCAGCAAATGTGTAAATTCGGAGCGATTGAAAAGGTGGGTGAATGATATGACAAAAAATATCTTATTAGTTGGCGTTGGCGGTCAGGGTACAATCCTGATTTCCAAAATTCTGAGCGTTGGCCTCGTACAGAAGGGCTATGACGTAAAAATGAGCGAAATTCATGGCATGAGCCAGCGCGGCGGCAGCGTAACCACCCAGATCAAATACGGCGAAAAGGTTTACGCGCCCAACATTGGTGAAGGCGAAGCTGATATCATTATTTCTTTTGAAAAAACAGAAACCATCCGCGCCCTGCCTTATCTGAAAAAAGGCGGCACAGTCATTACGGACGTACATGAGATCTATTCCATGCCCGTACTGACAGGCACAGTGGAATATCCCCATGACGCGATCGACGTGCTGGAAAAATCCATTCCCAACGTAATGGTCGTAAAAGCTGCGGAGGTTGCGCAGAAGCTGGGGAATACACGTGCGCAGAACATTGTCCTGCTGGGCGCGCTGGTTAAGAGCATGAAACTGGACGACATCGACTGGGAGCCCATCGTTGCGCAGTTTGTGCCCGCAAAAGCGAAGGACGTCAATATTGCGGCGTTCCGCGCAGGTTTTGAAATGTAAGGAGGACCTTTATGGACATCTATCAGGAATATCAGAAAAAACTGGTCAGCGCAGAAGAAGCTGTAAAGCTGGTAAAGGACGGCGACTGGGTGGATTACAGCCAGACCTGTTCCTTCCCCGAAGCACTGGACGCTGCGCTTGCTGCCAGAAAAGATGAACTGCACGATGTTAAGGTACGCAACGCTATCGCAATGAAACCGATACAGGTCGTAGAACAGGACCCCGAACAGCAGGCGTTTACCTATAACGCATGGCACTGCTCCGGACTGGACCGCAAATACGTGGATCAGGGCAGAGCGTATTATACACCGATGCTGTTCCGCAACTGCGGCTCCTATTACAGCCGCGGCTACGCGCCTGTAAACGTTGCAATGATCTCTGTTGCTCCTATGGATAAACACGGTTATTTCAGCTACGGCCTGACAAACTGCTGCATGCAGGAAATGCTGGACGCGGCAGAGCATATCATTCTGGAAGTGAATGAGCATATGCCTGTTGTATACGGCATGGAGGGCGACCATATCCATATTTCCGAAGTGGATTATGTGGTGGAAGGGCACAAGGACATCTGCCTCGCGCCCGGCGGCAAAGCCAGCGAGATCGACCAGAAGATAGCGGAAAATATTTTCCCCTACCTGTATGACGGCATCACGCTGCAAATCGGTATCGGCGGCATGCCCAACGCGCTGGGCGGCCTGATTGCGGAATCCGATCTGAAAGACCTCGGTATGCACACAGAGCTGATGAGCGATGGTTATCTGAAACTGTATGAAGCAGGAAAAATCACAAACAAAAAGAAGCTGCTGAACCGCGGCAAGGGTGTATTCTCCATCTGCAACGGCTCCAGAGAGCTGTATACCTTCCTTGACCATAACATGGACATTCTTTCCGCACCCATGCGTTATGTCAATAATCCGGAAACCATCCGCCAGCTGGATCATTTTGTATCCATCAACGGCTGCATCGCTATGGACCTTTACGGGCAGGTATGCTCCGAAACCTCCGGCACACGCCAGATCAGCGGCACAGGCGGACAGCTGGACTTCGTAACCGGTGCATATGCGGCAGAGCATGGGCAGGCATTCCTTGCAATGTCCTCAACGTTTACGGATAAACAGGGTAATAAACACTCCCGCATACTGCCGAAGTTTACGGAAGGCGACGTTATCACAACGCCCCGCACACAGGCTCCCACAATGGTAACGGAATATGGCGTTGCACGCCTTTCCGGCCTGCCTACATGGGAACGCGCGGAAAAAATCATCTCCATTGCACATCCCGATTTCCGGGACGAGCTGATTGCTGCCGCAGAGGCACAAAAGATCTGGAGAAAATCAAACAGGAGATAATTAAGAAATATTGCCTTCACCTGACAAGGGGGTACATCCTTTGTCAGGCGAAGGTACCCATGCAATCCGGCCAGACAGGCTCCTTCTGTCTGGCCCTTGCATCTAAGAACCCGTTCAGCATCTTTTGAAACATCGACTTCATCAGCCTTTTACCGCCAGACAAATTCGGCATTTCCCAGGATACTGAACAGGTTCTAAAAACAAATACATTTGATGAGGTGAAAAGCTTGAACAATACTACAGCAAACCCCTCCCGCACAAGAGGGCTGTTTTTGGTGATCGGCGTTGCCCTGCTGCTGATGGTCGGCGTTGTTTACGCATGGTCTATCCTGTCTGCACCGCTGGCAGGGGCATACCAGTGGAGCAGTCAGGAACTGAGTCTGAATTATACCGTTATGATGTCATCCTTCTGTCTGAGCGGCATTGTGGGCGGCGTGATTTGTACAAAGCTGAATTCCCCCAAGGTATCCCTGCTTTTGTCTGCGGTATTTACCTGCTTCGGTTTTGCCGCCACAGCATATCTGACCTTCGGGCATATCCTGCTTCTGTACCTGTTTTATGGTGTATGCGTTGGCTGCGGCGCAGGGTTTTCCTATAATGCCGTTGTCGGCTCCGTTTCTTCCTGGTTCCCTGAAAAACGCGGCTTCGCTTCCGGCGTGCTGCTGATGGGCTTTGGCGCAAGCACACTGGTGCTGGGCAGCCTTGCCTCCGCCATCATTGACGGCGGCATTATTTCATGGCAGTTGACTTTCGCGCTGTTCGGCGTAATTGCCGGCATTGCCCTGCTGATCGGCAGCCTGTTCCTGCGTTTCCCGAAAGCAGAGGAATTGCAGGCATTTGCTGTTTCCGCAGCAGCTTCGCAGAACGCGCCAAAAAACAGCCTTACCACGTTTGAAATGCTGAAAACGCGCGCATTCTGGATGGTGTTCGTATTCGCGGTATTTGGTTCCGCCATAGGTTCCGGCGTCATTTCCCATGCAAAGCAAATCGTTCTGGACTGCGGCGTAAACGCTGCAATCGCTACGCTCTGCGTTGGAATTTTGTCTGTTGCCAACGGCTTCGGGCGCGTGCTTTTCGGCATGCTTTATGACCGCAAGGGGCGCGGCGGCGCGATGTATACGGCTATTCTCTTTCTGGTGGGCGCAGTCGTGCTTCTGCTGTTCTCTCTGAAAGCATCCGCAACACTGCCCGTTATCCCCGGCCTTCTTCTGGTAGGCATGGCATACGGTGCAATGCCTACCACATCGGCGGCTTTCGTGGCACAGCAGTTCGGCCCGAAATATTACGCAACCAATTTCAGCGTAATGAACCTGACGCTGATGGTTTCATCGTTTACCTCTGTTATCAGCAGTACGCTTGTTGCAAACTCCGGCAGCTATATCAGCTCTTTCTATCTGTATCTGGTATTCTGCGGCGGTATGCTGCTCATCAGCCTCCTGCTGAACGGGCGGAAAGCAAAACAGAGCGTTTAATATTTCCATTTCAGCCAATCAAAAACCCCCGAAGCATCTGCAATCTGAACCGCCCCAGATTGTGCGGACAGCACAAAAAGGGCCCCGAGGCAGGAAAA
>CAJTQX010000040.1 GCA_910578425.1 uncultured Anaerotignum sp.
TGGCTTTCCCCTGTTGAGTTCCTTGTCCAATATGTTTGACAATCTTACATTTTTTGATGCGGATTTTGAGAGCGAAAGAGAGTTTTTCCAAGGTAGGGTTTAGGCAAAAAGGAGGGGATATGATGTATGTAGATGCGGGGACGGTTTTGGAGCTTGCCGCACTGCTGGGGGCATTCGGCACGCTGGGGGCATTGCTGTATAAGGTGTTCCGGTGGGTGGAGCGGCAGAAGGTGCAGGATGCGGAGATTGAGGCAATTAAAAAGGAGCAGTGTGTGATGTGCTATGGGTTGCTGGCGACGCTGGATGGGCTGAAACAGTTGGGCGCGAATGGAAACGTTACGGACGCACACGAAAAGCTGGAAAAGCATTTGAACCAAAGCGCACATGACTGGGACGGGAGGTAAACGACATGGAGAAGCGAAAAAAGCGGCGTTTTCGGACGTTTACCAAACGCGCGGTCATGGTGATTTTATTTGTTGCACTGCTGGATTTGCAGCTTTCGTATGTGCTGGCGTTCATGGGCAGGGAGCAGATTGCGGAGAACCTTTCCAGCGACATTACGAAGGTCATTATCGGGACGATACTGGGGTATCTGGCGAAGTCGTTCCTTGAAACGCGGGAGGAAGAAAAGGTCAGGCTGGAAGAAGAATGGAGGAATGGGGAATGAAATTTCTGGTTGAAAATTGGTACATCATCGTTGCATTGCTGGCGGTCTTGGAGGCGGTCATTTACGCAGGGTATCGTTTCCTGAAGCTGCCGACGAAGGCACAGGCGGCGAAGGCTAGGGAATGGCTGCTGTGGGCGGTCACGAACGCAGAGAAGGAGTTAGGCGGCGGTACGGGCAGGCTCAAGCTGCGGCAGGTGTACGATTTGTTTGTGCAGCGGTTTCCGGCCGTGGCGATGGCGGTTTCTTTTGATACGTTCAGCCAGTGGGTAGATGAGGCGTTGACAGAGATGCGGAAGATGCTGGCGGAGAATAAAGCGGCGGCGGAACTGGTGAAGGGGGAATGAAAATGCCAAAAATGACAGGCGCGGAGCTGGTGGCCTTTGCCTGCTCCAAAATCGGCACGCCTTACGTCTACGGCATGAAGGGCGCAGTTATGACGCTGGCGAATTATAACTACCTGAAGCGGCAGTATGGAAAAATGGTCTGGGACAGTGATGTAAAAAAAGTCGGGCAGGTCTGTGTGGACTGCTCCGGGCTGATTTCGTGGGCTTGTGGCATAGTGCTGGGATCGGCGCAGTGGTTTGAGCGGGCGAATATGAAGCGTCCCATATCCAGCATTGAGGACGCGCCGCTGGGTGCGTTGGTGTGGATGAAAGGGCATATCGGCGTTTACAACGGCATGAGGAACGGCGTGCCGTACTATATCGCCGCGGACGGGTCGGCGTATGGTGTAAGGGAGGTGCCGCTGAGCCGGAACAGATTCACGCACTGGCTGCTGGTAGAGGATGTTTTTGAGTATGGAACGAAGTGGTCGAAAAGGATAAAATGATTATCAACGGGAAAGAGTACGAGGTAAGCATGATACGCAAAGATGGCGTGACGTACATCAAGACAAGGGACTTGGTGCAGGCTGAGGGGATTGAAGTCAGGAGCCAGGGACGGATTCCGGTGATTTTAACGAAGTAACAAGTGACTTGAGGTGGGGCATAATGCCCCACTTCTGGAGTGATGAGATTGAAAAACGGCACAAAAGTATTAAAATATAAAGAAAAATGTACAAAAATTACTTCAAAAAGATTGATTTTTGCAAAAAATCCTCATATAATAATCACAAGTAAGGAAGATTATGATAAAATAGCAATACAGAATTTTAGCTTTTAGAGCAGGAGGTGAGAGGAGTATGGCAACTAAGAGCTTTTTGAAAGAGGTTGTGATAAGGGATTCAAAACTGGCTCGAGGTTTTGTGAATGCTCTAAGTGAATCTGCGGAAAAAGCAAAGGATAAAAGTCAAAAGTTGGATACGATTGAACTTAGCAGACCGAGTGAGGAGCTAAAGGCAGAGGAAGTAAAGGACTTTTTTGGTGTGAGATAGATCATGGAATCATTAGTTCGGGCAAAATTCAAAGAAATAAATTTAGAAGATATGCTGTCTCAACTTGGAGAGGATATGACAAAAAACATCCTCTCCTCTTTTGTGTGTGAGAAAAATCCTGACGTGGATAGCTTCCTCAAAGAAAAGGCAATTTTATTCTCGCAGAAAAACTATGCAAAAACTTTTTTGATATTTTGGGAAGCGGAAGAGAGCCAGTTTGGAAGAAGCACAAAAGAATTAGTGGGTTACTATGCCATAGCGCATAAATCTATAACGATTTCAAGAGATATGCCATCGGGTAATAAAATGGTTAGCAAAAAGTGGAGGGATATCTGCAAAGTTGCGAATACAAGAAGCAGTGAGGACAGTTGCGTTTTGTCTGCACATCTTATCGGGCAGTTGGGAAAAAACTATAATAACGGTAATAATCTTCTGATTAGCGGGGACGATTTATTGGGAATGGCACTCAAAAAAGTGCTGGAGGTCATAAAATTAGCTGGTGGAAAAGTAGTTTATGTAGAGTGTGAAGATGAAAAAAAGCTCTTGGATTTCTATAACAGAAATAAATTTGAAGTCTTTGGTAAGAGAAGACTGGATAGGGACGAAACAGACTTAAAAGGAACATATTTGATGCAGTTATATAGGTATCTGTAATTGTACATAGCGGGGCGAAAGCCCTTTTTTTATTCCTCAACCAGTTCTTTCAGGAGCAGGGGAAGACATTTTATTCCGGCGCAAAAGCTCTCCTGTTCGACGGTAAGGACCAAATCATTCAGAAGGTTTTCCGCCTCAAGGTAATCGTCAGGATTCAGATGAAATTCGAGGAAGTCGTGCATGACTTCATACTCGACTTTCCTTTGCTGGATGGTCCGGCCTTTCGCCAGCTGTTCGGCTGCGTAGTTTTGGTACAGTAGATCGATTTGTTTCATGGTATTACCTCCTTGTGGTGCAAAAAACAATGCTACAAGGAAATTATACCTGAATATGCTGCTTTGAAAAGTGGCTTGCGTTTTGGATATTTTGAATTATCGAAGAATGTTCTGAATACCCTATCGTAATCCGTTAGGACATAACGTAATCTGCTATAAAATAACAAAAGAAACAGAAGTTTGTCTAAAAGTGTTATTTTATAGCGGAAGGAGCAACGGCGTATGATAAGGATTTTACTATCTACGAAACTTGGTGAAGCCAGATGGACGCAGGCAGATTTGGCGAGGGCAACAGGGATTCGCCCCAATACGATTGGTGAATTGTACCATGAGTTTGCTGACAGGGTAAATTTAGAGCATTTGGATCTGATTTGTGAAGCCTTGAACTGCGAACTTAATGAACTGATGGTATGGGTGCCAAATAAACAGCCGAAAGTTGTACATACGAAAAACGGTACGCTGATTTCACCAATAGGCAGGTAGTGCTGCAACGCTTCTGCCACAAAGAAAGACGTTCGCTGTCGGAACGTCTTTTTGTGTTACAGGCGAATGCATTCGATGGTGTTTACCCGCAAAAATCCTGCAAGGATTTCAGCGTCAAAGGAGTTGTCCTGATAGCCCTGGCGGATTGTGCGGATATACTGTGCAGAAGGTCTTCCGGGAGCATGGCTCTCGTCCATGATATATACCATGGCTTTTTTCTTTTTCCCCTGGATTTCAACCATGATGTCTTTTTTGAAATAATACTTTGGATAGCCTTCATAAAAATCAAGTCGATTTTCGTCTTCCGGCTGGATATTCCATACCAAAACGGGTACGGAAGCCCCTTTCTTTCTTTTGATTGTGGCGTGTGCATTGCTCTTTGTGCCACGGAAAAGCAGTTCCCAATTCATTAGTATCCCTTTTGCGTAAATACTTGCAGAGGGGCAGCGAAAGGCCATCTGGTGCAGGTTCAGGTTGCTTCCATATGCGATATATAATTTCCCCATAAGATTCCTCCATCCTCCCCGTATTGCCGATAGGTCAGCACATCTTTTTATGCGGCAGGGTATGTGATTCTGGCGGCTTTTTTTAGCGGTGTCATAAGGTGCAGCCGGCAGGTCTTAAATTCGTCACCATATAGCCCTAATCTGTTTGTGAGGATATTCCGCATGATTGTAACCTTTTGGTCGGGGGTATAGCCCTCCATAGAACGGAATACTACCTTATCCTGAGATGTGATTGCCCAGGCGGATACCGCAAGGCAGAACTGGATATAGGCTTTAATTTTCCCAGCATGCAGGGTGCTGTTGAAAAGCCGGAATTCAACAGTGCCTTTGGAAAAATAGCTGTGCAGGTTGATACCATGGTAGCGGGTCGGATTATAGTGGGAATGGCTGATTCCGCTGGCATAGCCATCGTTTGCCTCGCTGTACCAGATGCGTTCAGCATCGGCTTTCGTCAATTTCGTCAGTTTTTTCATTTCTTTCAGGATATTTGCGTTGATTTTGCGGCACCAGTGCTGTTCTCTTTGCGAAATCTCAAGGGCTTCATAAATCAGGTTTTGCCTGGAAATCATGAAATTTACGAGCCGCTTCAGGGAATTGGGCGTATGGTTTGCGCCGTCCACATGGACATGGATGCCGCAGCTGCTGTTTGTTACAGCACCGTTTTCCCTGAGCTTCCGGATGATTTTTTGAAGCAGGTCGATATCTTCATAATTCAGAGGGGGAGTGACCATTTCAACGCTGTATTCATCAAGAGTTCCTCCCTGGCTGTTATTTCTGGTACATCTGATAGAACCGTCCCGCATTACTTTCCATTCCCTGCCGACAGGGTCTTTGATTATTTGTGTGTGGTAGACGTTTCTGTTTGCCTTTGAAGGTGACGTCCCGAAAAATTCAGCAATGATTTTTGCGGCTCCTGCCCTTGTAATGCCTGTCATTTCTACTTCGACTCCGAACAACTGGTTTTTCAACATAAAAGCATCCTCCTCAAATGTATATCTCATAATTCTGTTTTAGTGAATTTGTTTTCTGTTTATGCGAATAAATTACCATATGTACAGTAGCTGTCAAGCGTTTTAATGCAAAAAAATGAAAAAATATTCTGTTAAAACGGAAAAATAAGAAAAATAATTGACAGAAAAAGAATTACAATGTTATAGTAAACTGGGAAAAGGAGGACGAGCCTTTGATTTGAGGATTATTAAGAGTATTTGTAAGGAACTGCAATGGGAGATGGAGGATGTCGTGGAGATAAGGCTGTGAGATTGTTTTGAGATTTATAATCTCGTGAAATGTATGGACGGAATAGATTTATCGAAAAAATGGTTGAAAGACTGAATGGTTTTGAAGAGGAACGCACAAGGGAACATCTGCCAAGCAAAAAGGTTGACTAATTGTTTTGGAAAATGCAGTAAAACAGGGAATCCTTGTATGTTTTGCGTATAGGAACGAAACTGCTTTTCAAAAACTGAAAGAGGATTCCTTATGATAAAAAAAGAGTATCCGTTATGGGCATTGCCGGAAGAAATTTTTTCAGGCAACAGCCGTCAGCGTTTGACTTAAGAAACCGGCCCGAAGGAAAGATTTGTTTTCTTAAGTCAAGCAGCGTTTTCGGATACTCTTTTTTTATAGAAATGGCAGCGGCTTTATTTTGATATTATCTTGATATAATATATAATTTTCTGTTATAGTATCAATACAAAACAATGTTTCTCGATAAACTTGAGTAGTCTCGATGAGGAGCGTGGAGATGGAGAAAATACTGATTGTCGATGACAGCATTTTGCAGGCGGCGCAATTAAAAGCGATTTTGGCGGACGAATATGACGTTACCGTTGTGCAGACGGCTGAGGAAGGGCTGCGCTATGCAGGCAGCGGGGATTTTTCCCTGATACTGCTGGATGTTGTGATGCCGGGAATGGACGGCTTTACACTGCTGAAAAAATTGCAGGAGGAAATCGTTACACAGAGTATACCGGTTATTTTGATTACCAGCCTTTCTGATGTGCAGAATGAGCAAAAGGGGCTTATCATTGGGGCGGTCGATTATATTACGAAGCCTTTTCACGAACTGATTGTAAAGGCGAGAGTCAACACGCATATCAAGCTATATAATTACCGTATGCATGCGGAAATGCAATCCATGACGGACCAACTGACAGGGGTAGCCAACAGGCGGAGATATGAACGGTACAGCAGTGAAAAATGGTTTGAAGCGGTACGGCTGAAGATTCCGTTTTCTATTTGTATGTTCGATATCGACAATTTCAAAAAATATAATGATACATTTGGTCACCCTGCCGGCGACAGGGTGATTACGGCGGTGGCAAAAACGGCGTCTGATTATTTCCGGCGCAGCACAGATTTTTTTGCGCGTTACGGTGGAGAGGAATTTGTAGCAATTTCTATTGGAGAAAATTCGGAAAAGATGTTTGCGCATCTGAAAAAAATCCGGCAGGCGGTGGAGGATCTGCATATTCCGCATGATCCTGCTGTGTCAGAATGGGTGACGGTCAGCATTGGGGGCGTTACGACCGTTCCGGCTGCGGACAGTGTGTATGATTTCTATTTGCAGATTGCGGATACGATGCTGTATGACGCGAAAAAGCATGGCAGAAACAGGGTTGTTTGGGCAGATGAGAAGATGAAGCAGCTTTGGGAAAAATGATTTCCTGCTGCGGGATTTCAGGAACCCACTTCAAACAGGAGGTATGGAATGAAATTATTCGGTTTATTCAAAAAACAGGAAAAAGAACAGCCGCCTCAGAAGACAGAAGAAATAAGCAGGGAGGAAGGGCTTGAGGCTTATTCCGGAACAAGAACAGAGGTAACAACACTGGATGGAGAGCTGCTTTTTGTGGCAAAGCTGACGGGTGTGCGGGGGACGGAAGCGGAATTACAGCAATTTTCGGAAGCGTCAGTCCCCGCGGATTCTGAACCCATTCATGTCAGAATCCGCGGATATGTAGACCACGAAAAAAAGGCTGTTCATCTGGAGGGCGTTATCGCGCCTGTACGAAAAAACATATGGTCGGTAGAGGGGCTTGTTTTGCATAAGGCTGGGAATGACCGCGCCTTTTTCCGCCTGGAAACGAACCGCGATGGGACCGCAACGATGTACAGCGGCCTGGAGGCGGGGGAAAAACCCTGCAAGCTGCTGAATATCAGCATAGGCGGGGCAAGTATTCGCTCTAAGGCCAAATATTATGAGGGCGATAAATTTCTGCTGAAAATCAGTCTGATGGACAACGGTCCTGAGTCTGCCATATATAGCGAGGTGAAACGCGTTATAGAAAAAGAATATGGCGAATTTGAATATGGCTGCCAGTTTTTGGAGCTGAGAGATGAGGATCAGGAGAAGATTACAAAAAATATTTTTGACGCGCAGTGCCAGAACAGACGGCGTTAGCAGGTATTTGCGGCTGCATCGGTGCGTATAAAAACGGGGAAAATCCGTCGGATTTCCCCGTTTTTTGGTGTTCCAAAAGAATCGGCTTTTATGGTTTTTTGCTCATGTCTCCCCACATTTTTTTGAATGCGGCGCAGTAATCTTCCTTGCGCGGAACGCCAATCCTCCTTAAAACGCCTTTTGCTTCCAGCATTTTTTCAAATTCACGGAAGTCCTTTGAAGCATGGTTCAGAGGAATCTGTCTATTCTTATAATCTCCTTCGATGCAGAAAATATATCCGCGCCCATCAACACTGGCCTGAATCGCTTTCCCGGGGATATCCTCCCAGCGGAAAGAATATTCCTCTGTGCGGGAATAATGGAAGATAACCATTTCTTCATCATACTCTACCCAGATAAGGCCAAGGCAGAGCGTGCGATAGGCGGCAAACAGCAGGAACCCACCAAACAGGAGCACGCCGAGCAGGTAAGTCCAGTGCAGATTTGGCGCGGCTTGCGTATCATGCAAAAAAAGCCATAGAAACAGCAGGGTAAGCGGCAGGAAAAATCCAATAATCACCAGAAAGGCTATGAGTTTGGTCAGCAGGCCGATGGTACATTTTTTCACGATAACTCACCTCGTTTGCATTCAGCCGAGCTGCTTTGCCCAGTCGATGCGGGGATAAAGGCCGCCTGTTCGGATAAAATAGGCGACGGCTTCTGTTCCGGCTTCGATGTCATTTATGGCAAGGTATTTTTCGATGGGCGACTGTCCGCCGCTGGTGAACGGGCAGAACTCCTCTATACCAGCGAAAGCGGGGTTGTAGGAATAATAATTTTCCTGACCGCCGCGGGAGGAATAGCCCAGGGCCAGCCACTCCCCATCGCAGATGACCTCCAGAAAATCTGTTTCCCCGTAAGGGTCGAGATAAAGATAGACCTCTATGCCCTTTGGAATCTGGCGAAGTATCCGGGAAATGACTTCCTCTGTGATTTCGCCGCTTTCATAGGCTTTGCCGGAAGGATAGTATGTAATATACTGTATCTGGACTGCCTGCGGATCATAAGCTGGAATTGTGTCTTGCTTCGGTACGATTTGCAGCTGCACAAAAACCCTTCTTTCCGATGTTTATACTGTGGGAGGCTGATCTGTCAGTACGGGGGCAAGCAGGACTTTGCCTGTCCCGCGGTATACATTTACCAGCCCTTCACCGGAGGCGGCGGAGCCGATGAGCGTTTTGCCGGAACGTTCCACAGTAAAATTCAGGCTGCCGCTCCATGCAATCGCCATGTTGCCGTCTATTTTCAGTACATCGTCCTCCAGTTCAATTTCAATCAGTTCTTCGCGTGGGCAGGGGGTTTCCAGACAGACAACGCCCTGTCCGCTGATTCCGAGATTGAACAGCCCTTCATTGCCTGCAAGGGCAGAGGAAAGATTGGAGCGCATGACCGCTTTATGCTTCAGTGCGGAATCGCAGGCAAGGAAAAGGCCGTCATCCAGCACGATGGAACCATTCCACGCCGCGAGGTCTTCCAAAAGGATATATTTATATGTAGGCTCAAGGACGAGTGTTCCATCGCCGGTATATTCGGGCTTGATAGCGGATTCGCCCGTAACTTTGCCGCGCACGGCTTTGCCCAGCAGGTCGCCTACGCCCTTTACGCCAGTTGTGGCGTTGACATTGCCTGCCATCCACTGCATCGCGCCAGCCTGTACGGTGACGTTGGCTTTAGATAAATCGCAGATAACCTGCCGCCGCCGGACGTTCATTTCGCTGGCAAAATAAGCCTGCTGAGCGGAAAGCGGAGAAACGCTCAAATCCCTCAGGTATTCGATGACAGTAAAGGGTCCCAGTGTGTCTAAAATGCGTACATCATCGTTTTTGGTGAAATTTTTGATACGGTACATTGCAATGCCTCCTTTGTTTTGGGGAAGCACAGGGCGCGCCGGAATGGTTTTGCACTGTGCAGGAATTTTTTCCATTATAGCATAGCTTTCCGGCAGTGTCGATATTGTACGGCATGGAAAAATGGTGTTTCTGGCTTTGAATGGCTGGCTTTTGATGGCTGGATATGGTATGATTTTTTGAAACGGGACTGCTTTTCAACGGCAGAAGAAAGGAAGGAAAACGGTGAGAGAGTTTATAGCGAAACGGGTACGGGATATGGAATGGTCAGGAATCCGGAAATTTGCGGACATTGCCGCGCAGGCACCGGACGCGCTTTCCCTCTGCGTGGGGGAACCGGATTTCAAAACGCCGGAACGCGTGCGGCGTGCTGCCGCGGACGCTTTGGAGGCGGGGAAGACCCGGTATACCGCGAATATGGGCCTGCCGGAGCTGCGGGCAGAAATCGCGCATTATCTGGAACGGAGGTTCTCTCTGCGGTATGACTCTGCGACGGAAATACTGTGTACCATTGGCGCGTCAGAGGCGATAGACGTCGCTTTACGGGCAATTTTGGAGCCGGACGATGAAATACTTGTACCGGAACCGTCCTATGTGGCGTATAAGCCTGCTATTGTGCTGGGGCATGGCGTGCCTGTGGTGGTGACGACTAAGGCGGAAAATGGTTTCCGGCTGACTGCGGAGGAGCTGGAGGCGGCTGTCACGCCAAAAACAAAAGCGTTGATACTGCCATACCCGAACAACCCTACAGGCGCGGTGATGGAACGCGCGGATTTGGAACGTTTGGTTCCGGTGATACGCAAACACGACCTGCTTGTGATTTCTGACGAAATTTACGCGGAACTGACTTATGGCGGGAGAAATCATGTTTCCATTGCCTCGCTGGAAGGAATGCGGGAGAGGACGATTGTGCTGAACGGCTTTGCAAAATCCTTTTCCATGACGGGCTGGCGCATGGGCTTTGCGGCGGGGCCGGTGGAACTGATACAGGCAATGCGGAAGATACACGCTTATGTCATCATGTGCGCGCCGGCGGTCAGCCAGTATGGTGCATTGGAGGCCCTGCGGGACGACGCGCTCTGTGACGCGGACATTGCACGTATGCGGGAGGCATATGACGAGCGGCGGAACTATATGCTGACGGAGTTCCGGCGGCTGGGCATGGACTGCTTTGAGCCGCTGGGGGCGTTTTATGTGTTTCCGTCCATACGGAAAACGGGGCTCAGCTCTCAGGAATTTTGTGAACGCTTGCTGTTCAGGGGCGGCGTGGCCGTTGTGCCGGGGGATTCCTTTGGGGAAAGCGGGGAGGGGCACGTCCGCATTTCCTACGCGTACAGCATGGAGGAATTGAAGGCCTGCATTGAAAAGATAGAGGCGTTTTTGAAGCAGTTGGGGTGCAGGTGAAAAAATTCATGAGCATAACGGAATTGTTAACATTATCCAGGCAAAAACAAGAGGCTCCCAAGCATGGACGTACAGGCTTGAAAATATCCTGATAGAATTTTCTTCATGATATGATAAATATCTGCAAAATGAGGATATGCAGAAAAGACGGAAAAATGCCGCAGACAGGGGCGTTTTTCCGTCTTTTTGGTACTGGTATTTTCAGCTCATTTCTTTTGAAATATCAGCCTCAGTGGCTTCGGTGAAGCGGGCCAAATCCTCGGGGGAAAGTATCACCTGTTCCCCGCGAATCCCTGCGCTTACGGCGATTTCATCAAACAGTATGCAGGTTTCGTCTATAAATGTCGGATATTTTTTTTTCATGCCGATGGGCGAACAGCCGCCGCGGATATAGCCCGTAAGCGCGAGCAGCTCCTTCATATGTGTCATTTCGACTTTTTTATTTTTGGAAACGGCGGCTGCTTTTTTCAGATCCAGCTCCATATCCACAGGGATACAGAATACCAGTATCCCGGTTTTATCGCCCCTTGTGACGAGCGTTTTGAATACCTGTTCCGCTGGTATGCCGATTTGTTCTGCGGCATGAAGCCCGGAAAGATTGTTTTCGTCATATTCATATTCCGCTGTGCGGTATGCAATGCCCGCGCTTTCCAAAAGCCGCATTACATTTGTTTTTGTCATAGCCGCCGCCTCCTTTCCTTCCGCTGTTACGCGTTTTGCTTTTCCTTTTGCAGCTTCTGCCCGCCTGTACAGTAAGGGAACAGCACGCATTCCGCGCATTTCGGCCTTCTGGCGATACAGACTTTGCGCCCATGCGCAATCATTTGTGTATTGATATCCGTCCATTTTTCCTGCGGAACAATTTTCATCAGGTCAAATTCTATTTTCACAGGGTCCTGATTTTTCGTCAGACCCAAAAGGTTGGAAACACGTTTGACATGCGTATCCACAACAACGCTTGGAATCCCGAAGCAATGCCCCCGTACAACGTTTGCCGTTTTCCGCCCTACGCCTGCCAACCCTGTCAGCGCGTCAATATCGGAGGGGACTTCGCCATCGTATTCATGGAGCAGCTTGCGGCAGCATGCAATGATATTTTTCGCTTTATTGTGGTAAAAGCCTGTGGAATGGATATCCTGTTCCAGCTCCGCGGGATCGGCTTCGGCGAAAGCCTTGACAGAGGTGTATTTTTGGAATAAATCCTTTGTTACAATGTTCACGCGCGCGTCTGTACACTGCGCGGAAAGCATTGTAGCGATCAGTAACTGCCACGGGTTTTCGTGTTCCAGATAACATTTTGTCGGACCGTATTCCTCCAGCAGAAGCGTCAGAACCGCATCGACCTTTTCTTTTTTTGTCATTTCCTTTTGCTCCTTCCCGGAAAACGTATCTTTTCCGTATTTGCCGGAGATTTCCCCGGAAATATTTCCCATTTTCCGGTTTGCCGGAAAACCATGCGTTTTTTATGCTTATCTTACCATATCTTCTGTGAAAAAGCAAAGATTTCGGCAGGGCTGGAAGTTGCCGGAAAAGCTGTTTTTTGTTATGGAGTATTTCACTGGGATATGGTAGAATGGAACAAAACGATAAACAATATGGGAAACTTTCGGGGTGAATGATATGAATTTGAATCAGCTGTATTATTTCAGGACTTTGGCGGAATTGGAGCATTATACAAAAGCGGCGGAAAAACTGAATATTTCCCAGCCGACGCTGAGCCATTCCATTGCTGCGATGGAGAAGGAGCTGGGAGCGAATCTTTTTGAAAAGCAGGGGCGGAATGTAGTGCTGACAAAATACGGCAGGATCTATATTTTTTATGTGGAAAACGCCCTGACACAGCTGGAACTGGGCAAAAACCAGATCGAACGGCTGGTTTCCGAGGGCGGCGGGCATGTCGGGCTGGCGTATATGACTTCGGTGGGGACGAATTTCATGCCGAAGCTGATTTCGGATTTTCTGGACGATCCGCAGAATAAGAACATCTCCTTTTCCTGCTATGAGGGGAATACGAAAACGCTCCTGTACAATTTGAAACGGGAAAAATATGACCTGATATTCTGTTCGCTTATGGAAAACGAGCCGGACGTAGAGTTTATTCCGGTGTATGAACAGGGGCTTGTGGTCATTGTGCCGGAGGGGCATCCGCTGGAAAGCCGGAAAAAAGTGACGGTACAGGACATCTGCCCGTACCCGCTCATCAGTTATACAAAGGAGAGCGGCATGCGCCGGCTGATTGACGATTTGTTTACAAAGGCGCAGATCATGCCGAATATCCTCTGTCAGTTTGAGGACGTCAATTCCATGGCGGGGCTTGTGGCGGCCAACCAGGGGCTGGCAATCGTGACGGATACGCCTACGCTGGACAACTACAAAGTGGCAAAGCTGGAGTTTGACACGCCGTTTTCCCGCCGTATGGTTTATCTGGCGTATATGCTGAACCGCTATCTGCCGCCTGCTGTGGAAAAATTTAAGGATTTTATCATACAAAGGACAAAGGAACGGTAAAAAATGGAACCCTTGCGGCGGCAGTAAGCCTGTGAATTTTTGCCTGAAATCCGACAAAATTATGCTCGAAAATGCGTATACACAACTCATGACGACACTACCTAATAAAATCTTAATCTTTGTTTTCTGAAAAATTAAAATTCGTATGGTACAATATAAAATCATACCTTCGCCTGACAAAGGGGTATCCCCTTGTCAGGTGAAGGTAAAAATTCAGGAGGGAACGGGAATGAAGAAAAAGCTGTTTATTGTTCTGCTGGCGGTTTCGCTGCTGGGGAACGGCACGCTGCCGGTTTATGCCGCTCAGGTAAATGCGGAAGGTCATGTGATGGAAACGCTGGAAATTTTGGCGGACGGGGAACCGGTCGAAATGCTCCCTCTGCGGGAAACGGCGGACGCGCTGGGGCTTACGGTCAGCTGGGATAAAGCTGCCGCCGCTGTTTCTGTGACAGACGGCAGGACGACCGCGCGCGTTGACACCAAAGAAAATATATACGCAACCACAGATGGAACAGAGGTCCGCATGGACGCCAGGGCGGAGCGGCGGGACGGAAAGGTCTATGTGCCCGTTTCCTTTTTTGAACGTTTCTTTTTTGTCATGCAGTCCACAGCAGAGGACGGAACGGTGACGCTGGAAAACAGCGAGGTAAAAGACCCAACTGTCCTGAACGAATTTATGGAGTTGGAGGACGGCGACTGGCTGGGGCTGACGGCAGAGCAGAAGCAGGAGGATATGGACTACCTGTATAACATCCTGGAGGAGAATTATCCGTACATGAACCTGTTGAAACGCAAATTGGGCGTAAATCTGGAAGAAGAATACAAAAAGGCGCGGGAAATGACAGCACAGACAACGACAGATGCACAGCTGTTTGTGCTGCTGGAATGGCTGACGGGCAAAGCGGAATTGACAGGGCATCTTTCCGTAATTACGCCGTTTGAGTATGATTATTATGTAGAGGTCTATCAGAATTTGGAAAATATGGCGGAGGAGGAGCACGCGCGTATGACGCAGCTTGCGGCGGCTTACGGCAATGAGGAATCCGCGGAGGTTTATGACACGCTGACTGACCTGATGTGGCCCGTTTACCAGAAGGTGATGGATTACTATGGGCAGACGCCTTCCGGCGGCGGGCAGGAAGAAATTCCGAATGTGGAAACAAAAATTTTGGAAGAAGGGCGGATTGCCTGTATCGCGATACATAGTTTCGATATGTCGAAATATGACGAATCGAAAAAAGCACTGTTTGATTTTTATGAACAGGTGCAGGATTATGAGCATGTGATATTTGACCTGACCGGAAACGGCGGGGGCGGCTCTGTATACTTTGATGATTTGATTGCCGCGCCGAATATTGATGAGCCGCTTAAGGTGGATACATATTTCCTGATGAAAGATGGGGAGCATAACCTCAGCTATTTCGGGAGGGAAAATTTCGCGTCCTCTGCCCCGCTGGCGGAGATGCCCCGCATGAATCAGGAGGATTTGAAGGAGCTCCCGCTTGCGTTGCTGCAGGAGAATGTGGTGACGCCGCTGTATGGGGAAAAGCTGCTGAAGGGCAGGCTTTGGATGCTTGTAGATGAGGCGGTGTTCTCCTCGTCTGAATATGCGGCGATGATGACGAAGGCAACCGGCTTTGCCACACTGGTGGGTACGACGACCGGCGGCGATGGGATTGGCACAGACCCCCTGCCTGTTGTACTGCCGAACAGCAAAATCATTGTGCGGTACAGTGAATTTTATGGCGTGACGAATGACGGGGCGGGCAGTCAGGAATTTGGCACAGAGCCGGATATACTTTGCAGGGCGGGAGAAACGCCGTTGGAGGCATGTCTGCGGGCAATCGCGGCGGAATAAGCAAAAGAAGGGAAACAACCCAAAGGGCAGGCCGCAGTGGTCTGCCCTTTTCCTGCGGCGTCAGGCTGGCTGAGCCGTTTCTTTTTACGCAATCCACCAGGAACCGTCCGCCGCATGATACAGGGAGCCGGTTTCTTCCGAAAGCGTATTTCCCTGATAATCTTTGACGATTACCCTGTTGTAATATCTATAATCCTCTTTTGCACAACCCTTTTCATCGTCCCAGCCTTCTTCTATCCATGCCTCAAAGTATATCCGGTCATCCGATATAAAAACAACGGCTTCGTTGCTTTCCATCGGGAAAGAGAAGATTTCGGGATAGTAACACGCAAAGCGGTCGCCCTGGCTGATGATATGTACGGAATCCCCGATAATACGCAGGTTATATAAATTGACGTCCTCCGTATTCAGTTCCGTTACCTTTTCTAAAACCGTCCCGGGCATACAGCGGTACAGGGTGATTTTTCTTTTGCTGTAATCGCCCCGGAGAAAATAGTAAAAGCCATCGGCATAAACAGGGTCGCTGTAAATGACATTCCGTTTCTTCGCAAACGGCTTATAAACATCGCCGGAAGCAAAGTCAAAAAAGATAAGAATGGAGCCAGGATAATCGCCTGATATCGACCATTCGGCTAAGTCGTAAAAATCGTTTGAATCGGAATGGGCAAAGGCAAACCTGTCCTGACCGGCGATTTTTTCTATATATCTCCCTTCTGTTTCTTTGAAACGCCTTATCATGCGTCCTGCCTCCTTCGTGAAATTCTGATATTATTTTCCTGTTTTTACCGCGCGCAGGACTGCCTGCTCCGCGACTCTTGCCGCCATGATTCCTACAACATCCACAGGAGCGGTCGGCAGTTCGATTTCTTCTGTAGAAAGACAAAACAGCGTATCCCCGTCCAGCGTGGTGTGAATCGGGCGGATACAGCGCGCAAGCCCATCATGCGCCATGCCTGCGACTTTTGCCGCCTGCGCCTTTGTCAGCTTTACATTTGTGGCGATTATGCCGATGGTTGTACTTTTGCCGGACGCAAAGGAAAGGGAGGAGGCCATTTGCAGGACGCCTTCCTCTGTGCTGGTGAACGCGCCGCTGTCGTCTTTCGCGCCGGCAATGATTTTGCCGTTTTCGACAACGTCCCCAAAGGCATTGACGGCGACAAGAGCCGCAACACAGATACCGTTTTGTGTTGTTTCCGACCAGGAGCCGATGCCGCTGGGGGAGCAGTGCGCCATACCGCGCAGTTTGCCCACAGTCGCGCCGCAGCCCGCGCCGTATGCGCCTTCCTGAAGCGTTTCGGCCGAGGCGTTTTCGCATGCCGCGCGCCCCATTGCTTTATCCGGACGGGTGAACGCATCGCCGTTTTCCAAATCAAACAGCACAGCGGCGGGGACGATGGGTACTCTTGTTACGCCTACATCAAAGCCGATTCCCTGCTCCTCCAGATATTCCATCACGCCGGAGGCCGCATCCAGCCCGAATGCCGAGCCGCCGGAAAGTACGACTGCCTGTACGCGTTCCATTGCGTTGAGCGGGTTCAGCAGGTCAGTTTCGCGCGTGCCCGGCGCCGCGCCCCGCACGTCTACGCCGCAGACCGCGCCTTTTTCCGCGATGACAACGGTAACGCCGGTTTTTGCCGCAGTGTTTTCCGCCTGCCCAACTTTCAAGCCCTGTATATCCAAAATATTTCGTTTCATGTTTTTCCCTCCTGAGAGTATTTCTTTTCCTGGGTAGTGTCGTCATGAGTTATGTATACGTATTTTCGAGTATAATTTTGTTGGAAAGGCGTATGCAGACACTTGTGACGACGCTGCCTAATTCATATTACCTGTTTTGCGTCCATTTGTAAAGAAATCCCTTTTGAAAAAGGAAAGGCACCGGAAAGAACGTCCTCTGATAGTATGAATGTAAGATTCCACTTTTGGAGGGAACGTCATGGGCTATTATATCGTGCGGGGCGGCAGAACCATTGAGGGAGAATTTGCCGTAAGGGGGAGCAAAAACGCCGCGCTCCCGATTCTGGCGGCGTGCATACTGGCGGAGGACGAAGTGGTGCTGGAAAACTGTCCGCATATCCGGGACGTTTCCCTGACGCTTGAGATTTTGCGGGAACTGGGCTGCAAAGCGGAATTTTCGGACAGAATACTGACGATAGACAGCAGAAACCTCTCCGGAGCGGAAATCGGGCAGGATACCGTTCGGAAAATGCGTTCTTCCATACTGTTTCTGGGCGCGCTGCTGGGAAGGACGGGCAAAGCCGTACTGGGGCATCCGGGGGGCTGTGCCATCGGGAAACGCCCTATCGACCTGCATCTGCGGGCGTTTGAGAAAATGGGCGTCATCGTGCGGGAACGGGACGGCCTGCTGGACTGCGAAGCACCGCATATTCTGGGGTATGACATTTATCTGGACTTTCCCAGTGTTGGCGCGACGGAGAACATCCTCCTGCTGGCGGTGCGGGCGGAAGGCGCGACGGTAATACACAATGCCGCGAAGGAGCCGGAAATTGTGGCTCTGGCGCAGTTTCTGCGCGCCTGCGGCGCGGAGATTTACGGCGAAGGCACGTCAGATATTATGGTGGAGGGCGTGCGGAAGCTGCACGGGGCCTATTTTACGATTCCTGCCGACCGCATCGAAGCGGGCACGTTCCTCTGCGCTGCGGCAATGACGGGCGGGGAAATTTGTCTGAAAGGACCAGAACGGGAACAGTTGGAAGCGTTTGAGCGTGCGATAGAAAGGACGGGATGCCATCTGGAATGGGAAAGCTGCGGGCCATGTCTGCGTCTGCGCCCGCCGAAGCGGCTTTCCTCCGGCTTTACGCTGGCGACAGGGCCATTTCCCTGTTTCCCGACGGATTTGCAGCCGCTGATCATGAGTCTATTGACATTGGCCGAGGGAACTTGTATGATTAGTGAAACGGTGTTCGAGGCCCGTTTTTCCCACAGCGCGGAATTATGCCGAATGGGGGCGGATATCCGCATAGAAGGGCGAAACGCTACGATATGCGGCGTAAAACAGCTTCATGGCGCGGAGGTATCCGGAAAAGACCTGCGGGGCGGAGCAGCTTTGCTGGCAGCCGCGCTTGCGGCGGAGGGAGAGAGCATTGTGCATGGCAGCCAGTTTGTAGAGCGCGGCTATGAACGGATTGAGGAGGCGTTTTCCTCGCTGGGCGGCGATATACGGCTGGCGGAATGAGAGTGGATATGATGGAGAAAAAGAAAAATTGGAAAAAACGGAAGAAACAGATTGCGGACTATGACCTTTCGGAGGATCTGGACTATTACAGGCCGCAGAAGAAAAGGCGGGGCGGGCGGCAGAGCTACGCGATTGCGGGGGCTTTGCTTGTTGTGATTTGCGCGTGTGTGCTGTTTTCACCGCTTTTTGCGGTGCGGAATATTCGCAGCGAAGGGACGGACCGCCTTTCTACATCGCAGCTCTGCGAAATGATTGGCCTTTCCACCGGCGACAACCTGATACTGTTTGGCAAGAGCCGCGCGGAGCGTGTGCTGGAGCAGGACCCATATATCGCGCACGCGGAGCTTTCCGCAGAGCTGCCCGATACAATGGTGATTCAGGTGACGGAACGGAAGGTCAGGGGATATGTGCCCTATATGGGCGCGTACCTCTACATAGACGAAGAGGGGCGGGTGCTGGATGTGCAGGATTCCTATTTTAAGGCACTGCCGCTGGTGAGGGGGCTTCTGTTTGACAGCTTCCAGAAAGGGGAGATTCTTCCGGTAAAAAATCCCGAAAAGCTGACGGTGATACTGCGCATGTCTCAGTTGATGCAGAAATACGAGCTGTTGGATCTGGTGGTGGAGATTGATGTTTCCAACCCGAAAGATGTATATGCTGAGGTGAATCAGGTGCAGATACACCTGGGGAGCATGGAAAATGGAGACCAGAAAATCCGCATGATGGCGGAAATTTTGAAAACCATACCGGAGGAGGACAGAGGGAGTCTGGATCTGAGCGATCTGAACAAGCCGATCGTGTTCCAATACCTGACCTGATCCTGCGGGGAAACGAGGCAGAATATGAAAAAACATCAATATTCAATTGCAATGACGGCAATCTGTATTCTTTTTGGCATTATTATCGGCGTGCAGTATAATACGGTGCAGAAACAGAAAGTTTCAACCGAAAACCAGCGGCTTTCCGAGGCGGCAACGGCGATGAAACAGCTTCAGGAGGAGCGGGACGCGCTGGAGCGGAAGAACGAAAGTCTGGAACAGACCATAAAAGAATACGAGCAGGGCGTTCTGGGAACGGACATGATGCGCAGGGAACTGGAGCAGCTGCGGGAATTTGCGGGACTGACGGAAATTACAGGCGGCGGCATAGCCGTTACGATGAATGACAGCAGCGCGCAGAAATCCGGCAACAAAAACGCGTACATCGTACACGCGGAGGATATTCTCGCGGTGTTGAATGAACTGAACAGCGCGGGCGCGAAAGCCGTTTCCATCAATGGGCAGAGGATCGTTGGCACGAGCGCGGTCGCGTGCGCCGGCTCTATTGTGACAGTGAACGGCGTGCGGGTTGCCGCGCCTTTCGAGATACTTGCAGTGGGCGATGCGGAGGTTTTGCAGGCCGCGCTGAAATTCCCGGGCGGCGTGGTGGACAGCCTTTCGCCCTGGGGCATTGAAATCAACATTCGCAAAGAAAGCATTCTTACCGTTCCGGCATATACGCAGACGGCATTGTGGAGGGAGGCAGAGGAAAAATGATACCGATTATCGGGCTTGTTATAGGCGTGGCGGCGGGCATTTACAGCGGTTTTTCCATTCCCTATGGGTATTCGGCGTATGTTGCGGTCGGGATACTGGCGTGTATGGATTCTGTGCTGGGCGGTGTTTACGCGAATACGCAGAAAGAATTTGAGGCAAAGGTATTTTTGAGCGGCTTTTTCTGCAATGGCGTGCTGGCGGTCCTGCTGATCTGGCTGGGAAACCAGCTGAGTATCGACCTTTCGATTGCTGCGATTGTGGTCTATGGCTCACGTATTTTTAACAATCTCAGCCAGATACGGCATTTTTTGCTCCGCGGAAGAAAAGCGGAGGAAAAATAATACTGTCTGTCGGAATAGGAAACAGACCAAAACGGGGACAGCCTGATCACACTTTTCGGGCTCCCCGTTTTTTCTGTTTTCAGCATTTTTATCCGATTTTCCGAGGTATGGAATTTTCCCGCGCGTCTACGGGGATTACACCAGCGACTTCATTGCCGCGAATGGCTGTGTAAAAGCTGGTATTGTTTGCGGAGGAACAGGAGTGATTCGGGATAATTTCAATGGTATCACCGATTTTCAGGTCTGTTGTGCCGGAAACAAGTATTTTTCCGACTTCCTCGGAGAGCCCGACGAGTGCCAGCTCCGGATGGCCCACGATACGCCCGTAACCCTTGATGGACGCGCTGCCATGCGCGCCCTGATCCAGACCAAGACATTTGGAACCTGCGTCGCAGAGGAATCTGTCTGCGGAGGGACGCGCTATGATTGTGGCAAACACACGCAGAGCACAGTTTTTTTCTTCGGCGGAGCCAAGCGCAATCTGGATTGCGTCAAAAAAGGTGTAGTTGCCGGGATGCAGGGTGTTAATGGTATCATCTTCCGCGGCAAACAGGAAGGTCGGCGTGGAGCCGCTGGAAACAATTTGCGGCGGGAATCCTGCCGAAGCCAGTTCCATCGCTGCGGCTTTCATGGTATCCCGTTCCAGCTTTGCGGCGGCTTCGACTTCTGCGCGGCCGGCTGCACCATAAACCTGTCCAGGATGGGTGGAAATACCGAGGAATTTCAGATTTTTCAGTGCGGAAAGCTTCTGTACAAATGCCGCCAGACTGCCCGGCAGTATGCCGAAACGATGGAATCCCATATCCACAATGACGGTATAGGGGACGATAACGCCCTCTTTTTCTGCTTCGGCCTGAAGGAGGGCGGCGGCTTCATAGCTGTCCAGACGGATAATCAGTTCCGCCTGCTTTTCCAGCGCGATAAAACGGCGGATATTGGCAGGGTTCGCTGTGGGATAAGCGTACATGACGCGCTTTGCACCAAGGCGGCAGAGCATTTCACATTCGTCCAGCGTGCCGCAGAGAAAGCCCTCCGCGCCTGCATCCAACTGCATTTTTGCCAGTTCCGCACTTTTGTGGGTCTTTATCATGGGCCAGAGCGATTTGCCGCTGCGATTGCAGACTTCCTGATATGCACGGATATTCTGCTCTAAAATATCCATATCCAGAAGGATTGAGGGGGTTTGCAGTTCCTGTTTTTTCATTATGTCGTTCTCCTTTCAAATATTGTCTTTTCATAGAAGTAACATAACGCTGGGAAAATGTCAAGAATGTGGAAGATAGAGCCACTTTTGGTCACAGACGAAAAGGGCGGTTGCAGAGGCGGGCTTTGTGTGTTATGGTATTCTCAGGAGAAACAGGAGGAAATGTATATGACGGGATGTTTGGCAATATTTCTGATTTGTCTGGTTTGCTGCGCGGTATTTGCTTTTTTCTTTGGCAGCCTGCTTTTTCACAGCTTTTGGGCGATAGTCATTTTTGCGGCTTTGCTTCTGACGATGTTTATTAAACTGTTTCTGTATTACGAAGATAAAATTGAGACTCTGGAAAAGCGGATTGCTCTGCTGGAAAAGGGATCGCCGGAAGGCGCGGGGGAGGAAAAACCAGAGGAAGAAAAGGAAGAAAGAGAAACGCCGGAGAAGGAAAAACGGGAAGAAGAAACAGAAAGCGGGGAGGAAAACCATGAAGCTGCGGGTGCTGATGGACAACCATACGGAGATTGACGCGTATTATCTGGGGGAGCCTGCGGTTTCCTGCCGGATAGAGGACGAGGGGCGGAATTTCCTGTTTGATACAGGTTATTCCGATGCGTTTTTGAAAAATGCCGCCGCTATGGGGACAGACCTGACAGAGGCGGAGGCAATACTGCTTTCGCACAGCCACAATGACCATACGGGCGGGCTTCGTTCCCTGCTGGCACTTCCGTTTGGGAGAAAACCCAAAGTCATTGCCTGTCCGGACGCGGTTCTGCCGCATGAGCTGGACGGCATGGACATTGGCAGTCCTCTGCGGAAAGCGGAACTGGCGCAGGCAACGGAACTGATATTGACAAAAGAATCGCTCTGGCTGACGGAACGTCTGGTTTTTCTGGGAGAAATTCCGCGGGAAATACCCTTTGAACCGAAATACGCCATTGGTATGGTAATGCGGGCAGGCGGGCGGGAGCCGGATTTTATGCGGGACGATACCGCGCTGGCATACTGCGGCGAAAGCGGGCTTTCTATCATTACAGGCTGCTCTCATGCAGGCATCTGCAACATGATTTCCTATGCCAAAAAGGTTACAGGCATCCGGCAGGTCAGGAGCGTTCTGGGCGGATTTCATTTATTTGAGCTGGATACCTTCGCTTGACAAGGGGATATACCCTTTGTCAAGCGAAGGTAAGAGGGCAAAAGAAACCATTGCCTTTTTGAAACGGGAGGACATACCAGAATTATATCCCTGCCACTGTACATCGTTTCAGGTGCGCGCCGCCCTGCACGCGGAGCACCCCTGTGGAGAAATCGGCGTAGGAATGGAACTGGAATGGCACCGTTGAGGAACGGAGCTTTGAAAATAAAAAGAATAACAGGAGGGAACAGCATGGATAAAAAATATGAACAACTGAAGGAATGGATCAACGAAAGCAAAAATATTGTTTTTTTTGGCGGTGCGGGCGTGTCTACGGAAAGCGGCATTCCTGATTTCCGCAGTGAAAACGGCATTTTTCAGGCGATCAACGAATATGGCGTAAGGCCGGAAGTCATACTCAGCCACAGCTTTTTTGTGCGCAATCCGGAAGTGTTTTTCAAGTATTACAAAAAAACACTTCTCTATCCGGACGCGCAGCCGAACGACTGCCACAAGGCTCTGGCAAAGCTGGAGCAGGACGGCAGACTGAAAGCCGTCATCACGCAGAACATCGACGACCTGCACCAGAGGGCAGGGAGCAGAAATGTGCTGGAACTGCATGGCACGCTTTACAAAAATTACTGTCTGAAATGCGGGAAGAAATTTGATCTGGATTATGTTACGGCGGAGGAAGGCATTACACGCTGTGACGCCTGCGGCGGTATTGTACGGCCGGATGTTGTGCTGTATGAGGAAAGCCTGAACGAGGACACGCTGGACGCGGCGATGGAGCACATCAGCAAAGCGGATCTGATGATTGTGGGCGGTACGAGCCTGAATGTTTACCCGGCGGCCGGGCTTCTGAATTATTTTCGCGGGGAGCGGCTGGTGCTGATTAACAAATCCGCTACTCCCTATGACAGCCGCGCCGCGCTGGTGATAGCCGAAAATATTGGTGAAGTCTTCCGCAAAACGGTGCTGGAAGGCTGACAGGATTTTACGGAGCCCGAGCAGGGGCAAAAAAACGAATTTGTAAGATTGTCAAACATATTGGACAAGGAACTCAACAGGGGAAAGCCAACCGAG
>CAJTQX010000041.1 GCA_910578425.1 uncultured Anaerotignum sp.
CGGTTGGCTTTCCCCTGTTGAGTTCCTTGTCCAATATGTTTGACAATCTTACATTCCGACAAATAAGGAGTGTCCTGCCACGCATTTTATCCTATATAGCCTTTGCAAATGACCGGATGATGCGGTGTATTCAGTTTATGCTTTTTCGCACCCAGGTAAGCCCCCATGCACATAGTCAACGCCTGCTTTCCATGCGCACCAACCCGCTGAAACAGTCCATCGAGGTTAAAAGCAATACGCGGCAAGAGTCCGAAATCTTCCAGCAGTGTAAAAAGCGGGAAAAAAATTGCCATAGGCGGCAGCATGACTGCCACAACCCAGCTTGCTGTAAGGTAGATACCGTCCATCAGCAGGCTTTCCAGCCAGGGCGGCGTGTGCAGAACGGCAAGCCCCTCCCGCAGTTCTGCGCCCCAATAGCGGAAGCCGTCCATCAGCAGGTCTGACGGGATGTTTGCCCCTGCAACAGTGAGCCAGAATATCCCGCCCAAAAGCAGGAGCATAAGCGGGATACCCGTTTTAGGGGAAAGCACAAAGCGGTCGATTCGTTCGGTATACGCGTCCCCTGCGGAGGTTTTCTGCACAACCTTTCCCGCAATCTTCTCCGCGCGTCGCAGAAATGTCAGCGACCGCAGTTCGCGGAACTCCGCCAGCGCGCTGCCGCCGTTTTCCCGCGCCAATATCTCTGCCGCCTCTGCCCGCATACGCAGCTCCTCCCGCTCCCAGAAATCCTTACAGCCGTTTTGGGCACATTCCGCAAAGGCGGAACCGTCCCCTTCCAGCAGGCGTCCGCAAAAAAACTCTCTGCTCATGCCCTCCGGCACAAGCCTCCCACAGCTTTCCAGCAGGTAGGCAAACGCTTCCGGCAGACTGCCGCAAAGTTCGGTCCGTTTTGGCCGCACCCTCCGCCTGCCGGAAAGAATCTCCGTCAGCGCGGCTTTGAGCCGGTCCAGCCCTACGCCCTGCCTCGCCGCCATTTCAATCACAGGAACGCCCGTCTCCTCTGACAGCAGATCCACGTCCACAGCAATCCCTTTCTTTCGCGCCTCATCCGTCAGGTTCAGGCAGAATATGACGTTTTCCGTCAGTTCCATAACCTGTAAGCCCAGCGGCAGGTTGCGTTCCAGAGAAGTCGCGTCCAGTATCACGATAACAAGGTCAGGGGCTTCATAGGAAAGAAATTCTCTCGCGGCGCGTTCCTCCGCGCTGTCCGAAAAAAGGGAATAAATACCCGGCAGGTCGTAGAGCGCGGCATTTCCACAGGGCAGCGAAAATGTCCCCGCCGCGCTGCCCACCGTTTTCCCTGACCAGTTCCCTGTATGCTGTTTCAGTCCCGTCAGGGCGTTGAATACGGTACTTTTGCCGGTATTCGGATTCCCTGCCAGCGCGATGCGGAACTGCCGTTTTGTCTCAGCCATCACTCCCCGCCTCCTCCGCCAGAATCTGTGCCGCGTCCCTGTCGCGCAGGGCGATCAGCGTATCCTTTACCCGGTACACCCGCGTTCCGCCGCCTGTACATTCATACATCGGCAAAACCCGGCTGCCCCGGAAAAAGCCAAGGTCAAAAAAACGTAGCCGTTCCTCCCCTGAAACCTCCCGTACAAGGCAGGGGCGGACCGTTGGAATCTCCGTCAGCTTTTTTACTGCCATGCCGTTTCCTCCCCGCAGAAATTGTTATTTTCAATATATCCCGCGGGGGGCAGATTTGTGCCTGCCCTTCTTTTCTGAAACGCGCGGATGTGCTATACTGTTTCCAGGCAAAGGAGGGAACTTTATGAACGAACAGCTTTGGAAACTGCTGCAAAAAGCAAGAACAGATGCGGCTCTGCGCCAGAAGATATGGGAAACAAAGGCAGACAGGGACCCCGCGCTGGCGTTATGCCTGCTGGCTGGGGCAGAGGGCTTTCCGATAAGCGTTGGAGAGCTTTTCGCGGAGGGGGAGGAATTTTGTTCCAACCTGCGGAAAAGCTGCAACGGCGGCGCGTCTGAGCCTATCGAGGGCTGGCAGGACGGCTACGACATGTTTTTTGCTTCGATGGAGGCTTTAGAAAAAGAACCATTATAAAACAACTGAAAAAAATCCCAGCATAGCCCGCCCAAAGCCGGAGATACTGATGGCAAAGGAGGCGGAAATATGAACGAGGAATTATGGAAACTCCTGCAAAAAGCCAAAAAGGACGCGGCTCTGCGCCGGAAGATATGGGAAACACGTCAAAAAGCTGACCCAACGCTTGCCCTCTGCGAGCTGGCAACAGAGCTGGACTGCCCTGTAACAGCCGGACAGCTTTACGCCGAAGGGGAAGGCTATCTCTCCGACCTGTACAGGAGCGTGGAGGGCGGTGCGGCTGACCCGCGCCCGTCATGGGGCGATGTGGACGGACTGTTTTTTGCCGCACTGGAGAGCATGGAGCAGGAAATGCAGAAATGACAGGAATAGCCGCCGGAAGAAGCCGCGCGGCTGTTTTTTCTATACAAAAAACGCAGCAGGTCTGGATTTGTACCGCCGGATATGGTATGATTTCCTTAACACACAGCAAAATACAACAAAAACTACAACAAATGACAACAGACAGGCTCTGCACAGGCGATCAGCAGGGTCTGTTTTCAGTCGGACAGTCGGCAGAACAGAATGTTCTGCCACATAGGTTAAGGAGTCGGATAAAATGGCCTGGCTGGGTTTTATTACCTTCCTAATGATATATTGGTGTTTCTTTATGGCAGCGGTGACAGGGCGGCTCGGCTGGGGTCTGCTTACGGGCTGGCTCGTGCCGATACTGGCTATGACGCTGAGCTTCCGCAGCGGTATGGCGGTCAACGGGCTGATGGTGCTGATCTGCCTCCTGATGTTCCTGCTCTGCCGGCATGGGCTGACGGACATACGCATGTGGAACACAAAGCAGCGCAAACGCCACAGCGTGCTGTTCTGCGTGCTTTACATGGTAACGTTCCTGCTGATGTTCTACTCTCTGGCGACAGCGCAAATTCAGGGCTACCTGTTGAATTTGCAGGGCTGGGGCAGTGAAAATCTGCGCTTCTGGCGTCTGCTTTTGACGATCATACCGCTCCTCGCGCTGAATTATACCTATACCATGATGCTCTATACCGCAATAGACCGCTCCATACTAAAAAAGCGGGAGCTGGTACTGCTTTCCTGCCGGCTGTTTATTTCCAGCAAATCCGGCATAGATAAGGGCATTTATCAGGGGTATTTTCTGGAAGGCGTCAGCAACGGCGTGACCTACCATTTCCAGATGACCGCGCGGACGTATTATATGCTGAAAAAAGAAACCTCCCTGCGTCTTCAGATACGAACCGGGCTGTTCGGCGGGATATACGTCATGGAATTGGACGACCCTGAATTTCTCAAGCGTGTACGGCGGCGGGACAGGCACGATCTGAAAGTCGGCACAGTGCTGTTTCTGCTGGCTTTTGCGGCGGGAATATTTATATTCTGGCATTTATAAAATACTGTAAAACCCCCTCCTGAAAATCATTTCAGAAGGGGGTTTCTGTTCCGGTCCTTTTTATGCCTGTTCCAGCTTCTTGCGCATGGTTTCGATCTGTTCGTCTGTCAGTTCCATCGGCTTATACTGTATGGTGATGCCATCGTTTTCGTAACGGGGAATCAGATGCAGATGGAAATGGAATACTGTCTGCCCTGCAACCGTCCCATTGTTCTGCATCACGTTCATATGCTCAAAGCCAAGAACCTCTTTCATCGCCCGCGCGATATCCGCCGCCAGCGTAAAGAGCCGTCCTGCCTGTTCCGGGTTGATTTCAAAGATATTCGGCGTATGGTTCTTAGGCAAAATCAGCACATGTCCCTCGTTTGCGGGAAAACGGTCTAATATCGCCTTAAATTCCTCGTTTTCGTATATCGTCGCGGAAGGAATTTCCCCTGCAATGATTTTACAGAAAATACAATCGTTCATTCTTCTCGTCCTTTCTTTTGTCCGTCATAAAATACACTTTAGACGAGTATATCACAAACCGCGCCGGATTCCCATAGCTTCAGGAAAAATATTTCGAGTAAAGAAAGCACAGCCCGTTACAGTGGTTCTGTTTGTCTGTCACCATTTCATAAAACGGGTCGCGCAGGTCATTTTCCGGCATGGAAAGCAAAAGGCTGCGGAAAAAGCCAATATCATCCATCTCGGTCAGCATGGTTTCCTCCAACATGCCTGCTGCCTCTGCGGCCTGCGCATCTTCTGCGGCTTCGGTGTTTTCCAGCGTCTGAATCTCACCGTATATGGAATAAATAATGTCCTTAAGCTGCTTGCTGTGCTTCTGCTCGTCCAAAAGCATGGTTTTCAAAATATCCGCGCTTTCTGCCAGCTTCGGCTCTGCCAGCAATGCCTGATAGCGGCAGAACATCGCGTCCGTTGCCGCCAGCGCAAGCTGTAACAGTTCCAGCAGACGGCGGTCATCGGAAAGCGGTGCTTCCTCCTTCGCCTGCACCTTAGCGGTATAGAGGTGGGTATTACGGTTATATGGATACATCGGCAATCTTCCTTTCGGGGTTTTCTATCAGCTTATGCCCGCAAATGGGAAAAAATCCTTGCCGCGCGCAAAAGCATAAAATTTCTGGCTGTGAAAACCGCTCAGGTATATCGCCGGAAAGGCGTGCGCAGACACTTGTAACGACACTGCCTAAGCTTTGTCACTCTTTGTCAGCAGTTCTGAAGTTTCTTCAAACTCTTTCATAAACGCATCTTTTTCCAGATCCGGCTTTGTAGAATATTTCTCGACGCTTTCGACAATCTCCAGCCAGGTGATATCTGTGTTTGCCTTCCAGTCCAAAAGTCCTTTGCTCCACGTTTCGAGTGCCTTTTCAAAGGGTTGCCCGTAGTATTCCTCTAAATGCTGGTACAGTGTTACGTGGTCGATGCCTATTTTCGCACAGTACTCCTTTTCAGCTTTTCTCGACAAAGCGTTACAAATTTCAGAACCTTGAGTTGGTGTAAGCACATCTGCTCTCATCAACTCAGCAATTTCACAATACTTATGCACATATGAATTTCCGCCGACCCGCTCTTTGATTGCAGCAATTTTTTCTGCATCCGTCATTTTGTCATAACCCATAGCGCGGTAATGCAAACCATGTCTCACTTTCTGATAATCGGGAACTGTGCTCTCAAGCATCTTTTGTCTGTCTTCGTCAACCATATTGTATGCATCTTCATCAATATAGAATAGCAAATCAGAAAAACCAAATTCATCTTCATAAGCATCTAAAATGGACTTATAAACTTCCTCGCTGGTTTTCCCTGTAAGATCCATCCCGTTGATTTGTTGATGGACGTTCTCCAGCCTTTGTGCCAGCGGGTTCCCGCTGATTTCTACAGTATCCTGCCTGGGCGGTCTGACCTCTGCCATTTTCATCGCAAAGGATTGCTTCAGCTGCTTATCTGCTACTTTCGATGTCTGTCTTGCGCCGTATACCGGGCTTTTTGCCCCAATCCTAAAATCCATTCCTGTTCCTTTCTCAAAAACCAGCCGCTGTGCGGCGCGCCTTTCCCTGCCGCACAGCGCTGCCAAAGTTCCTTATTTATTCAAGTTCGGCTGTCCGGCAAAAATTTCCTCAATTGCCGCTACAATATTTTTGTGCATTTCATTGACAGAAAGAGCCATCTGTTCCCCACTGATCAATCTATCACATTTACTTAAATATTCAATATGCTCTGCAACAAAGCTAAGGCTGTTTTTGGTATAGTCCAGAAAATCCCCATCTGCGGGAAATCCAATCCTATCGTCCACATATCAGGCAAGCTGTTCAGAAAAAACTTTCTCTATGGCCGCCATGATATTTTGGTGCGATTCGTAGATAGAAATGACCGCCTGCTCCCCTCTGGTTCGGTTTTCTTTCCCCGCCAACGCTTCATAATTCTTTGCTCCAAAGGCTAACAGGCTTCTGGTGTAAATCAAAAAATTTTCAGCGTCTTTGCTGTTTTCCGCAGGGAATTTCATCCTGATGCTTCTGATATTCCCTTTTTCGTCCGTGGTGATTTCCGTCACACTCGGAGGCAGATTGTATATCTTTCCGCTGGAGAGAATCCCTTTTTCCTGCAAATCCCTCATCAGGGCGTAGTATTCCTCTGAATCCGGCTTAATGCGGTCAAGACGATATTTTTTGTTCAGCTGCGCCTTTATTTCATCAGTCAGCCTGCTCGGGTTAAACTTCAGCGGCCTTGCAAATTCCGCAACGTGCATGGGGTAGGGAATATCCGGGTGTGGGTATTCCGAAAAATATTCCCAATCATTTGTATTCTGGAACTGCATATTTTTGAGGTGAATAATATGTCCAAGACTTTCCATCTCTTTTACCGTAGATTCATCAATATACACAGGAATAAGCCCCATTTCCTTCATCTTTCTAACTTCTTCCGTATCAGGTATGGGATGGCCGTGATTAGAATATTCGAGATTCAAATGATACCCTAACACTTCTTCCTTCAATAAATCAGAAAAACCCTCTATCTTGCCCTTTCTTATCTCTATCTGTCTCCAATTTTGTCCTTTAATATCTGAAATTCGCATTGTTCTCCCCCTTTTATCTGTCAAGATTCAGCTGTCCGGCAAAAATCTCCTCAATCACGCCAAGAATATTCTGGTACGATTCATAAATAGAAGCCATCGCCTTCTCTTCATCGCTTTTCAAAATCTTCTCTGCCAAATCCAGATATCCCTTCGATGCAAAGCGCAGGGAATTTCTGATAAGGTCAACCGCGTTCCGGCTTTCCCTGAATTCTCCGTATTCCCCTTCCCAGGTCAGTATGCCTGTAACGGTGCCTTCGGAATTTGTGCTGATGGATACTGTATTCGGCGGCAGAGAAATAATGTCAGAATCCGAAAGGATTCCTTCCTCCTGCAATTCCCTGATAAGCTCCCGACATTCCTCCGAATTCAGTTCCATTTCATCAATGCGGTATTTTTCGTTCAGTTCCGCCCGTTTTTCCGCCGAAAGCCTATCCAGATTCACTTTCACAGGTTTTTCAATGTCGCTCAGTTTTACCTGTCCCAGCAGAAGCGGGTTTACGCGGACAGGCTCCAGCTTTGTGGGCAGCTCGTTTCTGCGTACCTGCTTCCTTTCCTGCTCCGCGCCTGTCTCCCTGAGCATAGCCGCAAAACCGCCTCTGTTCTGCCCGCCGGAAAACGCGGTTCTGCGTCTGTTCGTCCATGCTGCGCTTGAAATTCTCATTCTTCTTCCTCCTTTGATACATACAGTAACAATAGTGATGTCCGCCGCTGTGCGTCCGGTTTCTCTGTCGGTCAAAACCGGAAGGCCCCTTTAATAGTCCAGCCTCTGCCGCACAGCGTGCTCTTTATTATGAATAACAGCACCTTCCGCGTCATTCGCGCCATTGGTTCCGTTATTTATAACCTGTTGGTATATCCTTTTCGTTTGGTTCTCTGATTTATGGGAACATTCTGCCTGAAACTCCTCGCAGAATTTCCTGCCCCTTCTGATCGTCCCGCAGACAGAGCATTCCTCGCTGTCATAATAGACAAATTCACAGCTCCCATCGGGATATTTCCGGTGTTCCCTCAGCGTTATCTCCATATACTGATGGGGATGTTCCGCCCCAAACGGGTCAGCCCTCTGCGGGAAAGCTGCAAATCCATCCCTCCAGAATATCTCATAAGCCGCATCCGCGGCATTATATGGGCGGAATTCCACAGGACCATCTGCGCCTGCGCCGCTGGAATACCGCAGTTGTCTCGTTTCAATTTCCCTGACTTCCTCTATTTTCAGATTTTCCCTGCTGGCAATCTGAACATTTGGAGAAAACAGTTGGTTAACAACTATATCCGCCTCTTTTGCTGCGGCATTTCCCAGAAACAGGGAAAACAGCACCAATGCTGTCACCAATACTCTCCCCCCTGGATTGGTTCCAGTGCTTTTCCGCAGCAGTCTTTCAAACCTCCTCTGGCAGCTTTTCCGGTCGCTCCCAATCATGCTGGTTCCCCAATTCCGCCCTCCGCCGGTATCCTTCTGTAATTCCAGAACCTTCATAACCAGCCGTATATATCTTTTCCTTTCCTCTTCCCCCATGTCCTTCGTCACCTCATCATCGCAGACGGTCTCCTGCCAATCCGAGAGATTTTCCTTCAAATAATAAAACAGCGGGTTAAACCAGTGAATACAGCCCACCTGCATAATCAGAAATTTCCGCAGCAGGTCGCGGTGTATCACATGATAAAACTCATGACGGAGAATCTGTTTTACTTCATCCTCCGCAAACGAATTCAACATAACAGCCGGAATAGCAATATATCTGTTCCGGATGCCAAATGTGCAGGGGGCAGAAATGCAGCAGGAGCCAATCAGCCGGACATTCCGGACATTCTGCTCCCGCTTCAGCCCGCAAAACACCTCCGCCCAGATGCTTCCGTTTATGAGAAACCCGCTGGCAGTCGTCCCTGCGGTAAAGCTGAGATACTCTCCGGTGCGGTATACAAGGAGCCATACCGCACCAAAGAGCCATAAGCCGCAGAGGTATTTCGTAACAGGCAGCCCCCTGAACGCAATCACAAATGCTTCAAAAGGCCCGTCCTCCTGAAAAACAAGTATCATGTAATCCTGAAACAGTTTTTCGCTTCCATCATAAAACGATACAATCAGATAAAACGGAAGCAGAAACGAAAAAAGAGCCGCCGTATTTACAAAAACCATTGTTTTCGCCGAAGTGAAACGGTAAGCCAATTTTTCCAAAGGCAAAAAAAACGCGCAAAACACAAAACCACTGACAGAAAGCAGCAAAACCGCAATAAAAATTCTGTCAATCATCGAATTTTTCCAACCATTCCTTTAATTCCTGTATGTCTTTTTCATTCAAGGGCCTGCTGTTTGAAAAAGCCGAAAGAAAATCTTTTAATGTACCGCCAAATTTACTGATAAAATTTTCCGCCTCGTTTCGGTTGTATTCCTCCCTGCTGACCAGAGGGAAATAAATGCGCCTGTTTTTGCTTTTCGTTGAGGATATGACTTTTTTATCCTCCAGCCTTGTCAGAAAAGTAGATATTGTCGTATGGTTCCATTCCTCCCCGTCCTTTTTAAGCTCCGCCACAATTTCCGAAACAGAAATCATCCTTCCGCTTTCCCAGATTTTTTTCATTACCTTCATTTCCGATTCTGAAATGCTCTGTTTCTTCTGCATGCCATTCCTCCTTTTCTACGTTATGTATATTTCTACTGTTTGTAAAAATAATATACAATAATTTGCCGTTATTTGTCAATCTCTCTCTTATTTGAAAAGAAATGAAAGAAAGTCTGGAAGTCGCGGCTTTTTTCTGCTATGATAAGAAACAGTGCAAAAATCAAGCCAGAGGTGGAATTTATGAAAAGAATCGTACTGACCGGTGGCGGCACAGCCGGACATGTAACCCCCAACCTGGCACTTCTGCCGCATCTGCGGGCGGAAGGCTGGGAAGTGCTTTATATCGGCTCGGAAAACGGCATAGAAAAAACGCTGATGGAGCAGGCGGGAGTGCCGTATTACGGCATCCCTACAGGGAAACTGCGGCGTTACCTTTCCCGCCAGAATATCAGCGATATGTTTCGCGTGGTGCAGGGCATAAAAGAGGCGCGGCTCCTGCTGAAGCGGCTCAGGCCTGATCTGGTATTTTCCAAGGGCGGCTTTGTTGCCGTTCCCGTCGTGCTGGGCGCGAAGCGAAACAAAATACCCGTCATCATCCATGAATCTGACATTACGCCCGGGCTGGCAAATAAAATTGCCATGCCCTCAGCAAAAGTCATCTGTACAACCTTCCCCGAAACGTTGGATTACATCCCGAAGGGGCGCGGCGTCTACACAGGCACGCCCATCCGCGGGGAATTGTTCGCGGGCAGTCGGAAAAAGGGGCTTGCCGCCTGCGGGTTTGACGGGAAAAAGCCCATACTGCTGCAAATGGGCGGCTCTCTCGGCGCAGTAAAGCTGAATAACTGTCTGCGGGACTGCCTGCCCGCCCTGCTGGAAACCTTTGATATTGTACATCTCTGCGGGAAAGGACATCTGGAAACAGAGCTGGACGGACAGCAGGGCTATAAGCAGTTTGAATATGTTTCCGATGGGCTGGCGGACCTGTTCGCAGCAGCAGATCTCATCGTTTCGCGCGCAGGGAGCAACTCCATTTCGGAATTCCTCGCGCTGGAAAAACCTCATTTGCTGATACCTCTTTCCGCAAAAGCCAGCCGGGGCGACCAGATTCTCAACGCCGCATCTTTTGAAAAGCAGGGCTTTGCGCGTGTATTGCAGGAAGAGGAGCTTTCTCCGGAAATGCTGCTGGAGAACATCCAGACCCTGTATGAGTGCAGGGAAAAATATACCGCCGCAATGCGGAACAGTCATGGAAAAAACGGCGTTGAAGGCGTAATGACGCAAATACGGGCGGTTTCCTCTGATATTTAGAACGTATCCATAAATAAGATAGTCAGATTTTTCGGCAGGCAAGGAGCTTTTTTGCAGGCGTACCGAGTGGTACAGCAAGGAAAAGCGACAAAGACTGCCGGAAAAGATGAAGCAAGATGCGCGTAGATAATTTATGGATAGGTTCTTAATAAACTTTTAAGAATTTACGAATTGACACCTCTCCATTTTGTATACTACAATGCTTTCTATGGACTCTCCGCAGGGGAAAAGGGTGGCGGAGGGATATGGAAAACGCAGAACGGAGGGATTTCTTCATGAAATGGTATAAAGGTTTGATTGCAGCGGCAGTTCTGACGTTCCTTGCTGTCGGCTGCGGCGGAGAACAGCAGGCACAGGAACCGGGCAATAGCAGCAACGGCGGCACAATCTTACAGGCGCAGATGCCTGCGGAAAACGAGGAAATCGCAGTCATCACAACATCTATGGGTGATATCACACTGCGGCTCTACCCGGAAGAGGCCCCAAAGGCAGTCGAAAACTTCAAAACACTGGCAAAGGACGGCTATTATGACGGTGTGATTTTTCACCGCGTGATTGAAAATTTCATGATACAGACAGGCGACCCCACCGGCACAGGAGCGGGCGGCGAAAGCTGCTGGGGGGAGGATTTCGAGGACGAAGTATCCGAAAAGCTCCACTTCTATCGCGGCGCGCTGGCAATGGCAAATCATGGGCAGAATACCAACGGCAGCCAGTTCTTTATCGTACAGCAGAAGGACGTGCAGGAGGAAGCCATTTCCGCTTTGCAGGAGGCGCGCGACACCAATGGAGGCGAGCTTGAAATGAAGCTGCATGGCGAATATTTCACGTTTAACGACCTTTTTCCTGATGAAGTGCTGGACCATTACAGGGAGCAGGGCGGCGCGGCGCATCTGGAATATGCTTTCGGTGATGCATATACCATATTCGGGCAGGTAATAGACGGCATGGACGTGGTGGACGCCATTGCGGCAGCAGAAACGGACTCTGCCAACAAGCCCCTTGAAGAAATAACCATTGAAAAAATCGTTTTTGAAAACTACACGGCAGAATAAATAACGAAAGGGAATGCAAAGATGAAAAGAAGAATGTTTTTTATAGCTGCGATCAGCGCGGCACTGGTTTTCGGGCTTGCGGGCTGCGGCGGGGAGGAACAGGAGCAGGCTCAGCTGCAGGAAACGGAATACCGGATGACCTTCGCAAACCAGACAGGGCAGGACGTTGCGCGTCTGGAAATCCGCCCTTCCGCCGAAAGCGACTGGCAGGAAATTTCTCTTTCCGAAACGGAATGGAAAAGCAATTATGAAATGCCTATTGCACTGAAGGGACTTCTGCCGGAAACAGAGGAAGGCTGGCAGGTGCAGATGACATTCGCAGACGGCAGCCAGAATATCTGGGACAGCATAGTATTTGCAGATGAAGAAACCATCACATTCAGCTTGGCGGACGGCATCGCGCTGGCGGAGGTGCAGATGGATGAGCTTGACGTCCCTCTGGAGGAATCCATAGAGCAGACGGACAGCCTTGAGGACAGCAGTCTGTAAGCATAAGAAAACATCTGAAAGCGGCAGGGAAAACACTCCTGCCGCTTTACTTTTGCAGACAACCTATTTTTGTACCGCGGAAGGTTTCAGGAAACGAAGCGTTTCCTGTGTAAAATCCGCAGCCGGAATTTATTTCCAGCGAGGAAAACAGCGAGTTTCGAGGCTTTTAAGCCGATGGAACTCGTCTGTTTATTCCTCTGTCTAAATTAAGTCGAAATCCTGATTTCGACTTAGGTGTCGACTCTGTCGGCACCTGAAAGCGGCAGGGAAAGCACTCCTGCCGCTTTTTTGCTGCCAAAAACACCTTCGGTCTATTCCTCCCCCTCCCCGCATATCATAGACAAATGGCTATCCTATCAGGCAAGGCGGTGTTGAGTTTGGGGCTGCGAAAAAATGTGACGGAGGCTTTGGAACTGCCAAAGGAGATTATGCTGGGTCTGCCGCTGATCTCCCTGCTGGGGCGGGAAGAAGTGACAATAGAAAATTATAAGGGCATATTGGAGTATGATGAGGAAAGCGTGCGTATCGGCACAGCGGCAGGCACACTGCGGCTCAGCGGCAAGGGACTCTGCCTGAAACAGATGACCGCGGAATGTCTGGTTGTTACAGGGGCGTTGGATGGGCTGGAATTTCTGACATAGGGCAAAAAGGAGATAGGCAGGAGGAAAAGGCGGAAGTCCACAGTTTTCCGGGCAAAAGTATTCCCTTGCCGCCCAAATAGCCGCAATGCCTGGAGGAATCCTTCTCCGTCCGGATTATCATACCAGGCAGTGTCGTCATAAGTGTCTGCACACGCCTATCCGATAAAATTATGCTCGAAAATACGTATACATGACTCATGACGACACTGCCTGAAATCATACCTGTATGATACTTTTTGAGATTTGGAGCAGAGCCCAAATTTCTTTCATTCTTTTCGTTTTTTATATGAGGTGAGGATTTTGTTTCTGGCATTGTGGTATTATTTGCGCGGATATGTTATGATAAAGGCAAAGGGCTTTTCCACCGAACGCTTCATGAACATGGCAGCGTACCGCGGCGTCTATCTCTGGGACGTTGCGCAGGATGGTGCGGGCATGACTATGAACGCCCCTCGTGGCAGCCTCCCGCTTTTACAGGCCTGTGCAGAAAAAACAGGTTGTACGCTCCAGGTCATTCGCTGGGGCGGTCTGCCTGCGTCTCTGCGGCGGTTCCGCGGAAGGCAGGCACTGGCAGCGGGCATGCTGCTGTTTGCCGCAGGGCTTTATGCCCTTTCTTCCTTCATCTGGGTAGTCAACGTGGAGGGCAACGAACGTCTTTCCAGCGAAGAAATTTTGGATTCCTGCCGCGATATGGGCCTGCACCCCGGCACATGGAAAAAGGGGCTGGATTTGAACGCAGTAACAAACGCCCTGCTCGAAAGCTTCCCCGATATCTCCTGGGCAAGTGTCAGCCTGAAGGGCACAGACGCTACCATTCGCCTTGCCGAAACCATCGAAAAGGCGGAAATTGTAGATAAAGCAACTCCCTGCGATATTGTTGCCGCGCAGGACGGCGTGATACTCAAAATCACAGCGGAACGCGGCACCCCGCTGGTTTCTGAGGGCGATGTCGTAAAAAAAGGCGATGTGCTGATTTCCTCCGAGGTCATAATCGGGCTGGAGGGCGAGGAGCAATACCCCGAATACGTTGCGGCAGAGGGCGCAGTAACCGCGCGCATCTGGCTCAGGCTGGCGGAGGATGCGCCGCTTGCCTACGAAGAAATCGTTTATGACGGAGAGGTACAGGAAAACCACAGCCTTATCTTTGACAGCAGGGAACTGGATCTTCTCCATCCCAGCGAAAATCGCGAAGGCAAAGAATGGGAGAAAAAACCTCTCTGGGAACGCCCGCTTGCCCTCGGTGATTTTGAACTGCCGCTGAAATGGAAAAAGGAAAGCTGGCGCAGCTTTGCCCGCGTGCAGAAAACGCGCACGCCGGAGGAAGCAAAAGCTCTTCTGGAAGAAAATTTAAGAAAAAAGACAGAGAATTTATTGAGCGCGTACGGTACAATAGAAGATATAGAAATCCATTACACAGAATACGCCGACAGCGTCCATGCCGAAGCGGAGGCTTCGCTTACCGAGCGTATCGAGGAAAAACAAACCACAGAAAAGGAACGGGAAACGGAGAATGGAACGATTTGAAAAAACTTTGCAGTTGGATAACAGCGTGATACTGCCGGTTTTCGGGCAGTTCGACGCGAATATCAGGCAGGTGGAACGCGCCTGCGGCGTGCAGATTGTCAATCGGGGCGATGATGTGAAGATTGTCGGGGCAGAGCGCGGCGTCCGCAAAGCGTGGAACGTTGTCAGCTCCCTTGCCGCGCTGGCAGCGAAGGGCGAAGAGATTACCGAGCAGAATCTGAATTATTTCCTTGCCTCTGCGGAGGAGGCGGATTTGAAGGAGCTGGAAAAGGTGTATGACGATCTGATCTGCGTAACAGCAAACGGCAGGCACCTGAAGCCCAAAACGCTGGGACAGAAAAAATACGTAGACCTCATGAAGAAGGATACAGTCGTTTTCGGCATCGGTCCGGCCGGCACAGGCAAAACCTACCTTGCTATGGCAATGGCAATTACAGCGTTTAAGAACAACGAAGTCAGCCGTATCATACTCACCCGCCCCGCCATTGAAGCCGGGGAAAAGCTGGGCTTTCTGCCGGGTGACCTGCAGCAGAAGGTAGATCCCTACCTGCGCCCGCTTTATGACGCGCTCTATGAAATCATGGGCGCGGAGAACTTCATGAAAAATATGGAAAAAGGGCTGATAGAAGTCGCGCCGCTGGCATACATGCGCGGGCGCACGCTGGATAACGCCTTTATCGTGCTGGACGAAGCGCAGAACACCACGCCGGAGCAGATGAAAATGTTCCTGACGCGCATCGGCTTTGGTGCAAAAGCAGTCATCACAGGCGACGTCACGCAGATCGACCTGGCGGAGGGCAAACGCTCCGGCCTGATGGAAGCAACAAGGATTCTTTCCGGCATAGAAGGCATCGGCATGATTACCCTGACGAATAAAGACGTTGTGCGCCACCCGCTGGTACAGAAGATCATACTTGCCTACGAAAAAGCGGAGAAAAAGGACACGCGGGAAAAAGGAAAGCGGGGCGAACGCAATGGCAGGAAAGACAGGAGGCACCACTAAACGGCGTCCGGGACACTGGACACTGCTGGTAATCGCTTTCCTTGTGACGGCATTCTGCATCGGGACAGGCTCCTACGTGCAGGAACAGGAAACCATTCAGGTCGGCGCAGTGGCGGAAAAGCGGTATATTGCCGCAAAGGACGCTGTGGACGAAGTTATTACAAACCGGTTGAAGGACGCGGCGGCGGACAGCGTAGGTCCGATATACAAAAACGACCTGATCGCGGAAGAAAACAGCCGCACACAGGTCAACGAGGTTTTCCAGGAACTGAACAGCATTCTTTCCTCGCTTGCTGAGGACGAAAGCTTTTACGAACGCGTGCAGGAGGCCCCCATGAAGCTGCCCGTTGTATTGAGCGCGAGGCAGCTTGCGGCGTATGAAAGCATGGGGCGGGCACAGCGGCTGCTGTTCGCGGAAGACTGTATTGCCGCAATGAATCAGGTCTACGGCGCAGGTGTGACGGCGGACATGCTTTCCAAAGGACGCGAACAGGCGCAGGCGGCGTTTGCAGAAACGGAATGGAGCAGCGAGCTGAAAGAGATGGCAAGCCTCATTCTTTCCGCTGCGATCAAGCCAAACCTTGTGCCGGATGAGGACGCAATGGAAGCCGCAAGGGAGGCCAAGCGCGCCGAAGTGGAAAACGTGATGATACGCAAAAACCAGAAAATCGTAGACGAAGGCGAAATCATCACACAGGAAATATATGACAGGCTGCAAAGCCTTGGGCTGATCCATTCAGCGGATTACCAGAACAGCGCGCTTCCGCTTTTGGGGAGCCTGCTGATGGTAACACTGCTGTTCGTGGGTGTAATCTTCTATTTCCTCTGGGGGCATGGCAGAAAAACTCTGCGCGGAAACGAGCGGTGTATGCTGTTCACCATCTATACCGGCATGGTAATCCTCCTGCGGGCAATGGCAAATATACAGTATTTCACACTGATACCGCTGGGGCTTTTTGCCATGCTGGCAGGGCTTTTGATCGGGCGGAATATCGCGCTTGTGATGAACTGCGCGTTCTGCATCGTTGGCTGTTTCATATTCAATGGGGACGTGGAATTTCTTATGTATTCCCTGTTGGTCGGCACGCTGGGCGCGCTGCTGATACAGAAAACAGAACGGCGCAGCCATATGGTACCGGTGGCATTGGCAATGGGCGCGGTCAGCTTTTTTTCCATGCTGGGCACAGGGCTGTTCTTTGAAAACGGCTATTCCGCAGAGCTTCTGCTCAAAAGCGGTTTCGGCGGGCTGATGGGGCTGGTTTCCGTTATCATTGCCGTAGGGAGCCTGCCCTTCTGGGAAGCAGCGTTCGAGGCAAACACGCCCCTGCGCCTGCTGGAGCTGACGAATCCTAATAATGAGCTTCTGCGGCGGCTGATGATCGAAGCACCGGGAACGTACCACCACAGCCTGATCGTGGCAAACCTTGCAGAAACAGCAGCCTATGAAATCGGGGCAAATACCGCGCTGGCAAGGGCCGGCGCGTATTACCATGATATTGGCAAGCTGAAAGACCCCCGCTTTTTCTCGGAAAACCAGACCGGCTACAACCCGCATGACGATCTCCCGCCGGAGGACAGCGCGCGCATCATCATTCAGCATGCAAGGGAAGGGCTTGAGATGGGACAGGCTTACGGGCTGCCCCGCACAATACTGGACATCATCCGCCAGCATCATGGGACAAGCCTTGTCAAGTATTTTTATTTCAAAGCATTAAAAGCCGAGGGCGCGGACCATGTGCGGGAAGAGGATTTCCGCTATGACGGGCCCGTCCCCTCCTTCCGGGAATCTGCTGTTGTTATGCTGGCGGATACCATTGAGGCGGCAGTGCGCTCCATGCTGGGCAGCGGAAAAACGCTTGCCGAAGCGGAGGAGGCCGTAAAAGGGCTGATGAAGGACAAGCTGGACGATGGACAGCTGAACAACAGCGGGCTGGCAATACACGAACTGGAAATCATACGGGGGGCGTTTTTGAAGGTGTTCCACGGCATGTACCACGAACGGGTCGCCTACCCGAAGAAGGAAGAAATTGAGGCGGCGGCAAAAAAAGAAAATGTTGGAGAAAAAGGAGAAACGGAACGTGACAATATGGATTGACAACCGGACGGGAGAGGTATTCCCGCCGGAACTGGAAGAAGCGGTGAAAAAAGCCGCGGAACAGGCTTTGCGCTATGAAAGCTTTGAAACGCCTTGCGAAATCAGCGTTTCTATTGTAGATAATGCAGAAATCCGCCAAATCAACAGGCAGTTCCGGGAAATCGACCATGCAACAGATGTGCTCAGTTTTCCCCTGCTGACCTTTGCGGAGGGCGAAAAACCCGACAAAAACGAAAACGGCGAAATCCTGCTGGGGGACATCATCATTTCTCTGGAACGCGCAAAAGAACAGGCGGCAGAATACGGCCATTCCCTCCGGCGGGAAATTGCGTTCCTGACGGCACACAGTATGCTGCACCTTTTGGGATACGACCACATGGAACCGGAGGAAGAAGCGGAAATGTTCCGGCGGCAGAGGGAAATACTGCTTTTGGCAGGTTTTCCGCGGGAATGAAAGGGGTGCGAAATATGGCTGAAAATTTGGCTGGAAAAACGGAAATTACAGATATGGAACTGATGGCAAAGGCAAAGGAAGCGATGGCACAGGCGTATGCGCCCTATTCTAAATTCCAGGTAGGCGCGGCACTGCTGGCAGAGGACGGACAGGTGTTTTTAGGGTGCAACGTGGAAAACGCCAGCTATGGCGGAACAATCTGCGCAGAACGAACGGCTGTAGTAAAAGCCGTTTCGGAGGGCGTGCGGGCGTTCCGAAAAATTGCCATTGCGGCCAGCAGCGGGGAATATGCATCTCCCTGCGGCATCTGCCGACAGGTGCTGTATGAATTTATGCCGGACGGAGTGGTACTGCTGGACAGCGACACAGAAGGCATGAAGGCTTTTTCTGTGCGGGAACTGCTCCCGTTCGGCTTTGGCCCTGATGATTTGAGATAAAAAAAGACCTTGGGGGCTTTGCCCCCAATCCCCCCATCCGCTTTCTTTCGGAGAAAGCGGGGCAAAGGATTTTTATTGCGGGAAACTTCGTTTTCCAAGGCAGAAAGTTCATGGAAAATATAAATTTTGAGTCCCTGCTCTGCTCCATATAGTGAAAAAGCGGAAAAGGTCTTTATAAAAGGAGGAACAGCATGGAAGTATTAGAGATGCGGGTGACGCTTGCCCCGTCAGAAGCGGCGGAGGTCGTAAGGGATAAGCTGGCAGACGGCATTGTCAGCGCAGAACTTCTGGATTCCTACAGCAGACATACAACGGACGGAAAAGAGGTCGTTGTCCGGCTGTTTGAGCGGTATTATATGCGCTCCTCTAACCGCGCGACGCTGACGTTGGTTGCGGACAACCTCGATGGTGACGGCACAACACGTGTACGGTTATCCGCGGGCGGCGGCGGGAGCAGCCTTTTCTGGCGGTTCGACTGGGGCGCGGGCGAAAGCTTCGCGCAGGAGGCGGCAGGCGCGCTGAAAGCATACCAGGTGTAAAAGCCTTGCGGGACCGTATTTGCGTCCCCGGCGTCTACAGGAGGAGAGCAATGGGAATAGAGATTTCAGAAGTATTGGAAATTCAGGTAACGCTCACGCCTTCGGAGGCGGCAGAAAAGGTAAAAGCCTGTCTTTCCGGCGGCCTGGGTGATACAGAGCTTTTAGATGATTATACGAAGCGGACAGCAGACGGAAAGGAAATTGTTATGCGCCTGTTCGAAAGGTATTATCTGCGCACCGCGAACCGCGCAACGCTGACAATGCTTGCGGAAAATCTGGACGGCGACGGCACGACGCGCGTGCGCTTTTCCGCAGGCGGAGGCGGCGGCGGCATACTCATGCGGTTCGATTGGTGGGCAGGCACCAGCTTTGCAAAGGAGGCACAAAAAGCTTTGGAGGAATATCGTGTGTAAAATGGCGAAGGAATGCCTTGGCGGCCTGTGGGAAGAACCTCCAGGGCTTTATCGTTTTTGAAAGAGGTGAAGATATGGCGGAGAAAAGCTGGGAAACATTAGAGGGCGCATGCTATTCCTGCCGGAAATGCAAGCTTTGGGAACGTCGGACAAACGTTGTCATCGGCAAGGGAAGCCGAACGGCGGATATCCTGTTTATCGGCGAAGGCCCCGGCCAGCAGGAGGATTTGCAGGGCGTGCCGTTTGTCGGTCCGGCAGGTCAGCTGCTGGATAAAATGCTGGAAAGCGTCGGGCTTTCACTGGAAGATGCATACATCGCAAATATCGTGAAATGCCGCCCGCCCGGCAATCGTGACCCGCAGGAGGATGAAAAAGCCGCCTGCCTGAATTACCTGCGCTATCAGCTGATGCTGATACAGCCGAAGATTATCGTCTGCCTGGGGCGGATTGCGGCAACAACTGTCATTGATCCCGGCTTTAAGATCACCCGCCAGCGAGGGCAGTGGTTTGAGCGCAAGGGATACCATATGATCGCAACTTACCACCCTTCCGCGCTCCTGCGGGACGAAACGAAAAAACGCCCCGCATGGGAGGACATGCAGGCGATACGCCGGAAATGGGACGAACTGAAAGGATAAAAAAACGTGGGGCTTTGCCCCAAACCCCACCAACCCTTTGAAAAGGGTTGGATCCCAAACTTTATTTTGGGAAACCATGTTTCCCGAAAGCGAGAGATTTGGAAAAAACAGATTGGCAAAATGAAATTCCCTGCCGGAAAAAGGGGCAAGGGACGACGTCCCTTGCGGAGGTTTGGAGGCGGAGCCTCCAAGGTCTGAAAAAGGAGGATACACATGGAACAGCAGAAACTTGATGCACTAAAAGCGCGCTTTGCAGACGTAAAGCTCACGCCAAACGCCAGAACAATGGACGAAGTTGTGGACTATATCGAGAAAAACTGGGGCACGGAACGCGTCAAAATCCTTGAAAGCGAATATGTTGCACATTACAAAAACGCACTGGAATTCATGCAGCGCATGGGCAGGAGCACAGCGGGCGTGCAGGAGGAAATCCGCAGATACCGTCTGCCGAACAAAATCTGCGTTGTGCTGGGTATGCAGTCGGAATATATGACAGCCGAAAGCGGCCTCAAATACTATCAGGCTCTGACGCTCCTGAAAGGCCTGACACAGGAGGACATTGACACGAAAAACGACCGCTGGCTGCAATATGTACTTCTGCTTTCCATGCAGCAGGACTGGGACGCAAAGGAAAAAGAATTCCTTGCGGAGCAGGAGGCGGCAAGAAAAGCTGCGGAGGAAGAACAGGCATGAAAAAATTTTATTCCGGTTTCGTTTCGCTGACAGGCAGGCCAAACGTAGGCAAATCCACACTGATGAACGGCCTGATTGGTGAAAAAATCGCAATCACCTCGCATAAGCCGCAGACAACGCGCAACAAGATCACAAGCATACTGACGGAGGACGACTTTCAATGCGTATTCCTTGATACGCCTGGCATCCATAAGCCACGCCATAAGCTGGGTGAATACATGGTCCGCGCGGCGGAAAATACATTCAACGAAGTGGATTTGGTGCTGTTCCTCATCGAGCCGACAGAACAGCCGCATCCGCTTGATCTCTACGTCATCGAACGGCTGAAAAATGTAAAAACGCCTGTTATCCTCGTGATAAACAAAATCGACACCATAGAACGCGAAAAGCTCCTTGCCGTTATCAACACATACAGCAAGCTGTACGATTTTGCGGAAGTCCTGCCGATTTCCGCCATAAAATCCATAAATCTGGACGAGCTAATAGCCGTAATACGCAAATACCTGCCGGAAGGGCCGCAGTATTTCCCCGGGGATATGGTAACGGACCAGCCGGAACGCCAGATTGCGGCGGAAATCATACGGGAAAAGGCTTTGTACCTGTTGCAGGATGAAATCCCGCATGGTATCGCGGTAGAAATTACCGGCATGAAAAAACGTGCCGATAAAAACATGGTCGATGTGGATGCGACCATTTATTGTGAACGTGATTCGCATAAGGGCATCATCATCGGGAAACAGGGCGCGATGCTCAAACGCATCGGCGCGACTGCCCGGCATGATATGGAGCGTTTGCTCGGCTCTCAGATTTACCTCCAGCTTTGGGTAAAGGTCAAAAAAGATTGGCGGGACAGCGATTTTCTGCTGAAAAATTTCGGGTATGATAAACGGAACGTGTAAGTTTTCAGTGAAATGGAGGAAGCATTGCGATGGCAAGCGTTTTACTGGTAAAAGAAAACCGGTATTTCAGGATTGGGCAGATGTTGCTGAATATGTTGATGGAATTTTGCTGTAATGCATTTTCCCTGCCTCAAATTTCCTAAATCTTTTTGGCAACATTTTGTCAGTATGTTTTGCGCGTGTTTCCCGCATCCTAATAAAACAAAATGAACGAAGAAAGGGGATGCCGGCTATGACCGAACGCGAAAAGGAACACTGGCAGACTTTCACCCAAACGGGTCAGGTAAGGGACTACCTGCGTTATCTGCACTGCCGCCCTGCCCTGCGGGACGAGCCTAACCCCCGCCGCCGCATTCAGGACAGCTCAAAATACAAATATTTTTACTAAGAGCCTATCCCAAAAATAATCTGCACACATTTTGTTTGCATCTTATTTCAGGATAGCCTCCAAACCTTTTTAACCATAAAACCACAGGAACACAGAAACGGAGTCGGCAATGGGAACAGTCAAGCTGCGCGGGATCGTAATAGGCGAACGGATACAGGGCGAAAGCAACAAGCAGATTATCATACTGGCAAAAGGCGTTGGGCGCGTGCTGCTGTCTGCGCGGGGCGCGAGGAAAGCCAAAAGCAAGCTGCTTGCCGCGACACAGTTGTTCTGCTACGCCGATTTCGTGGCGTATGAGGGACGCGGATTTTATTCCGTCACGCAGGCGGAACTGCTTAACAGCTTCTATTCCCTGCGTACCGATATGGAAAAGCTGGCGGAGGCTGTTTATCTGGCTGAACTGACGGACCGGACCTGCCCCGAGGGTACGGAGCAGGACGAAATACTCGCACTGCTCTACTATGCCCTGACGGTAATGGAAAAAGGGATTCTGCCGCCGCGGATGGTTTCGCGTATTTTTGAGTTGAAGCTTCTGCAAATCTCCGGCTTTTTCGCGCCGCCGGTCTGCACCATCTGCGGCAGGGAGGACGGCAGGCTGTTCTTCGACTGGCAGGCAGGCACGTTTCTATGCGAGGAACACCATACCTCCGGCAGTATCCCCCTGCATGACGCTGTACGCCGCGCAGCAGCCTTTGTGCTTGGGCATGAAATACGTCAGGTGTTCGGCTTCAACCTTGCCCCTGACGCACTCCAGCAGTTGGAAAACATACTTGGCGAATATATGGAGATACATATGGGGCTGAATCTGAAAAGCCGTCATTTTTTCCGTTAAATTTGGAGAAAAAAATTTGGCGAATTTTGAAAAAATTTCCTTGACATTTCCAAAAAAACAAGATATACTGATTAAGCGCAATAAGTTGCGCGGATGTGGCGGAACTGGCAGACGCGCTAGAT
>CAJTQX010000042.1 GCA_910578425.1 uncultured Anaerotignum sp.
CCTGATCAGTGCCGACAGCATACCCCAGCACAACGGCTGCGCCGTTGCAGCGGAGCTGGTTTGCGAAGCAAACTGCCGGGTCGAATCTTTGGACAGGGGATTTCCCCTGCCAGGACGCTTCTCTGTCTGGAAAAAGATGCGGGATACACGGGGCACGAACTGGATTGTTTTTTGAGTTCACTCGATTACTGCGGGAACGTGGCGAATATAAACCCCGCTGGCTTATCTGCGCAGTGCCGAAGACGCGGCACCCGCTCGCAGAGCGGCTTTGCGAAGCAAAGTGCTGACCGCGAAAATGTTAAGGGACTGTTTTCAGTGGGCGGAACGTGGGATTTTGCCGAGGTTCTGTTTGAACTGGCCGCACTGGGGTATGGTGTTGAATATGCGCTTCTCAACTCCAGCGCGTTTGGAGTCCCTCAGAACAGGGAGAGGATATACATTGTCGGAGATCTTACAGCCAGAAGTACCGGAAAAATACTATCTTTCCGAGCAGCAGACGGAGAAGCTCTTAACCAGATTATTGGAGGCCCGCAGGGAAGCCGGATCTATGGAACAGACGGAGCCGCTCCAACTCTCACTTCCGGAGGCGGAGGCTTAGGCACAAAAACGGGACTGTATTTTGTCAAGAAAGATCAGCAGAAAGGTCTTGTAGTAAAGGAACATTGCGGGACGATAGACGCGAACTATTACAAGGGGCTGGGTGCAAGGCAGCAGCGGACGGGCGTCATAGAAAGCAATCTGCCGCGGGCTGTCCTCCAGCCGGACAAAGAAAGGACGTGGCAGAACGGGCGGCGCATGAAAGGACCGAACGAGGCAATGTTCACGATGATGGCAAGCGGTGTACATGGTATTCTGCTGGATTTGCGGATCAGGCGGCTGACGCCGCTGGAAGCCTTCCGGCTCCAGGGCGTGCCGGACGAATACTTGGAACGGGCGGCGGCAGTCTGCTCCGATGCCCAGCTGTATAAGCAGGCAGGAAATGCCGTGACTGTGCCTGTCGTGTGTTTTATAGGGCAGAGGATCATGGGATATTTAAGGGAAGAAGGTCTGGATGTGTAAGCGGGAATGCGATATGATCAGGTCAAACCAAATGAAAGGAGAGGACAGATTGTGTATAAGCCTGTTACATATAATGGCGTGGAATATGGCTCCATGAAGGAACTCGCAAAATCTTACGGCATCCGGTATGAAACATTCCTTTCGCGTCTGAGGGCAGGCATGGATATGGAGGACGCGCTCATGGAACCATCGTGCAGGAACAAAAAGGTGACCTGCAGGGGCAGGGAGTACCCTTCCATAACGGCACTGGCAGCGGAAGAAAACGTCCCCATCCGCCTGCTTCTGAAATTTTACGCAGACTGCGGCGATATCGAAGAAGCGCTGGAAAAAAGCCATGAACGCAAAAGGGAAACGATTGTCATATGGGGAAAAGAATATAAAGACCATGCAGCGGCAGCACTGGCGTTTGGGCTTAGCCCGGACATCCTGCGCCGCAGGTTCCGAACAGAAGCAGGACCGCCGGAAGAAATTGTGGAAAAACTGCTGGACCAGGGCGTGGAGTTTGAGGGGAAACCATATGGAACACTGTCAGAATTGTGCATGGCGTATAACATACAGCCGTTTACACTGCATTGCAGGCTGAGGAGCGGCTGGACGCTGTCAGACGCGGTGACAGTACCGATAAACAGAACCAGCAGCGGCATCAGCACCACATATGACGGTGTGGAATACAGGAGCCGGATAGAGCTGTGCCGAAGCTATGGGGTTTCTTACCATTGGGTGAACAAAAACAGGAGGAAATTCGAGAACTGGCTGGATGCATTCACGTTTGCGGTAAGGCTGAAAAAAGAAATCGGTTTCCGGGATGATGAAATGTTCACATCTGTCCCCGGATGCATCATGTAGGGGAAAAAATACCATAGTGCAGGCTGGCTGTTCAGGGAGATCGGGATCAGCAGCGCTGCAGTCACTTCATACCGGAAGGTGAACGGGACCAACGGGCTGTTCGGCACTCTGTATGCCATGCAGCAGGAAAAAACTGTGCGGCATACAGATGGCAGGCCGGAAGAAATGCCGAAATATCCGGAACTGCAGGGCTATGATTTTGAAAACGGCTGCACAGAACCAAAACAGATCTACAAAGCACTCCTGCGGGAAATGCAGGCAGGAAATTTGGAGGACGCCCCAAATGATGATGCTGGCCAGACGGAGGAAGTATCGGAAACAGGCTTTGGATTAACGATGTAAGGCTATGGCAGGCACAGTTGCCTGCTTTTTTTATTGGAAATTTGTAAGGAGGAATCGTAATGGATGTAAATTTATGCGTTTGGAACAGGACAGAGGCGCCGGATTTTGTGAAAATGAAGCTCCCGATAAAGAAAGCCGCCCTTTGGGAAAAGCTGTGGGAAACAGAGGCGGAGAGCATCAGTGACTGCAAGGTTTCCGATGCGGAAACCGGCGTTGCGGCGGTGGACAGGTTCCTGAGAAGCATCGACCTGTACAGGGTGGATATTTTCGAGTTGAACACATTTGCGAGAAAGCTGGAATCCATGCAGAAACGGGAACTGGAGGACTACTGCGGCAGGCTGGAGCAGGAGCGCCCTGACTGTCTGGAAACAGCGATTTACAGTATGGACACGGAGGTGACGGTCACTTGAGGGAATATTTTGAAGCACAGAAAAAACTCTTGCTGGAACAGGTTTCTGACCAAAATCCGGAAACAGAGAGGACATTGAAGGAGGCTTTCGGCAAGGCACTGGACTCCGCCTTTGAGGTTCTGGAGAAAAACGGCGTGCAGCCCGACAGCGAGGAGCGCTTCTGGCAGCGGCTCTCGCGGATGCTGTCAGAGCGCGGCTGTCTCCGGCACGGGTACCAATACTTTGAAAACGTGGCTGACAAGGCGTACCTTGCGCTGGAGAACCAGTTCCGCTGCTGGCCGCCGCAGGAGGACATGGAGTGGGCAAAAAATACCGACTATGTGCAGGTGCAGCGGTGGGACGAGCGGAACCGGCATAAATATTTTACGCTTATCCTCCCTGCCGAGCCGCAGGAGCTGCGGGAGTTTCTGCGGGAAAACGGATTGGGCAGCCCACAGGAATGCCGCGTTTTAGATGTGCATATCGCGGACAGCGGCAGGAAGGAACTGGCTGATATCCTGTTTGACTGGCAGGATATCATGGCGCTCAATTACTTTTTCTATCGGTACGGGCAGCTTTCAGAAGAAGAAAAAAAACATTTCGTCCTTGCCGCGGATGCGCAAAACATCGTGGCGGAAAAAGACCTTATCAACCTGACTGCGAATCTGGACGGGATCTGCATCGAGGATGATATCAGGTCAGAGGAGGAATTGGGGAAATTCCTCGTGGAAAATAGATTGTGCTATTTTGCGTTCGATGATGATACGCTGCTGTTTTTGGATTACAAAAAAATTGCGGAGAATTATTTGGAGCATGCGAACGGCAGGATCTGCCGCGGCATGTATATTGAGGACACAGTCCCGCAGGAGGAACACATCGAAATCTATGACGGTGTGAACCTTCCTGATTTTACATTGAAACAGGATCAGGAATTGGAGGAAAGCTGTGAGGAATCCCAAGAGGAAATACAGGGATTTGGCGGCGGCATGGTCTTATAGGGAGAAAAACGGAAGGAGGGAATGTTATGAAGGGCTCATAGGGAAGTGAGGCGACAGCGTATGGTAAACAGCTTTTTCCCATGGATCGGCGGGAAAAAACAGATGCGGGAAATCATATTGGAACGGTTTCCTGCGGAATACGGCAGGTATGTCGAGGTGTTCGGCGGCGCGGCATGGATACTGTTTGGTAAGGAGCCGGAGCCGTTCGAGGTATACAACGACCTGAATTCAGACCTGACAAATATGTTCCGGGTAGTGAAGGAAAAGCCGCTGGCGTTCCTGAAGGAGCTGGGATTTTTGCCGCTGAACGGGCGGCAGGAGTTTGAGATCATGCTGGGTCTGTGCAAAGGTGAGGATTTCTCGATCCCGAACATGGAATCGGAAATGGAGCTGGCGGAGCACTGGCTCCCGCCTTTGGAGTTTGAGGAATACCGCGAGATGATGGAAACAAAGGCGGAGATGGGTGACGTCCGGCGGGCGGCGAACTTCTACAAGCTGATCCGTTACAGCTATGCGGGCGGGAGCAGCAGTTTCAATTCCCAGCCGATGAACCTGATGCAGACCTGCCGGACCATCTGGCAGGCGAACAGGCGGCTGAACGAGAACGGCGTGAAGGACAGGGCTGCAGTGCAGAAAGCCGGCGGCGCGGCTGGCAGGGGCGTGATCATTGAAAACAAGAACTATGAGGAACTTATCACGCAGTACGACAGGGAGGACACGTTTTTCTACCTTGACCCGCCGTATGTCGGGACAGAGAAGAATTACGCCGTTAGGGTTGCGAAGATGTTCCATAAACATTTGTGCAGCCTGCTGAAAAAAATCAAGGGGAAGTTCATGCTTTCCTATAATGACTGTCCGGAGGTGCGGGAGATGTACGGTGACAGCGGATTTTACATAGAGAGCTTTGACCGGCTGAACAGCATCTCGCAGAGGTACAATCCGGGCGGGCAGTTCAGGGAGCTGCTGGTGATGAATTACAATCCTTACGAACGGCGGGACAAGCAGCCGAAACAGATGACACTGGCGATGTAAGAAAGACCGCGGGACGCTGTCCCGCCCCCTGCAAGCCCTTTGAAAAGGGCTTGATCCTAAACTTTGTTGCGGAAAACTGCGTTTTCCGAAGGGAAAATCCACCTCTCCCATCGCATGAAATGCGATGGCAAACGGGTCAAGGGACGAAGTCCCTTGTGGGGTGCGGGGCAAAGCCCTGCGGTTTTCAGAGTTTGGGACAGAGTCCCAAGGTTTTCAGAAAAAGGAGGTTTTGGATATGGAGATAAAATGCTATAAAATGCTGGACGGGCGCGGGAAAGTTTACCTGCCAGCGGCGCTGCGCGAGGCAGTCGGCTTCAGCAGGAACGACGTGCTGCAGGTAACGGGACGCGGCGGCGTGATCCTGCTGAACAAGGCCGACGTAAACGCGGCTGACCCTGTGGAGCTGCTGCAGGAGGAATTCAGGCAGGAAACCGCGGCTGCCGCAGGGGAACGGGAAAAATTGAGAGAACGAATCATACAGCAGTTAGACGAAGGAAAAGACCTGAAGGATATCCTGGACGATATCGTGAACGAAATCCTTCATTTTGTGATTTGAAACGAGGTGAGAAGAATGAAAAAATCAATACTGGCAATCAGCCTGTTTTTTGCCATGAGCCTGCCGACTGCGGCGATGGCAGCCCCTCCCCCGCCGCCGCTGGTTCCCGTACAGGAATCCGCGCCGGAAAATGAACGGGAATCCCTGCTTCGGGAACTGGGGCTGGAGCAGGAGGATGAAACCGCCCTCCCTGCCCCCGTTGCGGTGGAGCAGAGGAACATTGACGGGACGGAATACATCATAAAGGTGTTTGAAACTGCGGAGGATGTTGCGCCAGAAAAATTAGCGGATGAGGACTTTGAACAGGATGGTTTCCTGTTCCGCCATCTGACGACCGACAGGCAGGTTCGCGAAGCTGCTGATATCAAGGAGGTTACGGAAGAAGCGAAAGCCGAAGGCCAGTCTGAAAAGCTGGAGGACGTGATCCGGCAGTTCCCTGCTACGAAAGCCTATGACAAGGACGGATACAAAGGCACGCTGACGCTGGATACAGGCAGTATCGTTACCGAGGTGGCAGGCTATGCCACTAAAAACTATACGGTTTCGACCACGAAGGAGTATCCCGGCCTGATGTATGCCGACCCGTCCTATGTGGCACAGTCCGCGACAAAGGACGGCTGCACCCTGCCCCTGACCGATGTCAGTTGGACGGTCATGGGAACGGGCTTATCCGGCGATACATTAGTCCCGACAGAATATAAGGCAGTCGCGACTTATGCCAAAACCATGAGTAAACAGGTACCGACCGGCTATGTTTCTACGGCAAGATATACAGGGAGTGTGACAAAAACCACAGCTGATACGGTGTTGTATACGCTGACCTATGCGGGAAAGCCGCTGGATTCGGGGCTGCCCCTGCCGCTGAAGATCGCCACAGGGCTGGGGATCCTGCTCCTGCTGGGCGGCGGTGGTTTCGCTCTCGTGCTGTTCCTGCGGAACCGGAACGGCGCGGATATTTATAACCTGATCGACCGGGAGTATGTCCATCTCGGCAGGCAGGCGGTAAACCCGAAGGAACCTGTCATCGACCTGAACGAGTTTGAGGACATGATGCAGGGCTGCGAGTTCCGGCTGATATTGGACAGGAAAACGGCAAAGGCACTGTTCGGCAGGAACATCAGCGTAACGTGCAAAGACGTGACAGTCAAGCACAGGGTGAATGAAAGGAACGGGGAATATCAATTCGATCTGGACTTTGGAGGTGTTCTGAATGTGGAATAAACAGAGATTTTTTGTGCTGGCCGCTGTCTTTTCCATGCTTACGTCCTGCACGCCGGCCTACGCGCTGGACATGGACCTGAGCTATGAATATAAAACGGAAAGTAAGGATGAGTTCGTCATTGTCGGGGAATCGCACTTGAACTTCAACGGCGAGATCCCCGACTATTTGCGGGACATTTACGACATCACGCCGCAGATGGCGTATGATTCGCAGTACGGCAGCAACATCATCGAGCCGAACAAGCCTGTGCTGAACCATACGACCTATGCGCCGAGGTACGCGCCATCGGGCGGCTTTACGCAGAGTCCGTCAGGGCTGGTGTTCGGCAACCCGATGGACGGAGGATCGGCGGCAGGGAATGCGTCCGGCGGTGCAATTCCGGGCGGGAACGGCGGCACATCAAGCAAGATTCCGGAATATACCTATACCGATTTCGATGGCGAAACGCCGCAGTACCCGCTGACAACCATTGAGCAGGTGCGTCAGGAGGACGGGAGCATCGGCACGTTGAGCATCCCCTCCATCGGCTTGAAGGTCACGGCATATGACGGGGATACCTTCGCTGCCATGAAAAAGGGCGTCGGGCATATCGCCTCTACCTCCTGCTGGAATAGCAATATCGGCTTGGTTGGGCATAACCGCGGGACGAGCGATTATTTCGGCAAGCTGAAAAAGCTGAAGCCCGGCGATGAGATGAGCTACAAGACAAAACTTGGCACAAGGACGTATGTGGTGGATTCGGTTTCCAAGATTTCAGATACGGACTGGTCGAAGCTGCAGTACACGTCCGATAACCGGCTGACGCTCATCACCTGTGTGGAGGACGTCGGCAGCCAGCGGCTGTGTGTGCAGGCTGTGGAAAAACGGTAAAAAATCTGATTTTCTCAGGTTTTTTCATATTTTACTTGAACTGTGAACGGATTTATGAGAAAGTGGTGATAAAGATGGTTTAGGAAAATAGAACACAAATGGGAGGCGGTATCATGAAACAGAATTCAGCCGGAAAAATATCTATGAAAAAAGCATTCCTGATCCCGATGGCGGCGGCTATGGGCATAACGATGGCAGCGCCGGCATTCGCAGGGCAGATTTATGTCGGGGATACGGAAACAGTGGTATCCTATGATGAAAACGGGAACAAGGTCATCACGATAATCTTCGACCCTGCGAAAACGCCTGATTTTTTCAGGGAACAGTACATTACGCCGCCGAAGCCGGTAAAGACCGCCGAGGGAAACAGGCGGCAGGCGGAGCCGCTGACAGAAGCCCCGGAGGTTGGGACGGTGCCGGCAGATATCCACCGAATCAACGAAAACGGCGGGGTTGAGTTCGTATCGCCATACCACGGCGGCAGGCGCGGGCAATGCACATGGTATGCGGCCGGGCGGTTCCAGGAAGTGCATGGCATTGCACTGCCGCTGTTCGGGAATGCAAAGGAATGGATTGCAAACGCATGGTATAGCGATGATGTGCAGGCGGTGACGGATCTAACGGATGTGCCGGAACAGGCGGTCGCTGTGTACCGTCCGACAGAGGAATTCAGGGACTGGCCGGGACACGTCAGCTTTGTGGAGTATGTGGAACGGGATGGGAACGGGAAACCGCTGACCATCTACTACACGGACGCGAATGGTGTGGGCGACCCGGAAAAGGACGCTTACAGCCCCGGCTATGACGGCTCTGTAAAGGCGGTAAGCTACGAAGAATTCCTGCATCCATACGGCGTGGAACTGATCGGGTACCTCCTGCCAAAAGACAAATGAGATTAAGACCTTGGGACTCCGTCCCAAACCCTGCAAGGGATTTCATCCCTTGACCCGCGTTCCGCCGCATTTTATGCGGCGGAATATAAAGTTTAGGGTCAAGCCCTTTTCAAAGGGCTTGTGGGGTGCGGGGCAAGGCCCTGCGGTTTTGAAGCCTCGCAGATGCGGGGCTTTTTTTAGTGTTCAGATAGGAGTGAAGAAAAATGTCAAGATGGAAAAAGTTTGTTTCTATGCTTCTGGCGGCAGTCATGCTGCTGTCAACAGGTGTGCAGGCGTTCGCGGGGACATCGCTGGAAAACGCCTTAAACAAAGTAAACCTCTACACGAAAGGCAGCCAGGGCGCGCAGCTTCTGACATGGAAGGGCGTAGTTGACCCACACAATTTCGCAGCGACCATCATCGTATACCGCGCGGAGGACGGGAAAGAGTACCCTGCCTATTGTGCGAACCCCAATAAGCCGGGCGTGGAAAACCTTGCGGGGAAAAGCTATGACGTGGACGCAGACCAGAAGGACACAGACCCAGCGGTCTGGGGTGTTATCACGAACGGCTATCCTTACAAAACGCCGCAGGAATTGGGCGTCAACACAGAATATGAGGCATATTATGCAACGAAAATGGCTGTTTGGGCAGTTGTTCATGATAATTACAGCAACCTGAATGACTGGAAAGCCAACGGCAGCCAAAACGCCAAGGTTGAAAAAGCCATGAAGGATTTGGTTGCCAAAGGGCGCGCGAACCAGTATGTTTACAGGACTTGGCTCGCGATGAACCCCAAAAGCCCGAAAGCGGAGCCTGACAGCAAGGACAGTAATTATCTTTCTCAGGAATATACGCTGGAGTGCAATGTTGATATTAGAAGCTATCGCGTAGTCATTGACGGGGATGTTCCGGCAGGCGCGAAGGTTACAGATGTAAACAATAATGAAAAAGACACTTTTGACGGCTCAGAAAAGACGTTTAAGGTCTTGATTCCGAAGGAATCCGCCGGGAACGGCGGCTCGTTCCGCGTGCTTGTGAAGGGCAAGCTGGAAAACAGGGCTGTGCTGTTTGGAAAATCCCATGCCAACAAGCAGGACTATTATGTTGCGCCCCTGCCCTCTTATAACGGCGATTCGTGGGTGGATTTGGTTTATGGTGATGATGGAGATATTACGCCAGACCAGCCGGGAACACCGGATAATCCCGACACGCCTAATACGCCGCCCCCCAGCACTGATTTGCAGATTTTGAAGGTGGACAAAGGCACGCAGAAAGGGCTTGCGGGGGCTGTGTTCAAGGTCGAGGTGGACGCTACGACCATCGGGCATTATGTGACAGATAGCAGCGGGCAGGTTACGATTGAGAATGTTTCCGGCACTGTGTCCGTAACGGAGGAAGTGCCGCCGGAGGGCTATGTGCTGGACGAAAACAATCACAAGGATATTGAGATCACAGACGTGAAGCCTATCGTTATCACGTTTGCCAATGAAGAAATGGCAGAATTGGAGGTCACGAAAGTCGATCAGGACACAGGCGAAGCCCTTGCGGGCGCGACACTCCGCGTGGCTTATGATGGCGGGCATGATTCCTTTGATGTGTATACTAACGCATCGGGCAAAGCCGTATTGAGTAATCTGAAAAGCGGCACATATACGGTTACGGAAATCACCGCGCCGGACGGTTACATTCTGGACAAGACCCCGCACAGCATTAAGTTAGAACCGGGGAAAAAGGCAACCATCAGCATTCCGAACCGCGCGAAGCCGGGGCTTGTGATTAAAAAGTACGATGAGGACAGCGGCCTGCCGCTGGAAAATGCAGAGTTTTCCATTGCCAAAAAAGGCGGCTCCATCGTGCATGAGGGCATGACGGACAAGGCAGGGCAAATCAGGCTGGAAGGGCTTGACGAGGGCTGGTACACCATTACAGAACTTGCGCCGCCCAAAGGCTACCTGATTGCAACGGAGAGCAAAGACGTTTATCTGGAACCCAACAAATGTGTCGAGGTGAAGTTTGACAACAGGCTCCGCCCTTCCCTGCAAATCATGAAAATTGACGCGCAGACAGGCGAAGCGTTGAAAGGCGCGAAATTCAAGGTGACAAAAACGGAGGACAAGACCGTCAGCGAATACGTGACGGACGAAACAGGCGTAATCCTCATTCATGATTTAGATGAAGCCGTTTATACAGTGGAGGAAATCGAAGCACCGGAGGGCTACCGTATCGACCCTGACGGCCACAGGGACATCGCGCTGGAATGGGGCAAGACAAAAACGCTTGTTTTCAGCGATACGAAAAACCCTGTGCTGGAAATCCAGAAGATAGACAGCCAGACAAAAAGCCCTCTTTCTGGTGCGAAGTTTAAGGTAACAAGGACGGAGGATAACACCGTTAGTGAGTATCTGACGAATGAAACTGGGAAAATCAGAATCGAAAACCTGACGGAAGGGATTTACACAGTGGAGGAAATCACCGCTCCGACAGGTTATATCCTAGACACCCAGCACAAAGAGATTGAATTGGAAGCAGGGAAAACAAAAACCCTGATTTATGAGAATACGAAAAAGCCAACGCTTGTCATTACGAAAACGAACGTACTGACGGAGAAACCCGTCCCGAATACCGTTTTCAAAATCCAGCGGGAAACAGCAAGCGGCGGTGTTGTCACGCTGGGGACGTTCAAGACGGATAAAAATGGGCAGATTATTTTGAAAGACGTGGAGCCAGGATGGTATGTCGTTACAGAGATACGCGCGGCACAGGGCATGAGCCTGCCGAAAAACCCCGTCACGAGGAAGTACCTTGCGCCGGGGGAAAATGCGTATTCAGCAGATATGCAGGACGTTTCTTCCTCAAGACCGGAAACAGGCAGCAATACCGGAACGGCTGACAACGCACAAAACGGCGCGGCTAATAGTGGGCAGAAGCCGAATGGTTCCGGCTCATCTGACAGCACTGTTTCTGGCGGGGCAGCCATGCAGCCAGCAGGAAATGAGATAAAAGTAACCTATGGTGGGGATTATGGCATCGGTGAGGAAATCCCGAATTACCCTCTGAACAGCATTGTTATCAAAAAGACAGATGCGAACACGTCCGAACTGCTGGCAGGCGCGGCGTTCGAGGTACGGAAGGTCAGCGAGGATATTTCCGGCAACTCCGGCACCATTATTGGCAGGTATACCACCGATAAGTCCGGCATCGTTGTAATCACAGGGCTTGAAGCAGGCGCGTATATCATCGAGGAAGTGAACCCTCCAACCCACTACCTGTTAAGTGAAAATTCACAGCAGCAGGCGTGGCTCAAGGCGGACGGGACTTCCATTGTCGAGGTCGTATTCGCAAACTACCCTTACGGTTCCATCTTGGTCACAAAGGTAGACGCGGCAACGAATAAGCCGCTGGCGGGCGCATGGTTCAAGGTCACAACAGGCGACGGAACGGCGGCGGGCAACAGCAACGGCGAATTTACCACCAATACAAACGGCGAAATCCTTGCGCCGAATTTGAAGCCGGGCAGCTATGTGGTTTCAGAACTCGAAGCCCCTGCGGGATATGTCCGCGACACCACCCCGCAGACTATCGAGGTCGGCACGGATGGCGGGACGTACAAAGTCAGCTTCAAAAACCAGCCCATCGGCAGCCTTGTGATTTTGAAAAAGGACGTTGACAGCCGCGAACCGCTGGCAGGCGCGCAGTTTAAGGTCACGACATCGAAAGGCGAAGTCGTGGGCAATTCCAACGGGCTGTTCACTACCGACAGCAATGGAAGCATTACGATTGCAGGGCTGGAAAAAGGCAGCTATATCATCGAGGAAGTCAAGGCTCCCGATGGATATGTACTGGAGGAACAGTCCCGCACGATCGCCATTGATTATGGCAAGACATACACCGAGGAATTTATCAACCGGAAAATGACTTCCCTTGTCATTAAGAAGGTGGACGACGTAACTGGCGCGCCGCTCGTAGGCGCGAAATTCTTCGTAGAGAAGCAGAACGGCGAACACGTCGGGGAGTATACGACAGATAAAACTGGGACAATCCTGATTTCTGTGCTTGACCCTGATTGGTATGTGGTGAGGGAAACGAAAGCACCGGAAGGTTATATTCTGGACGAAACACCGAAAACGGTCGAGGTCAAGACCAATGTGCCGACGACGGTGACATTCAGCAATAAGCCGCTTTCCGGCATCAAAATCATCAAAACTGATTCGGAAACAGGCGCGCCGCTGGCGAATGTTGTATTCTCCATCAGTAAGCTGAACGGGGAAAAGATTGGCAATTTCAAGACCGATAAGGACGGCATGGTCTATGTTTCCAGCCTTGAGGACGGATACTACACCGTAACGGAAATCGAAGGTCTTGAAGGCTATTATTGGGACAAGGAGCCCAAAACTGTCGAGGTGAAATCGGGAAAGCAGACAATCATTGAAGTGGAGAACCAGCCCTACTCCGGCCTTGTAATCGAGAAGCGCAGCAGCCGCACCGATGAACCGATCTCCGGCGTGGAGTTTTTGGTAACGAAGCTGAATGGCGAGCAGGTCGGATATTACAAGACCGATTCCTCCGGCATGATCGTCATTGAAGGGCTGGAAAACGGCCACTATCTGGTGAAGGAGACCAAGGCGGCAGGCGGCTACATACAGGACAACGAAGCGAAGGAGGTTGAAATCCGCGACGGCAAGCGCACCACGCTGAAGGTCACGAACGACCCCGCCTCCTCCGTGCTGATACGGAAGATCGACTCCGTGACAAAACAGGGCATCGAGGGTGTGAAATTCCTTCTGTACAATGCGGACAATGAGCCCATCGGCCAGTTCGAGAGTGACGACCAAGGCTATATTTGGATACGCAAGGAGTTGCCGGAGGGCAAATACAAGCTGCGCGAGATCGAGCCGGCAGAGGGCTATCTTTCCGACAACAGCGTGAAAACATTCTATGTGCAGAAAGGGAAAACAACGGAGATTACATGGGAAAACACCATGGAGGCAGGCCAGATCGTCATCACGAAACGGTCTTCGGAATACAACGAGCTGACGGGGCTCCCGGCAGGCTCCCTGCTCTCCGGCGCGGTGTTTGAGATTTACAACACGACAGGCAACCTTGTGGACAAGATTGTATCCGACAACCGCGGCATTGCGGGCTCCAAGGGCTTGCCGACAGGCGTTTACGTCATCAAAGAGGTTTCCGCGCCAAGGTATTACGCGCTGAACACAAGGGAGTTAATGGCAGAAATCAGGCACAGCGGGGACATTGTACGGTTCGAGGTATTGAACGGCAGCATCTCCCTTAACCTGACAGTTCAGAAGAAAGGACCGAACTCGGCTTCGCCGGGGCAGACACTTAAGTATGACATTTACGAGGTGGAAAACGGCTCGTCCGGCGTGTTGGAGAGCTTTTATATCCGTGACAGGATACCGACAGACGTCACGCGCGCGCTGAAGGTCGTGACAGGGACGTACTCCGAGCGGATGTATTACAAAATCACCTATAAGACGAATTACCGGGACTACCGGACGCTGGCGGACAACCTGCTGACGAAGAACAGCTATGAATACAGCCTGCACCCGAACGCGCTGGGGCTTGCGAACGGCGAGTATGTGACGGACGTGCGGCTGGAGCTCCCGAAGGCCAGCCCCGGCTTCAAAATGCTGGAGAATATGTCGGTATACTGCCAGGTGATGCCGAGCATACCGAAGGATTACCGCATCATCAACCGCGCGGATGTCGGCGGACGGTACGGCAACGAATGGGAGAGCGCGAACACGAGCTGGAACACGACCGTATGGGCAGCGCCCACGCCGACTGTGAAGCTGCCGAAAACTGGGTATTAAAAGATAAAACCTTGGAGGCACTGCCTCCAAACCTCCGCAAGCCCTTTAAAAAGGGCTTGACCCCAAACTTTGAATCCCGCCGCATAAAATGCGGCGGAAAAAAGGGTCAAGGGGTGAAACCCCTTGCAGGGTGTGGGACGGCGTCCCACGGTTTTAAGGGCAAGGTCTTAAAGGAGGATGAGTATGGAGAAGAAAAAAAGCAAGCTGTCCTTTGCGGCGGCATGGCTGGCGGCAACGCTGTTGTCCACAACAAATGTGTTCGCCGCGCCAAACGCCGGGAACGTTTCCACAGCGATAGAATCGACGTGGAAATCGGCGGCGGCACAGATCAAGACCGTAACGAACAACGTCATTTTCCCGATCGTGGACTGCGTGCTGGTCATCATGCTGTTTGTGAAACTGGCACTGCTGTATTTCGATTATAAAAAGCATGGCGAGGTGGAATTTATGCCCGCGGCGATACTGTTCTTCGGTCTTCTGTTCTCGCTGACCGCGCTGCTCTATGTCTGGACGGTGATCGGCGTATAAACGTATAAAACAACAGGGAGGTGAAGCCATGACAAGCATGGCGGAAATGCGGGGATGCCAGGAGGCGTATCTGCGGGCAAAGGATGAGCTGCGGCAGCTGGACAGGGAGATGCTGGCGGTCGAGGAACAGTACATCCGGGAAAACGGGATCGTGAATGAGGATGACGGCACGATCCCCCATGGCATTCTGGATATTCATGGCGAGGACGAATTCATGGCAGCGGACGAGGCTTGCTGGGAGATCGCGAAAAAGACCGGGCTGGCAACAAAACTCCGGCAGGCGACGGCTGCGTTGGACGCTGCGGAGGATGCACTGATAAAATCCACTGTGGGGCTGCTGCCGGACAGGTTCCAAAAAGAAAAAGAAACTCTGCTGGCTGGCGCTAGGAACAGCACCAAAATACGGGAAAAACTCATCAGCCACGGAATGGCGTTGGATACTGGGCTGGAAAAAGAAATGGCGGCAGCGCAGGAAGTTGCCGATACCATAGGATTAGGATTGTAAAATGGGAGGGAGCCCCGGCAATGGGAACCTTGCATGGGAATGTAGAAGGACGGTGATAGGGAAATGTTTGGTCTGGATTTGGCCGTGGACGGCGTCCTTGACCAGTTCTGCGATTGGATATACGGCAAGCTGATCTCCTTTTTCGGGGATTTTTTCAGCATGATAAACATGATGGGGGCGGAATTGTTTGAACTGGAGTGGATACAGGCGATACTGCTCTTTTTCCAATACTTCGCATGGGCACTGTACACGGTCGGTATCATCGTGGCGGTGTTCGACATGGCGATCGAGATGCAGCGCGGCAAGGGCGGCTTCCATGACATCGGCATGAACATCCTGAAAGGCTTTTTTGCCGTCAGCCTGTTCACGGTCGTGCCGGTGGAACTATATATTTTCTGCATCAACCTCTCCGACCAGCTGGTCACGGCGATCGCCGGAATGAGCAGCTCACCCGGCAAGCTGGGCGTGGTCGCGGGGATGGTCATGACAAACTTCGTAATGCCCGGTGCGAACGAGGTGGTCGGCATCGTGTTCGTGATCCTCATCGGCTACGCCGTAATCAAGGTGTTTTTCGCCAACCTGAAACGCGGCGGCATCCTTCTGGTGCTGATGGCGACAGGCAGCCTGTATATGTTCTCCGTGCCGCGGGGCTATACGGACGGGTTTGTTTCATGGTGCAGGCAGGTGGCGGCACTGTGCCTGACAGCTTTTTTGCAGACGCTCGTGCTGGTGGCTGGGCTGGTGACGTATAACGCGAATATGCTCCTTGGCATCGGGCTGATGCTGTCCAGCACGGAGGTGCCGCGGATCGCGCAGAACTTCGGGCTGGACACCAGCACGCGGTTCAACATCATGAGCACGCTCTATTCCACGCAGTCGGTAGTCAATATGGCGAGGAATGTCAGCAAGGCAGTGAAAAGATAAAAGAGAAAGACCTTGGGGCTCTGCCCCAATACCCCGCAAGGGCTTCCTTCTCCGCTCCGCTCCGGTCGGCGCAAAACGAAGCTCCTTGGAAGTTTGCTGTGCAAACCGGCAAAGCCGCCGCTTGCGGTTCCTAAGAGCTTCTGCGCCCCTTGACCCTTTTGCCGCAAAACTGCGTTTTGCGGAGATGAAATCTTTGGGATACGGCCCGCCGCATGGATATGCGGCGGCAATAAAGTTCTTTGCCCCGCTTTCTCCGAAAGAAAGCGGACGGGTTTGGGCAGCACCCAAGGGAAACAGAGTAAGAGGTTTTGTCGCCGGAAAGGAATTGCGTTCCTGCGGCATTTATACTAAAATGAAAGGGAGAGATGCGGAAAATGGACAGGAAAAGTGGTGGCAGGCGAATGGAATACACCCTCATGCATAAAGAGATCCCTGTAATGGGCTTGGAAATCGACAGCGCAACCTGCGCAGTCCAAAAAATCGGGGAAATATACGCGGCGGAGCATATCCCGCCGGGGACACTTGGGTACGACAAAAAAACGGACAGGCGCCTCCTTAACAAGTGGTGGATGGGACGTTCCATCCCCATGAGCCGTTCCGGTATCCGTGCAGCACTGGAGATCATGGATGTTTCACTGCCGCAGGAGCTGGTGGAAAAAAGCCTGGGGCTGAGCCTTTCCGACCAGTATTGGATGCGCCCAAAGGGACAGGATATCAGGTGGCTTGATGTAAATTTTTTTCGGAACGATTTTTCAGGGGACGTTGGGAACGCGCTGTTTGGCAATAAGCCGGAAAGTGCCAAATTGGATTTTATGTCCCCGGATAATACTTCCGATGGGTGCCTGAAGAAGAAATGGAAGATCATTGACGGGAAACGCTGCCTTGTGAAAGCAGGGACCGGCCAAGGGCAGCAGGAACCGTTCAACGAAGTGCTGGCATCGAAGATCATGGGGCGGATCGGCACGATAAACCATGTCCCCTATTCCCTGATATGGGAAAACGATATGCCTTACAGTGTCTGTGTGGATTTCATCAATGAGGATACGGAGCTCATCACTGCGGCAGGCATTATGCGGACAATGAAAAAGCCGAACCACCAGTCAGACTACGGGCATTTCATGGAATGCTGCGAAGCGCTGGGGATACCCAGCTATGAGGACAGCATCAACAAGATGCTGGCGGTCGATTACCTGATTGCCAATGAGGACAGGCATCTCAACAACTTCGGCGCGGTGCGCGATGCGGAAACGCTGGAATGGCTTGGGCTGGCGCCTGTTTTTGACTGCGGCGCCTCCATGTGGTGCAGCCAGCCGACAAGCAGGATCAATACGGAAAGTGCCGATACACCCAGCAAGCCCTTTCGGAAAACCCATGCGGAGCAGATCAAGCTGGTCACATCGCTTGGCTGGCTCAAGCCGGAAAGTCTGGCGGGTATAGACGGGCTGTGCGATGAGGTGTTCCGGCAGAACCCATATATGGACGTTTACCGCAGGGAAAAGCTGTGCAGGGCAGCCATGGCACGGGCAGAACTGCTGCTGGAGATCAGCCATGGGATATCGCGGAACCCGCAAAGTACGGATGAAATGAAACTATTATAATGAAAGAACTCCTCTGACCGGAGGAGTTTTTTAATTGGGAAATGACTTGGGGCAAGGCTCCCCATGGTTTTGGAGGGAGGAAACATATGGACAAACTGGAACAGATGCGGCGGAAATCAGAGAGGATAAAGAAGATGTTCCCGCCGGGGACGAGGGGGACGGTGGACGACGTGGATGATATCGGGACGATCTTCCCGAAATGGGACAATGGCAGTGGCCTTGGGCTGGTCTATGGCGAGGACAGGTTCCGCAGGCTGACGCCGGAGGAACTGGAGGAAGAACGACTGGCGGCAGAGCAGGAAGCCAGAAACGATGTGGGGATGCAGATGTAGACCTTGGGGACAGTATCCCCATCCCCTGCAACCCGTTCAGCACTTTGCTCCGCAAAGCCGCCTGCGGCGTCCGGATTTCTTTCCGGTGCTTATTGAAAAAGGGTTGGCCCTAAACTTTATATTCCACCGCACAGACGCGCGGTGGGTGAAGGGTCAAGGGATGAAATCCCTTGCGGTGGTTTGGAGGCAGAGCCTCCAAGGTCTGGAAGGAGGCAAAAATAATGTATATTTACCCTGATAACCTGAAAGGCAAGAGCACGATGTTCCTCTGGACGCTGCGGGATATGCTCGCCATCATCATTGGCGCGGTGCTCTCGGCAGCTTGCGGTGCTGTTTTGCATCTGATGATCCCCGGCGTACTGGTCGGCGTGTTCGCTTTTCTGACCATGAGGATCGATGGTGAGCTGAATATCTCGGACTATATCCGTTTCGCCGTCCGTTTTTTTGTTACGGAACAACAGGCTTTTTTCTGGCGGATGGACATATGAAGGAACAGAAACCAGACGTGAGAGAGGCGGCTGACAGGCGGCCGGGGAAAGCAATCAGGAAAGGAAAACGGGAAAAGCCTGCGCATCTATGAAAACAATGATGGCAGGCTTTATTCTTTAAATTCAACAACGTCATTCGGCGTACAGCCGACAATGCGGCATATCTTTTCCAGCGTAAGCAGCGTGATATTCTTGTTTTTCTTCAGGGAATCCAGGGTTTTATTATCAATGCCGCCTTTCAAAAGCTGGTACTGGGTGACGCCGCGTTCTTTCATGGTCTTCCATAGGGGAGCGTAGCTAATGATGGTGATCACCGCCTAAATCATGAGATGGGATAATTATATTGTGATTTCATTCAAAATAATATTGTGTATATGTCCGCAATGTTGTATACTGAAAGAAACTGGTCTATATAGATGTTCCAGAATCAAACGATGCAGAAAACGCTATAACGAACGGAGGGATCACTTGTATTTCAATAGAAAAAGATGGAGGATGTACCGGCAGTACCGGACATGCAGCTTATTCCTGACGTGCCACAATGGCCGCCTGTTAAGCTGGCGGTATTATATCACCCATACGGAGGAAGAAATATGGGCGGCAGAAAAAGAAGCGATGCAGGAACTGTATGACTATCTTGAGCAGCTGGAACGGCAAGTCAAAGCATAAAGTCAGGAGGTTCGATAAATGAAGGGCATCAGGCTCAAAAAGAATAAAACGACAAAAGAAGAAACCAACGCGAAAAATATCGCGGAGAATGGCGTAGAAACCTATGGAGGCGAGTTCCTCGTCTATTTTCTGGTGCAGCCGGACAACATCGCCGTACTGTCGGAATCCGCCGTTGCCGGCAAGGTGAAACGGCTGGCAGCGGTCATGAAGGGCTTCGACAGCTTGGAGCTTGCCTGCATCAATTCGCGGGAGAATTTCGAGAGCAACAAGCATTTCTACCAGAAGCGCATGGCGGAGGAAAAAAGCCAGGTTGTCCGGGAGCTGCTGCTCTTGGACGCAAAGCACCTTGACCAAGTGCAGGTGCAGACAGCTTCGGCGCGGGAATTCCTGTTCATACTGCGGTTCCGGGACTATAACCCGGAGGCCGACGATGTGCGGATGGGCATCAGCCGGATGGAAAAGCTGCTGAAGGACGAGGGCTTTTCCGCAAGGCTGGCAACAAAAGAGGACATCAAAAGGCTGTACGCCGTCTATTTCGTGCAGAACATCACGCAGGTGTACTTCGACGATTACGACGGCGCGCGGTTCGTAAAGGGGGACGGTTATTTTTGAAACTGAAAAAGACAAAGAAAAGCAAAGCCTACATCCCGAGGACGGAAGCGGAGAAAGAACAGGTAAGGATCAAAGAATTCCTTGACCTGTGCAGCCCTTCCGTCCTTAAATTTTATCCGGATTACTATATCTGCGGCAACGCGTTCCGCAGTGTCTGGGCAATACGGGAATACCCTGCCAACACGGATGAGCTGGCGCTGCTGCGGCATCTGGGCGACCGTTCGGGCATCACGCTCCGTATTTATACACGCACTGCCACATCTGCTGAGGAAAAGAAGATACTCGAAAACGCCTCCAGCCGCAACCTGATGGACAGGAGCTCCGGCAATATGCAGAAGGAGGCCATCGCTGACGCGAACATCGGCGACGTGGCAAGCCCAAACCCCTGCAAATATTTAATCCTGTCAATGATATGGAACTGCATATAGGAATAGTAGCGGTATCCTGTTTCCGGGTCTGTATAAACAGGGCTGAGGATGCCCTTCCGGTCATAAAACCGGAGCGTCTGCGTGGAAATGCCGAAAAGCCTTGCCGTTTCCCCAATTGAGTACAATTCTTTTGTCATTGGCTGCACCTCATATGTATTGACCTTATCCCGCGAAATAATAGTTACAATTCAACGAACTGGATAATTTTACAAATCATCCGTATATATTCTTGTTTTGTTTAACTTTGCGGGAGAGAATCCCGAAAGCATTTTTCCTGCAATATGCAACGCTGTTCCGGCTGCATTGATTATTTCCGTATGTTTTCCCGTCATGCCATGCTTACAAAAACAAAAGACTATAAGCTATTCTTCAGCGCAAACTTGATGATGATTCATGAACCCTTTTTGCCAGTATTTCCAGCCCATTATCGACTAGCCATGATTTTACATCAGATACTTTTACGTTGCTTTTGGGGCCAATCACAATTTTTTTGACCAAATTATCAAAATGTATGTTTTGTTCAGAGCAGCCTTTTTTCAAATCCAAACAAAGGCATCTTTTAATTTGTGCAGGCGTTGTAACCATGTGTATTTCTCCAAGTCGGTCAAATCTTTTTCCGTTCCATGTTGGCAATGTTAAAATCCTATATTCTTTTTCGCTTTCAAATGATGCGTTTTTATGTGCAGCGGCAAATGCCCACATATTTTCAAAAATGGCATCCCGATCGTTTAGACCGTGCTTTGTTGGATAATGATTATCTAGTACATCCATAATATCATCTGTTATATTATGACTGTCTGCCGTTTTTCCATAAAATACCCTATTGCATATGAGGAAATAACACCTTGCAACTTCTTTTAATTTTTCATAATCAAATGCAATAGCCACCCCTTGTCCCATACATCCATACCTTTCCCATTGGGCAGCATCATCTTCCCATTCTGAAAAAGAAGCCAGATATACTTCATCATTTTTACGCTTTATTTTTTCCTCCGAAAAAATTATTTTTGCATTCTCAATCCACTCTTGTTTCTTTTCTGATTTACAGCGTTTGATTACAGATTTTTCTGCCATTTCTACAAAATGGAATAATTCTTTCTTATCATTCATATCTTTATATGAATGTAGCCTTAACCCATCTTTGAAAAGAATTCCTTCTAAAGCCACAAAATTAGTGTAATGATATAATAAATCTGGTTTTTGCTTGTCCAAATGAAAACCTCCTATAAATCATATAGCAACTTACCTGTAATTTGGTATATACAATGAGTTATAGTGTTTTTGATGACCGAATCTTTCAAAGTTTCCTGTTACTAATCAAGTTTTACTCATCCAACATTAGCTTTCCCTTCTTAGCTTTTGCTTTTAAGTGCGCCATTTGTTCCTTTTCAATCTGCTGAATACTCTTTTCAGGTGTTGGTAAATCCTCAGGCATTGTTCCGCCGATTTTTTCAATAGCTGTCCGAACTTCTTTTCCTACAGAAAAATGGACAGAAGTAGCTGTTTCTGCACTATCTGTCTCATCCTTCCGTAGCTTTTCCTCTGTCTGCGAAATACGAAATAACTTAGCAATCAACTTCGTATTGCCCATATAATCAAGAATTTTTTGCCCAACTTCCAAGCCTTTTCTAGCATGGATATCATCTACATCCAAACCACCATACAACCCCATATAGCCTGCATTTTGGAAAATTGCGAATTCCTCATTTGTAATAACACCCGCTTTATGCGCTGTTTCCGCAAGCATTTGGTTCCATTGTTTGATATCTCCACGTACAACTAGCCTACGATTATCCTCACTCAATTCATTAAAATGATCCGCTACCTCCTGACGATACGTCTGGATAGCAAAGTATGTTTGTCCTAATGCGATTACTTCTTTTCTTGGATCTCCGTTCTGTACGATCAGGTAACAAGCATATCTTGTAAGTTCGTAGTCCAATACCGGCTTTTTTGCAGCTCCAGCTTCTACGATTTTCCTGACCTCAGGAAAATCGTAGGCAGCCTCATAACCACTATTCTCACAAGCAATCATTGCCCTTTTTATTACCTTTGCAAAATTTTCCCATTTATTATAGTCCAATGCTGTTGCAAGTTCCCTTGCGCTTCAAAATTCTGTTCCATTTTCACGAATTTGTTTAATATCTTCAAATCTTCGATATTCTATCGCCTTTAATTTTCTCATGCAAATCCTCCATATTTTGATTTATCCAAAAACGATATATGGGATATTTCTTAAAATTACTTTGTTCCTGTTCGCTTAATTTTGCAAAGTGAATTTCTGCTGCTACTTGCTGATCTAATAACAAATAAGCACCCACTAAACAGTGAACTGCACCCCATTTGTTAGACAGTGTGATATACTATCTAACAAGTGGGGTGA
>CAJTQX010000043.1 GCA_910578425.1 uncultured Anaerotignum sp.
CTCATCGCCAGAAGGCTCTTTGGAACCACGCGACTATCGCGTGGTTTTCCCTATACAAAAAAGCTCAGGCTGCGCAAAGCCCGCTATACGAAGCCTTTTTTGATGGACTGACAGTATAAAAGGACTCGTTCCATCGGCTTTCAACAGTCTGAACAGGCCCTTACAGGGCCTGTTCAAATCCTCCACTTCGCGTATGCCTTTCCTTATTGACGCCGCAAATCTGCCCCTGCTCTCCTGCTTCTCACGCGCGGTTAAAATTGCAGATATGTTGTGCCCTCCAAAGGAATCACAACCTGCAATCCCCTTCTGTCGGTATACATATCGCCAACAATATAAATGGTATAAGCCTTACCGCCCTCCACCTGTATAGACGGATCTTCCAGAAGAACATTCCCGCTGATATATTCCCGCAGCTTTAAGTTATGCTCTCCCGGCGTTACTGCCAGATAACGGCTAACCTCCTGATAATTGATATCCTCCAAAATCAGGCTGTCATCCCAATACGCATCCATGCGGGGCGCGTTCGGCGAAAGCTGCACAAAACGCACATAAGCCATGTTCCCGTCAAGCGAACGGCGGTTGTCATTGATCATCTCCAGACTGATATCTCCCCGCATCCCGATTACAGCCGCCGTATAAATGCGGTTCGGCGCGATGTTGATATTCGTCACTGTCAGCGGGTTCGTTCTGGTTCCCGCCGCAAAAACGGCAACACGGTAATACCCTGGAAAAACCTTCATATATTCCGTAAAATTCTGGTAAGAAAGATTAGAGGCCACCTTTCTCCCATTCACATAAATATCCACGTTATTTACGGCAGGGCTTGCGTTAAAGAAGCGGATATAGCCAAACATCGTAATGCCCGGAATCAGGGGAATCACGATTACATTCGTGCTTGGCGGCCAATGTATGCCAGGGTAAAGCCTGCTCGTCGCGTCCTCCGTCATTTCCTCCGTCAGACTGCTCTCCGTCAGCTCTCCAATCTGTTCTTCCGTTAAAGGTAACGGCATTATCATATCTTCACTTGTTTCATACCAGTTATTATTTACAGCCATTTTCCTCACCATTCCATCTTTTTTTCTACTATATGGCAGGACAAAATTTCATGTGAAAGGAATCAGCACGTCTTTTTTGTGGCGAATCCATTCTTATGGGAACTTTTTCCGCCGAATCTCCGTCCTTTTCTATAAGGGCCTGTTCAGTATCTTTTGAAACATCGGCTTCCTCAGCCTTTTGCCGCCATGCTTTGGCAGCTTTTCTTGAAATACTCACAGTTACAAGCAAGGCGAGCGTAAGAGAAGCGACTGTATTCCTGCAGGAAATTCCCTTTGTACAGCGGCAAAATTCAGACAAATCCGGCATTTTCCAATATACTGAACAGGTTCTAAGACAAAACAACGAGGGGGAAAATATATGAAAAAACAGAAATTTTTTGCGGGCGCGATCGGCGCATTGATGCTCCTGTGCCTCCCTTCCTGCGGGCAGAATACGCCGCCCGCGGAAGAAACCGCATTATCGCGCCAAACTCCGGCAAAAGGCCGGATTGCAGAAATCATACTGGATGGCACAGCCAGCCGAATGCCTGTTTCCGCCAGCATTTCCATGGGAACCGGCGCGGCAGCTTTCCAGATTACAGATAAAACCCTTTTCCTTGACGGACAGACCGGTCAGCGTCTGCCTGCATCCGACCTTTTGGAAGAACGCGATGCCTGCATCATTCCCGCGGAGGATTCCCAGCCGCCATATGCTGAAGCCGTTCTGCTGCATCTCGCGGAACAGGCCCCCGCTGTGCATCTGCATACCGTAGAAGAAACCGCTATAACGGAAAACGGACTGCTCATCACGACAGACGGTGGTTCCCTCCATCTCTCCATACCCTGTAATGCCTCTCTGACCTTTTATGCGGACGGCGCGGCTGCCACGCCTGAATCCATACAGGCCGGCGACAGGGTTTTTGCATGGTATGACGGCATAGAGGAAACTTATCCCGCACAGGCATACACAGAGCGGCTTGTCATCGTTCCCACCCTGCCAGCCCTGCCGGAAACCCTGCCCGATGGAATTTCACTGTCCGTACTTCCGGGGAGCATTACGCCGGATGGTGCGTCTTTCCGCCTGTTCCACAACGCAAATGCCGACCTGCAATTTGGTGCCGCCTACACGCTGCAAAAGCTTCAAAACGGAGAATGGAACGATCTCCCCTACGCCATTGAAAACGGGGCGTTTACAATGGAAGCGTACAATCTGCCAAAGGGTGAACCTCAGACGCTTACAGTCAACTGGGGCTGGCTTTACGGCGAACTGCTCCCTGGGGAATATCGTCTGGTAAAAACCGTCACAGATTTCCGCGGCACAGGAGATTACGATGACTACACCCTGACCGCGGAATTTACCGTTGGTGAATTTATCGCCTGTAGCTAATCTTTCCTTCCGCGCCAATATTTTCAAAACAATTCCAAAATAAATAACGGGTTGGAAACCTCCAGCCCGTTTTTGTATCTAAAGCATACTATTCTTACAGTGTCAGGGAAGGCGCGGCATACGTTCTTGCACCCAGCTCGTTATCCAGCATATACAGCCCTTTCGGATCACTGCCAAACAGTTCCATCTTTGTAATCAGATCATTGGCGTTCGTCTCTTCCTCGCCCTGCTCCTTTACAAACCAATCCAAAAACTGTGTTGTACGGAAATCATTCACATCTCTTGCTGCTGCATAAATCGTATGGATCAGCTCTGTTACATATTCCTCATGTGCAAGCCCTGCTTTCAGCGGGTCCATCAGCCCCTCCATTTTCACATCGGGTTTTGCAATGGCCTCCAGTGTCACCGTTTCATTGTTGTTATGCAGATACTGATAGAACAGCAGCGCGTGGTCGCGTTCCTCCTGCGCCTGAATTTTATACCAGTTCGCAAAGCCATTCAGGCCCTTTGCTTCATAGAAATTTGCAAAATCCAGATAAAGATACGCAGAATAGAACTCTTTATTCACCTGTGTGTTCAGTAGCTCTGCAACATTTTTGTTCAACATATTTTCTCCTCCTGTTTTACATTTCTTTTCTTATTCTTCCTCTGTCTGCTCCTGTGGCGCACGAATCGTCCGCACCTTTTCAATGCGTTTTTCTTCAATACTTTCCACTTGAAACAACCAGCCGCTCACAGAAATTTCCGGCTTTTCCTCCTCATCCGGAATACGCCCCAGCCTGCCAATCAGATAGCCGCCCAATGTATCATAATCCTCATCATCTTCAAAGGCAATACCAAGCAGCTCCTCCACATCGCCAAGGTCCGTCGTGCCGTTGATGCGGTAATCATCTTCCCCAATGGGGCAAATGTCCTCTTCTTCCTCCACATCATACTCATCGAAAATATTGCCTACGATTTCCTCAATAACGTCCTCCATCGTAACGATACCCGCCGTACCGCCGTATTCGTCAATTACGATTGCCATATGCACCTTTTCCCGCTGCATCTCCTGAAAAAGCTCGTCCGTTTTTTTAGAAAACGGCACAAAATAGGGCGTCATAAGAATATCTTCAATATGAAAATAATCTTCCTCCATACGTTTCGCATCCCCAAGGATATATTTTACCATATCCTTTACATGGAACACGCCGACAATATTGTCAATACTTTCGTCATACACCACGATACGGGAATATTTTTCCTCCGTTATGACGTTCGTAATATCCTCCAGCGTCGCGTCCAGCGGGATTGCGACAATATCCGTCCGGTGGGTCGCAATTTCGCCCACAGAAATATTACCCAAATCGAAAATGTTGTTAATCATTTCCTTTTCCGTTTCGTCAATACTGCCCATATCGCCGCCCGCATCGACCATCTGGCGGATGCCCTCCTCGGTGATGTTGTTTTCCTGTTCCGCCTTTTTCTTTTTCATCAGCAGGGATATCAGGAACAAATTGACCAGCAGCGATATGATTAAACCTATTGTGGTTTCCAAAAAAAATCCTCCTTACAAATACATCATTCTCCCTTCTTGTAGTTTATTACCAAACATTCAAACTGTCAAGTATATAGCGGCAGTATCCAGCAAAATCCGCGCAAAACGTGCCCGCAATGACACGCAAAAAAGCCCCGCCAAAGGCATTGCCCTCAGCCGGACTTTTCTCCTGTTCCAATATTGATATCAAACGCGCGCGGTCTTACTCGTTAGATTCAAAATCCTTTATGATCGGCGGAATTTGCGAAATCATGTTGTCCATATCCTCAAACATCGCGCTTTTCGTCGTTCCCAGACGGCTTGCCTGTTCAATATGACGCACAACGTCCTGATATTTATCCCTGATATTGTCGAAAAAGCTGCAAATCGTATGCAGCGCGCTCTGAGAATCACCAATTACGCTGGCAATCTCCTCCTGCACGGAGGATGCGCCTTCTGCGGCGTCTGTAATTTTCCGGAAGGATTCGTAGGTACTGTTTACTGTTTGTATGCTGTTCCCAAGCACCTGCTGCGAAGCCGCAATACTGTCGCTCAGTTGGTTCGTGTCGCGTTCCACATCGCGTATTCCCGCGTCAACCTCATTCGCAAGACCTTTGATTTGCTCCGCAAGCTCCTTTACATTCGTTGCGACCACAGCAAAGCCCTTGCCTTCCTGCCCCGCCCTTGCCGCCTCAATGGACGCATTGATTGCGAGGATATTTGTCTGCTCCGCAATGGATACAATCTTTCCCATACAGCTCTGTATACTGTGGACAGCTTCTTTCAGCTGTTCAAACGTCTGCTCCATATCGCTGTAAGATTTTTCCACCTCCATAGAGGATTCCTTCATCTCCGCAACCTTGCCTTCGGCCTCTGTTACAGCCTCCGAAATTTCCTGCCGAACGTCCGCAAAGCGGCTAGCCGCATTATTGATATTGGAAAAAGAGCCGCCAAAATCCTGTAGCTCCTCTTGAAAATGGTCTGCCTCTCGCATCACGCCGGAAAAGGAACTGCCTACCATGCTCAATTCCCTCAGAGATTCCACTTCTTTGTGTACCAGCTGTTTCTGATACTCTTTCAAACTGCCCGCCACATGCGCCACCGGATAAAGGCTGTTTGCGGCGCGTTTTTCCTGCACAGGCTGCTTCTTTTCTGATTTGAAAAACATCTTTCCGCCTCCTTATTCAAATACAACGCACGTCATAGACTGGTTTACAAAACGATTATTATAATGCTCTCCATAGCCAACTAATCCCGCATGACTGCCCAGCGCAGCCATATCCCGCAGATATTCTCCCATATAGCCATGTTCACTGAACAGCTTATAGCGGAACAGGCAGTTTACAGAAAACACTGCCGAACGCCTCGGAAATTCCTTGCAGATCGTCTGGATGGTATTCCGCGCAACCGCCCTGTAATCGCCCAGCTCCAGCAAAATCAGAACATCAGAATCGTTTACCTGCCGGAAACACGCCAGCGCATCGCCCGCAACCTCTTTTATGGAAATGATGCAGACGTCGTTGCCGTTGATTTTCCCAAAAGGATTCTGGAATGTCCTTGTCAGAATCTCCTCATCTGTTACTTTCAAAATACTTTTATATACCTGTTTTGCGGGTCTGCCGTTCAGGGAACCGATGATGTATTTTTCTCTGTCCGTATCGGACGCAATGAAACGATAATTTTTATAAGGATGGTATATGTTTTCTTTATATGTCTTAACGCGCCCTCTTAAGTTTTTGACGATGCCATACGCTACAGCATCATGATAAACTCTGCCATTCGCAGATACCTTGCCGCCGTCGCCTGTCCCGCCGACAAGAGAAATCCCCCTGCCCCGCAGAACGGTGTTGATCGTTGTCAGAACACAGGCGTCATTTCCCGCGCAAAAGTCGATGCAAACGGTATCATTCTCCGAGCCGCCCACAACCTGTATATCCTTCTCCAGCCGTCCAATGTACTTAACCGGCATCGTCGAAACTTCCTCAAGCACATTAGTGCTTGCTTTTACACCGTCTGAAAACGCTATGATGACAACGCCGTTTTCCACAACGCGGGTATCATAGCCCATGCCAATGCAGCCAATACTGGGAACGCCGGGGAAAGCTGCTTCCAGCTCCCTTACATGCGCTTCAAACTGCGTGTTGTTCGATAACAGCATTATAAACTGCGGCTGATCCAAACCGCGGATCGCCTCTGCCAGATTTCCGCTCTGGCTTGCGCCATAAAATTGTTTCATGTTGCCAAATCCTTTCCGTATTTAATTATTTGAATCGTCCTGCCAATGAAATATTTTCCTAATGAAATATTTTCCTAATGAAGCATTTTGCCGTTGTGCCATATTTCCATAAACAAAACATATGCGGAACATTTGCAGAACATTTTTGTACCAAATATCTTTCCTGCCCAACAGGCAAAAAAAATTTTCGCCCACCTTTAATATGCCATTTTATTCCATTATATTTGACAAAAAACAGTCTGTCAACAGCTTTCATTTCATACAAAAACCCTTCGTTTTTACCATACATCGCTCGTTTCCGCACAAAAAAGCCGCAGGCTTTCTCTTTCCTGCGGCTTTCCATTTTTATGTTGCTGTGTATTCTGCTGTTTTTTATCCTTATGCCTCTTTCGGAACATTCCTCTTGATAAAGAAGCCTATGATTGCACCGATAATTGCGGGAATCAGCCATGCAAGGCCAAACTGTGCCAGAGGGATAGAGCCTACAAAGCCCAGAGGCATACCAAAGCCTGTCAGAACTTCACACGCGCTTACAACAAAAGCAAATACTGTACCAACAGCAGCTGCATATGTGTCTTTTTTCAGCGCGTTGTCCACGAATGTCATGATAACCAGAACCATCAGAGGAGGGAACAGCACCGTAAGGATAGGTGCGGAAATGCTGATGATGTTGGACAGACCAATGTTGGATACAACAAAGCTGAACGCATGGATTGCGATAACCAGGTATTTGTAAGGCAGTTTTCCGCCGGAAAGGTCTGCGAAGTAATGGCCTGCAACAGATGTCAGACCGATTGCTGTCGTCATACAAGCCAGCAGAACAACAACTGCAAGCAGGATAACGCCCGTCTTGCCCATCAGGCCGTTCACGATTGCCAGAAGCAGCTGCGCCTGGCCCATGCCAGCATAGTCGCCCAGTGTGGAAGTTGTCGCGCCAAGGTATGTCAGACCGCCGTAAACCAGACCAAGCAGGATACCAGCGATTGCGCCGGCTTTTACGATCATGCCGGAAACTTCAGCCTTTTCCGTGTAGCCTTTGCTGTGCGCCGCGGAAATAACGATACCAGCCATCAGCAGCGCGCCCAGAGCGTCCATCGTCTGGTAGCCCTGCATAAGGCCTTCCTTCAGGGGAACAACGTCCGGTGTAGCGGTTGCGGGTCCCAACGGGGAAACAATACCCATAACAATCAGGATTGCCATTGTTGCTACAAGGATAGGTGTCAGGTAGTTGCCTACGATGTCAACAACCTTTGTAGGGCGGATGGTCAGTGCCAGAGCCACACCGAAGAAAATCGCACTGAATATCCAGGAATTCATGCTGGGCATCAGTGTCTGTACACTCATTTCAAATGTAACCGCGCCTGTTCTGGGGATAGCCAGGCCAGGTCCGATACAAAGGATACATATGGACAGGAATACTTTACCGGGCGTTTCGCCAATCTTCGATACAACGCCCTGTGGTTCGCCCCTCTTATTCAGAACGGACGCCCAGATTGCCAGTACGCTAAGACCTACGTCTACTATGAAGAATCCGATAAATCCGACAAACCACGCACCGCCTACCTCATTTCCCAAAAACGGCGGGAAAATCAGGTTGCCTGCGCCAAAGAATGTGGCAAATAAAGCAAGGCCCATAATCAATATCGTCTTGTTTTTGCTTTCTTTCATATAATTTCCCCCTGCCTTGTTGATAGCCGCCGGCATTCAAACGGCTTTGCAAAGCGTCAATTATGCCGGCGGTAAGTACAGTGTCTAATACTTATTTGTTTTTGCTCTTATCCATCATCGCCTGGAATGCGGGAAGTGAACGTTTGATCATGTCGTTGGAAACGCAATAGGACAGGCGCATGTAGCCAGGACATGCGAATACGCTGCCCGGCACCACCAGCAGGTTATGCTCCAGCTTTGCCTTTTCCGAATATTCCCAATCATTGCCGTTCGGTGCCTTTACGAACAGGTAGAACGCCCCGTCCGGTTTCGCGCATTCATAGCCCATTTCCGTCAGGGAATTATAGAGCAGGTCGCGGTTTTCCTCATATGCCTTCAGATCCGGCATTTCATCTACACATTTTTCAATGACACGCTGAATCAACGTTGGCGGGCAGACATGCCCGATAACTCTTGCCGCCGCGCTGACCGCACTCATCACCTTATCCGCGTCCGTACATTTCTTCGGAACGTAGACATAGCCGATACGTTCCCCTGGAAGGGAGAGCGATTTTGACCATGAATAGCAGACGATGGTATTGTCATAAATGTTCGGAATAAACGGTACCTTGACGTTCCCGTAAACCAGTTCGCGGTACGGCTCATCGGCAATGATGCAGATGGTATGGCCGTATTCCTTTCCCTTGCGCGCCAGTATATCCGCGATACCCTTCAGCGTTTCTTCTGTATAGACTACACCGGAGGGGTTATTCGGCGAATTGACAATGACAGCGCACGTTTCCGGCGTAATGATGCCTTCCAGCGCGGCAAGGTCTACCTGGAAATGTTCCGTATCCGCCGGAAGCACCTGCAGCTTCACCCCACAGTTTTCCACAAAGCACTTATATTCCGCGAAATAAGGCGCGATTGCGATGATTTCGCTGTCAGCCGACGTTGTCAGGGCTTTGATCGCCATGATGAGCGCAGGTGCCGCGCCGCACGTCATAAAGATATCATTTCCTGTGATATCGCCGCCGAAACGTTTTTTCAGGTTTGCAGCGATTGCGTCCCTTGTGCTTGCCAGACCGGGTGCCATGGAATAGCCATGCAGCTCAGTCGATTCAATCTCGTCCACAGCGTTTTTGATTGCCGCGTTTACAGGCGGGGGCGCAGGAATGCTCGGGTTGCCGATGGAATAGTCATATACGTTTTCCGCACCGATTTCCGCCGCTTTCTGTATCCCGTAACTGAAAAGTTCCCTGATTACGGAAGGGGCAAGCCCCAACTCATAAAGATGCTGGTTATACATATCATTTCCTCCCTTACTTGTATCCCTTTGTTTCTGTTTGCTCCGCCCTGCCTCAGCAAAACGGCATTATGCAAGGCATACCGGCCGGAACAGCCTTCCGCTTTCCAGCCGGAGCCTTGCCAGAGGCAGGCATGCCTCTTATCTGTATTTTTTAGATACGGTTGCTTCTGCGCCAGATCTTCTGTTCCTCTGCCGCTTTGATCAGTTCATCTCTGAAATCCGGATGTGCCAGGGAAATCATGTTTTCCGCGCGTTCCCATGTGGAGCGTCCGGCCATGTTCACGCAGCCGTATTCCGTTACAAGGTAGAACGCCTGTGTACGGGGCGTTGTGATAATATCGCCTTCCGTAAATTTCGGTTTGATACGGGACTGAAGATTACCCTGTTTATCCTTGAAGGAAGAGCTCATACAGATGAAGCCCTTGCCCCCACGGGACATAAATGCACCCGTTGCGAAGTCCACCTGTCCGCCTGTACCGGAAATGTGGCGCGTACCAGAGCTTTCGGAAGATATCTGTCCATACAGATCCATTCCAATGCAGCTGTTGATGGAAATCATGTTTTCCATTTTGGACATAACTTCCGGGCTGTTGACGTAATCCATCGGGAAGGACAGCAGACCTCTGTTCTCCGCTACCCAGTCGTACATGCGCTGTGTCCCCAGTGCGATGCCGAATACACCTTTGTCCCTGTGGATAGTTTTGCGTGAGTTGTCCAGCTTGCCGGATTCATATAAATCCACATAGCCGTCCGAAAGCAGTTCCGTATGCATCCCCAAATGCTTCAGGTCGGATTCTGCAATCAGCTTGCCAACCGAGTTGGGCATACCCCCAATGCCCAACTGTATTGTCGCACCGTCCGTCAGATACGGCACAATCTGTTTTGCAATCATCTCGTCGATCTCCGTAGCCTTTGCCACAGGAAGCTGTGCCAGAGGGGCGTGCTTGCCCTCTACCACCGCGTCAACCTCAGAGATATGCACACAGTCCTCCATGCCGCCGTATACATTCGGAAGGTTCTCGTCAACTTCCAGAATAATGGTTTTTGCCGTATCAAGGATCGCCCTTGTCGAGCAGTTTACCATCGAAAAGCTGAAATAGCCTCTGTCGTCCATCGGCGCAACAGAAATCATCGCAACGTCAACCGTCAGATGCCTTCTGTAATATGCCGCCAGATTGCGGAACAGCATCGGGATATAGAAACAGAGCCCTTCATCGCAGAGTTTTCTCTCATATCCGGAGCAATGCCATGTCTGGTAAGTGAAACTCTCCTGCCCTCTGTCCTGTTCCACAATCTGAACAGGACGCACCGCAAGATTTCCTCTTACTTTAACGTCTTTGACTTCGCCCTTCCGCTTTGCCAGCGCGTCATCCAGCAGCGTAGGCGCGCCAACGCCGCAGCTGTAATCCACCCAGTCGCCGTCCTTGACCAGCTTTACAGCCTCCTCCGGCGTTTTCAGTTTTGACTGATATTCCTGATAAAATCGATTCAAAGCCATCGGCTTCCCTCCGTTATTATAAGTTTACCGCATCCATACCACAGCGCAGTGCTTTCAGGTTCAGATCCACAAAAGCGGGTTTTACCTGTTTCTTTACAATGCTTTCCCAGTCAATGCTTTCCAGCTTCATCGCCTTGATGATTGTACCCAGCAGAACAATGTTTGCAACTTTGCCATTGCCCAGATCCAGAGCCATCTGCGTAGCGTTCAGCACGATTGTTTTTACATGCTTTTTGATTTCTTCTACTGCATCCTTCGGGTAAACAGCATCCCCTGTCAGAATAGGCATAGAGGGCATTTCATGCTCGTTTACAACAGCGATACCGTCGGGTTTGAGGAATTTCAGCTCGCGCAGAGCTTCCATTTTCTCAAAGGATACCAGAATATCCGCTGCACCCGGCTCAATTGTGGAGGACTCCACTCTTTCGCCGTAGCGTACATGGGAAGAAACGCTGCCGCCGCGCTGGCTCATCCCGTGAATCTCGCTCATTTTTACGTCATAGCCCGCTTCCAGAAGACCCTGTGTCAGGATCTTCGCAGCCAAAATCGTTCCCTGGCCGCCTACGCCGACCAATAAAACATTCTTCGTCATGATGATTAGTCCTCCTTCCACTCAATCGCGTCTTTCGGGCAAAGCTGGCTGCAAACGCCACAGCCTACGCACTGAATGCCGTCGATAACCGCTTTCTTGTTTTCCGCGTCAAAGCTGATTGCAGGACAGCCGCACTTCATGCACATCTTGCAGCCGATACATTTATCCCTGTTTACAACCATCTTCTTTGTGAATGCGCCGGGGAATGCCTCTTTGTCTTCTTTAGAGAACTTCTTCAGAGCGCAGGGCCACTTTGTGATGATTACGGAAGGCTCGTCAAGCGCGAGGAACTCGTCAAGCGTATCGCTGACTTCCTTCAGGTTGTTCGGGTTGATGGTGCGGATATGCTTGATGCCGATTGCTTTTACAAGAGCCTCAATGTCGATCATGTTGGCTTCATTGCCTTTTGCGTTGTAGCCTGTGCCGGGGTTTTCCTGATGGCCTGTCATGCCTGTGATGCGGTTGTCCAGAATGACGCTGACTGTGTTGCTGTTGTTGTAGATAACGTCAATCAGGGAGTTCACGCCTGTATGCAGGAATGTAGAGTCGCCCAGTACGGATACTACGCGCATCTTCTTGTCATCCGTCATATTGAATACCTGCTGCGCGCCATGACCGATGCTGAAGCTTGCGCCCATACAGATACAGGAATCCAATGCGTTGTAAGGTTTTGCAAAGCCCAGTGTATAGCAGCCGATATCGCCGGAGATCATAACGTTTTTGCGTTTGCCCAGTTCATAGAAGAAACCTCTGTGAGGGCAGCCTGCGCAAAGTGTAGGCGGTCTGCCGACTACTGCGGATTCATCGTAAGCGATAACAGCGGGTTCTTCGCCGAAGAAGCCCTTCTTAATCACATCGGGTGTCATTTCGCCGTATTTCGGCAGAAGGTCTTTGCCGTAGCAGTTGAAGCCCAGATATCTTACGCGTTCTTCTATGTAAGGGTCATTCTCCTCAACGATGTAAACCTTTTCTACCTTCTGGCAGAATGCGCGGATCTTGTCATCCGGCATAGGGAATGTGAAGCCCAGCTTCAGATAAGAAGCATCCTCGCCGAATACTTCCTTCGCATAGTGGTAGCAGGGGCCGGAAGCGATAACGCCAACTTTATCGGATTTGATTTCCTCAAAGTTGAACGGCGTCGTTTCGGAATACTTTTTCAGCTTTGCCAGCTTCAGTTCCAGATTTCTGCGCAGCACCTTCGCGTTTGCGGGTACGCAGACATATTTCTTTGCGTCTTTTACATATTCGCGGATTGCAACTTCTTTTCTTTCGCCGCATTCTACGATGGATTTCCCATGACAAACGCGTGTTGTCATACGGATCATAACGGGTGTGTCATATTCCTCGCTGATCTTGTAGCTTTCCAGCACCATGTCATGGCATTCCTGGCTGTTTGCAGGCTCAAACATGGGGATTTTTGCGGATTTCGCATAGTTGCGGTTATCCTGTTCATTCTGCGCGGAATGCTGGCCCGGCTCGTCTGCGGAAATAATAACCGCACCGCCGTTAACACCAGTATAGGCAAACGTGAAGAAAGGGTCTGCCGCCACATTCAGTCCCACATGCTTCATAGATGCCATAGCCCGGCCGCCTGCGATAGACGCGCCAATCGCAGATTCCAAAGCCACCTTTTCATTGGGTGCCCATTCGGCACAGATCTCCTCGTACTTGGCAAGGTTCTCCAAGATTTCCGTTGAAGGTGTTCCGGGATAAGCGGAAGCAAAGTGGACGCCGGCTTCATACGCACCGCGAGCAATCGCTTCGTCGCCTGTTAATAAATACTTCATTGTTCATTCTCCTTTCCTGCAGCGTACTGCCTGATACTTTTTGACAATGCTTCGCACACCAAAATAATGCACGATGCATTTCTACTTTTATATAACCACATTTTTTTGTATTTGTCAACAGTTTTTATTCAGTTTTTCCACTTTTTTTGTGGAAAATAGTAAAGTCTTGTCCGTATTGCTATAAAAACATTGGTTTCCCAGCTTTTTTATGTTATACTTGTGCAAATGAGATAAAATACAAAAGAAAGGACGCTTTGAAAAAATGCCGATAAAAAAGCCGAACAAAGCTACCATCAAAGATCAGGTATATGAAATTATTCGGGAAATGATCCTCAGGCAGGAATACCGTCTGGGAGAAAAGATCAATATTGATACACTTGCTGCAACGCTGAATGTCAGCAATTCCCCTATCCGCGAAGCATTGAATATGCTGGAAAAGCAGGGAATTGTGGAAAACATTCCCAATATAGGCAGCCATGTTGTTACATTTTCTACCACAGCTTATCGGGAAATCAGCGATTCCATGCATCTTGTCGTTGCCGGCTCCTATGACATCTGTCTCCGCCAGAACACCATAGACGATGCTATCCGTAATATGCGCGATGCGCTCCGTCTGCAAAAAAGCACTGTTGACAGCAAAGATCTTTACGCTTTTATGAAACATACCCTTGCATTTGACAAAAGCATCGTCTGCGCCACGCAGAACAGCTACCTGCTCTCTATATATGAACGTATGGAGGACATTTATTTTCTGATCGTTCTGTACAGCCACCAGCGCAGCGATGATGAGCATCGCGAAAATCTCTTTGAACATTCCATGATACTGGAAAATATAGAAAAAGGCGATGTTGCAGCGGTTAAAGCATGGCTCCAGGTGCATTATGACAAACGGTATGACAGTTGATGTATTTTTGCTCATTCTATAAAGTTACATAACAATCTTTCAGGAACCAGATAAATATTACATAAAAACGATATGACACAGAAATCACCCCTGCTATTAGGAGCAACAGCCTTATCAGAGATAAACTCAATAAGATGTGAATACAGACTGTCAAAAAACCCGCTTTCGTGTCGCGGAAAGATTCGGGAAGATTATTTTATGGTATTCTTTACACAACAAAGTGGAGCTGGGATTTTTCCCTGACTCCACTTTATTTGTTATGATAAAACAATCAGAAACAAAACATCTCAGCAGGTAATCCGAATACGCCAGTATAGCTGGACTTGACATATAGCAGTTCAAGAATCGTCATATCTTCATCTCCTCCGTGTGGTAAGCCCCGGGCAGTGTCGTCACAAGTGTCTGCCCACGCTTTTCCGGCAAAATTATGCCCGAAAATTCGTATACATGACCCATGACGACACTACCTGAGAGATTTCTGCATGGTATACAGAATATTTGATTTCTGCAAGCTGTAAATCAAAACTGCGGAAATGGCAGCACCAGCTGTGGTAGAGATCAGAAACGGGATAATATAAGCGTAAAATGCCAGGCCAGCTGCACTCTGCCCCATGAAAAGGATCGCAACCGGATAAGCGCACAGACCACCGAGAACCGCAGTACCAAACATTTCCCCAACCAAAGTACCTAAGATATTCTGAGTTTTGCTGTAAACCAATCCGCACACCAACGCACCAAACATACTGCCTGGAAACGCCATCAAACTTCCAATACCAAGCAGATTGCGGATCAACGCCGCAGCAAAGGCCGCTCCCAGCCCATAACCTGGCCCCAGCAGAACCGCACACAGTATGTTGACCATATGCTGCACAGGCGCGCATTTGCTTCCGAAAACAGGGACGGAAAACAGACTTCCCACAACCGCAACAGCGCAGAAAACACCCGCAATCGCTAATTTCTTTGTATTTGTTTTTGTCATATTTCATCTCTCCTTTGAGTGAATCAGGAAACGTTTGTAATCAGCGACGCTTCCAATCGTAAACGCAATGATACTATAAACTTTACGGCAAAGCAGTTTGACTCAGGCAGCATCGTCACAAGTGTCTGCCCACGCCTTTCCGACAAAATTATGCTCGAAAATTCGTATACATAACTCATGACGACACTACAAAAGAAAACATATTTTTCTTTTTGCCTGATTTCTAAAATCAAACGCTGACGGCAGCTGCCAAAGAAAATTTCTTCTGCATATTGAAATTGTTCTGAAAAATCCTGATTTTTCAGGCATCTCAAAAGTCAAATTTTCTTATGGCAACGCCCATAAAATGCGGTCGATGCTTACTGGCATCCTCTCACGCCGGAACACGGCTTCCCATCGCTGATATACAAGACCCAGGGAGCTCCCCCTCAGCCCGCCACTCTGGTGGTTCTCGTTTCCTCCTTTCTCAAAGAAAAAAACAGGAGAATACCTTTTGCGGCATCCTCCTGCAACAGAGCAAAATCATTTCCTACGGCGGCATTATCCACATCAGGTATAAGGGTCGAAGGTGATACCTTCCTCTCAGCCTGTCAAAACAAGCTCCCCTGTATTTATTTTAATAAGCATTATACACCTGTTTTTGGCAAAACACAATAGGTTTTCCAAAAAACAAGGCGGTCTTTCGACCGCCTCGCGTTTTACTGTCTTATATTACTGGTTTGCCAGCTTCTTGTAGCTTTCCAGTCTTTCCTTTGCATTCTTTTCTGTTTCATTGAACAGTTCCTCAGCAACTTCGGGGAATGTTCTCTGCAGAGAGCTGTAACGTACTTCGCTCAGCAGGAAATCTCTGAAGCTTTCTGTAGGCTCTTTGGAATCCAGTGTAAACGGATTCTTGCCTTCTTCTTTCAAAGCGGGGTTAAAACGGTACATATGCCAGTAACCGCAGTCAACCGCACGCTTGATTTCTGTCTGCGCACCGCTCATGCCGCCCTTCAGGCCATGATTGATACAAGGAGCGTAAGCAATTACCAGAGAAGGACCATGATACTTTTCAGCCTCTGTCAGAGCCTTTACAAGCTGGTTCTTATCTGCGCCCATTGCAACCTGTGCAACGTATACGTAGCCATAGCTCATTGCCATCATACCGAGGTCTTTCTTCTTCACTCTCTTACCGGAAGCCGCAAACTGTGCAACTGCGCCGACAGGAGTAGCCTTGGAAGCCTGACCGCCTGTGTTGGAGTAAACCTCTGTATCGAATACCAGAACGTTTACGTCTTCACCGGATGCCAGAACGTGGTCCAGACCGCCGTAGCCGATGTCATATGCCCAGCCGTCGCCGCCAAAGATCCACTGAGATTTTTTCACAAGCTGGTCTTTGTTTTCCAGAACATAGGAAACGATGTTCTTTGCTTCCGCGTTGGAGCCGTTATATGCTTCCAGAGCAGCTGCCAGAGCATCGGATGCCTCTCTGGACTTGTCGCCGTCATTCATTGTGTCAACCCATGCATCAACAACACCAGCAACGGAACCGTCGATTGCTTTCAGGGCTTCCAGTTTATCTTTCAGACCGTTTCTCATCTGTTTTACAGCAGAAGCCATACCAAGGCCGTATTCTGCGTTATCCTCAAACAGGGAGTTTGCCCATGCGGGACCGCGGCCGTCTTTATTTACTGTGTAAGGCATAGAAGGTGCGGAGCCGCCCCAGATGGAGGAACAGCCTGTTGCGTTTGCAACATACATTCTGTCACCAAACAGCTGTGTTACCAGTTTTGCATAAGGAGTTTCGCCGCAGCCTGCGCATGCGCCGGAGAACTCAAGCAGGGGCTGCTCGAACTGGCTGCCTTTTACAGAGCCTTTGCCCATCGGGTTCGCCTTAGGCGCAACTTCGTCGATTGCGAAATCCCAGTTTGCAGCTTCTGCTTCCTGTGTTGCCAGAGGCTGCATAACCAGAGCCTTGTTGGGAGCAGGGCAAACAACTGCGCAGCTGCCGCAGCCAAGGCAGTCCAGAGCGGAAACCTGCATTCTATACTTCAGGCCAGCGAATGCCGCGCCGCCCTTTGCTTCAACAGCCTTGAAGCCAGCGGGTGCCTTAGCCAGCTCATCGTCTGTTACCAGAACAGGTCTGATTGCAGCGTGAGGACATACATAAGAGCACTGGTTACACTGGATGCAGTTTTCAGCATTCCATTCGGGTACGTCAACCGCAACGCCGCGCTTCTCGTAAGCAGCCGTGCCGCAGGGGAATGTACCGTCTTCTCTGCCCGCAAACGCGGATACAGGCAGCTTGTCGCCTTCCTGTGCGTTCATAGGCTCTACAACGTTCTTTACGAATTCTGTTGTCTTTCTTGCAGCCTTTTCTTCTGTATCAACAGCGTCAGCCCATGCAGCAGGGATTTCTACCTTGACCGCGCCGTCTACACCACGGTCAACAGCAGCATAGTTCATGTTCAGGATGGTATCGCCCTTCTTGCCGTAGGACTTTGTGATAGCCGCTTTCATGTACTCTACAGCCTGCTCAATGGGGATGATGTTCGCCAGCTTGAAGAATGCAGCCTGCAATACGGTGTTGATTCTGTTGCCAAGGCCGATTTCCTTCGCGATTTCCGTACCATTGATGATATAGAAATTGATCTTCTTCGCTGCCAGCTGTTTTTTCAGCTTCGCGGGCAGGTGCTGGTCCAGCTCGTCAACAGACCAGGTTGTGTTCAGCAGGAATGTGCCGCCCTCGTTCAGTTCTGTTACCATGTCATACAGATGTACATACTCCTGCTTGTGGCATGCAACAAAGTTTGCCGTCTTAACCAGATATGTAGAACGGATAGGCTTGTTGCCAAAACGCAGGTGGCTCTGTGTGATACCGCCGGACTTTTTGGAGTCATAGCTGAAGTAAGCCTGTGCGTACATATCTGTGTGGTCACCGATGATCTTGATGGAGTTCTTGTTCGCGCCAACTGTACCGTCTGCGCCCAGGCCCCAGAATTTGCAGCTGATTGTGCCGTCGTCACCTGTAACGTCTACTTCCTCGCCAACTGCAAGGGATGTATTTGTTACGTCATCCACAATACCGATTGTGAAGTGGTTCTTCGGCTTATCCAGGGACAGGTTCGCATATACTGCCAGGAACTGCGCGGGTGTAACGTCTTTGGAACCCAGACCATAGCGGCCGCCAACAACAACAGGAGCCTGATCCGCTTCAAACATCGCTGTGCAGACGTCCATATACAGAGGCTCGCCCTGTGCGCCGGGCTCTTTTGTTCTGTCCAGAACAGCAATCTTCTTAACTGTCTTAGGCAGTACCTCAAGCAGCTTTGCAGCAACGAAAGGACGGAACAGATGAACCTTTACCAGACCAACCTTTTCGCCTTTTGCTGTCAGGAAGTCAATCGTTTCTTCGATTGCTTCACATGCGGAACCCATTGCAACGATAACTCTGTCAGCATCGGGTGCGCCGTAGTAGTTGAACAGCCTGTAATCTCTGCCTGTGATTCTGCTGATTTCCTTCATGTATTCTTCCACAACTGCGGGCAGGGCTTCATAATATTTGTTCGCTGCCTCACGTGCCTGGAAGTAGATATCAGGATTCTGTGCAGTACCTCTGATAACGGGATGCTCGGGGTTCAGCGCGTTTCTCTTGAAACGGTTTACCGCATCCATATCAATAATCTTAGCCAGTTCTTCGTAATCCATTACTTCGATTTTCTGGATCTCGTGAGATGTACGGAAACCATCGAAGAAATGCAGGAAAGGCACGCGGCCCTTGATTGCGGAAAGATGCGCAACGCAAGCCAGGTCCATAACTTCCTGTACAGAATTGGAAGCCAGCAGAGCGAAGCCCGTCTGACGGCATGCCATAACGTCAGAATGGTCGCCGAAAATGGACAGTGCCTGCGCAGCCAGCGCACGTGCTGTTACATGGAATACGCCGGGAAGCAGTTCGCCGGAAATTTTATACATATTGGGGATCATCAGCAGAAGACCCTGAGATGCTGTATATGTCGTTGTCAACGCACCAGCAGCTAAGGAACCATGCACTGTACCGGACGCACCTGCTTCGGACTGCATTTCTACAACTTTTACAGTCTGTCCGAAAAGGTTCTTTTTGCCATTTGCTGCCCAATCGTCTGTTTTCTCAGCCATTGGGGAAGACGGTGTGATGGGGAAAATGCCGGCTACTTCGGTAAACGCATAGGAAGCGTATGCAGCAGCCTCATTGCCGTCCATCGTTTTCATTACTTTAGACATTCTTCTTCCTCCTTAAAAAAATAAAAGTGGACATGTTACTAAAGGGAATTTCCTTAGAGCCCCCTAATGGAAGCCATGAGCGCAGAGCCCCGGCTCCTGCCCTTTCGGAAAAACCTTCCGCCTTTGTGGGCGTTTTCCGCTGTTTATGTATCATGGCTGAAAAATTGTCAATGTTGTTGTCAAACAACCTTCTCCTGCCTTTCATACTCAAATCAGCGGTTATTACTTTAGTATTATACAATCAAATTCCCTTCATTTCAACAGCAAAATCAAATTTAGTCCGTTATGTTTCTAACAAAATGCGTTTTTCCTGTCATTGTCATTCATTTCATGTTCTAAAAAATATTTTTATGTTTTTTTTGAATTTTTTGCAGTTTTTTCATTTTTATTTTGTCTGACAATATTTTCAACAGCTTCATTGGTTTCTCCTTGAAAAACATTTTTCGCGAAACTTTGATAATATAATATCAAACACAGCTTTCTGCCATCTCTGCACGACTCTTTTCCCCCTTCTAAACTGCATTTCTACGAACAAATGTTTTTATATCGTCTCATTTTCTCGCACTGAAAAGCCGTCTTTCTTTTTCTTCTCTCAGCAGGCCTTTGTCCAGCCTTGCAATATAATATGCCGCCCCTTTCTGGCAGTCCGATCCCCTGTATGCCTCGTCCAGAAGAAAATCGAACAGCAGGTTCGCCAATGCAGCATCGTTTCTGTGCTCCATAAAAAAAGCATCCAATCGCTCCGCAAACTTTCTGTCACAGCTCCGCGCCAGATATTCATATAAAAAGTCCTTATTCCAGCTCCCGTTTATAATTGGAGAAATTTTTTCCAATTCCTCCCAGTTTTCAAAATACATCTATTTTCTCTCCTTTCCGCTCTCGCACAAAAAAAGAGCACAACCACTGTTGTACTCTTTTTTTCAGCGCGAGACGAGATTCGAACTCGCGACCCTCGCCTTGGCAAGGCGATGCTCTACCACTGAGCCACTCGCGCATAATGGTGCCCAGAACCGGAATCGAACCAGTGACACGTGGATTTTCAGTCCACTGCTCTACCAACTGAGCTATCTGGGCATTTCTAAAAACTTTGGTAAACTGCCCGAGACCGGGATCGAACCGGTACGGGTGTTACCCCGCAGGATTTTAAGTCCTGTGCGTCTGCCAGTTCCGCCACTCGGGCAAATCTTTCATTGCTCCAGCCGCCTGTATACTATACCAGAGGAACAAGACTTTGTCAATACTTTTTCACTGCCAGCCGCCATCTTTTTGAAGCCTTTCAGCGAAACATAAAGCCTGTCCTCATTTGGAAATGGAAACGGTCTGCTCCTGGCAAACCGCCCCGTTTCCAACAATTCTGGGCGGAGAAGGATTCGAACCTTCGAAGCTATCGCAACAGATTTACAGTCTGCCCCCTTTGGCCGCTCGGGAATCCACCCAAAACCTGCGCATATGCCTCCTGAACCTTCAAAACAGAATAGCGTGTTTTCACAACCTTAGCTTTGAAAAACCATTCGTATGACTTCGTCATATTCATGTGTTTGCTCCGCAAACCCGTTTGGAAAACCTTTTCCGTCCCGTCCTGCAAGCAGTCCGTTCTGCAAAATTTCCAACCATCTCAAGTCTCGAAAAACCATTCGTATGACTTCGTCATACTCATGTGTTTGCTCCGCAAACCTACTTGGAGCCTCTTTGTCGCCCTGTCCTGCGAGCAGTCCAGTCCGTCAAAGTTTCCAACTAGTTTTTCTCCGCTTTTCTCCATAGAAAGGAGGTGATCCAGCCGCACCTTCCGATACGGCTACCTTGTTACGACTTC
>CAJTQX010000044.1 GCA_910578425.1 uncultured Anaerotignum sp.
TCCGACAAAATTATGCTCGAAAATACGTATTCATGACTCATGACGACACTACCTGAGAAATCATATTGCTTTTCAAATGGTTTCTTAAGTCAGACGCCAGCAGCTGCCGCATGAGAAAATTCTTTTCAAAATGGAAACTGCTCTGAAAAATCCCGATAATCCAGGCATTTCAGAATATAAAATTTTCTTATGGCAACGCTCATAACCGGACTGTTTTTTATGGGAGCAAGCCTGTAAGCCGGGTTCTGTCGTGGACAGCCATCTGTCTTGGTCTGTTGTCGCCAACAGCATCATGCGGCCTTTTCGGAACGGGACGAGCAGCCCCATGCGTTCCTGTCAGCCTTGCTTCGGGCGGGGTTTACATGGCTCCCGCCGTTGCCGGCAGGACGGTGGGCTCTTACCCCACCTTTCCACCCTTACCTGCGGACGCAGGCGGTTTATTTCTGTTGCACTATCCTTAGAGTCGCCTCTACCGGCCGTTAACCGGCACCCTTGCTCTGCGAAGCCCGGACTTTCCTCATCCCCCAAAGGGACGCGGCTGCCCAGCTTACTCCCGCTTTATTCTACCGGAAAACCGGCATTTTGTCAAACCTTGAAGCAGCTCCCGCCCACAAATTCCTTAATCAGAGAATTATTAGGGATTTCCTGCCCTGTCGCGGCAAGGAAATAGCCCAGGAATTTAATCAGCCGTTTTGCCGTCACATTCTCCGGCATGGTGTCATCTATACGGAACAACTGCGGTTCCGCATACTGCTTCAATACGTTCAGTTCATACAGCGTAGCAGAATTAAACACCGCGTCCGCATTCTCCTGGAAGGGGAAAATATTTTCCTCTTCCCCCTGCGTCACTGTGTTCCACGCCTCAATGGTGCCGCGCGCGTCCCTCCCGCGGAACTGGTAATCCCGCACAATACGGCGAATAAGACGACAGTCCGAGGTGGAAATGCGGTTATGGTCATCAATATTCAACTGTGTCAGCGCGCTGATAAAGATCTTAAATTTATTTTCATCAGGAATTTCCGGCGTAAGCCTGTCATTCAGGCCATGTATGCCTTCCATCACCAAAAGCTCACCTTCGCCCAACTGCAAATAATCGCCGTTATATTCGCGTTTTCCAGTTACGAAATTATAATACGGCAGCTCAATCTGCTCTCCGGCAATGATGGCTTTCAGGTCTTTGTTCAGTTGCTTCAAATCCAGAGCCTCAATGCGCTCAAAGTTGCGTTTGCCGTTTTCGTCCAGCGGTGTTTCTTCGCGGTTTATGAAATAATCGTCCAGAGAAACCTTATGCGGCTTTATACCCAGCACGCGCAGCTGCACGCAGAGCCGGTTTGCAAAAGATGTTTTGCCGGAAGAGGAAGGCCCCGCAATCAGCACCACCCTCACGTCAGGCATGCGGTGATAAATCTGGTCGGCGATTTCCGCAATTTTCTTTTCGTGCAGTGCTTCGTTAATACGAATAAGGTCGCCGAAATGACCGTTTACAATCGCCTCATTGAGGTCCGCCACATTTTCAGCCTCCATCAGGCGGCACCATTCCATCTGTTCCATGAATACGCCGCTGATCTTTTTCGGGTCTTCAAAAGGCAGCAGTTCATCCGGCTTTTCCGGATTCGGGAAACGAATCAGGAACCCATTGCCATAAAGCTCCAGCGCGAACACTTTCAAAACACCCGTAGAAAGAGGCATATAGCCATAGAAATAGTCATAGAATCCGTCCAGTTCATACAGGTTGACATTAGAAGCGCGGCGGAAGCGGAACAGCTTCGCCTTTGGCTCCATATGCTGTTTTTTGGCAATTTCAATTGCCTCATCCTTACGGAATGTACGTTTTTCGATTGGCAGATCGGCGTCAATCATTTCTTTCATGCGCCTCTCGACTTTAGAGAGAAACTCCGCGTCCAGCGGTGTTTCCGGCTGGCGGATTTCGCAGTACAAATTGCCGCGGAGACTATGCTCAATCTGCACCCTTGCGGTTTCACCCACGATATCGCGCACTGCCTTTACCAGCACAAAAGAAACGCCCCTGTGGTACACGCGCATACCCTCGCCGTCACGAATATCGTAAAACGTGACAGCGTCTGCGTCGCGTATCGTACTGCCAAGTTCCTGAAGGTTATTGCCCTGTTTTGCCACCAGAATCGGCGAAGGGAAATCCTTCTGCAATTCCTGTGCCAACTGGCCGAAGGTCGTCCCCTGCTCCACAGACATATCCCTGCCCATTACGTTCAAATGCAATTTTTCCAAACTCTTCTCCTCCTTTTTTCTGGGAATTAAAACCCTGGGGCTTTGCTCCAAACCCCACAAGCCCTGTCAGCACTTTGCTTCGCAAAGCCGCCTTCGGCGTCCGGACTTCTTTCCGGTGCCTATTGAAAAGGGCCTGACTCTAAACTTTCCAGCCGCAAAACTACCGTTTTGCGGAAAATCTGATATTATCATCGAAACCTCAGTCCTCTGACCCACTTGTCGCCGTACTTTCGTGCGCCGGAGTGCATTGCAGCCGTTTTCTCTTTGCCGCTTTTCGTCGTTACTTAGAATAACATAGCTGAATATATCATATTCCTAATTTACTCATTTTCGGGAATGGTTCTTACTTCGAGCACAATACAAATAAAAATTGATGTGTATTATCCAGAAAATAATATATACGACCGCGGTTATTTTAAAAGGTGCATTCACTACAGTATTTTCCATAGATATATCAAGTTCCATTACAGTTGGAATAAAGACCCAAAACACCAGAATCCCTATACATGGCAACATTAATAAAATAAAAGACAGTTTTGACATAGCGATAGATTTTTTCATTAATGTATCATAATTCATAAATAACTCATTCATTGAATCCTTACTTTTTGGTTTCTTCTGGTTCCATTTTCTAAACACCCCCTACGATAATAAATATTGGTAAAAGCCCCTGTAATGGGCGTTGCCATAAGAAAATTTCTTTTTTGGAATGCCTGAAAAATCAGGAGTTTTCATGAGCATTTCCATTTTAGTTGAAATTTTCTCAGGCAACAGCCGCCGGCGTTTGGCTTAAGAAATCAATCAAAAAGATAAATTCGTTTTCTTAAGCCAAGCCGCCTTAGCCAGCCGGATTTTTACACATTTTCAAACAAACGTATATATCCCGCTGCAATCACCAGAATTGGTACAACAGAACCCTTAAATCCCTGCAAAATGCTCTTTGCAACCGTCTGCATCCATAAAAGAACCGCGCCTGCCAAAAACTCTGTGCTCCTCATCATAAAAACTGCCTTTTTTATCTTGCCTTCCTTGTTGTCCCTTACCTTTTTCTCCCCGCGGAACGCAGTTCCGCGCAATAAAGTTCTTTGCCCCGCTTTCTCCGAAAGAAAGCGGGCGGGGTGTGGGGCAGCACCCCACGATCTTTATATCGTCCAGAACGTCTGCCCGTCCACCTCAGAACAGACAACCTCCAGTTCCCAGCCGTTTCTCTCCGCCGCCGCCGCGATTTTTTCCCGCAAAACCGGCACAATTAAAACCTCGCTGGCGTAATGTGTTACATCTGCTACGCAAATGTCCATACCCACAGCCTTCTGCGCCTCATGGTACTTGATGTCGCCCGTCAGGTACGCATCCGCGCCCTGTTTTGCTGCGGCAGTTAAAAACTCCACGCCGCTGCCTGTGCAAAGCCCCACGCGCCGCACCAGCTTCTGCCCGTCACCCACAAGCCTTATCCTGTCCAGCCCCAGCCGCTCCCGCAGTTGCTCCGCAAATTCCACGAACGGCACTGCCTCCGGCAGATCGCCGATGCGTCCGATGCCTTCCCGCCTGCCTTTCCGTTCCACAGCGTAAACATCATAAGCAGGCTCCTCATACGGGTGCGCCGCAAGCATCGCCTGCACGACCGCCCCCAGCTTTCCGGCTGGCAGTATGGTTTCCAGACGGGTCTCCTCTGCCCTTTCCAGCTTTCTCCGCTCCCCAAGGAACGGCTTCGTCCCGTCCAGCGGCAGGAACGTCCCCATGCCCTTCGCGCCAAACGTACACTGGGAATACGCGCCGATATGCCCCGCGCCCGCCGCGCACATAGCCTCCCGCACAGCGTCCTCATATCCAACAGGCACATAGACAACAATTTTTTTCAAATCCTCCGCCCATGTTTCTTCTAAAATCTCAATATTTTCCAATCCTGCAAGCTCCGCAAGCACGTCATTCGTACCGCCCTGTGCCACATCCAGATTGGTATGTGAGGAAAACGCCGCAATCCCGTTTTCAATCAGGGAAAAAATCCGCCGCCCCAGCGCAGTATCCGCCGTAATGCTCTCCACCTTGCGAAACAGCAGCATCGGGTGGTGGGTCACAATCATATCCGCGCCAACACGCTTTGCCTCCTCAATCACAGGCTCGATAACGTCCAGCGCGACAAGCACCTTCCGCACCTCCCGCTCCGGATCGCCTACTGCAAGGCCGGGTTTATCCCAGCTTTCCGCCAGCCGTTCCGGCGCGATTTCTTCCATCGCCGCCATAATATCCTTTACTTTTGCCAACATTCCAAAGCCTCCCTCATGCCTTCCAGCTTTTCTTCCACAGCGGGCAGACGCAGGCGCGCGGGTTCTGTTTCCGTCTGCCGCAGCCGTTCCGCAAGCCGCTGGTATTTCCCTTTTTCTATCTCCAAAACCTCCCGCAAAAGCGGCTCTTTTTTTTCCAGAAGCCGTTTCCCGTAAAGGTAATCTATCTCTCTGTCATAGCGTTCCGCTCCACGCTCGCAGCGCATCAGTGTATAAAGCTTCCCATCCTCTTTTAACATATGCTCCTCCGCAATGGAAAAACCAATTTTATGCAGGCATTTCCGCACCGCGCCGATGTCATGCTGGGGGGAAAGCACCAGCTCCTTCAGGCTTGCGGCAACCTCCGGGCTGTCTTCCAAAATACGTACAGTCAGCATGCCGCCCATGCCCGCCATCACCACCGTTTCCGCTTCAAACGGCCGCAATGGCACAAGCCCGCTCCCTAAGCGCGTTTCAATCACGCCTTCCGCGCCGTAAAGGGCGATGTTCGCGCGGCAGATTTCCAGCGGCCCCTTCCGCACATCGCAGGCGTACCCTTTTTTCAGTTTTCCCTGCAAAAAAAGCGCGATCGGCACATAGCCGTGGTCTGTCCCGATATCCGCAACAGTCGGGCAGGACACCAGCCCTGCTACCGCCGCCAGCCGTTTTGAAAGCTCCAAGTCCATTCCTCCGTCCAATCAGTTGTATTTCCATTCCAGGCCGTCATTGCCGCTGTCCCGCAGTGCCTGCTCCCAGTCACCGGAACGCATATCTTCCATCACCGCAAAACAACTTGTGTCCGAATACGAGTGATAAACGCAGACGGCAATGTCTTCATCCGCGCCAAAGACATATACATACAGCCTATGGCGAAATATTGGCTGCCCATGCCCCCGCAGTATGCTGCCAACCGTCCGCTGGAAAATGTCCTGCGAACCATAGCCTGCAAAAAAGGAAACCATATCCTCCGGCACGTCCAGCGGCTCCACATCTTCGTATTCTCCCAGCCAAAGGTCTGCCATCGTTTCCCGCCCTTCGGCATAGGTTTCAGGCGGAAACGCATGGTAAACCGCCATAATTTCCAGCGCGAACGCCAGCCCAATCCCCGCAAGCACAACCCTTCTGTCACCAAATTTATATATCAAAAAACACGCCGCAGCCACCAGCAGTATCGTTACCGTCACAATATCCTGAAACCTGATACAGCTTTGATAGATCTCATCTATGCGGCTTTTGAGCAGGTAAAATGCCGCGATACACAATAATACGGCTGCCGTATCCCATTTTGTCCATTTCCACCGCCACATGACAGTCCCCCCTATCCTGCCTTTCCATTCTATCCTTCCGCCCATTCCAAATTGCCGCTGACAAGCTCCTGTTTCCAATCCAGGAAACGCATACCCTCCAGCACCGCAATGCGGCTTTCCCCGCTGAATGGGTCATAAATACAGGCGGTAATATCATTCCCCGCGCCGAAAATATATACATACGGCCTGCGGCGGAGCACAGGCGTATCGCTCCGCCCTGTTATCCTGTTAAAAAACCGCTGTGCCGTATTTTCCGTATCATATCCGGTAAAAAAGCCAACATAATTGCCCGTTTCACCCATCAGCTGCACCGCCCCATATCCGTCAAGCCAGCGTTCCTGCATTTTCAGCCGCCCTTCGGCGTAGGTATCCGCGGGCAATACGGCATACACTGCGGCACATTCCAGCAGGACAGCCGCCGCAATCCCTGCAAACACGCTTTTCCGCGCACCCATATTTTTTATCAGGATACCACCCGCAAAAACCAGCACAAAAGCCAGCACAAGGAACGGCTGGAAGTCAATACAGCTCTGATATGTACTGTTCAGGCGCGCAAAGCACATGATAACGCCCGCATACACCAAAAACAGTGTTTTATCCGTTTTCGTCCATCTCCGCCGCATGGCAGCCCCCTTTTATCTGAAAAAAGGGCGGCACCCCTCCGTCCGCCCAAAACCAAAGACCTGAAACCTTCGAGGCTCTGCCTCCTCGGCACCCTGCTGCGCAGAGCGGGTAAAGCCCGTTTTTGCCATAGGCAAAAATGCCCGTCCTCCCATCGTCAAAATGACGGAATGGGCTGTACTAAACTCACCGCACGATAAAACTTAAATTATCGCGCCGGAGTTTCTTTCTCCTGTACAAAATCGCTTTCAAAAGCAGCCTTTATTGCAGCGTGCGTGATTTCTGTTCCCGTAAAACACACAACATATTCCTCTGCCTTTTTCAGATTTTCCAACGAAATTGAAAAGCCGTCTGATTCAACAATGCCTTCCCACATATTACTCCATAAAACTTCATTCGTTTTATTATTTTTTACTTCCAAAAGTCCCGTCCCGCCGACCATTTCAAAAGTTCCCTGGACGGTTAAACTGTCTATGTCCTCAGACACACAAAAAAGTTTTTCATTGATAAATGGGTCTGTATCATCGTAATTCTCATTTAATTCCATTTCAATCGTTGTATTTGCACCTTCTGTGATGCCGGCAACACTTGTACACGCCGTCAAAGTCATCACAGCAATAAGCATAAAACATAGAATTGCTGTTTTTTCATGAGATTGTCTCCGTATATCAAGATTTATGAAACCGAATATATCACGAAATATTTTTCAATTTCAAGAAACGATTGCTGGAATCGCCAGCGGTCAGCATCATCAACACGAAAGAAAAAAGAAGCCTTATATCCTGTGCACCACCCTTGCAGGAGTGGCGGGGACAGCGTCCCGCAAACGAAAAAACATATATTCCCTATCTTTTATGTACCCGCCGCACTTTGTGCGGCGGAAATAAAGTTCTTTGCTCCGCTTTCTCCGAAAGAAAGCGAACAGGGGTATGGGGACAGAGTCCCCCTGGTCTTTACTCCAGATAATCCTTCAGCTTCTTGCTCCGGCTCGGGTGGCGCAGCTTCCGGAGGGCCTTCGCCTCGATCTGGCGGATACGCTCCCTCGTCACGTTAAACTCCTTGCCGACTTCCTCCAGCGTGCGCGCCCTGCCATCGTCCAGCCCGAAGCGCAGCCGCAGCACTTTTTCCTCCCTGTCCGTCAGGGTATCCAGCACCTCAATCAACTGTTCCTTCAACAGCGTAAACGCCGCCGCCTCAGCAGGCGCAGGTATATCATCGTCCGGAATAAAGTCCCCCAGATGGCTGTCCTCTTCCTCGCCAATGGGCGTTTCCAGCGAAACAGGCTCCTGCGCGATTTTCATAATCTCGCGCACCTTTTCCTCCGGCATCTGCATCTCCGCCGCCAGTTCTTCCGCGGTCGGTTCACGCCCCAGCTCCTGCAAAAGCTGTCTGGAAATACGAATCAGTTTATTGATTGTTTCCACCATATGCACAGGGATTCGGATGGTCCGCGCCTGGTCCGCAATCGCGCGGGTAATCGCCTGCCGAATCCACCATGTCGCATACGTGCTGAACTTAAAGCCCTTATGATAATCAAATTTTTCCACAGCCTTTATCAGGCCAAGGTTGCCCTCCTGAATCAGGTCAAGGAAGAGCATGCCGCGCCCCACATATCGCTTCGCTATGCTGACGACAAGCCGCAGGTTCGCCTCTGCAAGCTTCTTTTTCGCTTCCTCATCGCCTTCCTCCATGCGCAGAGCAAGCTCGACTTCCTCCTCCGCGCTCAGCAGAGGCACCTTGCCAATCTCCTTCAGGTACATCCGCACAGGGTCGTCAATATTGATGCCCTCCGGCAGAGTCAGGTCGAGATCCTTCTCGATCTCCTCCTCGGCTTCAATATTGCCCAGTACGTCGATGCCTTGGCTTTCCAGATATTCATAAATGCGGTCTATACGGTCAGGATCCAGGTCCAAATCCGCCAGATGATCTATGATCTCCTTATATTCCAATACACTTTTTTTCTTTTTGCCCATCTGAACAAGTTCCTCCAAACGGGTCAATAATGTAGTTTCTTCGACGGATTTCAACGCAATCCTTCCTTTCTCTGCTCTTATAGTCTAACCATCTCAGATGGTAATATACAGGGATTCCAGCTTTCTTTTCGCCTCCATCAGGCTTTGCAGCTCTTCGGCGGAAACGGCGTTTGCCGTCATTTTGTCGATTTTTGTCCGCTTGAGCAGACGCACCTGTTCATTGACAGCTTTCTCTGTCTCCGCGCCGCCCTCCTGCGGCAGTTGCACTGCAAACACCTCAGCCGCGGCTTTCTGTTCTTCCGCCCCTTCAAAGCGGCTGACAAGATCTGCCGGGAACACATGCCCGTTTTCCTGCCACATCTGCCCGATTGCAGCATACATTACGCGGTAGGTTTCTTCGGTAAAATCGGCGGCTTCCAGCACATCCCGCAGCTTTTCCTGCACACCCTGATACTGCGCGCAAAGGAACAGCAGGTTTCGCTGCGCCTCCAAAAGCCCTTTTTCCGCCCGCTTCGGCAGCTTCGCACCGCTGCCGCCTTGTCGGGATACGGGTGCTCTCGCCATTTCACGCCGCTGCGCAGCCTCTTCCTTCCGCATCAGCTTGCGCACCTCACTGCGGATGGCGTCCTCCTCCACGCCCGTTGAACGGCTCACCTCCCCAAGGTAAACATTTCGCTCAATATCGTTTTCCAGCCTTGCCAAAATCTGCGCCGCCTCAGTCGCAAACCGTACTCTGTGCTCCGGATTTTCGAGGTTATAGTTCCGTCTGGAGCAGGCAATTTCAAAAGATATGTAATGTACGGCGTTTACCAGCAGTTTGGAAAACTCCGCCGCGCCGTTCGCCTTGATGAACTCATCCGGGTCTTTGCCGTCCGGCACCTGTGTCACCCGTACCCTGAAACCGCTTTTTACCAGCACCGGAATGGCGCGCAGCGCGGCGTTCGTTCCGGCGTCATCGCTGTCATAAAGCAATATCACATCATCAGCAAAGCGTTTGAGTGTACGCGCGTGCTCCTGATTGAAGGCAGTCCCCAGCGACGCCACAACGTTATGGAAACCCGCCTGATATATGGAAATCATATCCATATATCCCTCCACAAGTATCAGCTCGCGTTTCCTTGATTCTTTGGCAAAGTTCAGGCCGTACAAATTGCGGCTTTTGCTGAACAGCAGGGTTTCGGGGGAATTGAGGTATTTCGGTTCGCCCTTCCCGAGGATACGCCCGCCAAAGCCAACGCCCCGCCCCTGCGCGTCAAAAATCGGAAACATCACGCGGCCGCGGAAACGGTCATGATAACCCTCGCCGTTTTTGTTTTCCAGCGCAAGCCCGCATTTGAGGATCTCATCCATCGTAAAGCCTTTTTCCAGCAGATGGCTGGTCAGCGCGTCATAGGAACCGGGGGCGAAGCCAATGCCGAATTTGCGGATAATGCGCGGGTCAAGCTGCCGTTTCTGAAGGTAAGCGCGCGCATCCGCACCCTCTTTCCCCTGCAACGTATCATAGAAGAACCTGCCCGCAGCGGAGTGGGCCTGAAAGAGCCTGTCCTTCAAACGTTCCACAGCAACCGCGGCAGCAGTCTTTTCCGGTTCAGGCAGGAGAATATGCGCACGATCGGCAAGCTGCCTGAGAGCTTCCGGAAATGTGCAGTTCTCCATCTGCATAAGGAAAGTGAAGACGTTGCCGCCTGAGCCGCAGCCGAAACAGTAGAAAAACTGCTTTTCGCGGTTGACAGAAAACGAAGGGGTCTTTTCATTATGAAAAGGGCAGAGCCCCATAAAAGAACTGCCCTTTTGTTTTAACGGCACATACTGGGAAACGACGTCCACAATATCATTCTGCATTCGCACTTCGTCTATGATTTCATTTGGATAGCTCATTTCCACCACCCCGCTTTATAAAGACCCTAGAGCTCTGCCCCAGCCTCCGCAAGGGCTTCCTGCCCCTGACCCATTTTCCAGCCGCACAAAATGCGGCTGAGGAAAGGGCAATGTTGTAATTTGCCCAATCCTCTTTGGAAATTCAGTTCGCCAGTTCCCAGGAACGCCCCAAACCGTTTCTTCCATACTCTTTGCTGATATAAATTCGACATTTTTTCGTAAAATCCTTTTTACGGCTGTTTATTTCCCGTTCTTTTGTAGGATTGCCCAAAAAAGCGGCGTAAAGCCGCCCTTTTTTTCAGGCAATGGTGCAAGTCAGAGCCTGCTCCACTCCTTCGGGATAAACAATTCGTTATACTTTGCCACAGCGAAACGGTCTGTCATACAGGCGATATAATCACAGACAACCTGCCGGACAGGATCGCCCTCCTCCATGAGCTGACGAAATTCCTGCGACATTTTTTCCGGATGCTCCATATAAAACGCAAACAGATCGCCTACGATTTTTTCTGCTTTCTGGTGTTCAATCTCAGCAACAGGGCTGGCATACACACGCTGGAACATAAAGCTGCGCAGGTCTGTCAGTGTTTTCCGCATTTCCGTACTCATGCGGATATCCTCCGCCTCCATGCTGTTGCGTATGGTATCGCGTATCATGGCATTGATACGGCTGCTGGAAGTCGTGCCAATCCGTCCCACAATCTCCGGCGGGATATCCTCCGGACGCAGCAGTCCCGCGCGGAATGAATCGTCTATATCGTGGTTGGTATACGCGATTTTATCCGAGAGCTGCACAATTTTGCCCTCCAGCGTTTCCGGCGAGCCGCTTGTGCGGTGGTTCAAAATTCCATCACGTACCTCCCATGTCAGGTTAAGACCCATGCCATCCTTTTCCAGCCGTTCCACAACGCGCAGGCTTTGTTCATTATGCGCAAAACCGCCCGTTTCCCGACAGAGCACGCTTAACTCACGTTCCCCCGCATGGCCAAAGGGCGTATGCCCCAGGTCGTGCCCCAAAGCGATGGCTTCTGTCAAGTCCTCATTCAACTGCAATGCACGCGCGATCGTCCGCGCAATCTGCGCAACCTCCAGCGTATGCGTTAAGCGCGTGCGGTAATGATCACCCTCCGGGGAAATAAACACCTGTGTTTTATGCTTCATCCGCCGGAACGCCTTGGCGTGGATAATGCGGTCTCGGTCGCGCTGGAAATCCGTACGAATATCACACTGCGGCTCAGGGCGTTCGCGCCCCTTCGTTTCCGCACTCCTTGCAGCGTGCGGCCCTAACATTCTTTTTTCCCGTTCCTCCTGCATAATGCGTAAATCCATTCCATTCCCCTCCCTGCGTTCAGCGTTCTTTCCATAGCCCTGCCGGTAAATCTGCTCCGAAAGGCCCTTTATAGTATGAATACGCCGTTTTTCGCATGATTCCTTTTTATTTCGCGAAAAAAACGGCAGATTTTCGAATTTTATGTCAAACGCGCACGATCGCCCTTTCCGCGAAACGGCGCGCTTCTGCTATTGTATGCGGCAGGTTGGTTTTCAGCCGTTTCCACGCCAAAAAAAAGCAGAGGCTTTTTCAGCTCCTGCTTTTTTGTATGCAGTATATTTTAACCCAGCAACGCCCTGTCATTGACAAACTCGCTGCCGCTGGCAACGGAAAACTTTTGCAGCAGGTCATCGACCGTCAGCTTCGCTTTTTCTTCTCCTTTGATATCAAGTATCACTCTGCCGTCACACATCATGATAAGCCGGTTTCCATGCATGATAGCATCCTTCATGTTATGCGTCACCATTAAGGCAGTCAGGTTGTTTTCCCGCACAATTTTGTCCGAAAGCTCCAGCACCTTCGCCGCCGTTTTTGGGTCAAGCGCGGCAGTATGCTCATCTAAAAGCAGAAGGCGCGGCTTTTTCAGTGTTGCCATGAGAAGTGTCAGAGCCTGCCGCTGCCCGCCGCTCAAAAGCCCGACCTTTGCTTTCAGCCGCGTTTCCAGCCCCAGATCCAGCATTTTCAGCAATTCGCGATACTCCTCCCGCTCTTTCGCGCGGATGCCCCAGACAAGCCCGCGCCGCTGCCCGCGCCGAAGTGCCAGCGCAAGGTTTTCTTCCAGCTCCATATCGGCCGCGGTGCCCGTCATAGGGTCCTGAAACACGCGCCCCAGATAAACCGCCCGCTTATGCTCCGGCAGTCGGGTCACGTCCTCCCCGCCGATCAGGACAGAGCCGGAATCAATGGGCCATACGCCGGCTATGGCGTTCAGCATTGTGGATTTCCCCGCACCGTTGCCGCCGATGACGGTCACAAAATCGCCCTCTTCCAGCGTCAGGTTCAGATTTTTCAACGCCCGTTTTTCGCTGGGCGTATGCGGGTGGAAAGTCTTGCAGACATTTTTCAGTTCAAGCATTGCCCCCGCCCCCTTTCCGGATGTGCCCCGCGTCATACTGTGCTTTCAGATAAGGCACTGCAAGGAACGCTGCCACAATCAGCGCACTGATGAGCTTCATGTCGGTTGTTTCCAGCCCGAGCCACAGCACAACGGCAATAACAACGAAATACAGCACCGCGCCGATGATAACACCCGTCATACGCAGGGCGAAGTTGCGGAACACCCTGCCGAACAGCACGCCGCCGATAATGACTGCCGCCAGCCCGATAACGATGGCGCCGCGCCCCATATTGATATCCGCGTTGCCCTGATACTGCGCGTAAAGCCCGCCAGCCAGCCCAACCAGCCCGTTGGAAATCATCAGTCCGATAACTTTCATGGTTTTGGTATTGATGCCCTGCGCGCGGGACATATTTTCGTTGTTTCCCGTTGCGCGGACGGCACGCCCAAGCTCTGTGCCAAAAAACCAGTACAAAATGCCTATCATGACAGCACAGAATACAAAAGAAACGAATATTGCGCGAGGGATTTCGCGCAGGCTCAGGAGCAGATCATACTGATCTACACTGATCGCCTGATTGGATTTCCCCATGATGCGCATATTGATGGAATACAGCCCCAGCTGGCTCAGGATACCGGAAAGTATCGCCGGGATACCGAAAGCCGCGTGAAAGAGGCCCGTTGCAAGCCCTGCCGCCATGCCCGCAAGCGTTGCGGCAAGCAGCGCAACATATACGTTTCTGCCGGAAAGCATAACCATAACCGCAACTGCACCGCCTGTGGCAATACTGCCATCTACGGTCAGATCCGCGTAATCCAGCACTTTATAGGTAATATACACACCGACTGCCATAATGCCCCAGATCAGCCCCTGGGCAATGGAGCCGGGGAGCGCGTTAAACAGCGCAGTTAATTGAAACATCGGAATCTCCTCCTTAAAAAGACCTGAAAGACCCCGGGGACGCCGTCCCCAGACCCCTGCAAGGGCTTCCAGCCCTTGCCCCGTCTGCCAACCGCATTCCATGCGATTGGAAGGATTTCATAAAAATTTATCATTGCGTTTCATTCCGAAAAAGATTTTTTGTATAAAGTTTTCCATGAAAAATATTCCTGTAGACGAGTCCAGCCGCATAGATATGCGGCTGGCAGTAAAGTTCTTTGCCCGCTTTCTTTCAAGAAAGCGGCGGGGTCCGGGGCAGAGCCCCGCACTGGCAGAGCCCCGCACGAACAGAGCGACATTATTACTCAATCGCCACCAGATCCTCCGGAACAGTCACATTCAGGGCTGTGGCAACCTCCACGTTATATTTCGGCGTGATATTCTCCGAAACAAATGCAATCGGCATCTCCGCCGGATTTGCGCCGTTCACAAGGATATCATATGCCATTTCGCCCGCTTTCTGCCCCAGCTCGTAGTAGCTGATGCTTAACGTTGCAAGTCCGCCGCCGCCGCACATATTTTCTTCACCGCAGATAACAGGAATGCCGGCAGGTACCGTTACATTCTTGATGATTTCTATGTTATTTGCCATAGTATTATCCGTCGGAATGTATACTGTATCACATTCGCTGACCGCCTTTGTGATGACAGCCTGCACCTCGTTGGAATCCGCCGCCGTATATTCCGCAAATTCCAGACCCGCATCGCTCAGGTATTTCTGCGCCAGTTCGGACTGGAACTCAGAATTTGGTTCCGCGCTGCAATATACAATAGCTACCTTTGCCGCATCCGGACATACCCTTTGCAGCAGGGCAATCTGTTCGTCAACAGGCGCAAGGTCGGAAACGCCTGTTACATTCCGCCCGGGCGCATCGTTTTCCTCAATAACACCGGCTGTCTTGAAGTCTGTTACAGACGTGCCGATGACAGGGATTTCAGACGTTGCCGCAGCCGCAGACTGCAACGCGGAAGTCGCGTTCGCCATAATCAGGTCTACATTGTCGGATACAAATTTTGTAGCGATGGTCGTGCAGTTTGTCTGCTCACCTTGTGCGTTTTGGTAATCGAAAGTAATGCTGTCGCCCAGCAGCTCTGTCAGCTTATCCTGAAAGCCCGCAGTTGCCGCATCCAGCGCGGGATGCTCCAACTGCTGTACGATACCGATGGTGTAAACCTTCGCATCGCCGTCTTCCGCTCCGTCTTTTTCCGCAGGCTGGGCAGTGCCGCCGCAGGCTGTAACTGCCAGAGCCATCGCCATAGACGCGGCGATTATGCCTGTAATCTTCTTCATTTTCATAGTAATCCTCTCCCTTTTTTCAAATATTGGATGCGCTTGTGCGCATATTTGTTCCACTTTCGTACTTGTATGCGTATACGCGTTGCATTGATAAAGCATATTATAGCACGCAATGCTTCGATGTCAATACAAAAAAAGCCGGAAATCCGGCAGAGAATCATGCATTGTATATCCAAAGCAAACGGGGTAATTTTTTTTGGATATTTTTCCAAACTTTATTTGAAATGCACGATTTATTTGTCTAAAATGTCCACAAGGGGAAAACAAAAAAAGAAAAGCGGCAAAACCATTCCAGTTTTGCCGCTTTTTTCGTGTTTTTTTCTGCGCCGCCGTATCCAGCGCATGCTATTGCGGGCATTGCGCCGCGAATATCATTTGCCCTGGAGCATCTTCTTTACAAAGCCTCCGACGAGCTTCATATCCGCACGGCCCTTTACCTTCGGCGTAACAGACGCCATGACCTTGCCCATGTCCTTAATAGAAGCCGCACCAATTTCGGCTACTGCTTCCTCCACAATCTTCTTGATCTCGTCTTCGTTTAACTGCTCTGGAAGGTAGCTTAACAAAATCTCGATTTCCTTATTGAGTTTCTCAACCAGGTCTGTCCTGCCGCTTTTCAGAAAATCAGGAAGGGCATCCCGCCTGCTTTTCAGCTGCTTGGAAATAACGTCCAGCACGCCTTCATCGTCCAGTTCGATCTTATTATCCTTCTCGATCTGCAATATACCGGAGCGGATCAGCTGTACGGTATCCTTCCGCAGGGTATCCTTTTCTTTCATAGCAGTTTTCAAATCTGCAAAAAGCTGCTCTTTTAATGACATACAATCATCCCTTTTCGCCGTGAAAAAAATCTGTAATTATCTGAATTTACGTTTTCTGGCGGCTTCGGACTTCTTTTTGCGCTTTACGCTGGGCTTGTCATAATGCTCTCTTTTGCGTACTTCGCCCATAATACCGTCTCTGGCACAGGTTCTTTTGAACCGGCGAAGCGCGCTGTCCAAGGATTCATTTTCTTTAACTTTTACCTCCGACATGAATTTCCCTCCCTCCCAGATGCGAGATTCGTTTGGTACAGTACGGCAGGAAAAGCGGCTATTCGCCTTTTTTACCATACATTTTAGAATTATACACAAAAACCGCCGCAACGTCAATAACAAACCGATAAATTTTTCAAACCTTAAAGACCTTTGGAGTCTGGGGCAGCACCCTGCGGTCTTCCAGCCTTCCGGTCTTTATTCTTTGACCTTTCTCGCTTTGGCAGGCATATTCTTTTTTGCCTTCGCAGGCGCGGCAGGCTTCGGCTCGCGCTCCAGCACAGTCATGCCGAGCGGCGGTACGCAAATGTTCACACTCTGCTGGCACCTGTTCCATGCCATCGGCTCGCTCTTCACCGCTTTTTTGTTCACCACGCCGCTGCCCCCGAACCGCGTTTCATCACTGTTAAATATCTCCTTATAAACGCCCTCCGCTGGTACGCCCAGCCGGAACTCAAAATACGTATTCGGCGTAAAGTTGCACACAAACACCAGCTCTTTGTCCGCGCTCCGGCGCACGAACGACACCACAGAGCTGTCCCTGTCATCGCATTCTATCCACGAAAACCCGTCCGCGTCATAATCCTTTTCCCAGAACGGCTTTTCCGCCAGATACAAATGGTTCAGTTCCTTCATATATGTCTGCATATGGATATGGTCCGCATACTGGAGCAGATGCCAGTCCAGACTGCGCGCTTCGCACCATTCCTGATACTGCCCAAACTCGCCGCCCATGAAAAGCAGCTTCTTGCCTGGGTGCCCGTACATAAAGCCATAGGCAAGCCGCAGGTTCGCGAATCTCTGCCAGTCATCCCCCGGCATTTTCCCGACCATAGAGCTTTTTTCATGCACAACCTCATCATGCGAAAGCACCAGTATAAAATTCTCCGAAAAATGGTACGCCATGCCGAAGGTCAACTGGTTATGGTGGTATTTCCGGTAGATCGGGTCATAATGCATATAATCCAGAAAATCGTTCATCCAGCCCATGTTCCATTTCAGCGTAAAACCAAGCCCGTTCTCTTTTACGTCCTTCGTCACGCCCTCCCATGAGGTAGATTCCTCGGCAATGAGTATCGCGCCGCTGCCCTGTCCAACCAATACGGAATTCATGTGCTTCAAAAATTCCACAGCTTCAATATTTTCCGTACCGCCGTACTGGTTTGGCAGCCATTCGCCTTCGTCCTTCGCAAAATCCAGATAGAGCATGGACGCGACAGCATCCACACGCAGCCCGTCCAGATGGTACGCCTGCGTCCAGAAAATGCCGTTTGCCAGGAGGAAATTTGTAACTTCCTTTCTGCCATAATTGAAGATATACGTCCCCCACTGGCGGTGCTCGCCGCGGCGGGAATCCTCATGCTCATAAAGCGCGGTGCCGTCGAAGCGCGCCAGCGCGAAATTATCACGCGGGAAATGCGCAGGCACCCAGTCCAGAATAACGCCAATGCCGTTCTGGTGGCAGGTATCCACGAAATACTTAAATTCATCGGGCGTGCCATAGCGGCTGGTGGGCGCGTAGTAGCCCGTTACCTGATAACCCCAGCTGCCATCAAACGGATGCTCTTCTACAGGCATCAGCTCAATGTGCGAAAAGCCCATTTCCTTCACATACGGCACAAGCTGCTCCGCCAGTTCCGTATAAGTCAGGAAACGATTGCCCTCCTCCGGCACGCGTTTCCAGGAGCCGAGATGCACCTCATAAATATTCATGGGCTTTTTCAGCACGTCCGCCTTTTTCCGCGCCGTCATCCAGCGCGTATCCTTCCATTTATAGCGTTTCATCGGGTAAAGCACAGCTGCCGTATCCGGACGTTTCTGGAAAAACAGACCATACGGGTCCGTCTTATCCACGCGTCTGCCATCGCACTGTGTCACATGGAATTTATACAGGTCGCCTTCCTTCAGGCCAGGAATGAAGATTTCCCAGATACCGGATTCCCCAAGCAGACGCATGGGGTTCCTGCGGCTGTCCCAAAGGTTAAAATCGCCGATCACGCTGACGCTTTTCGCATTGGGTGCCCAGACTGTAAAGGACGCGCCTTTCACGCCGCCATGCGTAATGAGCCGCCCGCCCATTTTCTCATAAATTTCATAATGCGTGCCCGCGCCGAAGAGATAGCGGTCATATTCCGAAATGGAAGGTTCAAAGGAATAAGGGTCGTAGCCCTTCCAGCTGTGCCCCGTACCATCGGTATATTCCAGCATGTAACGGAACCATTCCTCCCTGTCCTCAATGACTGCCTCAAAAAAACCGTCCTGATGGATTTTCTCCATAGGGTATCTTTTGCGCTTGTTGACTGTGTCAATGACTGTAATTGCCTCAGCCCCGGGCAGGTAGGCTCTTACGATCACCATACGTCTGCCTTTCAGCTCTGCTTCATGCATCCCCAGCACCGTATGCGGATCGCCATGTTCCCCGTTCACAATGTTGAAAATTTCATTTAAATCTGTTGTTGCCATACTGCCATCTCCTTTTTGAGATATTCCAAAGGCTTTATGCCTTTTTGTGTTATGTTGTCTCCTGTAAAACTGCGCTGTTTCGTATAAATCACCCGCAAAACATAGTTTTGCCGCAATTCGGGGTTAAAAATCTGCTCAGCATCTTTTGAAACACCGGCTTTCTCAGTCTTTTATCGCCATACTTCTGGTAATTTTCCTGAGAAACGCACGATTACAGGCAAAATGAGCGCGAGCAAAGCGGCTGCATTCCTGCAAAAAATTTCCTTTGTCCGGCGGTAAAATTCAGACAGATTCGGTATTTTCCATGATACTGAACAGGATCTAAGGGGAAGTCCCCCTTACATAGTAAAATTACAGACAGTATTCTTTGTATCTGCATAAAATTCTATTATATCTATCATATACTATCCGGCAGAATATTTCCAGTCCCAAATCGCATGATTTTTTTTGCCCATGCGTCGAAATACGGCAATTTGCCATAGGTCTTGTCAGCCAAAGGAAAAAAGCATATACTATTGTCAGGGATACATTTGTCTTTATATCACAAATAGAATCAAGAAAATGCCATGATTTTTATAAATCTGTTAAGGGGGAATTTTTATGAAACTGATGTTTTTGGGCGCAGATCATGAAGTAACAGGCAGCTGCCACTACATCGAAAGCTGTGGAAAGCATATCCTGCTGGACTGCGGCATGGAGCAGGGGCATGATATTTACGAGAATCAGGAGATACCTGTTTCAGCCGCAGCAGTCGATTATGTCTTTCTGTCTCACGCGCATATCGACCATTCCGGACTGCTGCCCCAGCTTTACAAAAACGGGTTCCAGGGCAGGATTTACGCCACAGAAGCCACGACTGACCTCTGCCGCATCATGCTGCTGGACAGCGCACATATCCAGGAATTTGAAGCAACCTGGCGCAACCGAAAAGCACGCCGCGCAGGCGCGCCGCAGTTTGAGCCGCTCTATACCACAAAGGAAGCCATGGCAGTCATGGAGCATTTCATTCCCTGCGAATATGAAGAAAAAATACCCGTATGCGAAGGAATCGCGCTGCGGTTTACAGACGTTGGGCATCTGCTCGGCTCGTCCAGCATGGAAATATGGCTGACGGAAAACGGTGTAACAAAAAAGGTGGTATTTTCCGGCGATATCGGCAATATCAACCAGCCCATCATACACGACCCGCATTTTACAGAATCTGCTGATTACGTCATCATGGAATGCACCTATGGCGACCGCACCCATAATGCCCCGCCGGATTACGAAGCGGAGCTGGCAAGGTACATACAGGAAACACTGGACCGCGGCGGAAACCTTGTCATTCCGGCGTTCGCGGTGGGACGCACGCAGGAAATGCTCTATTTTATCCGAGAGATCAAGGAGCGAGGGCTCGTGACGGGACATGAGCATTTCAAGGTGTATGTAGACAGTCCGCTTGCCATAGAAGCAACAAAGGTCTTTGTAGACAACGAACTGGACTGTTTCGATTTTAAGGCGATGCAGCTCGTCAAACAGGGCGTCAACCCGCTGGAATTTCCCGGGCTGAAGCTCGCCGTCACCGCTGAGGAATCACAGGCAATCAATTTTGACAAGGACCCGAAGGTCATCATTTCGGCGTCGGGCATGTGCGAAGCAGGGCGTATCCGCCACCATTTGAAGCATAACCTCTGGCGTCCGGAATCGACCATTTTATTCGTTGGCTATCAGGCTCTGGGGACGTTGGGACGCAATATCATAGAGGGCGTGCCGGAGGTGCGGCTCTTTGGCGAAACCATCAGCGTCAAAGCGCATATCGAGGAGCTTGCCGGCGTCAGCGGGCACGCCGACCAAAAGGGTCTGCTGAACTGGCTGGGGCATTTTGAGGAAAATCCAAGGCTGGTCTTTATCGTACACGGGGAGGATGCAGTCTGCGAATCCTTCTCGAAGCTGCTGCGGGAGGAGCATGGCTGCCGTGCGTATGCACCGTACAGCGGAGCATGCTTCGATCTTCTGACAGGGCAAATGCTTGCCGAGGGCGTCAAGATTCCTGCCGCACATAAGGAGTATGACTATGCTAAGGCGAAAGCGCAGTCCGAGGGCGGCAAACGCGCAATCTATCTGGCAGAGCAACTGGATATGGCGGGCAGCAGGCTGCTGCGGATTATCAGCCAGAGCAAGGGCGGCGCGAACCGCGATATGGAAAAGCTGCTGAATCAAATCAACGAGCTTTGCGGCAGGCTGGAAAAACAGTAATTCCCGCATGAAAAAACAGCCCCCAGGCTTATGGATTCTGAACTGCCCCAGTAAAAACGGACAATAGACAAAAGGCCCCCTGTGTAGGATAA
>CAJTQX010000045.1:0-3213 GCA_910578425.1 uncultured Anaerotignum sp.
AGTTTTTCCAGATTTTTCGCCAATGCGTTGTTGTTGCCGCCCAACTGTCTGTAAGCGTTGAGAGCCATAATGTTGTGTTGAATTCTCATAATATTGCCTCCTTCATGGAAATATGCACCAGGGGACTTCCTTTTCCCCCTGATCGTTGAGTAATGTGATATATTTTGAGCCTCCGCCCCGCCGGTACCTTAACGCGGCGGAAGAACAAAATCAAATGCATTTAAGCAGGGCTTTTCTTTGCCCGCTTTGCATCCTCCAGGATGCATTTCGGGGTCGGGTGGTCCCTCTCCCAAACCTCGCTTCGGATAACCGGCACATCCGCCGGGGCGTCTACGAACAGCTTCAGGCCGTTTTTCGTCCCCTCAACCTTTACGACAATGTTCTCGCCAATAACAACGTATTGTCCGGATTTTCTTCCCAGTGATAACATCGCAAAAACCTCCTTGTATTCGCTGTTTGTGCAACATTGAAAGGCAAATTTTCCTTCAACTTCTGATAAACAGAATTATCAGAAGTCATTTTCAGAAAATCTTTATAAAAATTCAAAAATTTTTTCCAAAAACACTAAACCTCGGGGAGTACGTGCCGATATAAAAATCAGAAAGGCAAGAAAAAGTGTATAAAATTTGATTTTTTGTGAAGTTTTCCTTCTGATAATTCTGTTTATCAGAAGTAGATTTTAAAAAAATGTGAATTTTGACAAAAAAAAGTTGAATCCAGTAAATTGTAACTTCTTAAAAACAGTATCGCCCGCCATTTGCAGGCTTTTTTTATTTTGCTCCGTTCCCTGCAATTCCTCTCAATGCAAAAAAGCGTCCCCTGCCGGAACAGAAAACGCTCTTTTCTATAAAAATCTCTTTGCTTGTCAGAACATCGAAAAAACAGGCTTCAATGCAAATCTTTTCCGGAAAAATCTTAGGCATCTTCATGCGGAAAATGCCGCATTTGTGCTACATTTATGTATCCTTCCAGCCGTTCCGCCCCGCCAGCTTCTCCATCTCCGCATACAGCCTTTCCAAAACTCCCAATGTTGTCTGTGGCGGGTCGCCCTCGCGGATACGCAGCGTTCTGCGGATTTCCTTCGGGATAACTACCCGTCCTAAGTCGTCAATTCTTCTGACTATACCTGTCGCTTTCATTTGTTCCATCCTCCTGCCCAAACTGCTATATTCCCGCGGCTATATAAAAGCTGCCGCGAAAGGTCAATGCCCCAAAGGGTGTTTGACTGGTGCAATCACAGGAAACCGCCGCCGGACTTCTGTTCCGTCTGCCGTTTCCTTTGTGAAAATAGTATTTGCAGGAAAAAATGAATTATGCACGCTGAAAAGGCATGTGAAAAACTGGAAGAGAAAGCAAACAAAACAACTTTTTAACCCTGTTATTCCACCCTTGCATTCTTCCATGAGATGCCAAAGGTGGCTTATTCCGAAGAAGACAGGGAACGTATCAGGAATGAGCTTGTATCAGTTAGGCTTGCTCTGATGGCAAAACAAAGTATACTGTATGTAATTTTGGAACAGATATTCAAAAAGTTGAAATTCGCGAATTTTTTTCTATTCTTTTTTCCAATAAAAGAAGATTTCGTAGTTGAAACGCTATACTTGCAACAGACAAAAATCATTGCATACATGCCAAAGCTGATGTCCGACCCTGCCCTGAGCTGGCGTGACGCTGTGAAGCCGTTCCTCTATTCCTGTACGTATGGGGAGAAAAACGGTATCGCTATTTAACGATCGAAGAACAGTCGCTTATTTTCAAACGGTTGTAAAAAGAAAGCTGTCTGACATTCCGCAAAAACAGCTCCACTTTTTCGGAGAAATTCTGGAAAACTTCGGAATATATCCTGACTCTGCAAAAGTCAATTTATTTACAAATTTAAGCCTGACCGTAATGGTGATACGCAGAGCCATTCCGAACACCCTGCCTCTGCTTATTCCGGAGGCTGTTGACGAAACGATTGACTTTCAGATCAACGCAATCGTGGACGCTTTCAGGCATATATACCCTTTGTTAACAGTCCTCAATGCCCCTGAGTATAGTTTTTAAATACAGCTTTTTATCCGGCTTAATATATAAGGTTGGATTGGTAATCATGCTTGTTTCCGGCAGATGCAGCGACCATCTGATCCGCTTCTGATTTGATGATGGCCGCCAGATTCGAAAAATACATCGCTGCAAAAAATTCCTGCCGGATACTGACAGGTTTAACACTGTTAAAATCTTCTGTTTCACGCCTGTTTTTAAGTTTTCTATATTTACTTTCAACACCCCACCACAGCCGGTACAAAGCCGGAAATTTCTCAGATGTTTCCATTCTATCACAATTCCTCTATCTTGTGCAGACGCTATCTAAGTTACTTGTCATAGCTTATTATACCGCGGATGGCAGGTTCTTCGGAGCCTGCTTTTCTGTTTTTAGATACAAAAACGGAGCTGTTACTCCGGCAGATTATTCATCTGCTTTTGCAACAGCCCCTTTTGATTCTGTTCCTGGTTCCGAAAAAATATACCCCCCGCCGCAAATTGTATGCACACTGCCCCCATTTCCTTCGCAGATTGGAAGCATGCACCATAATCGTGCATACATTGCCAAATTGATCTGCCTGCCCCGCTGCGGTTCTTCCGGCTTATTCCAGATATAATACTGCCTTCGTCCCCTTATTTACTGTTTCCCCTGCGGGCGGCAGCTGTCTGCTGACTGTTTCCCCTTCTCCTCTGTATTCAGAAGAAAGTCCCGCCTGATACAACGTATTTTTCGCCTGCGCAGGAGCCATTCCTGTCACATCCGGCACCTCTGTCTGCGCCTCTGCCGCTTCCTCAGCCTCTTTTTCGTTATAGACCGGCTCTATGCCAAGATACGGCAGTGCGTTTTTTAATAATTCCTGCATCACAGGTCCTGCCACAGTGCCGCCGTAATATACGCCCTGTGGCTCATCAATCAGCACCAGTGCCATAATCTGCGGATTTTCTGCCGGTGCAAAAGACATAAACGAAGCAATATATTTCCCGCTCCTGCGCGGCAGCTTTTCAGAAGTCGCCGTTTTCCCGCCTATGCGGTAGCCCGGCAGATATGCCTTGCTGCCCGTCCCCTCTGCTACAACGCTTTCCAGTATTTTCTTCATCATTTCAGAAGTTTCCGCTGAAATAATCTGCTCTCCCTCGTCATACGCAAAGCTCTCCACCAGATTTCCTTCCTCATCCGCAATGCCCAAC
>CAJTQX010000045.1:3223-15569 GCA_910578425.1 uncultured Anaerotignum sp.
AAATGCGGCGTAATAAGCCGCCCGCCGTTCACAATTGCCGAAGCCGCCCGCAGCAGCTGCAACGGCGTAATCTGGAAGGATTGCCCGAAGCTCATTGTCGCCAGTTCCACAGGACCGATATTTTCCAGCTTATGAATGATACCGACAGCTTCTCCCGCCAAATCTACGCCTGTTTTCTGCGCAAAGCCAAATTTCCGCATATATTCCAGAAAGGTTTCCGCGCCCAGCCGTTCGCCAATCTCCATAAATACCGGATTGCAGGAATTTTGCACACCCTGCACAAATGTTTCAGAGCCGTGCGTGCGGGGATACCGCCAGCATTTTATCTGCCTGCCGCCTGCCACATAAAAGCCCCTGCAATAGAAGCTGCTTTCCGGCGTAACGACTTTTTCCTCCAACCCTGCCGAGGAAGTTATGATTTTGAACGTGCTGCCCGGCTCATATGTATCGTTGATTGCCGTATTTCGCCACATCTGGTTTAGCAAATCGTTTTTTTCCTCCTGCGAAAAACTGTCCCACTGCGCTGCAAGTGCAGGGTCTTGTATCGTAAACGGGTCATTCAGGTCAAAAAAGGGATAATTTGCCATTGCGTAAATTTCCCCGTTCTGCGGGTTCAGCATAATGATAACGCCCCTCCTGGCTCCCTTGCTTTCCACAGCCTTGGCAATAGTCTGCTCGGCATACTGCTGCAAAACAACATCCAGCGTTGTCACAAGGTTTTTCCCATCCTCCGGTGGGATTCGGTCCTGTTTGCTTTCCACCTCATTCCCCCGGGAATCGGTCAGCGTCAGTATTTTCCCCTGCTTACCTTCCAGAAGTTCATCATACTTTGCCTCCAGCCCGATAATTCCCTGATTATCTTTCCCAACAAATCCGACCACCTGCGCTGCCATTTCCGAATATGGATAAACGCGGCGGACGTCCTCATCTACTTCTACGCCCGGCAGCTCTGCTTTCCGTATCTCCGCAGCCGTTTCGGTATCCACCTTTGTTTTGATGCGTACCAGCGCAACATTCTGGCTGATTTTTTCCAGAACCTCTGTCTGCTCCAATTCCAGTATTTCCGCAAGAAAAGCCGCCGTTTTTTCTTTCTCTTTAACCTGCACAGGAATCACGCTGACTGCGCAGACAGTTTCCGTCAGGGCAATCCCCTCCCCATTGCGGTCGAGTATAGATCCGCGCTTTGGCGTGATGAGGCGGTCACGCGTCTGCTGTTCGTATGCCAGTTCCTGCCATTCCTCCGCGCGGAAAAATTCAATGAACAATATACGCCCAAAAAGCAGCAGATACCCAAACACCGCGCAGAACAGAAATACCAGCAGTTTCTTTTTCGCGCCAATCGTAGGACGTTCCATTGCAGACACCCCATTTTTCATAGTCCTTCTAATATATTGGAAAAACAGAACGCATATGCAGAAATCTCCTGTTTCCCTGTTTCCGAGCAAAATAAAACGGAAGAGAGAAAATAGCTCCCTTCCGTCAGGTCTTTTCATTGTTGTGTATTATTCCGCATGATGGCGTTCGTCCACGTCCTCCACAGGCGGCTTTAAGCCCTCAATTACAATATGGTTTTTCTCCGCGTAATCCCAGAGGGCGGCACGCAGGGCCTCCTCCGCAAGACAGGAACAGTGTACCTTTGCGGGCGGCAGACCGTCCAAAGCCTCCATAACGGCTTTATTCGTTACAGTCAGCGCGTCCTGCACGCTTTTGCCCTTTACCAGCTCCGTTGCCATAGAGCTGGTTGCCACAGCTGCGCCGCAGCCGAAAGTCTTAAATTTTGCGTCCTGCACAATGCCGTCCTCAATTTTCAGATATACCTTCATGATATCGCCGCATTTCGCATTGCCGACCTGCCCGATGCCACTCGCGTCCGCAATCTCGCCTACGTTTCTCGGGTTCATAAAATGCTCCATTACCTTTTCGCTGTATTCCATCTGTCTTTTCCTCCTTCGCAGTTCTGATTTTTGTCATTTGCCGTTTTTTACCGCTTCCTCGTAAAGCGGAGACATATCCCGCAGTCTCTGCACAATTGCGGGCAGTTTTTCCAAAATAAAATCTACTTCCTCCTCTGTGTTTTCCCTGTCCAGCGTCATGCGCAGAGAGCCGTGCGCCGTTTCATGCGGCAGCCCGATTGCCATAAGAACATGGGAAGGGTCGAGAGAGCCGGACGTACATGCAGAGCCGCTGGAAGCCGCAACGCCCATCGAATCCAGCAGCAGGAGCAGGGATTCCCCCTCGATATACGAAAACGAAATATTGCAGTTGCCCGGCAGCCTGTCCGAAGGGTGCCCGTTCAGGCGGCTGTAAGGGATATTCTCCAAAATTCCGCGGATCAGCTTATCCCGCAGGTGTGTCAGTTTTTTCGTTGTTTCTTCCATTTCTGCCACAGCAAGCTCAGCTGCTCTGCCAAGGCCAACAATGCCCGCAATGTTTTCTGTTCCGGCGCGTTTTCTCTTTTCCTGCGCCCCACCGAAAATAAGCGGTTCAATATTCACACCTTTGCGAATATAAATTGCCCCAACGCCTTTCGGCGCGCCCAGCTTATGCCCGCTCATGGAAAGCAGGTCAATGTTCATTTCCTCCACATTGATCGGCACATGCCCCACAGCCTGCACTGCGTCCGTATGGAACAGCACGCCATGCTTTCTGGCAATTCTGCCGATTTCAGCAATAGGTTCTATTGTACCGATTTCATTATTTGCAAACATTACCGAAATCAGGACTGTTTCGGGACAGATGGCGTTTTCCAGTTCCTCCAGAGAAATTTTCCCAAATTCATCCACGGGCAGGTATGTTACCCTTACGCCATGCTTTTCCAGATATTCCGCCGTATGCAGTATGGCATGGTGTTCAATTTTTGTTGTAATGATGTGGTTCCCTTTTTTCGCATAAGCCTCCGCGACTCCCCGCAGAGCCATGTTGTCACTTTCAGAACCGCCTGCCGTAAAATAAATTTCCTCCGGCTTCGCACCAATGGTACCGGCGACCTGACCGCGCGCGTTTTCCAGTGCGCGTTTGCTCTCCTTCGCAATGCCGTAAATGCTGGACGCATTTCCATAATATTCCCGGAAATAAGGCAGTATGGTATCTAAAACCTCCGGCCGTACCGGCGTTGTAGCCGCATTATCAAAATAAATTTTTGTAGACATATAAAAACTCCTTTCAGAATGCTTTAATATCATAGTATTCTTATATGATTTATATGTTTTACTTTATCATAGTTTTTTCAAAAAATCAATAGCTTATTCCCATTTTATCGAAAGAAAAAACTGTTTTCATTTTCTGAAAAATTCCTGTTATGAAACTCGGGAAAAACGTACATACTACTCTTGTAATCAAATCAAGGAGGGATTCGACATGGAAAAATGTAATGAATGTATCAAATGTACTGTAAACAATTGCAGACACCATCATCAGACAAAAAACTACTGCACACTGGACTCCATTCAGGTTGGCACGCATGAGTGCAACCCTACTATGGATCAGTGTACAGACTGCTGCTCTTTTATTTTGAAATAACAGCCATTCTTTCGAAGGAGCGGGCGTTTCATGAATTTGAGGCGTCTGCTTTTTCCTTTTCAATAATACCAGAAATATTTCAAATACTGCATTTTATACGTCCCAACGCCAGCATACTATGAACATAAAAATGGCTGTTCCCCCAAATTTCCGGAAAACAGATGTTTTGCTGCACATCCCGTACAGACAGGCAGTAAATCATTCGTCATATTATAATAATAAAAAGGAAAAAACAAACCACCTAAAAAAGACGACAGTACGTTCAAGCTTACCTTTGAATATGGTTTATTTGTCTGGGCATACGGACCAACAGACAGCTATTTGAAACACTGTCTTGCTATTCTGACAGAATTTAGATATACTCTAATTCGGGATAGAATACTGATCCTGTACTTTCGGAAACTCACGAAACAGACATTAGTGGATTCCGGAAGTACATTTGTCTTTTAGAAAGGAAAACAGCTATGGAACAGCTTAAAGAATTAAGAGCCCGTCTGGATATGTGCGATGGAATTATTCTTGACGCGCTGCGCATGCGGAATAAAATTACAGAGGATATTGCGGAATACAAACGTTCCCATAATATGCAGATTGTACAGCTGGATCAGGAAGAAAAGAAAAAATGCTTTCTGCAAAACCGTATGGAAGAAAACGAGCATCAGGAAGAAATATTGAACGTATTTGACGCAATTCTGCTGAACAGTAAAAAAATTCAAACCAAAGCATTATTTGATTATAATTTTGTGCTGACAGGATTTATGGGAGCCGGAAAGACCACAATTTCCAACACATTGAAGCATATATTCGCTATAGATGTCATTGAAATGGATCAAATCATAGCAGAAAGAGAAGGTATGTCCATTTCTGAAATTTTTGAAACCTATGGCGAACAATACTTCCGCGATGCAGAAACCAGTCTTCTGATTGAACTGCAAAGCCGGAAAAATATAGTGCTTTCCTGTGGCGGGGGGACTCCGCTGCGGGAAGTGAATGTATCAGAGATGAAAAAGATCGGCAAAGTCATTCTGCTGACGGCGAAACCAGAAACGATTTTTGAGCGCGTCAAAAACTGCCATGACCGCCCTGTCCTTGAAAATAATAAAAACATTCCATTCATTGCCGCGCTGATGGAACAACGCCGCCCGAAATATGAAGCCGCTGCTGACATCATCATCCCTACGGATGGCAAAAATGAATATGAAATCTGTAAGGAGATCATTACAAAAGTATTGGGATAAAGCTGCGCATGTATACCGGAGCAGGGAATCTTTCAAAAAAGTTTCAAGTAAGAGCTGTTAAGAAATAATCAAATCCCTCATGTTCCTTGAAACAGAGAAAAATCGGAGTGTTTCCTGCTGCATCGGTAAGCAGGAAACCTGCAAGGAAAGAGCGATGAGCGGAAAAAAGACGGTACAGCCCTTGTAATCGGGGCTATACCGCCTAATCTGAAATTACTTCCTTGTCACCGCAAACCTTGGACTTTCAGGAGTTTCATAAATCTCTTAGTCTGTTCCAAATTAACGCTTGCTGAACTGCGGAGCGCGACGAGCCGCTTTGAGACCGTATTTCTTTCTTTCTTTCATACGAGGGTCTCTCGTCAGGAAACCTGCTTTCTTCAGGGACGGTCTGTAATCATTATCCGCCTGAAGCAGTGCTCTGGAGATACCGTGTCTGATCGCGCCTGCCTGACCTGTGAAACCGCCGCCATGCACGTTGACCAGAACGTCAAACTTTGCTGTTGTCTCAGTCAGTTCCAGAGGCTGGCGAACAATGAGTTTCAGTGTTTCCAGACCGAAATACTCGTCAATATCTCTTTTATTGATTGTAATTTTGCCGCTGCCGGGGATCAAATATACTCTGGCTACGGAAGATTTTCTTCTGCCTGTACCATAATATCTAGCTGCTGCCATTATGCTTTCCTCCTATCAAAATTTGAATTCCAATGTTTCAGGTTTCTGTGCTGCGTGAGGATGCTCTGCACCGGCATAAACGTGCAGCTTGCCGAACATCTTCCTGCCCAGTGCGTTCTTCGGAAGCATACCTTTTACGGCGTGTTCAATGATTCTTTCGGGGTGCGTTTCCAGCATCTTGTCCATGCGCACTTCCTTCAGACCGCCTACCCAGCCGGAATGGCGGCGGTAGATCTTCTGTGTCAGTTTTTTGCCTGTCACAGCCACCTTTTCCGCGTTCACGATGATTACATAATCGCCCATGTCTACGTTAGGCGCGTACTGAGGTTTGTTCTTACCTCTCAAAATGTTTGCTACCTCAGAAGCCAGACGGCCCAGTGTTACGTCTGTCGCATCAATGACGTACCACTTCTTTACTACGTCCGCTTCTTTAGCGATATACGTTGTTCTCATGGTTTTTGCCCTCCTGTCATTAAATTTTGTTTGGCTCGTTGACTTCCCCACGGTCTGACAGGCAGTCCGCAGGCGATCTCCATTATGCCGGTTTCCGTCATAACTTATTGAGCCCCACCTTGAGAAACATTTATCTAAAGCCGTTTCCGGCCTTAAACGCAAATTACAACTTCTATATTATAGTATGCGCCTTTTCCACTGTCAATAGATTTTTCCCAAAAATCAGGAGATTTCTTCAATATCTTTACCACTTTTTTGAAATAGTCCTCTTTTTCTTAAATTATCAGTATTCTCTCAGACGGTGTCGTCACTCGTTTGAGAGAACAAGAGTAATACAGCGTATATGAACCGCACCAGGAAGGAAGCTGCATTCTTTGCACAGCGGGCGGCATGTTCTGCGGCTTTCGGACAATACGACCTGTATATGCCTGTATCCCCCGAATTACTTCAAGGAAGCGTTTTTGTTATATAACAACAGTAAGCATCAATTTGTATGTTAAATTGATGCTTACGTCTTCTTTATCGTTTGATATACATATTGGGATACAACTCTTTCGGCAGTTTCCCTGCCATTTGATCGCTGTGGTCTTATTTAACCAGATTTGGCAGGAAAAGAACAATCTCAGGAATAAATGTAATCAGCAAAAGGCCTGTCAAAGCCAAGCCAATATACAGAAACAAATGCCTGTTTATCACATCTTTTACCGTCAGCCCATCTACCAGCTTCGCACCGACAAAAAGATTTACCCCCAGCGGCGGGGTCACAATACCGATGCTCAGGTTGACAATCATCATTACGCCAAAATGTACCAAATCAATCCCAAACGCCTGACAGATCGGTATAAAAATCGGCGCGACAATCAGAATTGCGGCGTTTGTTTCCATAAACGTGCCAATAAAGAGCAGGAGCAGGTTGATCAACAGCAGCAATACGATCCTGCTGTCCGTCATACTGATAATCCAGTTAGACATTTTTACAGGGATAGACGCCTGTGTCATAACAAATCCGAATGCCGCTGCGCCCGCAACAATGAACATTACCATTGCCGCCGAAACAACAGAATCTTTCATTACTTTGTAAATCTTTTTCAGGTTCAGCTCTCTGTATACAAAGAATCCGACCAGCAGGCCATACAGGCAGGCAACCGCCGCCGCTTCCGTCGGTGTAAAAATACCGCCGTAAATACCGCCCAAAATGATCAGCGGCATCAGCAAAGACCAGATTGCTTCAATAAATGTACGCACTACTTCTTTCAGGGAAAACTTATAATTCGTTTTCACATGTTTTCTGCCGTAAACGAAAGACCAGATAGACATCAGCACGACCAGCAGGCAGCCCGGGATAATGCCGCCGGAGAAAACATCTCCGGTAGACGCCCCAGTCGTTACGGAATACGTTACCATCGGAATACTGGGCGGTATGATCGTCCCGAGGAAACCCGCTACAGAGCATGTTGTAACGGCAAATCGTTTGTCATATCCTGCCTCTATCATAGAAGGAACCAAAATGGAGCCTATTGCAATGACCGTTGCCGTAGCGGAACCGGAAATTGCTCCCATAAATGCCGACGCGACAAACGCGACGATTGCCAGACCGCCAGGCAGCCCACCGACAATGGAATTTGCGAAATTCACCAATCGTCTGGATACCCCGCCTTCCGCCATCAGCCCGCCTGCAATCATGAAAAACGGAAGTGCCATCAGGGAAAAAGAATCCATGGAAACAAACAAACGCTGAGGGATAACCGCCATAGCAGTCGTTGTGAAAAAATACAGAGGGATTGCCGACGCCGCAAGCAGCGCGACCGCAATCGGCACGCCCAGAAACGCAAATACAAAAAAGACAAGAAACAATGTAGCTGCCATCACAGCATCACCTCCTCAAACCCTTCCTTATCTCCTTTGATAATCTTTACCAGCACCTGGAGGGAACGCAGCATACTCAGGGCAAAGCCGATTGGCAAAGCCAAATAAATCATCCAAAAGGGGATACGGAGCAGCGGCGTTACGTTGCCGGTCCTGACCGCCATATTTACAAATATTATGGATAATACCAGCACCATGGCAAATATCAGCGTCAGCAAAATACCGCTGATAATCTCAAGTACCCGCCGCAGTTTCTGCGGTGCAAAGGATACGAAAATATCAATGCCAAGATGCGCCTTTTTTTCTGTCGCGATACTGATTCCAATGCAGATGCCCCAGACCATCAGATATCTGGAAGCTTCTTCTGACCAGATGATTGGGCTGTTCAATACATATCTGAAAAACACTGCGACCAACGTAATGATGCTCATTGCGGAAAAGCAGAAAATCGCAGTAAGCTCCTCCGCTTTTCTGATTATTGCGTCCAGATGTTTCATATGCTCTCCTTTCCTGTCAAATAAGATTGAATTTTTCAGTATTTTCCGTCCTTTAGGGGAGGTGCCTCTCCCCCTGTTCCGGCGGGAGAGGCTGCAAAAAAGTCAGTCAGCAGCATTCAGCCGTGGCTGTTCAATAATCATTCAGAATACTCTGAATCGTATCTTCGCCAATCTGCGCCGCATACTGGTCATACACCGTATCCCAGCATGCCTCTCTGAACGCTGCCTTATCAATCTCCGTTACAGTAAAGCCATCGTCCTTCAAAGCCTGAATATATTCATCTGTCTGCTGCTGGTTCACTTCTCTCTGGTATTCTGTCGCTTCTTCAGCGGCTTCTGTCAGTGCTGTTTGAATATCCGCCGGAAGGCTGTCAAAACGGCTCCTGCTCATCATCAGAATGACCGTTACATAAAATTCGCTGCTTGTTGAAATATAAGGCGCGACTTCCTGGATATTCGCCGTATACATCGACGGGATAGAAACGCTGACGCCGTCTACCGTACCATTCTGTATTGCGGTATAAACCTCACTCCAGCCCATCGTGATCGCGCTTACGCCAAGCGCACTGTACGCGGCAATATGGATCGGGTTATTATTTGCTCTGATTTTCAGCCCAGCCATATCTTCCGGTTTTTCAATCGGGCGTTTATTATTCCATGTGCAGAAAAAACCATTTTCCCAGTTTGCCAGGCCTTTGATGCCTACGTTGTCAAGGCTTGCAAGCGCGGCCTGTCCAATCTCGCCGTCCAGAACCGCATGCGCATGGGCGGAATCCCGGAACAGAAACGGCAGGTCAAATGCAGTATAAGAATCTGTAAAAGAAGCCAGATTGCCGGAATTGCAAAGAGCCATATCTATCGTACCCATTGTCAGGCCCTCAATCAGGTCTGCTTCATTCCCAAGCTGCCCGGCAGGGAAAATCTCCACTTTTACTTTCCCATCTGTTTTTTCATCCAACAGCTCCGCGAATTTCTGAAGCCCCAGATGGTAGGAATGATCCGCTGTTACAACGTGCCCCACCTGTAACGTATAACTTCCGTCATTTTTTGTTTCAGCAGTCTGGTTATCTGCGCCGCCGCGGCAGCCGGTAAAAAGAGCTGCGCCCATCACAAGCACCAGTAATGCAGCCGTAAATCTCTTGCATTTTTTCATAGTATCCCTCCACTTCTCTTTGACCGTAGTCTGTCTGTTTTCCCTGCGTCAGTCGTCATATACGCCTTTCAGCGTCGCTCTGCCTAAAATATGCCCTTCCATCTCATGATACAAAGCGTTCAGCCAAAACCCTTCCTCCAGTTCCAGCATGCAGTCCAAAGCAAAAACATGCAGTTCATATCTATGCGGGCAGTCCGGCGCGCCCATGCCGCCATAACGGCAGCATTCCCGCTCCGGCAGAGAACCTCCCTGTATGCTGGGCCAGCTGTTCAGCCCCTGGACAAAATCCCTGTCTGTCTGGCTCGCATTTTCTTTTACTTCCGTTTTGGTAATATTGCAGGCTGTCCAGTGAATCCAGGAAAAGCCCTTTGTCACAGGAACAGCGTCCTTATCCTCCAAAACAATGGCAAAGGATATTGTGCCCTGCGGCGCGTCCAAAACAACAAACGGAAGGGAGCAGGTCGGAATGCCCGCTTTGTTTTTCTGTGTCCCTCTTTTCCCATATTTATCAAGGATTTTTCCGTTTTGTATGCCGCTGCTGACTACTCTCATAGGCGCGTTTCTCCTTTCTCCCAGTCTGCATTACAACGCTTTCGCGAACATTTCTTTTATTTCCTCAGATGTCAGGCGGTATGTAGAATGGTTCATAACTCTTGTCTGCGTATTGGTTTCTGCAACCAGCTCATCCAAATCCGCTTCTGTCGCGCCGAACGAACGCAGCGGGCGCATGCACCCAACATCTTTTACCAGTGCCGTAATCGCCTCGGAAACTTTATCCAATGCCTCCCTGTCAGAAAGCCCTGTCAAATCCAATCCCATCGCTTCGCCAATCCTGCGTGCCTTTTCCAGTTCCGCCAATCCAACGACAGGAAAGGTATATGGGAGCATCACTGCATTTGCCAGACCATGCCCAACATGGAATTTCGCCCCCAGCGCAAACGCCAGGCCATGATTTGCCGCCGCGCCGTCTGTCAGGTTCATTACAAAGCCGCCGATGGTACTGGCATAGCTCATCCAATAGCGCGCTTCCTTATTATTCCCATCCGCAACTGCCTTACGCAGATATTTGGAAATAATGCGTATCCCTTCCAGGCAGATTGCATCTGACAACGGAGATGCATTTGTGGAAATAAAGCTCTCCAAATGGTGGCAGAATGCGTCCAGACCTGTTGCCGCAGTTACGCTCTTTGGCACGCTTGCCGTCAGAAGCGGATCGACCAGCGCGATATTCGCGGAGATATTCTGGTCTACAACGCCGGCTTTGGAGCCATTTACCAGCATGATAGAGAATACAGAAACCTCCGAGCCTGTTCCCGCTGTCGTGGGCATAAGTACCAGCGGCGCACAGCGTTTCGGTACCTTGTCAATCCCCGCAAACTGTTCATAGCTGCCTTCATTTGTCACCAGCATGGCAACAGCCTTTGCCACATCAATGGAACTGCCGCCGCCAAGCCCAACCACGCCGTCACAGCCGCTGTTTTTATAAAGCTCCAACGCAGTATATACGTTTTCAACAGGCGGTTCCGGAAGTACATCCCTGAATACCTCAAACGCAACGCCATATTTTTCTTCCGCTTTGTTCATAACCTCCGCTGCTGTGCCCAGTTCATGGATAACTGTATCTGTAACCATCAAAGCCTTTTTTACGCCTAATTTCTGCAAATGAAGCCCAAGCTCTGCCGCCGCGCCATTCTCCAAAATCAGTGCAGTAGGGCTTTTGAATACAATCTTTGCCGTTTTGTCCATCATTTTACCTCCTTTTGCCGTATGCTCCTTTTCTGTCATTCCTCGTCCAGCATTGTCCCTGTCTGTTTCAGGCGAATATGCCAGGAAAATGCCTCTGCCAAAAGCTGTGGATGGTGTCCGCCCGCTTCTTTTTTTGCCCGTTCAAAATACGCCTTCAGCTTTTCCTTATAATGCACCCCCGCACAGTTTTCCATGATGCATGCGGCACGCTGTCTGTCATCCTTTCCACGAAGGTCAGCAATGCCGTTTTCCGTTATTACAACATCAATATCATGCTCGCATATATCCTGATGGGATACCATCGGCACAATCGTGGAAATCGCGCCCCCTTTATTTTCCGATGGCATGAGCAATATGGAAAGCGCGGCATTTTCAGCAAAATTCGCGCCGCCGCCCAAGCCGTTCACAACCTGCGTCCCAGCGATATGGCTGCTGTTCACATTACCGTAAATGTCCATTTCAATGCCGCTTGTCAGCGCGATAATGCCCATACGCCCAATCGTTTCTGCCCGATTTGTAATATCCGTATTCCGCAGAATGATTTTCTCCCGAAACAACTCGGGATTTTCTTCCAAAAGCCGAACCACCTTCGGCGTCATTTGGATTGAACCCGCGGAAACCGCCCGCACCTTCCCTGCTGCAACCAGTTCCAGAACTGCGTCTGTGATTCCCCCGCAGAAAAATGTCAAATCTGTAAAATCAGATTTTGCAAGCCCTCTTACAATTTCTGCCGCAAGGCCGCCAAAGCCTGTCTGCAAAGGCGGCAGTTTCCCGTCCGGCATGCGTTTTGCTTCTGCCCTGAGAAAGTTGATGAGGTTTTCCGCAATCTTCCGGTTTTCCTGTTTCCCCTCTCCTGCCGAAGCCGCCTCATCCAGTTCGCCGCTTTCTACAACCGCGCAAATTTTTTCAATATCCACTGTTATATAAGGCTTTCCAATTCGTTCCGCCGTATCTGTCAACGGTATCGGCCTCCCCTTTTCCGGTATGTAAATATCATGCATTCCATCCAGAGCCATAGGCTGTGCCGTATTGATTTCCACAATGATTTTTTCCGCCCGGCTCAGGAAATGCGGCACCATTCCTACGGAAGAAGTCGGTACAATACCGCCTTCTTCCGTAATATACAACGCTTCTGCTATCGCAATGTCAATTTTTCCAAAAACGCCGTCTGCAACCCAGCCCGGCATTTTATTCATCTGCTG
>CAJTQX010000045.1:15580-18731 GCA_910578425.1 uncultured Anaerotignum sp.
CGCACACTGCCGCTGTTGACCTGTTTTGCAATCATTTTGCTTTCAATCATCGGCGCGCGCCAGGAAACGATTTCCGCCCCGCCTAGAATCGTGTCCAACGGACCAACGTTCGCTCCCGTAAGCATTCGTATCGTAAAATCCGGCTGCTTCGTTTTTCTTTTCACCAGCTCGCGCGCTATGCTTTTGGGGTAGCCTGAAGAAGTATATCCTCCAAACGCCACCAGCATATCTTTTTCAATCAATGCCGCCGCCTGTTCTACAGGCATTTTTTTCTTTTGCAGTGCAGTACACGCAATTCTTTCCTTCATAAAACCACCCGCTTGCCTGCCTTTTACTTTTCAGGTACAAAGCCTGCCCACAGTTCCTCGTCCGAAGGCTCAAAACTGGGGATTTCGCGAATCACCCAGGTATTATTCATATAATGCTTTAATGTGATGTTTTCGGAACAGATGTTGCCGCCCCATGTGCCGCAGCCAAGCGAGCTCGTTGCGGGCATCCCGCATACCCAGCTTCCTGTATTCGTCAACGCGTTCGGCAGGTTCACCGTCACTCTTGTCGTATAGGTAGACAAAGCATATTTTTCTACATTCTCCGGCGTATTGGAGTAAATGCCGCAGGAATGGCCCGCGCCGGAATATGCAAGGTTTGCGTTTACAATGCGGATCGCGTCATCCATATCCTTTGCTTTATAAACTGCAATCGTCACGCACATTTTTTCACCGCTGAACGGATACGCTTCGCCGGAACCGCTTTCCTCCGCAAGCAGGATACAGGTATCCTCCGGAACCTGTATTTCCGCAAGCTCCGCAATATACCGCGCCGGCTTTGCAACAACATCCCTGTTGATCGCGTGGTTGTCTGGCCACGCCGGCCAGATCGTATGTTTCAGCTTTTCTTTCTCCTCCGCATTCACCATGTGCGCGCCGACCTTCGCAAATTCCTCCAGCATCTTTTCGTAAACGTCCTCTAAAATGATAACTGCGTTATCACAGGAACAGCCCGCCGCAAGGTCAAAGGTTTTGCTGTTTTTGATTTTCGCAGCCGCTTCCGCCAGGTTTGCGGTAGAATCAATAACAATATTCGCATTGCCCGCGCCAACGCCAAAAGCAGGCCTGCCGGAAGAATATGCCGCCCTTACCATGCCCTGTCCGCCTGTCGCAATAACAAGGTCGCTCTGTGCCATCAGTTCATTTGTGATTTCAACCGTTGGTTCTGGGATACAGATTACCAAATCCTCCGGCACGCCGTATTTCCTGATGATACCGCGGATAATATCCACAGTCTTAACGCTTGTCTTTTTGCCGCGGGGATGGGGTGCAAAAATAATTGCGTCACGTGCTTTCAGCGCGTTTACTGTCTGCACAATAGGGTGCATCTCCGGCTGAGTGCTGGGTACCAGAGAGCCGATCACACCTACGGGCTTTGAAATCCGAACCAGCCCTTTTTCCGGAATTTCTTCTGTAATGCCGACTGTTTTCACGTTTTTAACATCATGCCACATTGCACGGCATTTCCCTGTCACCTTACCGATTTTGGAAGGAACATCGCCCAATTCTGTTTCTTCCATCGCAAACTCCGCCAGTTCCCGAATCAGTTCCTTATTCTGGTAAATCTCATAGCAGACCGCACCCGCCAGCCGGTCCACCTGCTCCTGCGTATAACCCTCCGCTACCTTTTGCGCCTTTCTTGCTCTTGCAATCAGCTCTGCAATATAACTTCTGCAATCTGTTTCGCTCATGTTTGTTCCTCCTTTTCTGGCCTTAACGACTTTTTACTTCTTTTATGCTTTCATCCCGTTTCTTTTCCGCACTTTTAGAAAACGTTTTCTTGCATTTATATTAACATCTTACCCATCATATCACAAGACAAAATTTCAAAAAATATAATTTTTGTTTGTTTTATAAATTTTTTCAGCAATTATCTGTGCATTATTTATGATTTAACAACGCTGAAATCACAATACTACACAAAAAATCATGTATATTTTTCTTGCAAACGTTTACAAAGCAAATTCCAAGCCTGTTTCTATAGATTTTATGTCAGTAATCATTGACTTTCCAAAAGAAAAAGCATAAAATCAATAAGTGGCGGATATGAATACAGAAAAATTTATCTTATTTTCTGAATTTACATACTATAAATTAAAAGAAAGGGACGCTTATGGCTAAAATATCAACAATTAAAGACGTTGCTTCCTTAGCAAACGTTTCCATAGCCACCGTTTCCCGCGTGATCAATCACTCTGGGACTGTAAATCCCGTATTGGCGAAACGTGTGCAGCAAGCAATTCATGATCTGGACTATTCGCCCAACATCGTTGCCCGAAGCTTAAAAACATCAAATACTGCTACAATCGCTTTTTTGGTATCCAACATTTCCGACCCTTATTTCATTACAATCGGGCGGGGCATAGAAGACTATATCAAAGGCTTTGGCTATAACCTCATTGTTTGCAGCATCGGTCATTCCAAGGAAAAAGAAATCTCCTATCTCCAGCTTTTGAAGGAAAAAAAGGTTGACGGGCTGATTTTGAACACGGTTGGCTATAATGACGATATTATCAGCGAAATCAGCCAGAATACGCCTATCGTCCTCAGCAACCGCCGTATCAATTCCGCTTTTTTTAATGGTGATTTTGTGGACAGCGATAATGTAGGCGGCGTTTACGCCTTAACCGAATATCTGCTTGCGGCCGGACATCGGAAAATCGGCACAATCAACGGCCCGCCGCACCTCAGCACAGCATCAGAACGCTACCGCGGCTTCTGCAATGCGATGGGAAGTCATGGCATTTCCATAAACCAGGACTATCCTTATCGCTACGAAGGACTGTTCAATTCGGAAAGCGGTTACAATGGTGCAAAAATGCTCATGGAACAGCCTTCCCCGCCTTCCGCGATTATACTGATGAGCAGCGAAATCGCAGTTGGGGCAATGCGGTATTTTTCTGCAAATAAAATTTCTGTTCCTGACAGTGTATCTATTGTTTGCTTCGGCGATATTCCCAATCGGGAAATCCTGTATATCAACCCCACCGTCGCCGCTACAAATCTCACAGGAATGGGCATGAAAATGGGCGAACTGCTTTTAGAGCGTATCCAGTCAAAAGATCCCATTGCCAACAGGGAAATCTGTTTTACAACACAGATTT
>CAJTQX010000045.1:18762-19991 GCA_910578425.1 uncultured Anaerotignum sp.
AAATCCAGCCATAAAAATAAAACCGTGGAAACTCTGCAAAATTCAAAGCTTCCACGGTTTTTTTATTCTGCCATCTTATTCTGTATATTCATATGATGCCCGCTGAATACACCGTCTGTTATTGTTTCCTTTTCCCGCCTGGAGGCAGCCAGCAGTTCATCAAAATTGATGCCCGTATCATAACCCATATCATTCAGCATATAAACAATGTCCTCTGTCGCCAGGTTTCCAGACGCACCCGGCGCGAACGGGCAGCCGCCCAAGCCACCCAGCGTTGATTGGATACGGTCAACACCTGCCTCTATTGCCGCCAATGTATTGACCATTCCCATGTTCCTTGTATCATGGATATGTACCTGTAAAGTCAGATCCGGATATGCCGCACGCACTACATGGATTACCTCGCGCACCTGCCTGGGATTCGCGACGCCAATTGTATCACACAAATTAAACTCATGGACGCCAAGCGCGACATAATCTTTCATAAATGCAGCAACTGCTTCAGCTGGTACTTTCCCTTCAAAGGGGCAGCCAAATGCCGTTGCAAGATCAATACAGACATACAGCTCCGGATATCTCTCCATAATCTTCCGCAGCTCCTCGCAGGATTCCTCATGTGTACGGTTGATATTCGCCTTATTGTGGCTTGCGCTCAAAGAAACAACATATGAAATTTTTCGTATTCCCACTTCCCATGCTGTCTGCGCGCCGCGCAGATTCGGCACCAACGCAAAAAAATCAACATTCTTATACTTTTCCAGGCATATCCGAGCAACCTCCGCCGCGTCTTTCATCTGCGGAATTGCTTTCGGACTGACAAAAGACGTAATCTGTATATGCTTTATGCCGGAAGCAACTAAATCATCAATGATCTTCAGTTTTTCTTCTAAGGGAATATACGTCCTTAAATTCTGGAAGCCATCCCTTGGGCCAACTTCATAAATATCAATCTGTTTATTCATAAATATCCTTTCCTTCCGCACTTGAATAATGTGCAAAAGAAAAGAAACGGGATTTAATTCGATTATAACGCAGCCTGCCGGAATTGCAACAGAATTTATGGATAAAAATCATTTTTGTGAAAACGTTTACAAAAAGACTTCTCTTCTTGTACCTGTTTCGGATATTTTTCCTTTTCCCTTTTTATCCCTTCATGCAGGACTTAGGCAGTGTCGTCACAAGTGTCTGCACACGCCTTTCCGGCAAAATTATGCTCGAAAATACGTATA
>CAJTQX010000046.1 GCA_910578425.1 uncultured Anaerotignum sp.
GCAACAGGTACAGGGAGCTGAAGTATTTTTGTCGGCAGTACAGGGAGAAGCAGAGACGGATGCAGGTCATTGCTGATATTATGACGCCTTTGCGGTATGGCGATGCGGAATATTGGGAAATGCTGGCAAACGAGTTACAAATGATAGAGGCAGCGGCGATAGAGGCGGATGAGGAACTCGCGGGCTACATTATCAAAAATGCGGCGGACGGGACACCATATGAGTATCTGGGTGCACCATGCAGCAGATCAGCTTTTTTCAGGGCAAGAAAGAAATTTTTCTGGATACTCGACCGGAAAAAGTGCGGTATTACATAAAAGCAGAATACGATGAAAAAGCCACAGAGATCTAAAAATAAGAGATTGCAGGGAGCTGTGGCTTTCTGTCTGTCTGGAGAACTGCCATTCTATGAAAGTTGGGACAAATGGGACATACTTTTATGCTATGCTGAAACCAGAACATGAGACTGCGCGGGCAGACTTTCAGGGGATGTGGTGATATGGCGGAGAAACGCGGAAGGAAAAGCAAATATGAAACACATGTGAAGCCGTACTTCGCGGAAATTCAGGAATGGTGCCGCACGATGACAGAAGTGCAGATTGCCCAAAAACTGGGCGTAGGCAAGAGCGCGTTTCATGAATATAAAACAAAATTTCCGGAGTTGGCGGAATGTCTAAAAAACGGACGAAAGCTCCTGGTTGCAGACTTGAGAAGCGCGCTCATCAAAAAGGCGATTGGATATGATTATGCCGAAAAGAAGGTTATCACGGAGCGTGTCAAATGGCCGGAGGAATTATACAAAGTCCTGCTGGAAGCTGGGCTGACACCGGAGCAGATCGAACGGGCTGACCTGATAAAAACGGAAGTCAGCCACAAGAAAATGGCTCCTGATGTAGCGGCAATCAACCTTGCGCTAAAAAATTATGACCCTGAAAACTGGGCGAACGATCCGCAGGTTCTGGCATTGAAGAAACGGGAATTGGAGCTCAGGGAACGGCAGACAGAAGAAAACAGTTGGTGAATGTTTATGGCGTATACACTAAAGAATTTTTATAAATCAAAGGAATGGGTGCGGCTGTTGGACGTTATTAGGGCGGAGCGGCTGACAGCAGATGGTGAGCTGGTATGCGCGCACTGCGGCAAGCCGATCGTCAGGAAATATGACTGCATCGGGCACCACACGATTAAGCTGACGGAGCGGAACGTCAACGATGCGGAAGTATCCCTGAACCCTGATTTGGTTGAGTTGGTTCACCACAGGTGTCACAACCGGATACACAACAAGCTGGGCAACCAGGAACGGTATGTTTATCTTGTCTACGGTTCGCCGCTGAGCGGCAAAACCACATGGGTCAAAAGCGTGATGGATCCGGGGGACCTGGTGGTGGATATGGAAAATATCTGGGAATGCGTCAGCGGGTGCGCGCGGTATGTGAAGCCGGACAGGCTGAGAGCAAACGTGTTTGCCATTCGTGACCTTCTTCTGGAGCAGGTAAAAACACGCACAGGGAAGTGGAACAATGCCTATGTAATCGGCGGCTATCCGTTAATCGGGGAAAGAGAGAGATTAACAAATATGCTGGGCGCAAGGGAGATTTTCATAGAATGCGGAAAAGAGGAATGCCTTGCCCGTTTGGAGGGTGACAGCGGCGGAAGGGATAAAGGTGAATGGCGGAAATACATAGAGGATTGGTGGAGATTGTATGCCGCCGACACTCCCCCCCACCTGAGCCGGAACAGGAGACCGAGGGAACTGTTGGAGGGGACTTATTTTCCGCAGAAAAGGGAAAAATGAGATTTTCCGGTTTGAAAATTCGGGAAATTTGAAAAAGCAGGTGAAAGAGGTTGAAAAATACACTGTTTATTGATGCTTTGGACAGTTCCAGGTGCGACTTGCTGAGCAATGTAGACGATGGCACGAACAGAATTATACTCGAAATAAAAGCGGATGTTTTACAGAATCCCGTTTTGACTTTGGGCGGGAGGGACATTGCAGTAAATGCCAGTAATTTTGTTTATGAAATCTCGAAAAATATGCTCGTTCAGGGAGGGAGCCTTGTATTCAGCATAAATGATGACAGGCATGCAGGAGAGCCGTTTACAGTTGAAATTCCGGATAAAGTAAGCGGAAACTGGATATTGCGCCAGATAAGCGGGTTTCAATACGAAATTTCGGAAGACAGAACGGTTCCGATTTCTGCTGTATCTGTGCGGGTTGGGGCAACAGTAACAGGCGCGCCGGGGACGGATGCGAATGTAACAAACGGCGGTACGGATGAAAACGTTGTATTGAATTTTACGATTCCGCGCGGAGAGCGGGGTCCTCAGGGAGAAAAAGGCAGCACTGGCGATGCTGGTCCAATGGGTCCACAAGGACCGGCAGGAGCACAGGGTCCGGAAGGGCCGAAAGGTGACACTGGTCTACAAGGTGTGCAAGGACCGAAGGGCGATAAAGGAGAGCGGGGTCCTCAGGGAGAAAAAGGCAGCACTGGCGACGCTGGTCCAATGGGTCCACAAGGTCCGGAAGGACCAGCGGGTCCACAGGGACCGGAAGGGCCAAAGGGGGAATCGGGGTCGCCCGGGGTAACGATGGATGAGGTAAATGCGGCGATTCGGGCGGCGGTTCTGGACAGCTGGGAGGGGATGTATTGAGTTTTCAGGAAGAAAAGCTGAAGGAGATTGCTGACGCGATTCGGGAAAAAGACGGTACAACAGCCTTAATTTTGGCAGACGATTTTCCGGCGCGGATACGGGCGATTCCTTCGGGCGGCGGCTCTGATTTTGCTGTGCCGCTGGCAGTAACTACAGACGCAGGGGCATTGATTACTGCGGTAAATGGGGAGATTACGGTCAGCGGGACGGCAGGAGAGGACGGGACTGCGGTACTGATTTTGACTGCGCCAGGGGAATGGACGGTTATGGCATCGCTGGATGGAAAGGAGAAAACGGCAGGCGTTACAGTCAAAGACGGTTATGAGGTCAAAATAAAACTGAGTTCAAGACTTCCGGATGGGTATACGGAGGTAGAATATATTCAATCGAATAATCTTTGTCAGATTGACACTAATTACAAAGTAGTTTTCAATAAAACAAGAATTGTAATGGATATAGAACAAATAGGGGAACAGTCTTCGTCAGCATTTATTTTTCAGGCGGCAGCGTCAGGTTCCTATCAATGCTATATAGGCAGGTCTTCTGATACACGATGGTTCTATAAGTTTGGAACCAGTGCTTCCGTATATATGGATCTGGATATTGTTGATAAGAGAGTCATTATTGATTGTGATTTTACAAAAAGCACCCTTTTTATCGATGGTCACAATTATTCAATCTATAAAGGCTCTCAGACGACCGGTATATTTTCATGGTTCAGACGGTCTCCGGGTACTTATTCACCATCGATGCTGGCTAAAATGTATTCAGCCCAAATATATGATGTCGGCGTGCTTTTGTTTGACTTTGTTCCATGTATCAATCCTGGCGGAGCAGTCGGTTTGTATGAGTTGGTCAATGGCAAATTTTACACTGACGCCGGCCAAGGCACACTTACGGCCGGTCCGGCTGTATGAGGGTAAGAAAGGAATTAGTCAGATGGAACGACGCGAAAAGCTAATGGAATACCTTTGCCAAAGTGACGAAGACGGGCAGCTTCTTCCGCCCCTTATAGACGAACTGCTTTTTTTGGAAAACCGGCTGACAGAACTGAAAAAACTGCCGTTTCTTAAAATTCACCCGAGTAATCCGGCGTTGCAGAAATCCACGCCTGCCGCGAAGCAGTACAGGGAGCTTTTGCAGCAATATACGAACATTGTCAAGGTGCTGGGCAGGCGCAGGGAGGATGAAGACGGGAACGGGGAAAGCCCGCTGCGGGCGTGGATAAAAAATCATGCGGATAAAGGAATGTAACACATGGACAGCGGACAACTCTTTCCTGCTGGAATACAAAGCGCGGATTGAAACGGGGGAAATCATCGTTGGGCAGGAGCTCTGGCAGGAGCTGGAAAATCTTGCGGAGGATTTCCGAAACGACAGATATTTTTATAATACGGACGCCGCAAGGATGCGGCTGGGCTTTATGGAGAACTGTGTGCGGCTGACGAAATCGCCGTATTACAACAGGCCGATGCGGCTGATGCTCTGGCAGAAGGCATGGATTGAAGCACTTTACAGCTTCAAAATGGCGGAAACGGGACGGGACAGGTTCAAGAAAACAATCCTCCTGATCGCGCGGAAGAACACCAAAAGCGAAACGTCCTCAGGGCTTGCACTTGCAGAGTTTATCGTCGGAAATGAGGGCGCGGATATCTGCTGTTCCTCCAATGACGATACGCAGAGCAGTCTTGTATACGATGCAATCGACACCATGAGGCAGTTGATTGACCCTGATGACCTGGATACAAAGCGCAACCAGCGTTTTATACTGAACAGGGCAACGAATACGAAGATATTCAAGATGAGCGACAGGACGCGGAACAAGGAGGGGCGCAATATTGACTTTGCCATTGTGGACGAAACCCACGAAATGAAAGGGAATGTCATTGGCAAATCTATTGAGCAGTCGCAATCCCTGAAGGAGAGCCCGAAATTTATCAACATTACCACAGAAGGGTTTGTGATAGACGGGTATCTGGATGAAGAACTGAAAAAAGCGCGGGCGGTTATCAGCAGGGAGGATGACGGCCCTGCCGCAGAACGGCTCCTGCCGTGGCTCTACACACAGGACAGCGAGCTGGAGGTCTGGCAGGGGAACAGGGAGAACAGGTTCTGGATGAAAAGCAACCCTACTCTGGGGCATATCAAGAAATGGGAATATCTGGAGGAACAGGTTGACGCCGCCAGAAAAAGCAAGGCGGACCGCATTTTTGTACTGGCGAAGGATTTCAACATCAAACAGAACGGCTCTGCGGCGTGGCTGGGTATTGAGGATTATGATTATGAGGCAGTTTATGACTTGGAAGATTTCAGGGGATGCGTATGCCTGGGGGCGGTCGACCTTGCGGAAACCACAGACCTGAACGCTGCAAAAATACTGATGATGAAGCCTGATGACCCGAAAAAGTATGTTTACCAGCATTATTTTATACCGGAAAGCAAGCTGACGGAATCGGACGATAAAAACGCCGGCGCGAAATATGAAGAATGGGCGCGGGCGGGGCTGCTGACGGTCTGCGAGGGCAACGATGTGGATTTATCCATCGTGGCGGACTGGTTTTACAGGCTCTATACGGAGTACGGCATAAAGCTCTGGAAATGCGGTTACGACCAGAAATTTGCCAGGGAATGGATCAGCCAGATGGAGTTTTACGGCTGGCAGAAAGCGAACGATGACCTTGTGCTGATATTGCAGAACAGAGCAACGCTGAGCAATGCAATGAAACTCTGTGAAGCGGATTTGAAGCACAGGCTTGTCAATTACAACCGGAACCCCATTGACAAATGGTGTCTGGGAAATGCTGGGATTGAGGTGGACGCGCTGGGGCAGTGCATGGCGGTCAAGATGGAAACGCGGAAAAGGATTGACGGGGCGGTCACGCTGATTATCCTGTATGAAATGTACCGCAGATACCGGACAGAGTTTAAGCAGATAGTGGAAAGGGGGTGACAGCTTGGGCTGGTTGGACGGGATATGGAAAAAGCTGAACAGGAACACCGCATATGCGCAGATGCTGAACGGTTATACACCGGTTTTTTCACAGTTTGGGAATAACATATTCGCCAGTGACGTTGTACAGCAGGCGATCAGCTGCATTGTGACGGAGATGAAAAAGCTGAATCCGCAGCATGTGCGGGAAAACGGCGGGGACGCTGTGCCGGTGAACGGGGACAGGCAGAAGGTACTGCTGAATCCTAATCCGCTGATGACAAAAAGCGATTTTCTGGAAAAAATCACATGGTCGCTGATGCTCCACTATAATGCCTTCGTCATTCCGGTTTATGATGTCTGGCGCGATGAAGCGGGGCGGGAACAGAGGAATTACCGCGCGCTTTACCCTGTGCAGCCTGCATCGGTGGAATTTATGGAGGATGCGGCGGGAAAGCTGTTTGTGAAGCTGCGCTTTGCGAATACATACGAAACGACACTGCCGTATGACGATGTGATACACCTGAAATACCGCTTTTCGGTCAATGAATTTATGGGAGGGAATGAGAACGGCATGCCGGATTACGGCGCGCTGCTCAAAACATTGCAGGTCAACGAGGACTTAATGACGGGCGTGGGCGCGGCGATGAAATCCAGCTTTTCCATTAACGGCGTTGTGAAATACAACACACTGATGGATGACGGGAAAACCGAAACTGCATTGAAGGATTTGGAAAGTAAACTATTGCAGAACAGGAGCGGATTCCTGCCACTGGATTTGAAAGCGGATTTCATCCCCATTAAGAAAGAGGTCAGAATGGTGGACGCGGATACGCTGAAATTCCTGGACGAAAAGATATTAAGGCATTTCGGCGTGCCGCTGGTGATATTGACGGGGGACTACACGCCCGCGCAGTATGAGGCGTTTTACCAGAAAACGCTGGAACCCATCATCATCGCGTGGTCGGACGAATTTTCAAGGGTGCTGTTTTCGGAGCGGGAAAGAGCTTTCGGCAACAGGATACGCTTTTATCCGAAGGATTTGATATTCATGAGCGTTGACCAGACGCTGGAAATGGTGCGGCTTTTGGGCGACAGCGGTTCTCTGTATGAAAATGAAAAGCGGGTAGCGTTTGGTTTGCGTCCATTGCCGGAACTGGAGGGCGTGCGGATGCAGTCGCTGAATTATGTCAATGTGGAAATCGCGGCGAAGTACCAGATTGGCAGGCAGCAGGAAGCCGCGCCCGGCAGTACGGGCGGCGGAACAGGAAGGCAGAGGGGGTGAAGCAATTGGAAGGAAACACAGAACTGGTAAAACGCAGCTATTCCTTTGCGGTGAGGGCGGAGGAAGGCGCGGAAGGGCATATCATTACGGGGCGGCCTATCGTGTACGAAAGCAGGGCAGACCTTTACTGGTATGACGAAATCATCGAGCGGGGCGCGCTGGATGGCGCAGACCTGACAGATGTGCGGTTTTTAGTGAACCATGATATTAACAGGATACCGCTGGCAAGGGCAAGGCGGGACGCGGCAAACAGCACGATGCAGCTTTTGACCGACCATGACGGCATGACGATACGGGTCAGTCTGGATACGGAAAACAACGCCGACGCAAGGAGCCTTTACAGTGCGGTCAAACGCGGGGACATTACGGGAATGTCGTTCATGTTCAAGATTTCTGATGAAGAATGGGAGGATTTGGATACAGACCACCCGACGCGCCGGATAAAGGCAATCAGCAGTGTGATAGAGGTGAGCGCGGTGACGTTTCCGGCGTACAAAAGTACGGAAATCAACGCAAGGGACGAAGGAACGGCAGACAGTACGCGCTCTGCGCTGGAAAGGGCAAGGCGTTCCAGGCGGGCGGCGGAGAACGGGGATTTGGAACTGTTGAAGGAAAAGGCGAAGATTTTGGGAGGGATATTGTAATGTACAAAAAAATTCTGGAAAAAAGAATGGCGAAGCTTGAGAAAAAAAGAGAAGAGCTGGCCGCCAGGGCACTTTCTTCCGAAGACGCGGCGGAGGTCAGGGGTATCAATGAACAGTTAGCAGGGCTGAATGAGGAAATTGCGGAGATGCAGGAGGAAATAGAAGCACTTGCGGCGGAGGGGCTTGAGGGCAGGCAGCAGGCCGCGGGGGAAACGCAGACAAGGGGCGGGAACCCTCTGGCGGCGTACAGCTTGGGCGGCGCACAGAGCAAAACAGAGGAAGGGACAGGCAGCGGCAGCATGGAGTACCGCACGGCGTTCATGGAATATGTGCAGAGGGGCACGCCCATTCCGGCTGACGTACTGACAAGGGCAGGTGGGGACAAGGGTCCGACTTTGGCGGCAGACATTGGCGCGATTATTCCGGAAACCATCATGAACGAATTTATCAGGGAGGTTTCCAAAGTATACGGGCAGGTTTACGCGAAGGTGCGCAAGCTGAATGTGCGCGGCGGCGTGAAATTCCCCATCAGCAAGCTGAAAGCCAATTTCAAATGGGTGACGGAAACCGCGGTATCCGACAGGCAGAAGGCGGGCGACATTAAGGATTTTGTAACGTTTGACTACAATATCGGAGAAATCCGCGTATCCGAAACGCTGCTGGCGCAGGTCGTTTCTCTGCCGCTGTTTGAAAGTGAGATTACGAAGATTATGGTGGAGGCCTATGTTGAAGCGATGGACAAGGGCATCATTTCCGGCACAGGCTCCGGCCAGCTGTTGGGCATCACAAAGGACCCGCGCGTCACAGGGAATACGGGCAATATCGTTGAAATGACGGACGCGGAGTTTGCGGACTGGACAGCGTGGCGGAAAAAGCTGTTTGCCAAAGTGCCGCTTTCCAAACGCGGACAGGGAGAATTTCTGTTCCCTGCGTCTACGGTGGAGGGATACCTGCTGACAATGAAGGACGGGAACAACCGCCCGCTGTTCCGAGAAGCAACGGATTTGAGCGTGGGCAATACGGCGGGGCGTTTCTTCGGGCGTAATGTTGACCTGGTTGAGCCTGACGTCATTGCAGATTTTGATACTGCGGCGGCGGGCGATGTGGTCGGCATTTTCTGGGTGCCGAATGATTACGCCATCAACACAAATTTGCAGTTTGGCATGAAACGCTGGTTTGATGATGACACGAATGAGTGGGTCAACAAGGGACTGACGATTGTGGATGGGAAGATTTTGGACGTTTCCGGCTGCTATTTGATTAAGAAAGCTGAGGGAACGGCGGCAAAGGCTGCGGCAAGATGACGCTTTGATATGCGGGGTGACAGGCATGGCGGGGGAATTTGACATTTTGGCAAGGGTGAAAACGGGGCTGGGCATTACTGGCGATTTCCAGGACGAAACTCTCCAGGGCTATATTGACGAAGTGAAGGCATTCCTGCTGGACGCGGGCGTTGCACAGGAGATTGTTGACGGCGAAGCCTCTGCCGGAGCCATTGCCCGCGGCGTTGCCGATCTTTGGAATTACGGGGCGGGGGAAGCTGCGTTCAGCCCTTATTTTTTGCAGAGGGCGGTGCAGCTTTCTTATAAAGACAGGGGGGATTGATATGGCTGGGTATCAGCCGCCGTTGTTTTCCACGCCGCTTTACCTGCTGGTTCCCGTTTATGAAACGGTCAAGGGCGTAGAAAAGAAAAGCTATCCCGAGCCTGACGCGGGGATGCTGTTCTATGCGTCATTTCGGACATTCGGCGGGACGGAAACAATGGAAAACGATATTTACAGCGTGGTGGATACGGCAAGCGTGGAAACGTGGTACAGGCCGGATATTGCAAGCGGCTGCCGCATTATGCGGGCGGTGGACGGGGCGGTTTATGAAATCGTCGGGGAGCCGGAAAATATCGGGATGCGGGGGCAGTTTTTGAAGTGCAGGGTACGCCGCGTCAAAGGAGGTGCGTAATGCCGAGGAACAGGATCGGAATGTCCTTTGCGGGCTTTGAAGAAATGGCGGCGGAGTTTGACGCGCTGGGCGGGGAGCTGCGGGAGGTCATTACAGAATGCCTGGAAAAATCCCATGCACTTGTCACGCCGAAATTGCATGCGGATATGGCAAGGCATTACCGGACGGGAAAAACAGAACGCTCCATATTGGATGATGCTCAGGTGGAATGGAGCGGGACAATAGCCTCCATAGATGTTGGGTTCAGTGTACGAAAAGGCGGATTAGCTTCTATTTTCCTGATGTATGGCACGCCCAGAATGGAAAAGGACACGAAACTTTACAATGATGTTTACGGGACAGGGATACAGAAGGAAATAAAGGCAATTCAGGAAGAAATTTTCAGGAAGAAAATGGATGAAATTATGGGGAGGGGCTGAAATGGAGGATTTGCTTTTAAGCACGCTGGGGTGGCTCGGGTATCCGGTATTCCGGCAGGGCTCTTTCTCGAAAAAGGACAAGTATCCGGAGCATTTTTTTACATTCTGGAACAACAGCAGCGTGGACGGGGCGCATTACGATAACAGGGCGGTATCATGCATATGGGATTTTGACGTGAATTTTTATTCCACAGATCCAGCCCTGACATATGGCGCGCTGGAGGAGGCAAGGCAGGCATTGAAAGAAAACGGGTTTATCATTTCAGGAAAGGGCTATGACGTCGGCAGCGACGAAGCCACGCATACGGGGCGCGGCATGAACGCCCTGTTTCTGGAAATGGAAGGATAAGGAGGGAAATTCTCATGGCGGAAATTTTTGAATACAGGGGCGTGGAAGGGCTTGTAGCGGCGGAGGTCACGAAGGACGATGATACCGCGTATGAAACGGGAGAGGTATTCTCTGTTGCGGGCATTGCGGAGCTGGGGCGGACAACGGAAACATCGAATGAGGCGCATTATTATGATAACGTGCCTGCCGTACTGATTGCGTCTACGGGCTCTGATGAAGTGACGTGTACGGTATCCGGCATTCCCCTGGACGTGCTGGCGAAGATTACAGGACAAGCCTATGACGAAGCTACAGGCACGTTTATTGAAGGTGAACGGCAGGCGAAGTATTTCGCGCTGGGATACAGGACGAAAAAAACGAACGGCAGCGAGGTTTATGTCTGGCGGTACAAGGGGCAGTTCAGTATACCGGATTCTACGCATGTGACGGAGGATGACGGCACAGACGCCAATGGGCAGGAAATCATATACACAGGCATTTCTACAACACACCGCTTTGCAAAGACAGGAAAACGGGCGAAAGCCATCAACGTGGATTTGCAGGCGGATAAGGCAGACGTTTCGGCGTTTTTTGATACGGTGACAACGCCTGATACCTTACAGGCGAAAACGCCGCAGGCGGACGAAACGAAGGAATAAAACAGGGAGGGCAGGAAAATGCATCTGGTTTTGAATATTTACAACGGGAAAACAGTGGAAAAGGTTTATACCGCGGACGAATTTGACATCATGTTTGGTACGGTGGAGGACTTAATCAATCTGGTGGACGTTGACCGCCTGTCCGGAAACGTGACGGATACGGACTTTATCGGGGCGGTTGCGGTGCTGCTGAAGGGCGGCTTCGTGCAGGTGAAAACGCTGCTGAAGGATCTGTTTCCTGATGTGACGGACGAAGAACTGAAGCGCGCGAAAATGAAAGAGGTGCTTGCCGTTTTAGTGCAGGTGCTGAAATATGGGTTTTCTGAAATGGCGGCGTCTGGGAACGCAAAAAACTGAATGAGGGGGGCGAGCCGCTCCCCTTATTCTCTTTATTGTTTGATATCACCGTTTCCCTGTGCGAACGGTTTCCGGCGTACACGCCAACGGCAATCCGGCAGACGCCTGTGCGCGAGGTATTTTTGATGGTGCGCAGGCTGAACGAATACAACGGCAGGCGGGGAAAACAGGAAAAAAGCCTGAAAAAGGGCGGGAAAATCCGCAGGCCAGCGGGGGATAACTGGTTTTAAGGGGGCGGAACAGTGGCAGGGGGAAACGAGTACACAACCAGATTTAATATTGATATTACGAACCTGAAAAACGGCATACAACAGGCAAACCAGCTGATACGGGTAGCAAATTCCGAGTTTAAGGCGGCAACGGGCGGCATGGATAACTGGGGCAACTCTGCGGACGGGCTGAGCGCGAAATTACAGCAGCTGGATACTGTACTGGGATTGCAGAAGGCAAAGCTGGAGGTTTTGCAGGCGGAATACAGGCGCGTGGTGGAAGCGGAAGGCGAAGGTTCCAGAGGCGCGCAGGAATTATACATAAAGATGAATAACCTCCAGGGCGAGATCGGCAGGACGGAAGCCCAAATCCGCAACTACTCTGCAAGGCTGAATGATATTCAGACGGCACAGCGCGGCGCGGCAGACGCGACGGAACAATCTGTAAACGCCTATGAGCGGCTGAAACGGACAATCGCAGAGCAGGAAAGCGAGTTGAACCGGCTGAAAAGCGCGTATTCCGCCGTTGTGCTGGAACAGGGGCAGAACTCCAGCGAAGCAAGGGAGCTTGCGGCGCAAATACAAAGGCTTTCGGGAGAACTGAACCAGAACAGGTCCGCGCTTGCGGAGGCGGAGCAGGCGGCAAACGGGCTGGATGATACACTGGACGACGTTGGGGAGGCTGCAAGGGACGCGGGGGATGGCTTCACTGTGATGAAGGGCGCGCTTGCGAACCTGGTTGCCAGCGGCATCAAATCCCTTGCTTCCGGCATCAAAGACGGGATAGCCAGTTTCCTGGGCTTGGCGGAGGAAACCCGGGAATACAGGGAAGACCTTGGAAAGCTGGAAACGGCGTTCAGGACTGCGGGGCTTTCCACAGAGCTGGCGACAAAAACCTATAAGGATTTTTATTCTGTGCTGGGAGAGGAAGACAGGAGCGTTGAAGCGGTCAACCACCTTGCGAAATTCGTGGATACCGAGCAGGATATGGCGAAATGGACGGACATCTGCGCGGGCGTTTGGGGTACATTTGGCGATTCCCTGCCCATTGAGGGGCTGACAGAGGCGGCAAACGAAACGGCGAAGGTTGGTCAGGTGACAGGTCCGCTTGCGGACGCGCTGAACTGGGCAGGCGAAAGCGAAGATGCGTTCAATGAAAAGCTGGCGGCATGCAGCAGCGAACAGGAACGGGCTGCACTGATTACAGAAACGCTGAACAGGCTTTACAGTGAAGCGGCAGGCAATTACAGGGAAACCAACGAAAGCATCATTGAGGCAAGGCGGGCAACGTCAGAATACAATGACGCGCTGGCGAAGCTGGGAGAAAAATCCGAACCGATTATGACGAAGGTTAAGCAGGGATTTGCCGATGTGCTGAACGCCATTGCAGCACTTTTGGACGGGGCTGATTTTTCGCAGTTGGAGGCTTCTATTGAGGCGGGCTTTGCTTATTTTATCAACAGCGTGCTGCCTGCAATCCGCGGTGGGTTTACCTGGATTATCCAAAATAAAGAAATGATAATTGGGACGGTCGCGGGAATAGGGGCGGCGTTTGCCGCGATAAAAATTGTCAGCTTTCTCAATTCTCTGTCGCAGATGACAGGCATTATCAAAAGCTGGACGGTGGTAACAAAATTGCAGACAGCGGCACAGGGGTTGTTGAATGTCGCTATGAACGCGAACCCGATCGGCATCATCATTACGGCGATTGGCGCGCTGATTGCTATATTCGCCACGCTGTGGAGTACGTCAGAAGAATTCCGGGCGTTCTGGATTGGCTTATGGGAGAGCCTGAAAGAGGCGGTTAGCGGCGTTGTGAATGCGGTCGTGCTGTTTTTTACGGAAACGATACCAACCGCATGGAACAATTTCCTGATATTCTGCGGGGAATTTATTGCGGGTATCGTGGAGTTTTTCACACAGCTGCCGGAAAAAATCGGTACGGCGGCAGCGGGCGTTATCACTGCGATAATCGCATGGGGTGCGGATTTGGTTGCCAGAGGAAAGGAAATCGGCTCTGATTTCCTGAATGCGGTAGTTTCGTTCTTTTCGGAACTGCCTGGGCGGATACTGGAATTTATTTCAGACGCTTTGAGCCATGTAGAGGCATGGGCGGCGGATATGGCAGGAAAGGCAAAGGAAACAGGAACAAAGTTTCTCAGCCAGATCGTAGAGTTTTTCAAGCAGGTCCCGGTCAAAATCAAGGAGTTTGTTACGGCGGCGTTTGAAAATGTGAAAACGTGGGCGGCAAACATGATAAACAAGGCGAAGGAGCTGGGAAAGGATTTTATCGAGGGCATTTCGGGCTTTTTCAGCCAGCTGCCGGGGAAGATACAGGGCTTTATCACTACGGCGTTCCAGCATGTAACGGCATGGGCCGCGAACATGGCAAACAAGGCGAAGGAGGCAGGCTCCCAGTTCCTGACGAATGTAATCAGCTTCTTTTCGCAGCTGCCGGGCAAGGCAGCGGATTTTCTTTCGCAGGTTATCAGCAGGCTTGCAGACTGGGCGGTGGATATGGGTCGGAAAGGTCTGGAGGGCGCGAAGGAGTTTTTTGACGCGGTTATTGACAACTTGAAGGAACTGCCAGGAGAGGTGCTTTCGATTGGTGAGGATATTGTTCATGGGCTCTGGGAAGGCATCAGCGACGCGGCGGGCTGGCTGGGAAAAAAGGTAAGGGGATTCGCATCAGATATCATTGATGGCATGGAGCGCGCGCTGCGGATAGGCTCCCCGTCAAAAGTGGCACGCGATAAAATCGGAAGATGGATACCGGAGGGCGTTGCGGTCGGCATCAGGGACAACGCGAAAAAGGCGGTCAACGCCAGCAGGGATATGGCGAAAAGACTTATGCCAACGGCGGAAACGCTCAAAAATGACGCAGGGAATGCTGTGCCGCCATTGGGGTCTGGCGCAGTGGATACAGGCAGAACTGCGGGAAATACGATGATTTTCAACCAGTACAACAACAGCCCGAAGGCCCTTTCCAGGCTGGAAATTTACAGGCAGACAAGGAATCAGCTGGCTTTTGCGAGGGGGAATTGAGATGTATACCTTCAAGGCGGAAAATGAATACGGCGATATTCTGGAGCTGACGCACAGCCCTGACTATACTGTGACGGGCATAGAGGGGCTGGACCCGCCGAAAGCCAGCATCAACACATCTGTCGTGGCGTCCTTTGACGGTTCGCGCTTCAACAGCAGCCGCATGGGGGAACGGAATATTGTGGTGACGGTTGTAATCGAGAGGGAAATCGAAGAAAACCGTATTCGGCTTTACCGCTATTTCAAGCCGAAAAAGATGGTCAGGCTCTACTACAAAAACGGTTCGAGGGACGTTTTTATTGACGGGTATGTGGAGGATTTCCAGATTTCACCGTTCGACCAACGGCAAAGGGCGCAGATCAGCGTCATTTGCCCGGAGCCATTCTTTCAGGCAATGGAAGAAATGATGATTTCGTTTTCTACGCTTTCAGGAGAGTTTTACTTTCCGTTTGCAACAGGGGCGGAGGGCGTGCCGTTTTCCATTATGGAAACGAACCCGACAAAGATAATGACGAACAGCGGCGATGTTGAAAGCGGTCTTGTGATATTGCTGCAAACGACGGGGGAGGTCAGGAACCCGCGGATTTACAACGTCGATACGAATGAGTTTTTCGGGTTGGACATTACCATGCAGGCAGGCGATCTGGTTACGATCAACACGAACAAGGGGCGGAAATCGGTTTCCCTGCGGCGGGAAGGCAGTACGGAAAACATCATCAACAGCATACGGCGGGGGTCATCATGGTTCCAGATTGCCAGCGGCGAAAATACGTTTACATACGAGGCGGATACTGCTGTGGAGGAGCTGGTCTGCACGTTCCGGTATACGGACAAATTCGAGGGGGTTTAATCCGCAGGCGGCTGCGTTTTTGGAAAGGGAGCGGAAGGATTGGATATTTATGTTTTGGACAGGAGCCTTGCATTTGTCGGCATTGTGGACGATTATGTTTCTGCCATTTGGACGACAAGGTATTTCATGCCGGGGGATTTTGAGCTGTATCTTCCGGCAAGCCGCGAAAATATCGCCCTGCTGCAAAAGGATTTTTATTTGTGCAGGGAAGAAGACATTGACGGGGAGAAATACCGGAATGTCATGATTATTGAAAATATACGCCTGAGGACGGACATAGAGGACGGGAACGATATGACGGTCAGCGGGAAATGCCTGAAATCTTTATTGTCGCGGCGCGTGGTATGGAACCAGACGAATATTTATGGCAGTCTGGAGGCGGGCATACGGAAAATTATAATGGAAAACATCATTTCCCCGGAGATTGCCGAAAGAAGGATTGCGGGTTTTGTACTGGGCGGCGTGAAAGGGTTTCCGGAGCGTGCAGAGATGCAGGTGACAGGCGGAGAGGTTTCCGCGTTCCTGAAGGACGCCTGTACTGCCTACGGCATCGGCTGGGATGTATCCATAGAAAGCGGGAAATTTGTCTTTGACCTGTACAGGGGAGCGGACCGCTCCTATCACCAAACGGAAAACCCTTATGTGATATTCAGCCAGGAGTATGACAACCTGCTGGAAAGCGATTATGTTTATTCAAAGGAAAAATATAAGAATGTCGCGCTTGTGGCGGGTGAAGGTGAAGGGAGCGGCAGGGCAAAAACAGCTGTCGGTGACGCTTACGGATTAGACCGGTACGAAATGTTCGTAGACGCGCGGGACGTCAGCAGCAATAACGGGGAAATCACGCCGGAGCAATATGCCGCTCTGCTTTCTGAGAGAGGACAGGAAAAGCTGTCTGGTTTCATGGAAACGGTAAATTTCGAGGGGCGGATTGAAACACAGGCGGGATTTGCCCTGAATAAAGACTATTTCCTGGGCGATGTTGTCGAGGTGATAAACGAATATGGGATAGCAGCCGCACCGCGCATTATTGAGATCATTGACTGCGATGACAACACAGGGCGGACGGTCATCCCGGCATTCAGCACATGGGAGGGATAAAAATGGCGGTTACATATGGGTTTTTCAACAGCGTGCTGGTAAACGGCATGCAGGACAGGCGGTATAACGCGGATCAGATGTCAACGTATTTCAAGGGGCTGATTTCTGATGGGGTATACCAGAACGTGGGCGGGGGCCTGCAGGTCAGGGCGGGCGAAGGCATGACGGTGCAGGTAATGCCGGGGCGTGGGGTGTTTGATTCCCGCTGGCTGGAAAATGACAGCGTGCTTGATATTCCGCTGAATTCTTCGCATGTTACATTGAACCGGTATACGGCGGTCGTGGTGCGTGTGGACTATAACGAGCGGACGGTTTCCATACTGGCAAAAGATGGGGAAACAGCGTCCGCGCCTGTAAAGCCTGCTATGACAAGGACGGAAAGCGTCAAGGAATACTGCCTTGCATACGTTTATGTCGGCAGAGGCGTCACAAGCATTTCGCAGAGCGCGGTGACGGATACCAGGCCGGATAATGCGCTGTGCGGGTTTGTGACGGGGCTGGTCGAGCAGATACAGACAACGGACCTGTTCGCGCAGTATGACGCGGCGTTTGGGGAATGGTTCGAAACGATAGAAGATAAGCTTTCCGGTGATGTGGCGGGGAAGCTGACGGTCGATGTGGAACGGCTGGACAGGGAAAAGCAGGATAAAATCAGCGGGACGCAGGGGCAGATTGTTGGGTTTGATGCGAATGGGGAGGCGGTCGCACAGGCACCGCCGGATACGGGCGTGACAAGCTTTAAGGGCAGGAAGGGCGCGGTTGCGCCGCAGGCGGGGGATTATACGGCGGCACAGGTCGGGGCGTTGCCGATTTCAGGGGGAACTATTAACGGAAACATAGATGTTAAAGGAGAGCTTACATTATATGGAAAACCTTTAGTAGGAAAATCCTTGGCGGGAAAGTCGGTGCAGCCGAAACAGGGTACAATGGTAATTGCTGATGAGGGTGCTGAGATTTTTAACGATTACCGGACAAGAACATTTGATACAAGTGGAAATGCTCTGGTTGGTAATATTGCATCATCATATTATTCTCATGCAGAAGGAGAACTTACAACTGCATCGGGCACAAGTTCTCATGCAGAAGGAACCGCGACAATTGCATCAGGACATTATTCTCATGCGGAAGGGAGATCTACGACTGCATCGGGCAGCAATTCCCATGCAGAAGGGGAATATTCTGTAGCTTCAGGAAGCCACTCCCATGCAGAAGGTGATAATACAAGAGCGGCAAACTTATATACTCATGCAGAAGGAAGTAATACAGCAGCTTTAGGTGTAGATTCTCACGCGGAAGGAAAAGGTTGTATTGCAGGTGCATGGTATGGTGGGCATGCTGAAGGATGCGGTTGTTTATCGTTAAGTAAAGATTTTTATGACGGAATAAGTAATTATGGTTCTGCTAGTCCAAATAGCTATTTTACATTGCAGAATAGTTATTTGTTAGAAAAGTTAACAGCAGGCAATTTGATAATTGTAGTCGACCAATATTATATAAGTGGAAGAAATTATGTATTCACAGTATCTAGTGTGTCAATGTCTAATAAAAGAGTGTATGTAAAAGAAGCTTTACCGGATAACAATTTTAGCCCGGTTTACTTAGTTCTTTATGAAATAAATAATATTACAGATCATGCTTCGCATGCTGAAGGTTATAGGACAATGGCTAACGGTATAGCTGCTCATGCAGAAGGAAAATCTACTGTTGCATCAAAAAACAGTTCCCATTCTGAGGGAGAAAATACAACTGCGTCAGGCACATACAGCCATGCAGAAGGTGCAAACAGCAAAGCGCAGGGACCTGCGGCGCATGCAGAGGGACTTTATACTATTGCTGTCAACTATGGCGATCATGCGGAAGGAGACCATACAACAGCATCGGGGAATTATTCCCATGCAGAGGGGAGTGATACGATAGCATCGGGCACAAGTTCTCATGCAGAAGGCGTCGGTTCTGTAGCATCAGGTGAAGGCTCACATGCAGGTGGTGTGGGCACAAAGGCAAGTGCTTCATGTCAGACTGCTATAGGGAAATATAACATAGAATCTACGAATACAAGCGACAGGCTTATTATTGGGAAAGGAACAACAACTACTGCGCGGGCGAACTGTTTCAGGGCAACAGACACAGGTGTTTATGCTTCCGGCAGCTACAACGCCAGCGGTGCGGACTACGCGGAGTTCTTTGAGTGGCTGGACGGGAATCCGGAAAAGGCAGACCGCGTGGGGCTGTTCGTGACGCTTGCGGGTGAAAAAATCAGGCTGGCACAGCCGGACGATGATTTCATTCTAGGTATCGTTTCGGCGGAGCCTTCCGTCTGCGGCGATGTGTACGATGACCAGTGGAAAGGCATGTATCTGTATGACATTTACGGCAGGCCGCTGTGGGAGGACGTGGAAGTCCCTGACGAAACGATTGAGGTGCCAGACCCAGAACAGCCAGACAGGACGGTCACGCGCGTTATCATTCCCGCGCATACGGAGCACCGGCAGAAGCTTAATCCGGACTTTGACAATACGCAGGCATATGTACCGCGTTCGGAACGGCCGGAATGGGCGGCGGTGGGCATGCTGGGCAAGCTGGTCATGCGGGACGATGGGACATGCAGGGCGGACGGCTGGTGTACTGTTGGTGAGAATGGCACAGCTACATATAGCGGTACAAGGACGAAATACCGGGTGATGGCGCGGCTGGACGAAAGCCATATCAGGGTGCTGATTTTGTGAGCAAAGGGACAATTTTAGAACTGGCTGCGTTGCCGGGGATTGTCTGTAAACAGGAAATATGGTAATATAATGGCAGGGATTGCCGTTTGGCGGTTGGTCACTCTCTGAAAAGGGGGTGATAGGATGGTTACATACAGTGAATTGTTTCAATTTTGCTTGGTAATCATCGGTGTTATCACCTTGTGTTTGCACAAGCGTAAATAATACAACGACCGCCTAACAGAAGTTAGACGGTCAAAGAACGAATAT
>CAJTQX010000047.1:0-13048 GCA_910578425.1 uncultured Anaerotignum sp.
TTTATTTAGAACGAGGTTACAATCGCAAGGAGTACCTGTGGCTCTAAACAGTATCAAATTTACTCAAAGGAGATTTCTTATGATTTACGTTGGAATTGATGTTGCCAAAGATAAGCACGACTGCTTTATCACTAACTCAGATGGTGAAGTATTATTTAAACCCTTTACCATCTCAAACAATCGTGAAGGGTTTGAAACCTTATTTCAAAGAATTGAATCTGTTTCCGAAGATTTTTCTAAAATTAAAGTAGGACTGGAAGCCACCGGACACTACAGTTACAATCTTCTGGGATTCCTTCTTGATAAAGGTTTGCCGACCTACGTTATCAATCCGTTACATACCAATCTTTACAGAAAAAGTCTAAGCCTTAGAAAGACGAAAACGGATAAGGTTGATTCCCGTACCATTGCAGCTATGTTGATGTCTGATGTAAACTTAAAGCCCTACTCAGACTCATTTTACCACAACGAGGAACTAAAGTCACTAACCCGTTATCGTTTCGATAAAGTAAAAGAACGGGCAAAGCTGAAATCTTCGGTTTCAAGGCTTGTGTGTATCCTTTTTCCAGAACTGGAAAAACTCGTCCCTACACTCCATATGGCGTCCATCTATGCTTTGCTTTCCGAATTTCCAAGTGCCTGTGCTGTCGCATCCGCACATCTCACAAAGCTTTCCAACCTTCTTTCTGAAAGTTCTAAAGGCAGATATGGAAAAGGCACAGCCGTCTTGTTTCGCGAGTCTGCAAGAAATTCTATCGGCTCCCATATGCCAGCAAAATCTCTGGAGTTGAAACATACCATCAAGCTCATTCAGGAATTGACAGCTGAGATTGATGAAATCGAAGCAGCCATCAAACGGATCATGGATGAAGAAATCCAATCGCCTATCCTTACCATTCCCGGTATCAGTTACCGGATGGAGGCTATGATCATCGCCGAGATTGGTGATTTCAAGCGTTTTGATACGCCGGATAAAATACTGGCATATGCGGGAATGTCACCATCTACTTATCAATCAGGGCAGCTTGATAACTGTTATGCCCATATGGAAAAGCGTGGTTCCCGTTACCTGCGGTATGCCCTCTGCAACGCTACAAAGTATGTTTGCCACTGGGATAAATCCTTTGGCACATATCTTGAAAAGAAACGCTCTGAAGGCAAGCATTACAACGTTGCATTATCTCACGCCACAAAGAAACTTGTGCGTCTGATTTTTGCTATGGAAAAGTCAGGACAGGCATACATACCGGCGACTTAACTTATTCTGCAAATATCTCCTTTTAGAGTGCCAGCAATGACACTCTGTTTGTCATGCAGTTTTCAAGGTACAGCTATATCTGAAATGCTACTCAGCAATTCATTCAGAAAATCTCATTTTTGGCTTGACTTTTAATAGTTAGTCTTCCCATATAAATTTTGTGTGGCGGCATCACCTCCCTTCCGCTGTGTCGTTTATGATGCGGGGAACCGTTCCGCCAGAAATTCCAGGAACAATTCCTCCAGCTTATCAGCAGGAATTTCATCAGAAATCTGCCTGAGCTTGTCGTGGCTGATCTTGAATGAAACTGTTTTTGGCTCCTTCCTGTTGAGATACTCCGCACATTTTTCAATCTTTTCTGCCGATACGGGAGTGTTTTCTGAAAAATCCCCGCGAATTTTTTGCGCCAGCTTGATGTTTAATTTTGTTTTCGTTTCCTCTAAGTAACGGAGCACCTTGTTTGGGCTTTCCGTATCAAGGTAAAAAATCTGGTACGCCGCCATGATGGGGATTTCCCCCTCGTCCACCAGTTCTAACAGTTCCGGTATCAGGTATGTCAGGCGGATATACCACTGGATTTCATTGTCCTTTACCTCATTGATTTCTGCAACAAATTTTCTGCCTAACTTCTGTTGAAATTCAACAGAAGTTAAATCATTTCGTGCGCCTTGCTTACTAACCGCCTCAAGCTGTAAACGATAAGCAAATCCTTTTTCTGATGGATTTAATTTTTCCCGATGCTTCAGGTTTGCTTCGGTAATGATCATAACTGCCTTGAAATCATCGACGTCTTTCACGATTGCCCGAATGGCCTGTTCCCCGTTTTTCCGTACAGCGTTTGTCCTGTTTTTGCCGGAAAGTATCTTATATTTCCCATCTCCTTTCGGACGGACAATCACAGGCTCCAGCAATCCTACTTTGTTGATGCTCTCCGCCAGCTCCCGCAGCTTTGCATCGGAATAATACCGGAATGGGTCGCCAGGGTGGGGACAGAGCAGACTAACGTCAAGTAAAACGATTTTTTCATCATTGTGCCTCAAACCAAACATTTCATCATACGATGTATCAATGGAATTTGCCTGCTGTTCCGCAATCCTTTTTGACAGCGCATCGGACATTGCATTCTTAGGCATTCCGCATCACTTCCCCTGCCAGTTTTTCATAAGCCACGGCTGCTTCGCATTCCGGCGAATGTTCAAAGATGCTGCTGCCAACGCTGGACAGTTCCGCCATGCGTATCGAGGCAGGGACAACGTTTTCAAATATCCGCACCTTTGTGCCAAAATTGATTCTGGTATACTCGCCGACCTCCCGGCAAAGCCTTGTGCGGCTCTGGTATTTTGTGAGCAGGATTCCAGTTCGCTCGTATCCTGTTGATAACGTCCAGCGTCTGCTCCAGAGCTTCGTAACATTCGTAATGTGCTTCAACCGGCAGCAGCACACTGTCCGCCACAACAAGCGCGTTGATGCTGAGCATGGATATGCTTGGTGGACAGTCTAAAACCGCATAGTCATACTCCTCCTCTACTTCTCTTAAAATGGTTCTCAGCACTTCATATGGCTGGATAGTTGTTTCCCCACCAAATATGCTACTGCCCTTTTCCGCGATCAGCCTATTCTGGATGGCTTCCAGCTTCGGATTTGCCGGGAGCAAATCGAAGTTTTCCGCTTGCCGTATTGTGGCTTCGCTGATGAAATTGGGCGCACCTAAATCCAGAAGGGCATTGATTACGTTTGCTATTGTAATCCTCAACCCGTTCGGGTTATGCCCTAAAAATAAGGTAGCATTGCCCTGCTGCGGGTCACAGTCCACAAGAAGGACTTTCCGTCCCGATTTTGCTAACGCCGCCGACAGATTTACTGCCGTAGATGTCTTGCCAACGCCGCCCTTTGCCATGCTGATGGATATTTTTTTCATAAACATTTCTCCCCTTTCAAGCCTATAAGCGAATAAAAATACATTTGAAATCATTTTTATGCACTATTTCCCTCTCTTGTCATAATGTATTCTGCTAACAGCTTGCTAATTGGAAGTAAAAAAATGTAGAAATACAATCTGATACTACACGATACTACGCAAAATGAAAATTTCGAAAAGTTCAGAAAAATCCCAGAAATACAGGATTTGGAGATATGTCATGCACAAAAACCGAATATAGAAAATCGTGTCTCCTCGCCTCACACGCGAGAGGTCACGGGTTCGAGCCCCGTTGCTTCCATTGTGTAACCTGTTTGGGGGTATAGCTCAGTTGGGAGAGCGATGCGTTCGCAACGCATAGGTCACGAGTTCGAGTCTCGTTATCTCCACTTTGACAGAAGTTCGGTTTTCCGCAGAAAATCGGGCTTTTTTCATATCCTCTATCCAGAAAAGCTCTTTTCTGCACACATCTTCTTTCCGTATCCGGCATCATTTTGCTATTCGGAATCACTTTCCCCTGACGGATCAGGAGAAGAAATTCTTCCACATGTCCATTTCTAAAAAACGCGATTTGCCAGATAGTGTCTGCACAAGACAGAGGAATTGTGATAGAATGGAAACATCTTAAAGGACAGGGAGAAAAAATGGATGCCACCTATCACAGACATGACATAAGCGATAAGGTGTGGGCAGTACTGGAGCCGCATTTACCCGGGCAGCGTGGTCAGTGGAGCGGAATCGCCAAAGACAGCCAACGTTTTATCAATGCGGTGTTTTGGGTATTGCGAACAGGGGCACCCTGGCGGGATTTGCCTCCTGATTACGGGAAATTTGGAGAGGTCTTGCCACTCGCTGTGCCAAGACCTCTGATGCCTTTATTGCCGCAGTACAGATTCACTGTATCTCTATTTGGGCTGCTATTCGTGCTTAATTCGTGCAGACACTGTCTAGGAAACAGAAGCTTTTTTATTTTGCATGCCCTGATAGAACCAGAGCAGTACCATAATACCAAATCCAACAGCACTGTAGAAAATCTTAGGAGAGATCATCAGCAGTCCAGCTATACAAAGGACAACACTTCCGACAATTTTTAAGTGGCCGCGGAAATATTTAAACAGCGAGGAACTGACTGCGATAATGCCCAGAATAGAGGTTACAACGGCAAGCAAAACCTCCAAAGAAACACTATATTGCCCCAAAAGAAGAATGGGATTGTATACAAAAAAGAATGGAACCAAATATGCACCTATCCCAAGCTTTGTCGCATTAAACGCTGTTGGCCAAAACTTCGCTTTTGCTATTCCGGCGCCAGTCAGGGCTGCCAGTGCTACAGGCGGCGTCAGGTCAGAAACAATCCCATAGTAAAAACAGAAAAGATGAGCGGCTATGGTATTCACACCCAATGCCGTTACTGCGGGAACTGTAATCATAGACATCATGATATAGTTTGCCGTAGTGGGAACACCCATCCCCAACAAAATAGACGCAACAGCAGAGAACAATAATGTAAAGAACAGTTTGCCGCCAGCCAGGGCATTAACCAGTGCCGCCATTTTAACGCCCAATCCGGAAAGGCTAAAGGAGCCTATGATAAACCCAACAATAGCACAGGCGATCATAACGTCAACAGCTCCCTTTGCACCGTTTGAAAAAGCCGTAAACAACCGCTTCGGCGTCATTCTTGTTTCGGGTTTCAAAAAACTGAGGCCAATCGTCATCAGACATGCAACAAAAGCAGCCATTGACGGGCTCATTCCAAGACAAAGAACCACGATAATAGTGATCAAAGGCAGAAGCAGATAACCTCTTTTGGAGATAACTTCCCACGCCTTTGGAAGCTGGTCAGCAGAAACGCCCTTTAGCCCTTTCGCCTTTGCTCTTACATGGACAGCTGTAAATACACCTGCAAAATAAAGTACCGCAGGAAGTGCCGCAGCAAGGCACACATTCAGATAACTTGTACCAACAAATTCGGCAATGATAAATGCTGCCGCTCCCATAACAGGAGGCATTACCTGACCGCCAGTTGAAGCAGTCGCTTCTACGGCTCCAGCAAACTCCGGCTCATAGCCAACCTTTTTCATCAGCGGAATCGTAAATGTTCCTGTCGAAGTAACATTTGCAAGGCTAGAGCCGCTGATTGTGCCAAATAACGCGCTGGACAAAACAGCCGCTTTCGCAGGGCCGCCAGTCTGTTTACCAAAAAAAGCAACGGCAATATCGATCAAAACGCTGTCAGCCTTAATCTCTGCCATCAATGCGCCTAAAAGGCAGAATAGGAAAATAAAGCTGGCAGACGCGCCTAAAGCAACGCCGAAAACGCCTTCTGTTGAGTAAATCATGTGACGTACAAGAGTCGAAAGAGAGGCACCGCGGTGCGCCAGAGCACCAGGAAAAGCATATCCGAATATGGTATATATGATAAAGAAACTTGAAATACAGACCAATGTAAGCCCCAGCACACAGCGTGCGCCTTCCAAAATCACAGCAATTAGAATCAGTCCCATAATCAGATCCAGTGTTGTCACATGTCCTGCCCGCTGTGCGAGAGTTTTGAAATTCATCACTATATATAAATTAGGAATAGTAGCCAGTGCCGCAAGCCCCCAGTCATACCATGGAATGTTGGAACGGGACGCTTTTTTATTCATGGGATAAATGCAAAAAAGTATGCACAGCCCCAAGCCGGTATGGAGCGCACGGAACGGCATTACGTCAATGGTTTTAAAGCCGGCGCAATACATCTGGAAAATTGTCATTCCAAATGCAATGATATTCACAATCAGCAATGCTTTTCCCACGGGGAAACGCCTTTTTTCAACAAGTTCATTTACATCAATATCTACAATTCCATCTGAATTCGTTTTCTTTTTTTTCTTATATATCATATAACGCTCCTTTCCACCCTTTCTGTCCAGAGCAAATCCCTATGCCTGGACAGAAAGGGAATATTTATTACGGAAAAGTTTTCTTTATTGTCAGCGTGCCAAACCAACGGCGCATCGCATCAGGCATTTCATACAAGAGTCCACACCTGCAGCATAAACAGACCTGTATAAAACTGCCAGTATGTTTTTTCAGAGTTATCTCTCAAAAGAACTTACAGGTATCCATGTTCAGTAAACCATTTTACTGCGCCGTCATGCATAGGGATTGTGAAATCTCCACCATTAGCCGCAAATTCAGGAGTAAAACCTGTCATACTATTGTGGATTGCCTGAACAGTTTCAACATTGTTGAACATATTATCAAGAATCGCATAGACCTGTTCTGCCTTCAGGTCGGCACTGCACACCATTAAGCTATCCATAGCCAGGGTTTCCACATCTTCCTCCATAAAGGAATATTTATCTTTTGTAATGGTAACTGGATAAAAAAATCCCAAAGCATTCACAATAGTATCCGCTTCTTCGCCGCTGATTGGAACCAGCTTGACTTTTGCCTGAGAAGCTACATCCAGCATACCAGAGGTAGGTGCGCTGGCAATCGTAAACATTGTATCAATTCTGCGGTCTTTGAACGCAGTTGCCTGCTCCGCAATGGAAATCAGAGATTCATCAATATCATCATAGGACATTCCAAGCAGACCAATAAAAGTGCGGAATGCCAATTCATCGCCGCTGCCCGCCGCGCCAACACCGCAGGCATGCCCTTGAACGTCGCCAATACAGTTGATATTGCTGTCCGCGCGGGCAAGGATCTGCGCTTCTGCAGAACTGAACCGGAACAAAACACGCAGTTTAGACCCGTCTTCTCCTTCAAAATCACCAGTACCATTGTAAGCATAGTGAGTAACATCCGCACCAACCGTACCAAGATCACGCTCTCCGTTCAAAATCGTACGGACATTTTCCACGCCGCCGCCGCTCGACTGTACTGTTACGTTCATTTTGCCGCCTGACATCGCGCCGCATACAGCACCGCCTACAGGATACCATGTGCCGGAAACGCCGCCAGTACCCATCACAAGATTGCCGGATACCTGTGCAGCATCAATAGTACCATCGTTTGATACCGCTGTGCCTTCATTGGAGGAACCGCCGCAAGCCGCAAGGCTGAAAAGCAGCGTACCTGCAAGCAGGAATGAGAATACACGTTTTGCAGATTTTTTCATTTTCATCATCCTTTCCGAAATACCTTCTCTTTGGTAAAGTACCATTCAGCCGCTTTTACAGTCATTGCCCAGAACATCAGATTGCATTTTCAGACTGCAGCTGCAATATTTCCTCTTTGCTCAAGCCCAGCAGCCCACCGTATATTTCTTCATTATGCTCACCAAGAGAGGGGGCTGGGGTAAAGTGCAGGGTTTCATCCGAAAAATTCAGCGGTGTGCCAGGGAATGTAACTTCGCCAAGGCCCGCAACCTCCAGCTTGACCGTTGTATTCCTTGCAAAAGTTGCAGGGGATTTCATCACATCGCCTATATCCTTTATTTTGCCGCCAGGGACTCCGATTGATGCAAAAATATCATCCCATTCGTCTCCTGTCTTTGTACGCATCAGGCGTGCCACGGCGTTATTTATGTCGTCATAATTTGCCGGATCAATGCGGGCATCATGGTCTTTATAGAGCGGGTTATGAAGAACTGGATCATCTGTAATTGTCAGCAGACGTTCAAACAGATTGTCACCACCTGCCAGACAGATTACATAGCCGTCCTTGCTTTCATAGCGGCCAGCAGGGCAGTCATACGCATTTTTCGTAGCATTGCGTGAGATAATGCCAGATTTATCATAAAATGGGATGTATGTATTCAGGGAATACAGGCAGCTGTCATACATAGCCGTATCAATGTACTGGCCTTTGCCTGTGGCTTCGCGGCGGCGAAGTGCAGCCAAAATTGCAATTGTTGTCCACATACCTGCCATAATATCAATAAACCAAATTCCCCCTGTAATCCGAGGGCCATCCCCTTCCGCCCGATTCAGGTCCATGATGCCTGTGGTAGCAGACATAATGGAATCAAATCCTGGACGATCCTGGTAAGGGCTGCCCTTGCCATAGCCGCTGATAGAAGCCATAATCATTTTAGGATTGATCTCATGAATCGTTTCCCAATCGAGTCCCATTTTCTTCATAGTACCCGGCCGGAAATTTTCAATCAGAATATCTGATTTTTCAATCAGCCCTCTTAGCAGTTTCTTCCCGCTTTCACTGCGGAAATTGACTGTAATGCTTTTTTTATTGCGGTTCTCTGTCGGATAGTACAGGTTGATGCCGTCAACAAATTCTCCGCTGTGGCGGGTGTCGTCACCCCATCCTGCTTTTTCAACCTTAATTACTTCTGCGCCCAGATCCCCAAGCGTCATGCCGCAGGTTGGGCAAGAGATATGTCTGCCTAGGTCAAGAACCCTTAATCCGGTCAGAGGCCCTTTGTCTGCACTCATAATTCAGAAAACCTCCTTATAAAAATGCTTCTGTTTGCCGGTTTTTCAAAACTTTTGCGGTTCCTGTGCCTTTCTGCGCTGTTCGTCATACATAATGCCCCCAGGATATTACGAAAGTGTGACTTTTTATCCGCAAAAGCCCTATTCTTGTCTTTTGTTATTTCACAACATCTTTAATCTTTCGTTTTCGCCGCAAAATATTCATCACGCCATTTCAGAGCGGCTTTCACGCCCTTTTCCGCAGAAATACGGCTGAATTCCTCTATTTCGGGCGTTGTCATATAACGGAAGAACATGGAGTAATCCACCCATACGCCAAGGCCGGTACGGATTCCCATTGCTTCAAACTGTCTGTTGATCCCCCACTTTTGTATGGAAATAATCTCTGGGGGCATTTTGATCAATTTGTCCGCCAGTGCTTCCACGTAAGATTCCAAATCATCCAGAGGAACCGCTTTTGTGATAAGGCCGCATGCCTCCGCTTCTTTGCCGTTTATTTTTTCACCTGTCAACATCATCTCTTTGCCCTTGCGCAGCCCCGTCAGCCAAGGTACCATCAGGAATACAGACGCCGCGCCAAATTGAATCTGCGGCTCACCAAGCTGGCAGTCCTCGGAAGCAATTACATAATCGGCAGGCATCATCAGCTCGCAAGCCCCGCCAAGGCAGTAACCATGAACCTGGCAAATTACAGGCTTACCCATATCCCACATCTGCCAGCGCGCCGCGTTTGCATGGCCTTGAACCGCGTTGCGTTCCTCCATAGGAGTAAGCGTCATATTCATTTCAGCGGTAATATCATATCCTGCGGAGAAACAGCGACCTGCCCCCTTCAGAATCACAACGCGGATATCTTTATCCTGGTCAGCTTCTTTCAAATATCCCAGTATGTCATGGTACATTTCGCCTTCCAAAGCATTCAGCTTCTCCTGTTTATTCAAAATGATATATGCTTTGTACCCCTTTTTTTCATATAAAACATGGCTGCCCATAAATCAACACTCCTTTTCTTGATAACTCTTCTGATATTTTTTCAGAAATCTTTAAGTGAATGTAATTAAGCGTCATGACTGCTATAAATAAATGATAAAGCCATTTTATTCAAAATACAAATATAAAAAATATTAAAGTTCAATCTAATAATTTGATAAATATAAAATATTCCGTATTTTCACACTTTTTTTATTGCAGAATTTACAAAAACATGATACCATAATTCCCAAAAAGTAAATTAGAAAGTGGATTTATTTAAAAAATCGATATGATTTATAAATAATTTGATTGGAGGCGGCAGACATGACTTTCGAAGAATTGAATACTTTTATTACCCTGACTCAAACAAGGAGTTTCAGTCGCACAGCAGAATTGTTGTTTACCTCCCAATCTACAGTCAGTTTCCGCATTAAAAAAATAGAGAATCAGATTGGCAGAACATTATTTGAACGGAATACAAGATCTATTGAATTAACGCCAGCCGGAGAAGATTTTTTGTTTTATGCTGCCCAGTTGGATTCTCTTTACAGGGAGGCAATCCATACCGCATCCCTGAATTCATTTAATTATAAAGTAACGATTGGTGCTCCGGATTCTTTCTGGCAAAGCATGCTTCTCAAAGCACTTACGAATTATTTCCTTGCAAATAAAGACATATCTTTTAAGCTGGTGTCCGAACACTCTTTCCTGCTTAATCAAATGATTGTAGAGGAAAAGCTGGATATGGGAGTCAGCTTTATCCCAATGCGCCATGCAGCCTTGGAATATCTTTCCCTTTCCACAAACCCTTATGTACTTGTTGCGCATAAAAGCCTGGAACTGCCCGCTGATAAGCTAACACCTCAGAATTTTAGTAAATTTCCTTTAATTTACTGTGATTGGGCAAGCCCTTTTTACACATGGTTCAGGGAAAATTATTGTATTGGTTCTCACTTTATTGAACTGGATCGCACGTGGCTGTTCCTGCAAATGCTCCAAAATAAGCTGGGTGTTGGATTTATGCCGCTCCGGATTGCTAAGCCGTTCATAGAAACCGGAAAATTTATTTCCATAGAATTTGAATCCTACGAAACGCCTCCTTTGGAGGAAATATTCATAATGTATAACCGCAAACGAGAAAATAGAATACTCCCCATCGTAGATGCCATTATGCAATATGTAAAAGACAATAAATAACGCGCCCGCCCACTGCTCTCGGAACCATAAACGGAACGTTAAAAACAGACATTACGGCAAGGGTAAAAATATCCACCAAAACCGCAATGTCTGCTTTTTTCTTATACGCAAATAAATGTCTGTATTCCATTTGAGCAGCAAAGCTACCGCTGTTATTCCTCCGCCTGTGGTTTACTTTTCAAAGCGTTTTTCTTTCCATCCCTTAATCACCTGCTGTTTTGCCCTTGCCACTGCAAGCACGTCCTCCGGCACATCCTTCGTAATGGTGGAACCTGCCGCGATATATGCGCCCTGCTCCACCGTTACCGGCGCAACAAGATTTACATTACAGCCTACAAATACATCGTTGCCAACTGTCGTGCGGTGCTTTTTCCTGCCATCATAGTTTACCATAATACTTCCGCAGCCAAAATTGATTCTCTCCCCCGCATCCGTATCGCCAACATAAGAAAGATGTGGAATTTTTGTTCCGTCGCCGATTTTGGAATTTTTTACCTCCACAAAATCCCCAACCTTTACGCGGCTGCCAATATGGCAGTTCGGACGGATATAAGCAAACGGTCCCACAACCGCATTATCCCCAATTTCCGATTCAAGTGCCACCGTTTGCTGTATTTTTATGCCATTCCCAAGCTTCATATCCGTCAGACGGGTATGCGGGCCAACCTCACAGTCCTCCCCAATGACAGTATCCCCTTCCAGCACGCAGCCCGGCAATATGACCGTATCCATGCCGATTTTCACACTCGGGTCAATATAGGTATTTGCAGGATCAATAATTGTTACACCATTTTCCATATGCTTACGGTTCACACGATCCCGCATGATTCCTGCCGCTTCTGCCAGCTGCACGCGCGAATTGACGCCAAAAAACTCGTCCGCATCTTCTGCCGTTACAACGCCGACCCTGCCGCCGTCCAGTAATATACTTTCCAAACAATCGGTCAGGTAATATTCCCCCTGTGCATTTTCGTTGCCCAGCTTTTGCAGGGATTCCCGCAGTGCCCTGCCATTGAAAATATAAATGCCTGTATTGATTTCCTGTATGCCGCGTTCCTCGGCAGATGCGTCCTTATGCTCCACAATTTTCCGGAAATTCCCTGCTGAATCCCTCACAATGCGCCCGTAGCCTGTCGGGTCGTCCAATACGGCGGAAACAACCGTTACGCCATTGCCCTCTGCATGGTGAATTTCCGTTAGCCGCGTCAAAGATTCCCCCTGCATCAGCGGCGTATCTCCGTACAAAATCAGCATATCCTTATCGTCTTCTATAAAATCTGCCGCCATCATGGCCGCATGCCCTGTTCCCTTCTGTTCCTTTTGCAGCGTGAACTCCACGCCGCCACACGCAATGCCCGCCTTCACTTCTTCCGCTTTATGCCCGACCACAACACAGACTGCCTCCGCACCGCAGTCCCGTGCCGCTTCAATCACATAATCCAGCATGGCTTTATTCAATATTTTATGCAGAACCTTCGGTGTTTTCGATTTCATGCGGGAACCTTCGCCCGCCGCCAGCACGATTGCTTTCAAGTTTTTCATAGTATCTCCTTCCGTTTCTACGGGGTGCTCCCCGTTCCCTCTATACTCGTTTATTTTCTCATTTTTACGGCACAAATTCAATATGCGGTTTTACTAAAATTAGGGCCTTGCCGAATGATTTCGGCATAAACAAAGGAAGGATACACAATCTGCGGATAATATGGAAAAGCCCCAGACTTATCATCAGGGGCTTTTCTGCACGGTCACAGTCCCAGCATTGCCATGATCTGTGCCATATGTGCCTGATCTTTTTCCGGCATTCCCGCCGCGGCAGCCGCGAGCAGTGCTTTCTGCTCCTCAGGCGGAAGTGTACCTCCTGCCGCAAGTTTTTCCCCGTATTCCAGAAAAACATCCAGCCGCTCCATGCCTGTTTTATCTTTGCTTTTTTCTGCCGCCTCTCGCAGAAGCCGCAGGCGTTCCTCTCCAAGAGCCTGCATCTGCGGCGTATCCCAAGGTGTCGCTGTCATTTTCCACCCTCCCGTTCCAAAATCTCTTTCATATCTATCGCCTTAATCAGCATATCCAGCTGTTTCCTGTCCTCCGCCGGAAGGCAGGGGCGCACCGCCCGCAGCATTTTCCGTCTGCGCAGGGAAGAAGGCTCCTCCTGCCTGCCCCGCGCCTCCAGCATTCCGCCGGAAAACACCCTTCTCATTTCCATCAGCCGGACGATTATGTATAAATCCCTCTGATATTCCTGATCCAGAAAAGGGATTGCCGCCGTAATCATATTTTCGCTGACGCTTCCCCCAAACGGCGGACGGACCTCTCTTTTTT
>CAJTQX010000047.1:13058-18677 GCA_910578425.1 uncultured Anaerotignum sp.
CGGTCGCAGCCGCTCCTGTCTTTTCCTGCCGCTCCGCCTGGTTTCCCATCAGCCGCCTGAGCCGTTCCATCCGTTCCAGCATACGCAGCGCATCCTGCCCCTGTTCCCCCATCATTTCAGAAAGCAGTTTATTTGCATCGCTGCCTGCTTTTTCCTCCATTTTACACCACCCCTTTTACCTTCCTACAAAAAAGATATGCCCCGTCAGCCTAAAACAGACCTCTTTCCGCTTCCACACGAAAAAAGGACAGGAACATCATTCCTGCCCTTCTCTTCTTTCCGGAAAATCACGCGTAAGTATCAATATTGCCGCCAAGCGTTGCATTGGAAATCACCTGAACCAGCTGTTCCATCGCCATAGTCTGCTGATCCATTGTTTCCTTCATCATCGCGATGTCCACGCTCTGCTGCAGCTTTGCCGCGTGCATGTTCATACTCATCGCCGCAATCGAAGTAATCATCCAGTATCACCTTCCTTAACTTCTGATTTTCCCATAGAAAGCATCTGCTCTCTTTCTTTTATATCGGCAGATATTTTGTAAAGCAAAGGTTTTTTTCCCGCTTCGGAAAAATTTCATTCCAGCAGGAACGATTCCCCGAAAAGCCTTCCCAAAAATCCCCCTCCCACATATTTTAATAAAGAAAGAAGGGAGATGCTTACCATGCCTTTGAAAACAAATCCGCTCTCCGGTGAAGCCCCAGCGGGACGGGTCTATGCCGGACGGGGAATCTCCATCGCCATACTTGATACCGGAATTTCTCCTACAGAGGATTTTATATTGCCGGAAAACAGAATTGTTGCTTTTCGGGATTTGGTTAATGGAAAACGCCGCCCCTATGACGATAATGGTCACGGGACCCATGTCACGTGTGCTTAACAAAACTTTCTGCCCGGCCTTGCTCTACTGTTTCGTAACAAAACGTCATAGTCCAGGCGGCAGGCAGATATTTCCCATCCATACAGAAAAAGGTGCGGACACCCATCCGCACCTTTCTCCAAGGTTAGCTTTCAAACAATTAAGACATATGCATTTTTAGGTGGGTACGGGTTTTCACCGCCCCATAGCTGAATTATTTATTCAGATAATTATAAAGCATCTGCGCGACTTCCGCACGGGTAGCCAGACCCTGAGGGTCAAGCATACCGCCGCCCTTGCCGCTCATCACGCCATTGCTGGTTGCCCAGACAAGCCCGTTCTGCGCATAACCGCTTACTTTGCCCGCGTCAGCGAAGCCGTCCAGGCTGCCGCCTGCCGCAGGGGAGCCAGCATAACGGTAAAGCATAACCGCCAGCTGTTCGCGCGTGATATTGTCATTCGGGCCGAACTTGCCGCTGCCAAGACCGCTGACAACGCCGTTTTCAGCCGCCCATGCAATCGCGTTCGTGTACCACATGCCTTCTGCTACATCGTTGAAGTCAGAAGCTCCTGCTGCAGCGGGCCGTCCTGCCAGATTATAAAGGATCTGCGCCAGCATGGCCCTCGAAAGGTTGGCATTTGGAGAGAATGTGTTTTCGCCAACGCCGCTCATCAGGCTGTTAGTGATGGCATAATCCACTGCCTTGTGATACCACAGGCTTGTATTCACATCGGTGAACTTATGCGCAGGGCAGCTGCTGCCGCCATCGCAGTCCGCCGCAACAGGCGTTTCATTAACAGGCTCAACGGGTTCCGGAGCCTTGTAAGCAATCAGATATTTGGAGAAATGGTCTGTCGTAAAGCTGATATAGCCGCCGGAGCAGTTTGTCCGCATTTCTTCAACAGAACCGTCGTTCGCCACATAGATAACTACAAAGTTTGCCGCTTCTTTGCCGGAAGGAACCGCAAAAGGAATCTTTACCGAAACCTTGCCGCCCTTGAAATCAACAATCACCTTGCCGCCGTTCAGCGTCAGGTCAAAATAACCATGAATATCCATATCCTTCACAGCGTCCTTCTGGCTGCTGTTCAGGCCGTTTGCACTGCTCTTTTCCAGCTTCAGTTCAATCGTGCTGCCGCTTGCCTGGTCTGCGATTGCCTCCAGAGCGTCCGCGTCAAATTCCACTGTACCGGAATCCAGCTTGATTGCCAGACCGTCTACGTCATTGTCTCCGTCAGCCGCCGCTTTCGCGATGTCCTCCAGAGCCGCTGCCGGAAGCTTTACAGTGTCAATGTCTTTTTTCAGTGCAGTCAGGTCGATTTCCACAACGCCCGTATCCACATCGCCGTCCAGAACCTTGTCCAGACCGTCAATCTTATCAATCGCAGCCGTAGAGCCGGAAACCTTCGCGCTTACTTCTACGCTCTTGTCATCGCCGGAAACGGGTACTGTTACGGAAGAAGAACCGCCGCCGCCACCGCCGCCGGAGCCGCCAGAGGAGGAACCGCCGCTGGAAGGCTTCGTTACCGCGCCAACTGCGACCGCAACCATTTTAACAAGCGGAGTTTCTGCCGTACTGTCAGTAATCTTCACCGTCAGTGTTGCGTCCGCCTGTGCTGTTGCAGGGCGTGTGCCGCTGATTGTAACAGTATCTCCATCAATGGAAACATTCAGCCATTCAGGACCGTTTACCTTTTCCACTGTATACTCAGGTGTACCGCCGCTTACCTGGAATGTAGCGGAAGCCGCTGTGTTCACGTTGCCGGACGCAATGCTCACGCTGGAAGGCGTGATTGTCAGCTCTTCGCCGGGAGCCGGTGTGTCCGCAGCTTCAACTGTCAGTGTGCCGTTTACTGTCTTAATTTCATACTTCGCACCGTCTTTTGCCGTTGCGCCAACAATTCTTACTTCGTAAGCTCCAGCTTCTGTCGGAACATCCGTTCCTTTAGAAACTTCATCAAGATAATATGTCAGCGTGCCGCCGGTATATAATGTTTCATCCGCAGGCTCCGCTTTGATTGTAAACGGTGTTGTAAGTGCGCCGCCAGCCTTTATGGTCTGCGTTGCAGGATCAACGCTCAATGTAATGACAGCTTTTTCTACTGTCAGGATATAGCTTGCCTCCGCCGCATTGTGGTTGCCTGCTTCTTCGCCAGTAACAACATCTGTTTTAACCGTAATCGTTGTTGTGCCAACACCCACAATCGTAACTGCGCCCTCTGTTACCGTTGCAACGGTTTCATCACTGCTTTCCCATTCAATGGTAAGCTGCTCGTCTGTCAAATCACCTTTTTCAACTGTCAGTTTGTTTTCCACTGTGCCGCCAAAAGGAACTGTCACAGCGTTTTCCGCAAAAGTGAATACGGGAGTCGGCAGCTTCTCATCAATGATAATGATATCGAAATCTGTCGCATCGACTGCCGTATACTCCGCAGTCTGGTCGTTATTTACATCAACCTCACTGATTGCGTACGCCAGCGTCACAATGCCTGCAACTACAGTATCCGCCGCCGTCAGCTTACCGTCTGTAATTGTAACACCATCAGCATTTTTTGTAAAAGTAACCGCCTTTTCCGGCTCTGTTTCCGGCAGAACCGCTCCGGCTTTCTTCAACAGCGCAATCAGATCCAGCTCTGTTGTACCATCATTTTTCACACTACCGCCGTTTACTGCGCCAATCTTCTGCGCGATTGCTGTAATCGTATAGCCGACCGTTCCGGGTGCGCCATCATTTTTTACCGTATAATTCTTTGCAGCCGCACCGGAAATGGCGAATTTTGCATTTGCATCAAAAGTAACGTTACCTGTTCCCGCATATGCGCTTGCAATCATGCCTTTCAGTGCAGAAACCGTTACCGCATCGCCGCTGACTATATCCGTAGTTGTACCGGTTACTTCAACTTCGCGGTTTGTTGTTTTCGTCGGATCAAAAGGCACGTTAACCGCATTTGCCGTAATTGTCAGTTCCTTTGCTGTAATCGCCACGTCTGCCGTAACAGGCTCGCCTTCATAATCGGAATCAGCGGGCAGGGATGCCGCTACCGTGTATTCGCCAACATCCTTCGGAGCCGCCTGCAAAGCCGCGCCGCCCTTTACAGACCAAGTGATAACCGGGTTCGCATCGTTTATTTCACTGTTGTCGTCTGCATTTGTAACTTTTACAGTCGGATTTGTCAACGCATTGCCGTTGTATTCCTGTTCTGCCGTCGGATCAGGGGCAAACGCCAATGTTACGGCCGTTTTCTCCGCAGGCGTATCATCCTCGATTGCTGGGAATGTTGCCGTAAATGTCACTGTATTTTGTGCCGCATCCGCCGAAACAGTAATGTCTGAAACTTCTGCTCCATCAACTGTGACTGCCGCATCCTGAACAAATTTTTTATCCGCATTTGCCGTCAGCACAACAGTTGCTTTATAGGCTTTGCCCGCCTCGAATGCCGCGTCAGCACCAAGTTCATCGCCGTCAGCAACTGCCCATGCGATGCTTGTAACGACGCATTCTTTCTCCATGCCGTCCTGAAGTTTAACATCAGCAACTTTTGCAGGTGTACCGTCCTTCGCGGGAACCTCAATGGTAACTGCAAATTTCTTCAGAATTTCAGTAGGTCCATCCGGATTTTCTGTTTCATCCTTCGTAACAGCAAAATGTACCGCTTTCTCCGCTTTTACTGTTTCATAATTATCGGCATCATTCGGCGTAAACTGCCAGTACAAATCTACACCATTCTCCACATCGCTCTCTGCAAATGTCGCATCTTTCGCAACCGCAGTCTTGCAGTCTGCATCTGTGAACCATGCCAAAGTTCCTTCTACCTTTGCGTCAGCTGTTCCAGTTGCTTCTGCCTCTCCGCCTGTCGGATAAGCATCGCCAACTTTGACATCTGTTGTTACAGTAGGCGTATATGCCGGGGTTGCCTTTTCAACAGTGATGGTCGCTTCTGCTGTCTTAACAGCGTCAGCTTCTCCAGCCTTAGCTGTCACTGTATAATTGCCAACAGTAAATTTACTTGTGTCGATTATGACTTCTGCAGCTTCTGCCCCAACCACAACAGCATCAGGATCTTTCCAGTCGTTCGGCAGTTTTCCGCTCTCTGTCGTAACCTCCACGCTGACGTTGGCTTTGCTTTCATCATTTCCTTCCACAACAGCCACGTTAAACGTAACGTTCTCCGTACCATATGGAATTGTTGCCGTAGTCTCGCCGCCATCTTTTACTGTAATGCTTAAATCCCCGGCTGTTGCCCATGCCGTTGCAGGCACTAATGTCAGCACCATGGACGCCGCCAGAAGCACTGACAAAAATTTCCTTCTCATATTCGTTCACTCCTCCTGTCCTTTTTTTGCCATTCTGAAACCAGAAATCCCGGGGGTGAACGACTGAAATCCCTCCGCCACGCCCGCATTGATTTTCGGGGGAGTGTCACGCCTCTCGGGCTTCCCCTCCCTTTCGCCGGAACCGGCAGACTACAAAATACCATGTCCCTCACCCCCTCTCTTGCAGCGTTTCGCCATCATTTTCTGTTTTTTCAGCACCATTTTTCTTTTTCCGCGCCTAAATTTCCGCAAAACAGTTTACCATTTTAGTCAAAAAGTGTACTTTTTAGTCAGGTATTATCGAATGAAAAAAGTTTCATAAAAGTATTGTAAAACTGCATATTTCATGTTATTCTTATCATAATAAACAAAACGGAGCAGTTATTAAAAAGTACACTTTTTAATAACTGCTCCGTTTTTCCTTTCAGGGCTTTTCCAAAAAGCCTA
>CAJTQX010000048.1 GCA_910578425.1 uncultured Anaerotignum sp.
GCTGCTTGAATAATTTTAACCTATAAACTTTGTCTAACTTTTCGGGGGCACTTCAATCTGGCTGGGCCTTTTTGTTTTATTTTTTTCAGGAGTTTTTATTTCAAATGGAATCTCTGCGTCAAATCTTTTGTTATCTGAGACTGGTCTGACAGATTCTGTGGGGGAGGGGTGTAGGAAAAGACGGCGCAGGGTGTAAACAGGTACATGCAGGTCTGGTTTTCAACTGCTGTTTTTTCTGTGCGGATAATTGCGTTTTGTGACACTGCTTATGGGTACGGCAATGGAATGGATTGAAATTCAAATTGATTTTAGAATGTAAACTACATATGATTTGTTAAAGTTTATTAACATCTACCAAATTTCAGCCAAATATTGTATCATAATAAGTATTAGTCAATAGGATTCGGATGATCTCTGCTGCCGCTTGGAAGAAAAAACACAATATGTGACATTTTATGGCATACGATTTTGACGTTTTTTGTCTTATTTTTTCCATACTTAGACTAATCCGTAATCTATTCCGTAGTGTTTTTGGACTTTTTTGTTTACGATGGTCTAAAGGGGTCGAAAATATGCCGGAGAGAGAAGCACTCGCAAAATATCTGAAAGAATATCGTAAAGAATGCAATGAAACTCAGGTTGAATTTGCGTTTCATATCGGCATAAGTGTAGAGGAATTGAGCCTTTTGGAACGGCTGAAAGGCAATCCGAATTTGAATACACTACAAAAAATTGCAGCATATACGGGCGATACGGTTTCCGACCTCTTGCAGGTGGAAGATAAAAATTAGGCGGGCGGGCAGGCACCCTGCAATATGCCGCCGGAAAGAAGGGATACGGATGTACAAAGCATTGCTGGACGGATATTTTGCATCGGAGGAATATGCAGAAACGGAGCAGGGAAAGCCATATTTAGAGCTGATTGCATTTTTGCGGGAGCATTTGGATGATGAGGCATTTTTAGATTTTGAAATGATTTTGCATACACAAATCATCCACACAGCTGAAAACGCGTTTATCGCAGGCTACACTGCCAAGCCGGATAACGGCGCGCGTTTTCTGCGCAGACAGCGGAAGGGGCGCAGAGTCAGATGAAAAACGGAAACCGCCTGTAGGGTGCGCTGCCATAAGAAGATTTCTTTTTTGAAATACTTGAAATATCAAGACCGTTCAAAGCGGTTTCTGTTTTGGAAAAACTTTCTCTGGCAGCAGGCGTTGGCGTTTGCGTTTAGAAATCAATCGAAAAGAACAATATGCTTTCTTGTGTCAAGCCGCCCTGGGCAGTGTCGTCACAAGTGTCTGCACACGCTTTTCCGACAAAATTATGTTCGAAAATACGTATCCATGACTCAGGACGACACTGCCTAAAAGGCGGTTTTTCATCTGTTTGAAAAATGCCGGAGAAGGACATTTGCCATAATGGTAAATGTGCATAAATTGACTGTGCAATTTTATTGAAAATCCATTATGCAAAGCTCGAAAATACGGAGGGAAAAGATACAAAAAAAATCAATTTGTATCATAAAATTCATCTTAGCATGAACCAATACGCACAAAATCAAAAGCAGAAAAAGAATAAAAGCCATTTCTGCTGTGAAATAAAAGAAAAGGTACATATCGAAATCGGGAATTTGTTGAAAAAAATACGCCTATATGTGCAATATTATTCATTTTACAGAAAAAGCGTATTGGGGTTATGATGGTTGTATAAATAAAAATCAGGACGGAATTTTGACGGCAGGAGCGGAAGGGAGTTTTGGATATGGCAAAGAAAAAAACAATTTTAGACCTCTATAAAATGAAAGAAAATGGGGAAAAGGCAGCTTGGATTGTACTGTATGACAGCTGCTACGCTTCTTACGCAGAGGAGGCCGGCATGGATATGATTCTTTGCGGGGACTCTATGGGCATGATCGTTTACGGGCATAACGGGACAGTGCCGGTTACGATGGACATGAGCATTGCACATTGTCAGGGGGTACGCAGGGGCGCGCCGAACACTTATCTGATCGGCGACCTGCCGTTTGGTGCGTACCACGCAAGCACGGAGGACGCAGTGCGCAACGCGGTACGATTCTACAAAGAGGCAGATGTGGATGCTGTGAAGCTGGAAGGCGGTGTAGCCGTTGCGGATAAGATCAAGGCGATCACAGAGGCTGGCATGGTCGTATTTGGGCATATCGGGCTGACGCCGCAAAGCTCGGCTTCTATGGGCGGCTTTAAGGCACAGGGCAGAACAACAGACAGCGCGCGGGCCGTCATTGAAGACGCTATTGCCGTTTATAAGGCGGGTGCGCGGACGCTCCTTTTGGAGGGCGTGCCGGAAGAAGTTTGCGCATATGTGCATAAAATGCTGCCGATTCCTGTTTACGGTATTGGCGCGGGCGTTGAGTGCGATGGGCAGGTTATTCTTGCGGCGGATTCCCTTGGAATGTATAAAAACTTTACGCCGAAATTCGTAAAAAAATATGCAAGCATCGCTGAGGTTGCGACAAAGGGTATGGAGGATTATATAAAAGACGTGAAGGAGGGCGTATTCCCCGGACCGGAGCATAAATATAAAATTTCCGGCGACAAAGAGGAATTTGATCAGCTCTTCGCGGAAATGGAACAATATTTTAAGAATTAAGGAGGGAGCGCAATGCCGGAATTTGCACAAAGAATGCAGGATATGGAAAAAACTGCTGTGATCATACGAAAACTGTTTAATGCAATGTCCGATCCGGAAACAATTTCTTTCGGCGGCGGCGCGCCTGCGCATGAGGGGCTGCCGATTGAACAGGTTCGGGAAATTTGCAGCGAGGTAATCACAAGGGACAGACGCGGCGTGGAGGCACTTCAATATGGTACGGTGCTGGGCGTGAAGGACCTGCGGGAGGCAGTTGTGAATCAGTTGCTGAAACCAAAGGGCGTGGACGCTGATATTGATGAAATTCTGATTGTAAACGGCGGCCTGGAAACGATGAATCTGCTCTGTCAGGTTTATATCAACCCCGGCGACGTCATTCTGGTGGAATCTCCGACGTTTGTACACTGTGTGGAGATTTTTGAAATGTTTCAGGCAAAGTGTATTGCGGTGGAATGTGATGAATATGGCATGATGCCGGAGGATGTGGAGAAAAAAATAAAGGAATATCACCCGAAGTTTGTATATGTTATCCCTACTTTCCAGAACCCTACAGGCAAAACCCTGCCTGCCGACCGCAGAGAACGGCTGGCACAGTTGGGCAGCCAGTATGACGTGATCATTCTGGAGGACGACCCTTATCAGGAACTGCGGTACAGCGGGGAACCACTGCCGCCTATCAAATCCTTTGATAAAACAGGACATACTGTTTACGCCAACAGTTTTTCAAAAATATTTTCTCCGGGCAGCAGGCTGGGGTTTGTGCATGCCACAAAGGATATCATCATGAAGCTGTTTGATGCGAAAACGGCAACCAATTCACATACTTCATCGCTGGCACAGGTGGTCTGCGCAGAGTTTTTCAACCGCGGATATTTTGCGGAACACCTGAAAAAAGTCTGCGCGATACATAAGGAACGCAGAGATGTGATGATGTCATGTATTGATAAATATTTCCCTGAGGGTACGAAAAAGGTCTTTCCGGACGGCGGACTGTTTACATGGGTAGAACTGCCCGATGGGCTGGATACAGAAGAACTGCTGAAAGAGGCAAACGAGCAGAAGGTGCATTATATTGCCGGAGCCGGCTTCTTTGTGGAAGGCGGCGGGAAAGGCAGGAATTGTATGCGCATCAGCTTTGGCAATGTTACGCCGGAAAAAATTGAGATTGGCATGAAGCGGCTGGGCGAGATGTTCTGCTCGAAGCTGGGCCGGTAAAACCGAAACGCGCGGAAGAACAGGAGGGATACAATGGGAAAAATAAATCTGTGGGAAATGCTTGAAATGTGGAAAAAAGAATGTAAGTTCGTGGAGCTGTCCTATGAGGTTTCGCCGGAAACGCCCCATTGGTCAGGTTTTCCGGCAATGAGCGTTGCGATGCCGTTCGATTATCCGGTCGGGTTCCGTGTGCATGAATTTACGCTGGTCAGCCAGTATGGTACGCATGTTGACGCGCCGCTGCATTTCGTGCCGGGAACAAGGGGACTGCATGAGATTACGGCGGAGGAAATGATACTGCCGCTTTGTGTTGTGGACATTTCCAAAAAGGTGGCGGAGAATGTGGATTATGCTGCAACGGAACAGGATATCAGGGACTGGGAAAGCCAGTACGGGCAGATTCCGGAAAATGCGTTTGTCGCGCTCCGCAGCGACTGGTCGAAGCGCGGCGATATGGATAACTATGATGCGGAGGGGAACAAGCATTATCCCGGCTGGGCGTTGGACGCTCTGAAATTCCTTGTTGAGCAGAGAAATGTTGCTGCTGTCGGACACGAAACCTCTGACACAGATGCGGCAGTGGACTCCGTGAAGCATGGCTATATCTGCGAAACATATATTTTGGAACAGGAACGTTACCAGATTGAACTGATGCGGAACCTTTCAGAGATGCCGCCTGTGGGCAGCGTGATTTTCTGCGGGTTTCCAAAGGCAAAAGATGCATCGGGCTTTACGGCGCGCTGTATAGCGGTTTGCCCGAAGGATTGACGGCGGGAATGTTTACATTTTTTAATAGATAAAAGGCGGGGCCCTGTTCTTTTGGAGTTTGAAAAGGATGGGGCTTTTTGTTTGGAATGTTTTGAGAAACAGGCTGCTGAATGGCTGGATTCCCCGAGGTATGTTTTTGCTTTATTTTCGAGATATCCCTGTTTTATCGGGAGAAAATATGATATTCTTATTAAAGAAAGCATACGCTTCAGAAAGGCTGTGCCTGCACGAAACGCTGAAAATGGCTGGCTGATAGCATGGCGGAAGCGGGAAAAGAACAGGAGAGCGGGAGAAAGCCGGTGGAGAAATGTCATTATGGAATTACGCGATATTTGATTTGATCGTAACAACGGGAAACCTGCGGCGGGCGGCGGGGCTGATGAATCTTTCGGCTTCGGCGGTGAGCCATTCTTTGACGAAGCTGGAAAAAGAGTTTGGCTTTCCTCTGCTGAAAAGGGACAGGACGGGAATCGAACTGACGGAATACGGACGGGAAATACTGCCGCATATCCGCGCTGTCCTTGCGATGGATCAGAAGCTGCACGCCGAGATTGAACGTATCAGCGGCATCATACGCGGAAGTATCAGGATTGGCGTAATCAACAGTATTTGCAGCACGTGGCTGCCCGCTATCATACGACAGATGCGGCGGGAATACCCTGAGGTCAGGGTAAGCATCATACAGGGCGGATATGACGATATGGAGCGGGGGCTTTGCGAGGGCACACTTGACCTGGCGTTTGTTTCCATGCCGACAAAGCGCGATATTTCGGCAATTCCACTGCTCAGGGACAGGCTTCTCTGCGCAACGCCAAGGGATTTTATACCGCGGAATAAGGAGTACATCACGATTGATGAAATCAGGGAGCAGGAAGTGATTGTACCGGGAACAGGCTCGGATTTTGACGCCATTGCGTTTATAAAGGAAAACAACCTTGAGCTGGAAATGCCGCATAACATCATTGAGGACAGTTCTATTATTGCATTGGTGGAAAGCGGGCTGGGTATAACGATTGTGCCGGAGCTGGTATTGCAAAGCGTGAAAGGAAATGTCAATGTGTATCCGATCGAGAGCGCGCCATATCGACTGATCGGCATAGCCACACAGAAAAGCGAGTTTACCACAGCGGCGGCAGATGTGATGCTGAAAATGATTCTGAATTATGTACAGGTTGAATATTCACAGGATATGCCATATTTCAGAAAAGAAAAGCGGACAGAAAAAAAAGAAAACGGGGAAGAAGAATAACAGAACAGGGCCGGATGGGTCTATCATATGCAGAGGCCCTTTGATACGCGTGTCAACAGCAGAAACCTTTCTGCTGAACGCTTGTCTTTTTCCGGCGTTTCCTCTATAATGGAAAAAACGGGAAGAGAAAGGAGATTTTCTTTTGACAAATAAAGCGATGGAAGAAAGAATCAGCAGGCTTTCTGCCGATTATATTTACCAGCAGGCAGTCGGCAGTCTTCTGCTGACACTGATGAGTGCAATGGAAGATGCACAGAAAGGAACGGCTGACCTGCCTTTTGAAATACCGGAGGACGCCTTGCGGATCAAGAAAAAAATACAGGAATATCTGCTGGAGCTGGAAAACCTGCTGGACGGCGATGCGGAGACGCGCATGGCGGCGTTTGAGGACTGCGCTGCTCTGAAAACACAGTTGATTGGCATTTATGAAGCTGTTTACAGCTATCTTTCGCAATGGAATGTGATATTTACGCTTGTGAGGGATCAGGTTTCTTTACGGAAGTATAAAGAAGAACACCTTTCGGAGAAACAAATTGAATGGTCGCTGTTTTTTGCGGACTGCCATGCATTTATTGAGGAGCAGGAAACCCCTGAAAATAAGGCGGCGGCAATTGGACAACTGCTGAAATGCACGCCTCTGCGCATGGCGCGGGAGCGGTATTATGAGGAAATTCAGGGCATACTGGAAGATGCTTTCGCCGAGGAAAGCAAAGAGGCAATGGAGGCGGCTTTTCGCGCGTTCCTTTCCTTCTGCGCACCGCAGGAAAATCCGGATTACGGGGAATATTTTCCGGAAATCGCCCAGTGGATTGGACAGAAGCGCATGGTTCTGCCGCATAACCTTTCTGATGACGAACTGGCTGAGCTGTATCAGGAGCTGGCGGATTTTCTGGATAAAATGCGCAAAATGGAGGAATATTTTTCCTGCATCTTCCACGATATCAATTCCCTGCTTCTGCTGTTCTATCTGACATACAGCTTCGGGGAACTGACGGAAGGCAGCGCGGCCTATGCTGATCTTTATCATACTGTCTGTGAATTTCTGCGGGACGAGCTGACCCTGACTGAAAAGGCGGCATATCTCGATACTCTCATGGAGCAGTTGGAGATTGCGGTCGAGCCTGTGATAGACAAAGCGAATGCCATCGGCAAAGAGGAATATGAACTGCTGCAAAAAGCAGGCTCCTTTGAGGACTTTTCTGACGAAACGACAAAATTGCTTTTGACAGAGGATTTCATACGCAGCTGTTATTTTGCCGAATTGGAGGACGCTGTTTTTGCACCCAGCCTGCCTGACGGGCTGACGCCTGTGGAGGAAGGGGAGCGGAAAGCATTGATTCAGGCTTTTCTGACGAAAATACGGAACAGTCTGGATACCCTGCCTGCACAGATGCGGAAGATATTCATGCAGAACCTGCTGGGCTCACTGCCAACAAAATATACTGCGGAGGAAACCATTGAGCGGCTGATGGAGGCGGTTGATACCTGCATAACGGAGGAGCAGAAAGCGTTGATTGTGGATAAGGTCGGCACGGTGTTTGAAATCAGCGGCTATCATTCCATTACCGATGCGGACGAGGACGAATTTGACGATATGCATGGACATCATCACCATGACTGCGGCTGCGGGCATGATCATCACCACGACCATCACCATCATTGAGAAAAAAAGGAGGCTGCTATGACATTTTCATTCAACCACTATAATTACAATGTTCTGGACCTGGAAAAAAGCATGACTTTTTATGCCGAGGCATTAGGGCTGAAAGAGGTGCGCCGGAAGGAGGCTCCCGATGGGAGCTGGAAGCTGGTTTATCTGGGCGATGGGGAATCTGATTTTACGCTGGAACTGACTTGGCTGCGCGACAGGGAAACGCCTTACAGCCTTGGCGAAAATGAATTTCACCTTGCATTCCTTACAGATGATTATGAAGCCGCGCACGAAAAGCATAAACAGATGGGCTGCATCTGCTTTGAAAATCCAGAAATGGGTATTTATTTTATCCATGATCCAGATAATTACTGGCTGGAAATTATCCCTAAAAAATAAAAACACTAAAAAAGGAAGGGAAACCTGTTTTTCCTTCCTTTTTTGCAGTGCGCGTCTTTTTTATTCCCAATTTCCGGATTGAATCCGTTCCCAAAATTCCTGTTTTCCCATATTTTTCATATCCCGCCAGCGCGGAAGTTCTTCATAATCATACCTGCAGACGGGGCGGAACTGGCAGTATTGGCAGGGCGTTCGCCCCTGGCTGCGGGTCGGCATGGGGGAGATTGCGCCGTTTTTCATGCTTTCGCCCAATGCCCGCGCCCGTTCGGATACAAACGTCAGCAGAGCGGCATACTGTTCTTCTGTGGCAACGTTGGAAGCCGCCGAGATGCCTGTTTTTGTATATCCCATCGGAACAATATATGATTTCCTGCTGCTTTCCAGATTGCTGTCAAGCCCGCGTATCAGCGTGTCATCTGCCAGCAGAAGTCCGGACATTTTCATTTCTTCATAGAGCTTTTGCTCGATTTCCTCGGCGGAAAGCTCGGAATCCAGCGTCAAAAGCCGGTCGGCGATGCGGAAATAAAACACGCCGCCGGGCTTCAGCGGGCCTTCTCCCGTTTTTTCAAAATATTTCAGATATGCATCCAGATAAATCAAAAGCTGAAGCTGCAGGCCGTAGTAAATTTCCTGGAAACTGAATGTCTTGCTGCCGGATTTATAGTCGATGATTTTCACATACCGCGTGCCTGCCGCGTCCAGCAGATCCACGCGGTCGATTTTTCCGCTGAGTATCAGGCTGCCTCCGTCTGCGAGCTCAATTACGATAGGCGGCAGAGCGTCATGCAGACCAAAGCCGACTTCATAACCCGCAGGGACAAACGCTCCGTCCTGCAAATGCCGCACAAGTGCCCAGGCAGAGCGGGCGGAAATGCGTTTCAGCCGCCGGATCAGATAGCGATTTGCCGCACTGTCCAAAAGGATTTCGTTTCCAAGATGGGGCGCGGCTTCGTCCACAGCCTGATGAATCAGGACTTCCGTCCGTTCCTTTGTCAAATCTGTCCAGAGAACGCCGTCCATTTCCAGCTTTTGAGAAAAACGTTCCAGCACTTCATGGAACAGAAGCCCCAGATCCGGCGTATGGAGCTGGTAAAGCTGGCGTTCTTTTGCCCGTAGCCCATATTCCGCGAAAAAGGAAAACGGGCAGCCTGCGAAGCGTTCCAGACGGGAAACACTGGAAAGGATATTTTTGCCGTAAAGCGCGCGGGCGGTTTTGGGCGAAAGGCGTTCTTTTCTGCCGCTTTTGCCCAGCCCTTCCCGCAGCAGCTTCAGGCGCGGACTCCATTCCGGCCGGCTGTCAAAAAAGCTGTAAATATCCTGCCAGAGCGGGGACATGGGAGTTTCTGCGGTATGGGCACGCATTTCTGCTCCCAGAAGATGGAACGCGGCTTCCGGCGCGGTTTCGCCAGGAAGGAACACATTCGGTTCCTGTATGGACGGGACAAGTGTATCGTCCATACGGCGCAGACGGTCAATCAGGGAGGAAGGGGACATTGCGCGCCCTTCGTTGTCCCCAACAGCATAGGTCAGCCAAAGCCCGCGGGAGGGCTTTGTCAGCCCAAGGTAGATCAGGAATTGTTCCTCAAATATTTTCATGCGTCCGCCGTCGGCAAGCTCCATGCCGTTCAGGGAAAGCAGGTCGCGTTCGTTTTCTGTAAAAATGCCATGCGGCAGGGCGGGGGCAGGCAATATGCCCTCGTTAACGCCAAGTACGAACAGATGCCTGATTTCAGGGAGGCGGCTGCGCTCAATATCTCCAATGAGCAGACAGTCTACCGTAGGTGGAATCATGCCCACAGTACACTGCTCCAAACCTGCTTCCAGAATGGAGGCGGCTTCTGCCAGCGTCAGACGTTCTTCCCCAAGGATTTCTTCCGCCTTTTGCAGTACGCCTATCACAAGCTGCCAGATCTGGCGGTATTCTCCGGCGCGGTTGAGGTTTCCGGCGGCGGCAGCCTCCTCCGCCCATATCTCCAGATGTTCTGCGGCGTGCAGTGTTTCCAGATGCTCCCGCAGAAGGGCAAGAAATTCCCGAAAGGGATATTTTTTCGTTTTGGAAAGCGAGAGGAAAGGCGCGAACGGCTTCATGACCCGCTCTTTTAACGCCTGTATCTGTTCCAGTGTTTCCGCGCCTTCGCGGCTCAGACCGTATTCCCATGTTTCCTTTTTCCATTTGTATCCCCGTATCCCGTAAGCAAGGACATAGTTTTCCAGCAGATCGGTTTCTTCCATTGTCAACGATGCAAGTCCTGATTTCAGATAGGAGAATACAGCTTCATACTTGAAATCATACACAAGAATATCCAGCAGGGAGGAAAGCAGGATAATAAGCGGATGTGCCGCTGTATTCCGGCGGGAGTCCAAAAAGCAGGGAATATGATATTCCTCCAAAATGCTGCGGAAACTGTTTTCATAGGTTTCCATTGCGTTTGTTACGATTGCCATATCCCGAAAACGGCAGCCGTCCTCCCGCGCCAGCCGGAGGATTTTGCCGGCCGCGAAGCGGATTTCATCCTGAATGGCAGGGCAGGCGGCGATATGGACACTTTCGGCAATGGCGCATTTTTTGAAAAAGGCATAGAAATAATTCCGCTCCAATTCCCGCAGAGCGGCAGTTTCCGCGCGATGGTTTTCTTCCAGAATGACGGGCGGCGGACAGTCCGCGCCCAGCTCCTGTGCCAGCTCCATCAGCTTCTGCTTTGCCCGCCATGAACCGTAAAACGGTGCGGAGGGCGGCAGAAACGCGCCGTAAAACGTGTTGCGGTCCATCGGCAGAGTAATTGTTACCTGTGGAGAAAGCAGGAGCAGACGGCGGATAACACTAAATTCCTGCGGCGTAAAGCCGTAAAAGCCGTCCAGCCAGAATTCTGTTTGCCCGAAGCCTGCGTTTTTATCCAGCCGTTCCGCCAGAAGCCCCAGCATTTCATCTCCGGAAATATAATCTTTTTTCAGGAAGTCAATATAGGCGCGGAAAATCAGACTTAGATCCGCCAGTTTTTCCCGCGCGGCAGTGGTCAGCCCCTCATTTTGGGAAAGTGTTTCTGTTTGCTCCGGAGTAATCTGATATTGGAAAAATTCTGTCAGCGTCAGCCCAAGCTGTTCCACAAAGCCTGGCTTGTCCATCACGTTCTGGAAATAAACGATGTTCTTTTTTTCCTGCAATAATATTTTTTGCAGTGCCATAGATTTGCCGATTTCATCGAGGGGGACGCGTGCGCCAACTCCTGTTTTGGAAAAGACCCTGTGCGCCAGCCGCCCGAAGCTGAGGACTTCGGCGGAGAGGATCGCGCCCTGTCCGCAGGCTTCGATGAAATCCCGTTCCGTCTGAGAGGTGAACTGCTCCGGCACAATCAGCACCTGCCTGCCGCCTGCTTTTCCTTTTTCTATGATTTCTTCCATGCAGCGCGAGGTTTTTCCCGCGCCTGCCCTGCCTATGATAAAACGCAGTCCCATGCCGCCCCTTCTTTCTGTTTGTTTTCTTCCATGATACCGGAAGGGTGGCTGTTTTGCAAGGAGAATGTCTGCATAAACAGGCGTGCCGCGTCATATGGTATGGATAAGAAGCTATTTCGGGAGGGAAAAATGTGAGCGGCACGAAATTTGTGGTGGTCAAAATGAAGGAACTGGTAAAAACGGCGGTGTTTGCTGTGCTGGGTGTTGTGATATTGGCGGGGCTGATTTATTTCTTCCTGCACCTGGGAGATGACAACGGGGACAGCGCGTACAGAGACGGTACATATTATGCGGATATGGAGCTGGGCGGCGAAACGGCGGCGGTCGCGGTAACGGTCGAGAATGGGAAAATTGCCGATATCGCGCTTTCCGAACAAAGCGATTCTGTGGCTGTGTTTTACCCGCTGCTGGAAACGGCTGTTGAGGAAGTCGGCCGGGAGGTAACAAAAAATCAGTCTCTGACAATTGAGGTTTCTCCGCAGAACGCGCATTCCTCACAGCTTGTGCTGGATGCTGTGGCGGAGGGCCTGGAACAGGCGAAACGGTGAAACGGTGAAATGGTGAAAGGGAGTGTTCTGGGGCGGTTTGGAACAGCCGCGCCAGGGCAGATAAGATACTGGAGCAGTATTCGGAATTACAGCGATATCAGGAGGGGTACACATGACGGAGCGGGAGAGAAGGAAACGCAGGATAGAACGGCAGCGGCGTATGCAGGGCAGACAACAGCCCAGCCCGACGGCAGGGCTGTTTGCCTTTCGTGCATATATAACAGCAGTTCTGGTGGGCTCCTGTTTTGTGGTTTCTGTATTTCAGACGGAAAGCTCCGAGGCGTTTTGCGAAAAGGTAAGGGAAACGATTGCAACACAGGTTTCGGCGGAACGCATCGCCGGCCTGCGGGAAAAAGCGGCACAGATCTGGGAGGAAAAAAAGGAAGCCCTGCCTGCTTTCAGGGAGGAGGAAACGCCGGAGCCTTTGGAGGAGGAAAAGAAAGTGTTCCTGCCTGATACGGGGGAATCCCCCTAGTATTGCCACATGGTCGGGGCTGGACTGGGAGAAGAAAGCGGAAAGCTGGATTGACCCTTTGCAGGGAATCATCACATCCTCCTGCGGCAGGCGGCAGAATCCCATATTGGAACGGGAGGAGCTGCATAACGGGCTGGATATTGCGGTGGCGGAAGGAACAGAGGTTGCAGCGGTGAAAAGCGGCGTGGTGACGGAAACGCGGACATCGGCAACGCTGGGCAGGCTGGTGAAATTCCGTACGACAGACGGGTATGACGTGATGTATGCGCACCTTTCGGAGATTCTGGTGAAAAAAGGGGAGAAAATCCGGCAGGGACAGGCTGTTGCGCGTTCTGGCAATACGGGGCTTTCCACTGGTCCGCACCTGCATTACAGCGTTTGGAAGGATGGCACACTGCTTGACCCGCTGCTTTTTGTCACTTTGCGCTATACGGAGGAAGTGCGGGAGGAATACGAAGCGCGGGGCGAAGCGATGGCGCGGTGAAACCGGAGGCTGTCTGAGAACAGACTCCGGCAGTACGTTCCGCATATGGAAAATTATTTGAAAAAACTCTTTACAGTTTTGGATTTTCTGGTATAATAGGAAAAGTGAAAGCAATGGTATGCGGATGTAGTTCATTGGTAGAATGAAAGCTTCCCAAGCTTTAGAGGCGGGTTCGATTCCCGTCATCCGCTGTTTATCAGCCCCGGGCAACGGGGCTTTTTTCATGCTTGCATGCTGATCTGAGTGCATAAGAAATGGTTTTTATACGATTGCCTGCTGTGAAATATCATTGGTTTGGGTCAGAATATTACCATGTTGTAAAATTTATGCCAAAGACATAATAGATTTAATGGTTTGGGCATTCTGCATATTATAAATTTTAACGGGGCGTAAAGCCCCGTTTTTTATTCCTCAACAAGCTCTTTCAAGAACAAAGGAAGATATTTCATTCCGGCATAAAAGCTCTCCTGTTCGATGGTAAGGACCAAATCATTCAGAAGGTTTTCCGCCTCAAGGTAATCGTCAGGATTCAGGTGAAATTCGAGGAAGTCATGCATCACTTCGTATTCGACTTTCCTCTGCTGGATGCTCTGGCCCTTCGCCAGTTGTTCGGCTGCGTAATTTTGGTACAGTAAATCAATTCGTTTCATGGTATTACCTCCTTGTGTTGCAAAAAAAACATTTGTTACAGGGTTATTATAAAACAGCAGAGGAAAATATAAAACGATTAACGTAGACGAAAATAGTGCGAATTTAGAAAAAAGAAAGCCTCTGCGAAAGACGGTCTGACTGAAGAAAACTGATTTTTCAGGTATTTCAAAACATGGAATTTTCTTATGGCAACGCCCATAACAGAGGCTGGGTTATTCTGCGAAAGGTTCCTTTGCCGGGCCGCCGGTATAACGGCAGTTTGCTGAGAAGCCTTTTTCCTCCTTGCTTCGGGTGCATATCTGAGTGCGCAAGTCGGCTAAAATGATGTTTTTTCACGAAAAATGGCTCGATACGGTTCGGTTCCCGTCATCCTCTGTTTTTCAGCCCCGGGAAACGGGCCTTTTTTGTTTTTGGCATATATCTGTATGCACGCAGGCTGTTTATTTTCTCAGAAAAGGGAATCCTACAGTTCAGGCAGGAAGGCTCGGAACGTCCGCTTACAAAAATAGGCAGCGCAAAATGGCAAAAGACTTGAAATAAATTTCAAAAAGCGGTATACTATTAACAATGCAGAAAAATGAAGAAAATGGAACAGGCGGAGGGAATGCGATGATAGAAGCAGTCAGCTGCGGCGGCGTCGTGATATACAAGTGGAAGATCCTTCTGCTGTATAAAAACCAGAATGGCAGATATATGGGCTGGGTACTGCCCAAGGGCACAGTAGAGGAAAATGAAACCTACCGGCAGACGGCTTTGCGCGAGGTGAAAGAGGAATCCGGCGCGACGGGTGAGATCATTAAATACGTTGGAAAAACGCAGTATACCTTTAAGGGAAGCGAGGACACTGTCAGCAAAACAGTGCATTGGTATTTGATGAGCGCGAATTCCTTTTACTGCAAGCCTCAGAGCGAGGAATACTTTGCGGACGCCGGATTTTATAAATTCCATGAGGCCTATCATCTGCTGAAATTCAACGATGAACGCCAGATTTTGAAAAAGGCATACTATGAATACAGTGAAATGCGCAAAAACAAAGAGTTCCTGCGCAGAAAATTCGGCGAGAGGAACACCAAACCATAAATTTTTAAGGAGAGATGCGGCTATGAAAAAATGTTTTGAAGTAAGACCCGGGTTTGACGGCCTGAAAGAACGTATTGTTGTGCTGAAAGATGAAACAGACAAAAAGACGCTGTTCGCGGTGATTGCTATTGTTGCGGCAGTCCTGATTGCGGTTACGGCAGGTGTGGTATATCTGCTGAAAACACGCATGGACGATGATTTCGATGAAGACTGGGATTATGACTGGGACGATATGGAGGACGAGTTCTGCGAGGATAACGGCGAATGCTGCTGCACAGACAGCGATGTGGATGATTCTGTAAAAGTAGAGCAGGTTTAATTTGCGGCAGAGGATAAAAAGGGGCGCGGCAGGGTCTGCGCCCCATAAGGCGGCTTGACTGAGGAAGACATATTGTTTTTTGATTGATTTCTTCAGCCAAACGTTGACGGCTGCTGCCAGAGAGGATTTCTGCTGAAATGAAATCTCTGTTTTCAGGTATTTCAAAAAAATTTTTCTTATGGCAACGTCCGATATGGATATCTTTTTTTACCGTTAATGGGACAAAAAGCGCATAATAGGGACAAAATACAGCCAGAATAGGTGGGTAACAAGTGGAACGAAAATTGCAGCTACTGAAAAAAATTGCACCGGATTTGACGGAGGAATTTATCAAACGCTACCGGGTATTGAAGACAATACGGCTCCTGCAGCCCTGCGGGCGGCGGCTGGTGGTCTGTTCTCTGGGAATGACGGAGCGGACAGTGCGCAGTGAGATTGAACGGCTCAGCGCGCAGGAGCTGGTGAAGGTGTCAAAAATTGGCATGAGCCTGACAGAAGCCGGAACGGAGGTTCTGCGGGGACTGGAAGAAGTATTTTCCGCGCTGACAGGGCTTTCTGTGCTGGAGGAACGGCTGGAGAGCGCGCTGGGCGCGAGAAAGGTATATATCGCGCAGGGCGACAGTGATGACAGCGAGCGGGCGAAAAAAGAAATGGGTCAGCTTGCGGCAAAGGCTTTGCTGGAAAATGCAACGGAGGAACGGAGGATTGCGATTACAGGCGGGTCAACAATGGCGGAACTGGTACAGGCTGTGCCGGAAATGACTTCCCAGATGGCGCGTATGGTGCTGCCGGCGCGGGGCAGTGTTGGGCGGAAGCTGGAATTGCAGGCGGATACGCTGGCGGCAAAGCTGGCGGAAAAACTGCTTTCGGATTACCGCATGCTGCACCTGCCGGACAACCTGAGCGCGCATGTGCTGGAAGAAATGAAGCGGGACCCGGAGGTTGCGGAAACGATAGAAGAAATGAAGCAGGCGGATATTCTGCTTTTAGGCGTAGGCAATGCACTGGAAATGGCCGAGCGGCGGCGGCTGGACGCCGGCATATGCGGACAGTTGCAGCGGGACGGCGCGATTGCGGAGGCATGCGGATATTATTTCGATGCAAAAGGGAATATTGTTTATGAAACGTGTTCCATTGGCATTGATTTCAATGAGATTCAAAATGCCGAATGTGTCATTGTGATGGCAGGCGGCAGGCGGAAAGCGGAGAGCCTTATGGCAGTCAGCCACAGTATTTCGAGCGGAATTTTTGTGACGGACGAGGGTGCCGCGCTGGAGATGCTGCGCATTGCCGGGAAGTGAGGATATGAAAACATGAAAACCTTGGGACGCTGTCCCAAACCCTGCAAGGGCTTTCAGCCCTTGACCCTTTTGCTGCAAAACTGCGTTTTGCAGGGGAAGCTTTGATTGCTGATTCCAGACGCATGAAATGCGTCTGGCAATAAAGTTTAGGGTCAAGCCCTTTTTAATAGGTACCGGAAAGAAGTCCGGACGCGCATAGCGCGGCTTTGCGACGGTTACGACGCAAAGTACTGACCGGCTTGCGGGGTGCGGGGCAGAGCCCCGCGGTCTTACGGTTTTAAGGAAAGGAGAATGACAGATGCTGAACAAGAAAACAGTAGACGATTTGCAGGTAAAAGGGAAACGCGTGCTGCTCCGGTGCGATTTTAACGTACCTTTGCAGGACGGCGTGATCACAGACGAAAACAGGATTACGGCAGCCCTGCCGACCATTCAGAAACTGGTGGGCGACGGCGCGAAAGTTATCCTCTGCTCTCATATGGGCAAGCCAAAGGGGGAACCGAAGCCGGAGCTTTCGCTTGCGCCTGTTGCGAAAAGGCTTTCCGAGCTTTTGGGGAAAGAAGTTGTTTTCGCGAAGGATGATACTGTCGTAGGCGAAAATGCTAAGGCGGCTGTGGCGAAAATGCAGGACGGCGACGTTGTGCTGCTGGAAAACACACGCTATCGCAAGGAAGAAACAAAGAACGAGGAAAATTTCAGTAAAGAACTGGCTTCTCTGGCAGATATTTTTGTCAATGACGCGTTCGGCAGTAGCCACCGCGCGCATTGTTCCACAGTCGGCGTAACGGCGTTTGTGCAGGAATCCGCAGTTGGCTATCTGATGGAAAAGGAAATTGCGTTCCTCGGCAACGCCGTAAATAATCCGGAACGCCCGTTTGTGGCCATTTTGGGCGGCTCGAAGGTTTCTGATAAAATCAATGTAATCCGTAACCTGCTGGAAAAGGTGGATACGCTTATCATTGGCGGCGGCATGGCGTATACGTTTTCTGCGGCGGAGGGCGGCAAAATCGGCACATCCCTGCTGGAGGAGGACAAAATCCCTTACGCGCTGGATATGATGAAACAGGCAAAAGAGAAGGGCGTAAAATTCCTGACGCCTGTGGATACGGTCATCGCGAAGGAATTTAAGAATGACACAGAATTTCAGACTGTTCCGGCGGGCGAAATTCCCGATGGCTGGATGGGTCTGGATATTGGCGAAAAAACGCGGGAGCTGTTTGCGGATGCAATCAAGGGCGCGAAAACCGTTGTCTGGAACGGGCCTATGGGCGTATTTGAATTTGAGAATTTCGCGGGCGGCACAAAGGCGGTTGCGGAAGCAATGGCGGCAATCAATGCGACAACGATTATTGGCGGCGGCGATTCAGCGGCGGCGGTCAACCAGATGGGCTATGGCGAAAAAATGTCCCATATTTCTACGGGCGGCGGCGCGTCTTTGGAATTTTTGGAAGGGAAGGAGCTGCCCGGCGTAGCGGCAGTTGATGATAAATAAGGAAGGATGGGGAAACATGAGGAAAAAAATTATTGCCGGAAACTGGAAAATGAACAAAACGCCGAAGGAAGCAGCGGAGTTTTGCAGCATGATAAAGGAGAAAGCTGCGTCCAATGAGGCGGAAGTCGTTTTCTGTGTGCCTTTTGTAGATTTGTACCCTGTTTTGGAGGAACTGAAGGGCAGCGGCATCGGCGTAGGTGCGGAAAATATGCACTTTGAGGACAGCGGTGCGTTTACAGGGGAGGTCTCCGCGCCCATGCTGAAGGAAATGGGCGTTGAATATGTTGTTTTGGGACATTCCGAGCGGCGGCAGTATTTCGGGGAAACAGATGAAACGGTGAATAAAAAAGTAAAAAAGGCTCTGGCGGCGGGGCTTGTGCCTATCATGTGCTGCGGGGAAACGCTGGAACAGCGTGAGGCCGGCATCACGATCGAATGGGTGCGTATGCAGGTGAAATGTGGACTTTTGGGCGTTTCTGCGGCAGATGCGGCAAAAGTTGTTGTAGCATATGAGCCGATTTGGGCAATCGGTACAGGCAAAACGGCGACTTCGGAGCAGGCGCAGGAGGTTTGCCATGCGATCCGCGAGGTATTGACGGAAATGTACGGCAGGGAAACGGCGGAGCAGATGCGGATACAGTACGGCGGCAGTGTGAATGCAAAGAATGCGGCAGAACTGTTCGCAATGGCGGACATCGACGGCGGGCTGGTCGGCGGCGCGAGCCTGAAAGAGGAATTTGTGAGCATCGTGCATTACTAAGACCTAAGACCTTGGGGGCTTTGCCCCCAATCCCCCCACAAGGGTCTTTGTCTCCGCTTCGGTCGGCGCAAAACGAAGCTCCTTGGAAGTTTGCTGCGCAAACCGGCGAAGCCG
>CAJTQX010000049.1 GCA_910578425.1 uncultured Anaerotignum sp.
TCATCCTTCTAGCTTTTTCTTTCCTTGTTGTCCAATATGTATTGTAACTCTACACCCGCATATTAAGAGAGATATGAAAAAACTCTTGACTGCGGGGCGGAAAATGGATACAATAAAGGACAGGGTGCTGCCTGCTGAAAGGCAGGGAGCATGAAAGACGTCTTTGCAGCTCAGTTGGATAGAGCACGCGCCTCCTGAGCGGGAGATGAGTTCCCGCCATTTAGGGGTTATAACTTAAAAAATTCATATGTCTCAGTAGCTCAGTTGGATAGAGCACGCGCCTCCTAAGCGCGGGGTCGAAGGTTCAAGTCCTTTCTGGGACGTTGATTTTACGCCATTTGTGAACGATTTGCAAATTTTTCATTCACAAATGGCGTTCTATTTTTTATATCATATGCCTTTGCTTTTTCTTCAAATTTTGCCAGGTAGTGTCGTCATGAGTTATGTATACGTATTTTCGAGCATAATTTTGTCAGGCTTCAGGCAAAAATCCGCATAACTTTTCCTTCCTGATGATAGAAAAAAGATATGGGAATAGAATCATTCAATAGGGAAAAGCCTTGAAAAATAAGGCTTCCCGGGAGCTTTTTATTCTTTGAAACAGGAAATTTTCAAAAAGAAACAGGGGAATCTTCACCGGAAACAAAACATACCGCAAAGCTCATTTCCACCCGAAACGGGCAATAAAAAAATGAAGACAGCGGGGCTCGAACCCACGACCTCTTGCCTGTCAAGCAAGCGCTCTCCCAGCTGAGCTATGTCTTCATGGAGATTATTCTAACAGAAAACCTTATCTGACGCAAGCAGAAAATATGGAAAACGCAAAAAATATCTCCGTAGGCAGATAATACCAGAAACATCTTGTATCTTTTTTCCGGCTTTTGTATAATGTGTGAGAAGAACAGGGAGTACTTTTGCAGGAAAGGCAGTGATAAAATGGGAAACCATGCAGCTGAAAATATATTTGAGAAAAACCGGAGGAAAATTCTGGAACGTATGGAACCGCAGTCGGCGGCAGTTTTATTTGCGGGGCGCGCGCCGTATAAAAGGGGAGATGAGAAATATCCCTTTTCTCCAGACCGCAATTTTTACTACGCAACAGGCATTGACAAAGAGGAGTGCATTCTGCTTCTAGGCAGAACTGCGGGCGGTATCCGTCAGACGCTTTTTATCCAGCGGGATAACGGCGAGATGGCAAAATGGGTCGGGCGGAATATGACGGCAGATGAGGCGCGGGATATCAGCGGTATTGACGACATCGCCTGTATTGACGCCTTTCATCAGGCACTGGCGGATTATATATTCAAAAATATGATAAAAACGGTATGGCTCGATTTGGAAAACAGGGACTGGGACGCGGATTTCTACCCGGGACTGCGTTTTGCAGGAGAACTCAGCCGCCGCTATCCCGCTTTGCAGATTGCCGATATATATCCGGTTTTCAGTGATCTGCGGCTTTTAAAAGAGGACTGGGAACTGGAACGGATGCGCAGGGCAATGGAGATTACGCGGCTGGGCATTGAGGAAATGATGAGGCAGGCAAAGCCCGGCATGAAGGAATACGAAATTGAGGCGTGCTTTGATTATGTACTGAAAAAGAACGGTGTGCAGCAAAAGGCATTTCAGACCATAGCAGCGGGCGGCGCGCGGGGAACAATACTTCATTATGTGGAAAATGATCAGCCCGTTGCCGATGGGGAACTAATACTGATTGACGCGGGGGCGCAGGTGGACTGGTACAATGGCGACATATCCCGCACGTTTCCGGTCAACGGAAAATTTACAGAGCGGCAGAGACTGGTGTATGATATCGTGCTGGAAGGGCAGCGAAAGGTGATTGATGCGATACGCCCCGGCGTGCCGTTCGCGTCACTGAACGAACTGCTGAAAGAGCATTATTTTGAGGAACTGAAGAAAATCGGGCTGGTGGAAACGAAGGAAGACGTTGCAAAGTATTATTACCACGGTGTGAGCCACTACCTTGGGGCGGAGACGCACGACATTGGGCGTTACGCGGAAAGAACGCTTCAGCCGAGAATGGTGCTGACGGTAGAACCTGGGCTGTATATTGAGGAATGGGATATTGGCATCCGCATTGAGGATGACGTACTTGTGACGGAACAGGGATGCGAGGTTATGACGGCGGATATGATAAAAACGGTCGAGGAAATCGAGACGTTTATGGCGGCAAAAGCAGAGTGAGCAGTTTTTTGCGCGTAAAGGTCAAAACAGGCGGAGGAGGCAGGGATGGATACTTTTTGCGAAACAGATTTATATGAGCCTGTCCGCCGTTTTTTGGAGGAAGAAGGCTACACAGTGCAGGCGGAAGTAAAGGACTGTGATGTTGCGGCGATTAAAAACGGGCAGCTTGTCATTGTGGAGTTGAAGAAGGCGTTTAATCTGCGGCTGGTCTATCAGGCGTTGGAGAGACAGAGCCGCACAGAGCTGGTATTTGTTGCGATACCCCGCCCGAAAAAAGGGCAGCGGGAAAGGGCCTGGAAGGATATGCTCCGGCTATTGAAGCGGCTGGAACTGGGACTTTTGACTGTTGCGATAGACAGCCCCCTTCGGACGGTAGATGTTGTTTTGGAGCCTTCTGACAGCATTGCATGGAAAAACCGCAAAAAACGGGAGCTTTTACAGGCGGAATGGAATGGGCGGCAGACGGACGCAAATACCGGCGGCATGACGCGCCGAAAGATTATGACGGCTTTTCGGGAAAAATCACTGCATTTATGCTGTCTGATAGAAAAAAACGGGGAAATTTCTACAGCACAGCTTAAGGACTGGGGGCTCGTGGACGGTTATGCCGCGATACTCAGCCGCAATTATTACCGCTGGTTTCAGCGTGTGGCAAAAGGGCATTATACGCTTTCGGAGGAGGGGCAGCGCGCCCTTTTGGAGGAGGATTATCGGAAGACGGTGGAATTTTACAGGAATGAGGGAGAAAAATGACAGGATTTCAGGTTTTAGGCAATATCTTATGGATTCTTTTGGGTGGGCTGCTTTCTGCGCTGTGCTGGTTTCTGGCGGGCTGCGTCTGCTGTATTACGGTGGTTGGCATCCCTGTGGGACTGCAATGCTTCAAATTCGCGAAACTGGCACTTTGTCCCTTCGGCAGGACCATTTACTATGGCAATATGTCCTCCGGCTCCGTACTGCTGAATGTGCTTTGGATACTGCTTTGCGGGATAGAGCTGGCGGTTGCTTCCGCTGTGATGGGTATTATCTGCTGCCTGACGATTATCGGTATTCCCTTTGGTTTGCAGCATTTCAAATTTGCCGCGCTCGCGCTTATGCCTTTCGGCGCGGAGATACGGGAAGGCGGTGGCAGGTAATGGAGCGGAGCAGAAGAATTTTTTGGAAAAGGATTTTCCTGTGCCTGTGCTGTCTGTGCATTTTGGGGCTGGGCGTGGTATTCGGTATCAGCAATTACATGGAGCAGCATACAGAGGGGCGCATTCTTTCATTAGAGGAGGCGCGAAAGCTGGACGTGGACTGTATTCTGGTGCTGGGGTGCAGGGTACATGAGGACGGCAGCCCCAGCCTCATGCTGGCGGACAGGCTGGAAAAGGGCATTGAACTGTATGAAAGCGGCGCATCGGCACGTCTGCTGATGAGCGGCGATCATGGGCGTTCGGAATATGACGAGGTGAATACCATGAAGGCGTTCGCTGTGGAGCAGGGGGTGCCCTCGGAGGCAGTTTTTATGGATCATGCCGGATTTTCTACCTATGACAGCATTTACCGCGCGAGAGATGTGTTTCAGGCGGAAAAAATCATTGTGGTTTCGCAGGAATATCACCTGTCAAGGGCGTTGTATATCGCCGAAAGGCTGGGAATAGATGCCTATGGTGTTGCGGCGGCAGATATTTCCTATCGGGGGGAAGCCTATCGGAATCTGCGTGAGGCTGCGGCAAGGGGAAAAGATTTCCTGCTGGCATGGGTGCAGCCCCAGCCGAAATATCTTGGCGAGGCAGTGCCGGTCAGCGGCAACGGCGATCTGACGAATGATAAAGAACTGTAAAACGGGAGGATTTTGGCTGGTTTACACCATATTTATGCCGACGAACAAAAAGAGTCTTCCTGCGATGATTTTTACAGCAGTCTGATAAAAAACCGGACCTGCATAACAGATGGGTTATGGATATCCTGTTTTCAGATTCTTTGGCGTCAGTGGGTTCCATATTAGCTGTATTGCCAATTATCATTCTGCCAGGATTGATTTCTACATGGGAAAGAGTGATTCTGCGCAGAATAAAGCGGCTTTTGATTTTCTCTGGAGCCCAAAGATAAAATCGGGTTATTTTTCAAGTACAGACAAAATACTGTGAGAAAGTATAAAGAATCCCGCGTTTCCGCCCGATGTATTATATAGCAGCGTTTTTTGCCTCCCTCAGCAGGAGCGGAGGCGGTTTTTTGAAGGAAGCGGGGGCGGAGCGAATGAATGGCATGTACGGGATAAACGGTATAAGAAATATGGGCTGCGCCGCGGAAAGTGTGGCAGGCAGGAAAGAAGCGTCTGCCGTTGTGCCGAAACAGGACATGATGGAAGTCAGCGCGGAATACGCGGATGACAGAGCGGAGAGCGTTTCCGAGCCGGAATGGAAGACATTTTTTGAGGAGATACGAAAACAGTTTTCCGGCATCACCTTTTATACAGGGGAGAGCCTGTTTGATTGCGCTTCGGCCGAAAAGGACGGCGTTTCCGCTGTGATTTCGCACCGCTTTATGGAAAAGCTGCTTTCTGGCGGAGAGGAAGCGGCGGAGTATCGCGAGAGGCTCGTCAAAGCCCTGACACGCTTTCAGGAGATTTCTAAGGGAGAGCCTGGAACGGGTATTTTTATTGATATGGAACGGGCAGTCTGCTGGAAATTTGCGGAGGAAAAGGAAGATCTGCGTGAACCGTATCAAAAGCTGAACCGCGTTTCCGATATGCTCAGGGAATTTGAACTTTCCAACGCCCGCAATCAGGAACGCTGGAAACAGAATCAGAAAAAAATGCTTACCAGCGGCGTTTCAAATCTCTACGCATTGGCGGCAATGACGCGGGATAAGGCGGGGACGGTTTCCGTTGTTGCAAAGGCAAACCGACAGATTTCATCGCTGAAAATGGCAGCGGCAGGGGCAAAGGGCGCGGAGGCAATGAAGGCCAACGCGGTTGTCAATTCCCTGCGAAAGCTCATCGCGAAATGCAACTCCAAAATGCGCAAGATAGAGAAGGCGGAGCAGGCAGAGGCGGATTATAAGCGTGCTCTGAAGCGGAAGTCAGCAAAAAAAGCGGAGGAATACAGGAAGGAAATGGCGCGGCGGCGGCGTATCCTTCGTTCCGAAAACGAGGGGATACGCAACATGGGGATGCTGGAGGATTGGAAAAACAGCAGCAATTTCAAGCTCATGGATGAAATGGACCGTATGCAGACGGCGTATGATGCTTCGATTGGGCAGGGGACGCCCCTGCCGGAAGGCATTGGCGGCGGCGCGGCAATGGGCGGCGGAGCACCAATGGATGCCGGAATCGTCGCGGTGGAAACAATGGTATTTTAATCCTGACTGAAAAAGTGCCTGAATCAGGGGCATTGACATAAGAAAAATTTGTTTTCTTAGGTCAATCTGCCTTTACGGGCATTTTTTTTGTGGAAATGGAAGAAAAAATATTCCTCAAAACAAGCCGATTTTATGGGCGTTGCCGTAAGAAAATTTTGATTTCTGAAATGTCTGAAAAATCAGGATTTTTCAGAACAATTTCAATCTAAGGCGGCGTTCCCCTGCTGCGGGTCGCGGTCCACAGGCAGGACACGTTTGTCCGCCCTTGCCAGTGCCGTCTTTTGCCTTGCTGATGGATATTTTTTCATAGACTGCTCCTCCTTTTGCTCTTGCTTGACGAAAATTTATAAATCTGTTATCATTTTTATGCAGACATTATTCCTCTTGAATAATTTTAATTTTGCGAATGATTTGCGAACTGGAAGCTTCATAATCAGGAAAAACCATAAATAAGAGATAAAAACAGTTCTGCCGGAAATTGAAAAAATACCGGAAATACAGGTATTGGAAACATATGAAGTGGCATGATGAGCTACAATGGAAATAAAATCCTCTGCCTCCTAAGCGTGGGGTCGGAGGTTCAAGTCCTTTCTGGGACGCTGGTTCATGCCATTTGCGGGTTATCCGCAGGTGGCATTTTCACTTTAACATGGCTTTTATTTCAGGTTTTGCGGCGAAAGGAGTGTGTGCATGGAATGGGGGAACGCAAAAAGACTTGTCATTGTTCTGCTGATACTGCTGAACCTCGCGCTCGGCGTGCTGAATTTCCGCCAGAGGCAGGAAAATACCATGACAGCGGCGCAGGAGCGCGCCATTTTTGAAGTGCTTTCGCAGAACAGCATCACACTTTATACAGAACTGCCAACGGTTTCCAGACCAATGCCGCGTCTTTTGGCGGAAATTCCTTCTTACAGCAAGGAAACGCTGGAACGGCTGTTTTTTGAGAGCAGGAAAACGACTGTAACGGTGAGCGCGGATAAAAGTGTGTACCGCGGGGACGGCAGTACGCTGACGCTTCAGGGGGCGCATGGGCGGCTGGAACGGGCTGGTGTGAAGCTGGGCAAGGGCAGCCTGACACGCGGCGGGGCACAGCGCGCAGCGGAAAAATTTATCAGTCAGACAGAGTTTTTCTTCGGCACCTATGATGAGCCTGTGGTATTGGAATGCGATGATGGGTTTGAAGTGAATTTTTATGGGACATATAAGCGCGAAAGGGTATTTTCCAACTATTTTTCTCTGTTTGTGACGGAGAACGGCGTGCGCTGGGTGGATTTTTCCTACTGCCCTGTGCAGGGATATGCGGGTGAGAAACGCGATATCTGCCATGCGGACGAAGCTCTGCTGGCGTTTATGCGGGAATGGCGCAGAAGCGGGAACGCGGAGGCAACCATCAGCCGGATTGAACTGGGGTATGACCGTATGGAGAACGCCAACGCTTCTGTAGATGGGACGGTGAGCCTTGAGCCATGCTATCGGATCTATCTGATGGAGCAGGCGAAGCCCTGCCTGATTAACGCCTATACCTGCCAGATTGTGCAGAAAGACTGAAAAACGGCAGCCTGCCGTTTTTTTCATGTCAGAGATGGGAAATGATGGAAATATATGGAAGATACAGGGCTGGAATGGACTGCAAAACGCTTGCCGCATGGCTGGAAAGCCTTTGTTTTCCGCTTGGAGCGGGGCTTTTGCGGAAAAAAATACTTTCCAGCGTGCGTATTTCATGATATAATTTGAACGTTAAGGAGAAATATCTCAGAATTTGGTTGTTTTTGCAGAACAAACGATAATAAAGCCGCCGGGGGCGAAGCGGCGTCCTGGAGGCGGAATCCTTTAGGAAGTGACTGGAAGGATGGACATTTTATGGATAAATTGGTTGTGAAGGGCCGGAACCGGCTGAAAGGCGAGGTTACCGTCAGCGGGGCGAAAAACGCGGCGGTAGCGGTGATTCCAGCGGCTGTGATGGCCGGCGGGGTCAGCGTGCTGGAAAACCTTCCCTGCATTGAGGACGTGCGGAACCTCTGCGCAACGATTGAAAAAATAGGCGGAAAATGCACATATCTGGATAAGCATACCGTAAAAATTGATTGCAGCCAGGGCGTTGCCTATCAGGCGGATTTTGAAGAGGTGCAGCAGTTGAGAGCCTCTTATTATCTGCTGGGGGCATTGCTGGCGCGGTATAAGCAGGCGGAGGTGGCAATGCCGGGCGGCTGCAATTTCGGCAAACGCCCGATAGACCTGCATCTGAAAGGCTTTCGCGCGCTGGGCGCGGTGGTGACGGAGGAAAACGGTGTGATCAAAGCTCATGCGGAGCATCTGAAAGGCGCGTCTATTTATCTGGACCAGGCGAGTGTGGGCGCGACAATCAATATCATGCTTGCCGCAAGCATGGCGGACGGCGTGACGACCATTGAAAACGCCGCGAAGGAGCCGCATGTCGTAGATACCGCCAACTATCTGAATATGATGGGCGCGAATATCAAGGGCGCGGGTACGGATGTGATTCGTATTAAGGGAGTGGAATCCCTGAAGGGCGCGCAGTATACCATTATCCCCGACCAGATCGAGGCAGGGACATATATGATCGCGGCGGCAATCACAGGCGGCGATGTTTTAGTGAAAAATATTATTCCGAAGCATATGGATTCGCTGACGGCAAAGCTGGACGAAATGCATGTGAAGGTGGACGAGGGCGATGATTCCATACGCATCATTGCGGATACGCCTTTGCAGGCCGTTAATGTAAAAACGATGAGCTATCCCGGGTTTCCGACGGACTTGCAGCCGCAGATTGCCGCGCTGCTGAGCATATGCAGCGGGCGGAGCGTACTGACGGAAAACGTCTGGGATAACCGTTACCAATACATAGATGAGCTGCGCAAACTGGGCGCGAAGGTGGAAATTAACGGCAGGATCGCTGTGATTGACGGCATCGACCATTTTACAGGGGCAGAGGTTCGCGCGACAGACCTGCGCGCCGGTGCGGCGATGATCCTTGCCGCACTTGCGGCGGAGGGCGAAACGGTGATTGACGGTGTGCGCTATATTGACCGCGGATATGAGGACGTGGAATATAAATTACAGGAGATGGGCGCGGATATCTGGCGCATCAAGGGCTGAGGAGGCGGAAACATGCTGCGGCAGGCTGTTCAGAAGGACGAAAAAGCGGCGTATGGGCTGATCTGCGATATGGAGCAGACAAAGCTGGACGAGGCGGCGTTTCATGAGATTTTTAGCGGGCAGCAGGAAGATCCTGCATACTGTCCGCTGGTTTATGAAACGGCGGAGGACGGCGTGGTCGGTTTTCTGAACCTGCGCATGGAAAGCCAACTGCACCACTGCGGACGTATCGCGGAGGTGATGGAGCTGGCTGTGGCGGAAGGGCACAGGAGCCGCGGGATTGGACGCGAGTTGTTCCGCGAGGCATGCAGGCAGGCGAAGGAGCGGGGATGCGTGCAGATGGAGGTCTGCTGCAACCGGCTGCGGCTGGATGCGCACAGGTTTTACGAACGCGAGGGCATGAAGAAGTATCATTTCAAGCTGACGATGAATCTGGCGGGGGAAACGGCGGCGGAGAACCGGCTGGGGATATAATTGATAAAGCTAAGACATTGGGGCTCTGCCCTCTGTCACCCTGCTGGCGCAGGGCGGGCGTAGCCCGTTTTTGCCGCGGGCAAAAATGCCAGACCCCGCAAGGGACTTCTTCTCCGCTCCGCTCCGGTCGGCGCAAAACGAAGCTTCCCCGAAGCTTCTGCGCCCCTTGACCCTTTTGCCGCAAAACTACGTTTTGCGGGAGGATGGAAAAGGCAGGGCAGCCGGTAAGGGATAGGCATGGAAGTTTTGTTTTTCCGGCATGCGTATGCGTGGCGGCAATCAGGGTCTGGGGCATGACGCCCCAGCGGGGTGTGGGGCGGAGCCTCACGGTTTTACGAGGAGATTTCAGATGGAATTTTGTACGATAGCCAGCGGGAGCAGCGGCAACAGCACATATATCGGGACGGAATACACCAAAATACTGATTGACGCGGGAATCAGCGGCAAGCGCGTACAGGACGCGCTGGGCCAGCTGGGCATTTCCGGCGAGGAGATTGACGCGCTGTTCCTGACCCATGAACATATAGACCATATACAGGGCGCGGGAGTCATTTCCCGCCGTTTTCATGTGCCGGTTTACGCAACAGAGGAAACCTGGGCGGCAATCGGCGACAGCCTTGGGAAAATCGCGCCGGACAACAAACGCTACGTTTACCCCGGCGAGGTCTGCGCGGTAAACGATATCTGTGTGCGCCCGTTTTCCATACCGCATGACGCGGCGGAGCCTGTGGGCTATAATGTGATGGCGGCGGACCGCAAAGCCACGCTGGCAACAGATATCGGCCATGTGACTGATGAAATCTGCGAGGCACTGGCGGACAGCGATATCCTCCTGCTGGAGGCGAACCATGATGTGGAAATGCTGAAAAAAGGCGGCTATCCGCGCCTGCTGAAAGAACGGATATTAGGGGAAAATGGCCACCTTTCCAACCATGCGGCGGGGGAACTGCTTTGCACTGTCATGAGCGGCAGGCTGAAACATGTTTTTCTGGGGCATCTGAGTAAGGACAACAATACGCCGGATTTGGCATATGGGACTGTGGAACGTATCCTGTGGGAAAATCATATCCAAAACGGGCTGGATCTGCGGCTGGATCTGGCGGGGCGTTCGGCGGTCGGGCGCAGGGTGTTTGTGTAGGAGGCTGTGATGAGGGTAACGGTCATTTGCGTAGGCAAATTAAAGGAAAGCTACTGGCGCGATGCTGTAGCGGAATATACGAAGCGGCTGGGGCGGTATCATAAGCTGGAAATCGTGGAACTGCCGGACGAGAAAGCACCGGAAAGCATGAGCCCCGCGCAGGAGGAGGAAGTGAAACGGCGGGAAGGCGAACGGATACTGAAAGCCCTGAAGGAGGACGCGTTTGCCGTCGCGCTGGCTGTGGAGGGCAGGCCGCTTTCCTCGGAGGAGCTGGCGGCGTTCCTGGAGAAAAAAACGGTGGAAGGGACAAGTCATATTGCGTTTTTCATTGGCGGATCTCTGGGGCTTTCGCCGGAGGTCATGCGGCGGGCGGATTTTTCCCTGAGCTTTTCGCGCATGACGTTCCCGCACCAGATGATGCGCGTGATACTGCTGGAACAGGTTTACCGCGCGGAGCGCATCCGGCGGGGGGAGCCTTATCATAAATAACAGGACAGCCTGGGCGTGCCATATATGGCACGCCCAGGCTGTCAAAACTGCTTCCTCTGTCTAAACAAATCGAAATCCTGATTTCGACTGGAACCTTCAGACAACCGATATTTAAGCTGCGAAAGGGTTCGGGAAACAAATCCTTTTTTCGACATGCATTGTCAGCCCTTCAAAAGCTGTTCCAGCGCGGGAAGGCTGGCAAGATATTTATTTTCAAATGGTTTCTGTCCGATAAACACCAATATCCCAAACAGCCCAATCAGGAATGTGCCGGTAAGCGCGGCAAGATTCCGCGCGCGCGGCGGCTGTATACCCTGACGGATCAGCGCGGAAACAAGGGAATGTTCCAACTGATGCAGGTATTCCGGACATTGGGATGGGGACTGTTCCGCCAGAACGCCGGAAGGCTCAAATATCATGCGGATGATCAGCCGCGCGGAGGTATCCTCCGCATCTGTCAGACGTTTCTGCATGGCAAGCACAAAGGACTGCAAAAGCGCGAAGGGAGGTTCGTCCCTCGCGAAAAAGCGGGAAAGATACAGACATTCCTGTGCGGAAACGCTTTCGGCAACGGCGCGGAACAAATCTTCCTTGCTTTTGAAATGGGAATAAATCGTCTGCTTTTTTACGCCGCTTTCTTCGGCGATAAATGAAAGAGAAGTATTTTCATAACCGTATTTGGCAAAAAGAATCTGCGCCTGCGCCTGAATCTCATTTGCACCCATGATGTTCCTCCTGTCCTGAATCTTCCAGCGGCTTTGCGCCGCGTCACAGTATGAGCGATCATTTCTTTGGATCATGTTTTTCTCTTATGTATGTTTCATATCCTTTGTATGACAAATACACTATACCATATTTTTGACGGTGTGAAAACTGCCACATACGGCATTTTTTCCTGAAACTTGAAATTTCGGCAAAATGCCGAGAACAGGCGGAGAGCCAATGGAGAAGAAAAACAAAAAAAATTGCGGAAAATCAGCGTTTTTCCTGCAAATACACCGTCAAACGGCAGTCCGGCGGCAGGGGGATTTCGGGCCGGGCGGTCGGAAATTTCCATCTGCGGCGAAAAAAGGGCGGTATTTCTGCCAAAGCCTGCCCGTATGCCGGAAGGAAAGGGGGATAGGAGCCTGAACAGCATTTTTTGGTACGCTGCTTTCCCCGGCCTTTTGCCGCCATTTTGCAGATACAGATAGGATTCCTGCGAAAATTCCCTTTGACTGGCGGAAAAATGCAGACAAATTCGGCATTTCCCGGGTAGTGTCGTCATGCGTTGTGTATACGTTTTTTCGAGCGTAATTTTGCCGGAAAGGCGTGTGCAGACACTTGCGATGACACTGCCTGAGCTACGGAACAGGTTCTAAGGAATAACGGGCGTGGATATGTATGTGGTAAGCGGATTTTTGGAGGGACGAAAATGAAAGCAAATTGGAAAAACGGAGTGTTGTATGCCTTGCTGTTTGGGTTCTGTTTCTGCGGCGGGAGGCTTGCCGCAAAACAGGACGCCATAGCGGCGGCGGCAGACGGACACCCCCGCCTTGCGATACTGATTGACGATTTTGGCTATCATGGAGAAGGGACGGAGGAAATGCTCAGTTTGCCGGTTGCGTTTACGGCGGCGGTAATGCCCTTTTCAGACTGCACGGAGGAGGACGCTGCGCGCATCCGTCAGGCAGGAAAGGAGATATTGATACATATGCCTATGGAATCGCTGACGGGAAAGCGGGAATGGGTCGGAAAGAAAGGCGTTTTTCGGGAAATGACGGATGAGGAGATTCGGGAGGCAACGGCAGAGGCGTTTGCAATACTGCCGGATGCGGTTGGGCTGAACAACCACATGGGTTCGGCGATTATGGAGGATGAACGCTGCCTTTCGGCAGTGATGGGCGTGCTTGGGGAAAAGGGCTGTTTTTTTGTGGACAGCATGACAACGGCGAACAGCTGCGGGGGAAACGTTGCGGCGGAAAACGGCGTCTGCATATTGGGGCGTGATGTGTTTCTGGACAGTACAAAGGATGTGGAGCAGGTAAAGGCGAACCTGCGAAAGGCCGCGGAGATTGCAGGAAGGAAGGGAAGCGCGGTCGCGATTGGGCATGTCGGACCGGAAGGCGGGAAAACAACCGCCGAGGCGATTGCCGCGCTGATACCGGAGCTGGAAAAAGCAGGGATTGAATTTGTGACGGTCGGGGAACTGGCAAAATAGGAGAACGGAATATCATGAAAAAACGGCGGGGGCTTCGGAGGATTCCTGCCGTTTTTGCCGAGGAACTGTTTCTATTCGCGTATGCATAAGGTTATGCATAATTATACAGGCTATTCTGTATAAAACAATGGAATAATCCACAAAAAAGAACGGGATACGTGCTTGTTTTTGACAGATATAGACAAATCAGCGTATTTTTATCATTCCCTATTGCATTTTTCCTCACTCTTTTGTATAATCCATGTATCAGTTGAAAGGAAACAGCCCCGCAGCGGGCATAGTAATAAGGAGGATATGAAAATGAAACAGAAAATTGTACTGGCATATTCCGGCGGCCTGGATACATCCGTTATCATCCCCTGGCTGAAAGAGCATTATGACTGTGAAGTAATTGCTGTCTGCGGCGATGTTGGGCAGGGAAAGGAAACAGACGGGCTTGAGGAAAAAGCCCTGAAAACAGGCGCAAGCAAGCTCTACATTGCTGACCTGGCAGAGGAGTTTATCACCGATGCGATTTATCCCTGCATTAAGGCGAATGCGGTTTATGAAGGCAAATATCTGCTTGGTACATCTATGGCACGCCCCATTATCGCGAAAAAGCTGGTGGAGATTGCCAAAAAAGAAGGCGCGACAGCAATCTGCCATGGCGCGACCGGCAAAGGCAATGACCAGGTGCGTTTTGAGCTGACCATTAAGGCTCTCGCGCCGGAACTGAATATCATCGCGCCCTGGCGTCTGGATACATGGGGCATGGACAGCCGCGAGGCGGAACTGGCATATCTGGAAGCGCATGGGATTCCGTTTGAAGCAGGGCATGACAATTCTTACAGCCGCGACCGCAACATCTGGCACCTGAGCCATGAGGGCCTGGAGTTGGAGGACCCTGCGAACGAGCCGAATTATAAGCACCTGTTGCAGCTTGGCGTTTCTCCGGAGGACGCGCCGGATACACCCGAATATGTGACGCTGGATTTTGAGGCGGGCGTACCTGTGGCAGTCAACGGCGAAAAGCTGGGGCCTGTGGAGATGCTGAAAAAGCTGAATGAGATTGGCGGCAAAAACGGTGTAGGTATTGCAGACATCTGTGAAAACCGCGTTGTCGGCATGAAATCCCGCGGCGTATACGAAACGCCCGGCGGCACGATTTTGTACTATGCGCACCGCGAACTGGAATACCTCTGCACAGATAAAAAGACACAGGCGTTCAATGAAATTGCGAGCAACAAGTTTACAGAACTGGTATACAGCGGCGAATGGTTTACACCTCTGCGCGAAGCACTGAGCGAATATTTCGATAAGGTAAATGAAACGGTAACGGGTACAGTGAAGCTGAAGCTTTACAAGGGCAATATCATGCCTGCCGGTGCAACATCGCCTTACAGCCTGTATAATGAATCCATCGCCAGCTTTACGACCGGCGAGCTTTACAACCACAAAGACGCTGACGGGTTCATCAACCTGTTTGGCCTGCCTTTGAAGGTTCGCGCGATGATGCTGGAAAAGAATAAATAAAGGAAACCCTTAAAACCTTGAGGGCTTTGGCCTGCACTCCGTTCCGGTCGGTGCTGAACGAGCCTCCACCGGAGGCTCAGCACCCTCAGACTTCCACAAGGGTTTTCAACCCCTGACCCTTTTTCACACAGGCAGGCCTGTGTGGGGGATTTTATTCAGATGGTATATGGTATACCATATATATTTTACATAAGATAAAGATACTCCCATCTGCCTGATGGGAGTATTCAATTCTGTAAAAAAAGAAATTGCCTTTTGCTGATAAATACCATGTATGGAAAACGCAGTTTTCCATACAAAAGTTTTTGGTTCCGCTTTTTTCAAAAAGCGGACGGGTTTGGGCAGAGCCCAAGGTCTTTAGGTCTTTATAACGAAAGAAAGGATTGTTTTTATGGAAAAAGCGAAACTCTGGGGCGGACGCTTCACGCAGTCCACCGACAGCTTTACCGACCACTTCCACTCATCTATCTCCTTCGACAGCCGCATGTACCGCGAGGACATCACCGGCAGTATGGCGCACGCCGCCATGCTCGGCAGACAGGGCATCATTCCTGCGGCGGACGCGGAACTGATTATAAAAACGCTGGGGGAAATTCTTGCGGATATCGAAAAAGGCACCGTTTCATTCGATGAAAAAGCCGAGGATATCCATATGAATATCGAAACAATACTGATTTCCCGTATCGGCGATGTGGGCAAACGCCTGCATACCGGCCGCAGCCGCAACGACCAGGTCGCGCTGGATACGCGGATGTACGCCAAAAAGGAAATTACGGCAGTCAGGCAGCTTGTGAAAGACCTGATTGCAGGGCTGAACAGCATTGCGGCAGAGCATACGGAAACCATACTTCCCGGCTACACCCATTTGCAGAGGGCGCAGCCCGTAACGCTGGCGCATCACCTGCTGGCGTATGCTGAAATGTTCAAACGGGACTATGAGCGGCTGAGCGACGCATATAAACGTACGGACGTGATGCCGCTGGGCAGCGGTGCGCTGGCGACAACGACATATGACCTTGACCGTTATTCTGTTGCGGAAGAACTGGGTTTTGCGGCGATCACGCTGAACAGTATGGACGGTGTTTCTGACCGCGATTTCTGCATCGAACTCGTTTCCGCGCTTTCTATCCTGATGATGCATCTGAGCCGCTTCTGCGAGGAAATCATACTTTGGAGCAGCCATGAATTTCATTTTATTGAGCTTTCGGACGCATATTCCACAGGCTCCAGCATTATGCCGCAGAAGAAAAACCCCGATATGGCGGAGCTCATCCGCGGAAAATGCGGGCGGGTCTACGGCCATCTGGTCGGCCTGCTGACAACAATGAAGGGCCTGCCGCTGGCATACAACAAGGATATGCAGGAGGATAAGGAGGCACTGTTTGACGCGTTGGATACGGTTAAGATGTGCCTGCCTGTGTTCACAAATATGCTTGCCACCATGACGGTTAAGCCGGACGCCATGCTTGCGGCGGCAAAGGGCGGCTTTACAAATGCAACCGACGCGGCGGACTGGCTGGTCAGGCAGGGAGTGCCGTTCCGCGATGCCCACGCCATCATCGGCCAGCTTGTGCTTTACTGCATAGAGCATAACACGAATTTGGACGACCTTTCTTTGGAGGAATACCGCGCGGTTTCCCCTGTTTTCAATGAAAGCGTGTATGCGGCGATCAACGTGAAGCAGTGCGCGCAGGCAAGGAAGGTTGTCGGTGGCCCTGCGAAAGAAGCGACAGAACAGGCGATTGCAGCGAATCAGGCGTATCTGGAAAAGCTGTAAAACATAAAATCAGAAATATTTTCAAAAGCCCTGAAAGGATTTTTCCTGTTTCAGGGCTTTTTCTCTTAACTTCTTTTTTCATAATATATCTTTGTGAACATCTCTGCAAAAAGGGATACGGTCAGGCAGAATGCCGCGCCGATGCCGATTCCGATGAAATACGCGCTGCCGGACACTTTGCTCATGGCGAAAAACAGCACCATGATAACGAAACAGCCAGCCTGTGTAATCTGGTGGGATCTGCTGCTTGATTGCAGCGCGACGAAGCGGTTGCGTTCCTCCCGTTCCTCCAGCTTATCTTTCCTTGATTTTTCACAGGACAGACTGCGCAGGAGGAAGGGGACGCCAATCAGCGCGTAGAGGCCTGCAAGCACGAGGTCATTCGGCTTAAACTCGTTTATAAAGCACAAAACCACCAGCCCGACTGCCATAACAATGAAATAAATACCCACAGAAAATGTCTTTTTGTTATAAATTTTCATACTCTTTGTCCTCCTGTTCCTTATTTTCTTTCAAACAGCATAATTCCTCCACAGATACGCCAAACACCTCCGCAATACGGTAGGCAAGCATCAGCGACGGGCTGTACTGTCCTTTTTCAATGGAGATGATTGTCCGCGAGGAAACATGTATCCGCTCGGCAAGCTGCTGCTGTGTCAGCTTTGCCGCTGTTCGGTATTCTCTGACTTTTGTTTTCATTTCTGCCTCCCTTCTGCAATATGAAGGATATTTCATGTGAAGTTAACTTCATGTTATCTCGAAGACAGAGATTTGTCAAGGGGAAATATGAAGTTTCCTTCATGAAAAACGAAGGGCCAGCCTTTCGTAAGGTTGGCATATTTGGTGAAAAAAGCCCATACAATAGAGCAAAACGGACGTTTTATGTGTCTTTTCAGGAGGGATTTTTTTGAAAAAGGAGAAGAAAAAAGGGACGATAAAAGCACGCAGCAAGCCGGAGGCGCGGTCTGTAAACGCGGGGCTTTGGCTCTGCCTGATTCGGGGGATTGCGGTGGCCTTCGCCATTACCTGCATCATTTTTATTGGCTTCGGCATACTGCTTACATACACTTCGCTTTCGGAGGATACCCTGCCGGTGGTTTCCCTGGTTTCAACCGCGCTTTCTGCCGCCGCCGCGGGCTATGACTGGGCGGCATGTATGAAAAAACGCGGCCTGTTCTGGGGAATGGTGGCCGGAGCGGTTTACGGCGTGCTCCTGTTCCTTGTGACAGGGTTCGCGGGCAGCGGCTTCACGCTGGAGCTTTCCGGACTTATGACGCTGGTTGTCGCGCTTGCGGGCGGCGGCATCGGCGGCATACTCGGCATAAACCGAAAGAAGTGAGCGTTTTTCAGTGTTGCATTCCGGCCTGCCGAGGCGGTATAATGGAAACAAAAACGAGGTGGGGGAAATGAAAGAGCAGATCGGCAAAATGCTGGAATACAACAAGGTTTTTGTGGAGCATGAGCTTTACAAAAAATATACGACAACGAAATATCCTGACCGCAAAATCGCGATACTGGCGTGCATGGATACCCGTATGACGGAGCTCCTTCCGGCGGCTCTGGGCTTGAAAAACGGAGATGTGAAGCTGATTAAGACGGCAGGCGGGCGCGTACTGCATCCATACGGGAGCGTCATATTCAGCCTGCTTGTGGCGGTGTATGAAATGGGCGTAGATACGGTTCTGGTGATTGGGCATGACGACTGCGGCGGCAGCCTGCTCAACGGCAGGAAGATGATAGAGGAAATGAAGGCAAGGGGCATTCCGCAGGACGTTATCGACCATGTGGACGCGAACCATAAAAATCTGGAGGAGTGGCTTTCGGGCTTCGGAGACGTCTGCCGTTCTGTGCGGGATACGGTGGAAACGATACAGAACCATCCGCTCCTGCCGGGCGATTTGGAGGTATTGGGGTTCGTGATGAATCCGGAGACGGGAAAAATGCAGGAAGTATAAAAAAAGCCCTGGGGCGGTTCATTTGTCTGAACCGCCCCAGATTGTGCGGACAGCACAAAAAGGGCCCCGAGGCAGGAAA
>CAJTQX010000050.1 GCA_910578425.1 uncultured Anaerotignum sp.
AGGAAACGGGGAAATATGGCTATGTGGACGATGGGTATCGCTGGGTGATCGCGCCGGTATTTGACAATGCAGAAGATTTTGAAGACGGTTATGCAGTGGTCTGCAACAAAACAAAACAGGGGACTGCAACAATAGATTCCGAATGGGGAATCATCAAAAAGCCGTAAGTATACCATGCCACGAAAACAGCGGCAAAAGAATCTCTGGAAAAAAGTCGGAAATTCCCGTATACTATAACAAACAAAAGAAAACCGGAAAAGGCGGATGGCAGGAGCCAAACGCCCTGACAAAACGGAAGGAGAATGTACAATGGCAGAATTTGATTTTACATCTTTACTGAAAAACGAACTGAAACCGGCTCTGGGCGTAACGGAGGTGGGCGCGATCGCGCTTGCGGCGGCGCGGGCGTATGACGCTGTGGGCGGCAGGCTGCTGCATATTGAAATGACGATGAACGGCGGCATGTACAAAAACGCCTTTTCCTGCGCCATTCCGGGCACAGAGGAACTGGGCTGCGAAATGGCGGCGGCATTGGGCGCGCTTGGCGGGGACTGGACACTGGGGCTGGAATGCCTGAAGCATATCACGCCGGAACATGTTGCAAAGGCGAAAGCATTGGAAATTCCCATTGAAATATGCGTAGTCGAAACGAAGGACAGCATATTCATTGAAGCTGAGGTTACGACGGAAAACGGCGTAGGCGTTGCGCGGATTGAAGATTTCCATAGTAACATCGTTTATGCCGCGAAGGATAAGGAAATTTTATTCCGGAAGGAAAAGGCCGCGGAAAGCAAAACCAGCGCGGCGGCGTTTGATTTTGATTCTGTGACAGTAGAGGATATGGTGCGGTACGCGAAAACTGTGCCGGTTTCGGAACTGGGCTGTGTGAAAGAAATGATAGAAATGAACTGCGCGCTTTCGGCAGAGGGGGAAAAGGGCGTTGGGCTTGGCATCTGGAAAACGCTTTCCGCATTCCGGCAGAAGGGCGCGCTGGGGGACGATATGATGTACGCGGCGCAGAAGCTGACCTGCTGTGCCATGGACGCAAGGCTTGCGGGTCTGCCGTTTCCGGCGATGAGCATTGTGGGCAGCGGTTCGCACGGAATTCTCTGCTCCATGCCTGTGGTTTCTTATGGGCGCAGCAGCGGTGCGTCTGAGGAGGAAATACTGCGAGCGGTTGCATTGAGCGGCCTTGTGACGATATTCAGCAAGCATTATACGGGCAGGCTTTCCGCGCTCTGCGGCTGTGTGCTGGGCGGCGGCAGCGGCGCGGCGGCTGGCATTACATACCTGATGGGCGGCGGCGCGAAGGAGGTTTCTGCGGCAATGGACCATATGGCGGCTGACCTGACCGGCATGATTTGCGACGGCGGCAGTACAGGCTGTGTGCTGAAAGCATCGTCCGGCGTGTATACGGCGTTCCTTGCGGCAATGCTGGCGGTGCAGGGCGTGGAAATCCCGCATAATTTCGGGGTGGTTGGTTCATCCGCAGAACAGACGGAGAAAAACCTCGGGCGCATTTCTGACGAAGGCATGTCGCCGATGGATACAACGATCATCGACATCATGCAGAAAGGGAAATAAGAGAAGGTCTTGGGGACGCTGTCCCAGGGGGGCACCCGCCCCCCTGACCCGGGATTGCCGCAAAACTACGTTTTGCGGGGGATGCTTTTTTTTAGGAAACTCTCAATTTTTTTGTTCAGAAAACGGAGGTTTCCGAAATGGAGTTTTTTGCCCCGCTTTCTCTGAAAGAAAGCGGGTGGGAGTTTGAGGACAAAGCCCTCAAGGTTTTACGGTTTTTTCTTTTTAGGGTTGACCTTTGTTTTGGCATGTGGTATATTTATCACGTAAAGATAAAAATATACCACATGCCAAAAGGAGGAACCTGCTTTATGAAACAGAAGATAAACTATCTGGGGCTTTTATCCCTGCTTGCCCTGATCGCGGTTTTGGGCTGGCGGACGGGAAACAGGGGATTGTATGGCTTTTTCGGCTTTGCGTATTACCTGCGTTATTTCTGGGTGTTTCCGGATGAATTTTTCCGGCTGAATGTGCAGAGAGCCGCAACAGCCGCGTTTATGACTGAGATGTTGTCGCTTGTCCCGCTCCTGTTTGCGTGTACTTACCTGTTCGGCGGCAGGAAAGGCGTCCCTCCGGCGTTTGGGCTGAGCTTTGCGGCAGGTGTGTTCCTGTTTACAGCCATGCTGCTATTTCTGGAATGGAAAGAGCAAAGGGGAGCAGAAAATGATTAAGAACCGCATTAAGGAATACAGGGCAAAGCATGATATGACACAGGAACAGCTTGCAAGGCTTGTGGATGTCCGGCGGGAAACCATCGGAAACCTGGAAAGCGGCAGGTACAACCCTTCGCTGGTGCTGGCATGGAACATTGCGAAGGTATTTGGCGTTCCGATTGAAGAAATTTTTACTGTTGAAGAGTAAAAGAACGTAAGACCGCGGGACGAGGTCAAAGCATTTTGCAGCCGTTAGACTGCAAAACGGGCTTTTAGCCCGCCGCCTTCTCTTGGCGGTGCATAGGTCCCATCACCCTGCAAGGGACGTTGTCCCTTGACCCATTTTCCGCAAAACTGTGTTTTGCGGGATACGCACTAAAATTTATATTCCAGACACGCAAAGCGTGGCTGACGTTAAAGTTCTTTGCCCCGCTTTCTCCGAAAGAAAGCGGGCAGGAGTTTGAGGGTGCTGAGCCTCCGGTGGAGGCTCGTTCAGCACCGACCGGAACGGAGTGCAGACCAGAGCCCTCAAGGTCTTAAATACGAGGAGGTAAAATGATGTTTTGGATTGGGTGCCACCTTTCATCAGCGAAGGGCTACTTTGCGATGGGCAGGCAGGCGGCGGAAATCGGCGCGAACGTGTTCCAGTTTTTTACCCGCAACCCGCGCGGCGGCTCGGTAAAGGCTCTGGATTTGGCAGATATTGAAGCGTTCCTGGCCTTTTCACAGGAACAGGGCTTCGGCCCTTTGCTTGCCCATGCGCCTTATACCATGAACCTTTGCGCCGCAAAGCCGGAGTTACGCGAATTTGCCCGCCAGACCATTAAGGAGGACCTGACGCGGCTGGAGCTTCTGCCTGATGTATTGTTTAACTTCCACCCGGGCAGCCACGTCAAGCAGGGCTCAGAGACGGGCATCACGCTGATTGCGGACGCGCTGAATGATATCCTTTCGGAGGGCGGGAAAACGCCTGTTTTGCTGGAAACTATGGCGGGCAAGGGCAGTGAGGTCGGGCGTACATTTGAGGAACTGCGCGCGATTATAGATAAAACGGAACAGAAGGAGCGAATTGGCGTTTGTCTGGATACCTGCCACGTTTACGATAGCGGCTATGATATTTTGCAGGATTTGGATGACGTGCTTGCGGAGTTTGACAGTGTTGTCGGGCTGGAACGCCTGCGCGCCATACATCTGAACGACAGCAAAAATCCCATTGCCAGCCATAAGGACAGGCATGAAAAGATTGGCGATGGGACGCTGGGGCTGGAAGGTCTTGCGCGGGTTATCAATCATCCGAAACTGCGGGATTTGCCGTTTTATCTGGAAACGCCGAATGAATTGGACGGATACGCGCGGGAAATTGCCCTTCTGCGCGGACAGAGGAAGGAAGGCTGACATGGAGAAAATATTTTTTTACGATACGCCTATCGGCAGAGTCGGGATTGCGGAGGAGGATGGCAGCCTGACACAGGTGACATTTCAGACCGCACTGCCCGCCGGCGCGGTTTTGGAGGAAACGCCGCTGATTGTACAGTGCAGGCAGGAGCTGGACGAATATTTCAAAGGGGAGCGGAAAACCTTTGACCTGCCGCTTTGTCCGAAGGGGACGGAGTTCCAGAAAAAGGTCTGGTCGGCTCTGCGGGAAATTCCCTACGGCGAAACGCGGGCGTATGGGGAAATTGCCGCGGCGGTCGGTAACCCGAAAGCGGCGCGCGCTGTGGGTATGGCGAATAACCGCAACCCGATTTCTGTGATTGTGCCCTGCCACAGGGTCATTGGGAGCGATGGAAAGCTGGTCGGCTATGGCGGCGGTCTGGATAAAAAGGAATTCCTGCTGGCTTTGGAGAGGGAAAACCGGTAAACGGACAGGAGGGCTGCTATGTTGGAAATTACATTCAGTGAAAGCGCGCATGGTTCCCTGCGGCTTTCAAAGGGCTTTGTGAAAGGGGAGAGATATGTTTTCCCGCTGATGTGGAGCATCGGCGATATTTCAGACAGCACGCCGGGGCAGGCGCGGCGGGACGTCCTTCACAGGCTGTGTACGTTTGACCTTGATGAATGCAGGGAACAGATTGACCGGCAGATGGAAAATGCCGCCGCGTCTTATCAAACCCTGCTGGAACGCGCGGCGGAAGGGGAACCCGTTCGTGTCTGGTACAGCGGGCAGCCGGACGAGTTGTGCGGCTTTTACTGGCTGATGGCACAGCTGAACGGTATGCCGGACTGCCCTGTCAGCGCGGTAAAGCTCCCCCTGTTTGTGGAGCATGGGAACGATGAAATCGTGTCACATACCCATTGGGGGGAGGTTCTGCCGGAGGAACGGCACGACTTCCTTCCGCTGGAACAGCCTGTATCCCCGAACGTGCGGCGTTCTGCGGCATGGCATTGGCGGGAACTTCAGGAGGAAAACGCCCCGCTGCGTGCCGAAGTAAACGGGAGGCTTGCCAGTGTGCCGGAAGATTTTTACGACTGTTTTATCCGCGCGGAGCTGCCGCAGATAGGGGAGGAATTTTTGCAGGGGAGCCTGATTGGACGCGTGATGGGCCACAGCCAGATGGGGCTTCACGACGGGCTGCTGTCTGGACGCATAGATGCAATGGTGCAGGCGGGGGAACTGGAAATCATAAAAGCCGCATCGGAGGACTGGCCGAGCCATTCCCGCCGTATCCTGCGGAGGAAATGAAGGTTTTTTTATTTTCCCTTGGAAAAGAGTTGTCTTTTTGCGCCGGAACGGCTACAATAGAGAGAAACGATAAACACAGGAAAGGAAGTACCGTTATGGATTTGACAATGATAAAATCGCTCTACCGTCAGACGGCGGATTTTGCGGACAAAGAGATTACCCTTGGCGGCTGGATTCGCACGATGCGCGTTTCCAAAAACTTCGGCTTTATCGAGCTGAATGACGGTTCGTTTTTCAAGAACGTGCAGATTGTATTTGAAGCGGAAAAACTGGCAAATTATGACGAGGTGACAAAGCTGGGCGTTGGCGCGGCAATTATTGTAAAAGGTCTTTTTGTGGAAACGCCGGAGGCAAAGCAGCCCTTTGAAATCAAGGCGGCGGAAATTACGGTTGAGGGCGCGTCCACGCCGGAGTATCCTTTGCAGAAAAAGCGGCACAGCATGGAATTTCTGCGCCAGATTGCTTATTTGCGTCCGCGGACGAATATGTTTTCCGCAGTGTTCCGCGTGCGCAGCCTGATTGCGTATGCCATTCATCAGTTCTTTCAGGAACGGGGCTTTGTTTACGCGCATACGCCGATCATTACCGGCAGTGACGCGGAGGGCGCGGGCGAAATGTTCCGCGTGACAACGCTGGATCTGGAAAACCTGCCCCGCACAGAGGACGGCAAGGTAGATTATTCCAGGGATTTCTTTGGCAAATCCACGAACCTGACGGTCAGCGGCCAGCTTTCCGCGGAAACATTTGCAATGGCGTTCCGTAATGTATACACGTTTGGGCCGACTTTCCGCGCGGAAAATTCCAACACTGCGCGCCATGCGGCAGAGTTCTGGATGATCGAGCCGGAAATGGCATTTGCTGATTTGAAAGACAATATGGAAATTGCTGAGGATATGCTCAAATATATCATACAGTATGTACTGGAAAACGCGCCGGAGGAAATGGAGTTTTTCAACAGCTTTGTGGATAAGGGACTGCTGGAGCGGCTTCATAACATTCTGAATAATGATTTCGGCGTGGTTACCTATACGGAAGCGGTTAACCTGTTGATAAAATCCGGGCAGAAGTTTGAATACCCTGTAGAATGGGGCATTGATTTGCAGACAGAGCATGAGCGTTACCTGACGGAGCAGATTTATAAAAAACCCGTATTTGTTACGGATTACCCGAAGGACATCAAGGCGTTTTATATGCGCATGAATGATGATGGCAAAACCGTTGCGGCGATGGATCTGCTTGTGCCAGGCGTAGGGGAAATCATTGGCGGCAGCCAGAGGGAAGAACGCCTGGACGTGCTGGAGGGGCGCATGAACGAGCTGGGGCTGAAAAAAGAGGACTACTGGTGGTATCTTGACCTGCGCAAATATGGCGGGACAAGACACTCCGGCTTCGGGCTGGGCTTTGAACGTGCGGTAATGTACCTGACAGGCGTCAGCAACATCAGGGACGTACTGCCGTATCCCAGAACAGTGAAAAACGCAGACTTCTGATGCAGCCGGCGCGGCTTTGCGAATGGTGCGTCTGAACGGAAGATATTTTTATGATGCATTGGCACAAAGCGGTGTGGGATTTTCCCATACCGCTTTGTTTTTGTATGGGGAAATATTCTTACGGATTTCTTACAAATCCTATGCGGTAGTTGCTGCGGGGCGGCAGCTTTGTTATACTGAAAAAAAGACAGGTATGGCATTTCATTACAAAGGGGGAGTTTTATGAAACGTGGGATTTGTATTGCAGTCAGTGCTTTGCTGCTTGCCGCTCCGGTGCAGGCGCAGGCGCGGGTTTCGGGCTATGAAGTCAGGGAAGTACCGCATACCTTTACGGTGAAAGTGGGCGCGGACGGGTTGACGAAGGATGGGGAGGCGGTTGCTCTGCCGGAAGGTGTGGAGGTCTACCAGAAGGACGGTGCAATGATGCTGCCCGCAGAGCCGTTCCTGAACACCCTGGCGGATGATGTTTTCCTGAGATGGGCCAACACAGAAGAAGGAATACTGTATACTTCTTTTGGATGGGAAACGATTACTTTTGACGTCAAGAAAAAGCAAGTGCTGGTGGATAGAACTATAAGTCTGGATGTGAATGGCATGGAGCTGCGGGAAAACCAGCTTTTTATCCCTCTTCGGGAATGGGAGGAAATACTGCCGGAATTTTACTGCAAAGTTCGGGGGATTTCATGGGACGCAGGCACCCAGACAGCGACGCTTGAAATTTTTGTTGAGGAACTGGAGAAAAAAGGCGAATTGCCAACGCCCTCAGGAGAGGGCGCGGCACCGGAATATATCCTTCAGCCAACGCAGGAGTATACGCGCATCAAAAACCTTGGCGGCGGCTATTTTTCCGCATTTTCAGGCATCCCTGAGCGCAAAACATTTATTTTGGATAGCACAGGGGAGGTACTCCAATCCTATGAACGGGGACTTGACATACAGTATACAGGAGAGGGGCTCTTTGAGATTACAGAGCATGGCTCACGAAAAGAAGGCGGTTATATCGCAGACAAAAACGGCAGAAAAATTTTTGAAACAGACCGTGACGATGTTGTCCGGTTTTCCGGGTTTTCCGAAGGACTTTCCCGCACACAGACAGGCTCCGGGACGGGCTTCCTCAATACCAAGGGGGAAATGGTTGTCCCCGCAAAATATTTCGATGCAAAGAATTTTTCCGAAGGGCTCGCGGCAGTCAGTATGTTGGATACAACAATGATAGATGACTGGCATGCCGGCAGGCGGTGGGGCTATGTTGACAAGGAGGGGACGCTCGTCATAGACATGAAATATACTTCCTGCGGTGACTTCCATGAGGGGCTTGCTTATGCGTGCAGCAGTGATAAATTAAATGGGAAATTTGGATATATCGACAAAGCAGGGCAGGAAGTCATTCCGCCGCAGTATGACTCGGCGGGTAATTTCTGCAATGGCAAGGCACTCGTCATGGAAGGGAAGGGCACAGAAAACGGCAGGCTTTGGGCAATCGACCGGACAGGGAAAAAACTGAAGCTGATTGCGGAAACGCCAGTGCTCGTGGCTGATGATATATTGGGAGGTTGTGTTGTAGCGACACAGCGCAACGCGATGCTTCATGGCGAGCCAATGTCTTTCCTGACATATTACAATGCAGACGGTGAACTTTCCTATGCAGAAAGTATTTGGGTGCAAAATGCTTCGGAGGACTTGATGACGGTGCAGGACGAGAAAACTGGGAAATGGGGCTATGTGGATAAAGACTGGCATTGGGTGATTGCGCCCATATTTGACGATGTAGAAAAATTCCAAGATGGTTATGCTGTTGTTTACCAGAAAACGGAGCAGGGGGATATGGCAAAGGGCATCATTAAAAAGCCGTAATCCCCGGAAAAAGAAAACAGCCTGTTCCCGCCCCTGTCAGGGTGGAAACAAGTTGTTTTTTCATTCGGGTTGTTTATGCTTCGCCGCGGTAGATTTTCTGCACATGTTCATATTCTTCCACAATCGCCTGTTCCGGCTCTTTTGTCAGCAGGCTGACAACCACGATTGCAGCGCACGCCAGCAGGAACGCGGGCAAAAGTTCATAAATGTTCCACGCGCCGCCAAGGGGGCGAACCATATATTTCCAGATAAACACCGTTGCGCCGCCGACAATCATGCCCGCAAGCGCGCCCCATTTATTGGAGCGTTTCCAGAACAGGGACGCCAGCACGACCGGCCCGAAGGACGCGCCGAAGCCTGCCCATGCAAACGATACGATGCCGAATACGGAGCTGTTCGGGTCGCGTGCGATAAACGCGCCGATAACGGAGATTGCCAGTACGGAAAGCCGCGCCGCCATAATCGCACCCTTATCGGAAATCTTTACCTTGAAAAAGCCCTGCAAAAGGTTCTGCGAAAAGCTGGAGGAGGCCGCCAGAAGCTGGGAATCCGCCGTAGACATTGTGGAGGCAAGGATACCTGAAAGGATAATACCGCCGATGATTGCAGCCAATGCGCCATGCTGGCTCAGGAGGTGTGCAATCTGCACAATGATGGTTTCGGAGGTGCTGCCTTCCAGGAACGGCACCGCGCCCGCCTTTGTCATGGCGTTGCCAATGATGCCAACGAATATTGCCGCGCACATGGCGATAACGACCCATGTTGTCGCGATCCTTCTGGAAAGCGCGAGTTTTTCTTTATCCTCGATTGCCATGAAGCGCAGAAGGATATGCGGCATACCGAAATAGCCGAAGCCCCATGCCAGTGTGGAGCAGATCGTCAGGAACCCATAGGGAGATGAGGTGTTGTCTGCTACGTTGTGCGTTGCGGTCATGCTCAGGTAGCCTACAAGTTCCCGCGCGTTTTCCATTACCGCGTCCATGCCGCCCGCAACATTGATACCGAAGCAGATGACGACAATCAGCGCGATACTCATAACAATGCTCTGAATCAGGTCTGTGGTGCTTGCCGCAAGAAAGCCGCCCGTTGCGGTATACGCTACGATAACGACCGCGCCGATAAGCATTGCGGGCACATAGCCAATGTCAAAAATGCTGCTGAACAGCTTGCCGCACGCCGCGAATCCCGAAGCTGTATATGGGATAAAGAATATGATGATAACCAGCGCGGCAATGCACATCAGGATATTTTTATCATCGTGATAACGACGGGAAAAAAAATCCGGCAGAGTGATGGCATTGACTTCATGCGTATATGTCCGAATACGCTTTGCCACGATCAGCCAGTTGATATATGTGCCGATGCCAAGACCGATAACGGTCCACAAGGGGTCGGCAATACCCGAAAGGTACGCAAGCCCGGGAATACCCATCAGGAGCCAGCCGCTCATATCCGAGGCTTCCGCGCTCATTGCTGTTACGAAAGGCCCGAGCTTTCTGCCGCCGAGATAAAAATCGCTTGCGTCATTGTTCTTTTTCGACCAGTATACGCCTACGCCTACCATAACGCCAAGATACGCCACGATGGTAAGCATGATCCAACCTGTTGCAGTCATTTTCATTCCTCTTTTCTATATGCTTCATTGTTCCCATTTTGGTTATCAGTATACCACACTTTTTACAAGAACGAAATACAGAATAAAGTCTATACTTTTCATATAAACTTTTTAATAATAAACGATATGCTGCTCTGAGAATTTATAAAGAAATGCGATAATATCAGAAATAAATGGCGTTAATATGTTTGCAGATGCTATAAATCAATGCAGAAAAAAGAATAGACGTTTTTTTGTATAAAATTATGTGCGAAAAATATTCTTTGCGGAATTTTCCGAAAGTGCAAAGAAAAAAGGCAGGAAAGAGAAATTCCAGCCTTTATGGGTGCTGCCATAAAAAATTTTATTTTTTGACATGCCGGAAAAATCAGGATTTTTCAGAATCATTTCAATCTTAAAAAGAAATTTTCTTTGGCAACAGCCGTCAGCGTTTGACTTAAGAAATCAATCAAAAAAATTCGGTTTTTAAGTCAAGCTGTCTTTACATGTTCTGTAGTGTTTCTGCTCCCTTCCTCCTGCAAAAGAAGGGAAGGAACTTCAGTAGCGTTCGATATCAATGATTTCTGCGGGGTATTCACGCTTCAGAGCCTTCTGGCACAAAAATTGAAATGTATCTGTGCTGTCGCTGAGGTAGAACTGCCTGCGTCCTTCCTCTGTTCCCTCGTTCCGCAGTCCGCGTTTGCCCAGATAATCCATGACGCGCTTTGCCGTAGCTTTTGCGGGGTCCACCAGTTTAATGCTTTCGCCCACAGTCGTCCCGATGCAGCGTTTCAAAAGCGGGTAATGCGTACAGCCCAGCACGAGCGAGTCAATTCCTGTTGTGAGCAGATCCTCCAGATAGTTTCGTGCCGCCTGTTTTGCCACGCCGTTATCTGTCCAGCCTTCCTCTGCGAGCGGCACAAAAAGCGGGCAGGCTCTGGAAAACACATGTATCTGGGGGTCTTTTTCCTGAATCAGACGTTCATACGCGCCGGAACGGACGGTTGCCACTGTGCCGATCACACCGACTTTTTTGTTTTTTGTGGAACGGACAGCTTCCTCCACGCCCGGCACGACTACGCCGAACAGCGGAATGTCAAATTCCGCTTTCAGCACGTCCAGACTGTTGGAGCTTGCTGTGTTGCAGGCAATGATGATGGCTTTTACGTCCTTCGTCTGCAAAAAGCGGACATTTTGACGGGAAAAGCGCGTAACTGCTTCGCGGGATTTTGTGCCGTAGGGCAGCCTTGCCGTATCCCCGAAATATACGATGTTTTCATGGGGCATTACCTTCATGATTTGCTTCACAACTGTCAGGCCGCCCACGCCCGAGTCAAATACGCCGATTGGTCTTGTATCCATTCGTTTCTCCTTACCCTCTGATGCCCGTATCTCTGGCAAGTGCCAGTTCGATCAGGCGGTCCATCAATTCAGTTTTTGAAATGCCGGCCTCTTCCCAAAGCATAGGGTACATGCTGATTGTGGTAAAGCCGGGCATGGTGTTCAGCTCATTAAAATATATCTTATCCGTATCTTTTTCCATGAAAAAATCTACCCGCGCCAGACCGCTGCCGTCAACCGCGCGGAATATCCTTGCGGCGATGCGCTGCATTTCCTTCAGCTTATCTTCTGGGATATCTGCCGGAATGACTGTGCGGGAGTCGCTGTTGTTGTATTTTGCGTCATAATCGTAGAATTCTGCCGCGGCAAGCACCTCGCCCACACCGCTGGTCTGCGGGTTGTCATTGCCCAGTACGGCACATTCAAACTCACGTCCCTCGATTGCCTGCTCCACGATGATTTTTTTGTCATACTGCGCTGCAAGCGCGAGTGCATCTTTCAGTTGGGCGCGGCTTTTTGCTTTTGAGATGCCGACAGAAGAACCGGCGTTGGAGGGTTTTACAAAACAGGGATACCCCAGTTTTTTCTCTACCTGATTCAGGAAACGGTCGGCATTTTTATTCAGCTCATGCTTTTCCGTCCAAAGGTAGGGAGCCTGTGGAATGCGGAACTGCTTTGCGATCATTTTCGTGTATACTTTATCCATGGAAACAGCCGAGGAAAGCACGCCACAGCCAACATAGGGAATCTGTGCCAGTTCCAGAAGCCCCTGAATGGTGCCGTCTTCACCCCACGCGCCATGCAGCACAGGAATCGCGACATCTACAGGAATTTCCTTCACGCTGCTGTTGACGATTTTCAGCAGGGCTTTTTTCGATGCGTCTGGGGAAAGGCAGGCCGGTGTGCCGTATTTTTCCCATTCGCCCGTCGCGACATGATCCGCCGGACCGTTATAAATCAGCCATTCGCCTTTTTTCGTAATGCCGACAGGCAATACCTGATACTTTTCTTTATCCAGTTCCCTTAACATCATTGTGGCTGAGTTTCTGGAAACCTCATGCTCTGAGGACTGGCCGCCAAAAATGACAGCTACGGTTTTTTTTCGATACATAGGCCGCCTCCTTTTCGTTTTCTTTTTGATGATCCGCTGTATGGGCGGTTTTGGACTTCATTCTATTATATGCGTTTCCGCTGCTTATGACAATAAAAAGTTGAAAAACTTTGCATTTGTAAACATTCAGGACATTGGAAGCCCTTACTCTACGCTGCTCCGGAGGCTTAGTACCCCGATTTTATTATGGAAAACGGCGTTTTCCGAAGGAAGCGTTTGATTCTCATGGAGGGCGTTACCCTTTGCCTGACAAGCGTATATCCCCTTATCAGGCAAAGGGAACAAGGAAAAGCGATAAAACCCATAATCCGGATTCTACCGCTTTTCCCTGTCTAGGTATTTATCTAGGCCAATCGCCCTTATTTCCCCTTTAAGAGGTGGGAGATTGACTTATACAGTAGGAATGTAACTGTACAGTTGATTCCCGCTTTCAGCAGGTTAAAAGGAATGATGGCAGGTACCATCATTGCCAGTACCGTTTCCAGCGGCGCGCCCATGAACAGGGGCGTAAAAATCATATTCATCAGTACCATAGCCGCCGTCTGCACCAGCGCACCGAATACAAGTGCGATAATGGCGGTTTTCTTCGTCTTGTTCCGGCTGTAAATACCACCGGCAACCAATGCGCAGAAGCCAGTAGCGAAAATATGCATTACGACACCAATGGGGCCGCTCTGCGCGCTGACCGTTACGCCCTGGATGATAGAAACGATAATGGTCATCAAAAGCCCGGCCAAAGGACCATAGGCAAATGTGCCGATTAAAATAGGGATATCCGCGGGGTCATATTCCAGAAATGCCGCCGCCGGTATCAGCGGGAAATGTACGACTGAGACAAGCACGATGGAGATTGCCCCCAGCATTGCCATTGACACGAGCTGTCTTGTAGAAACCTTCTTTTTTTCCGCTCCCGCATTCTTTACTGCTTTTTCCATTTTCTTACCTCCGTTTGTCTGAGCCCCGCCCTTATCAGGGGCAGGTGCTTGAAATTTTCAGGCTGCTGACATCAGGCTGGAAAATATTTTTCTGAAACCAGATGCCGTATGAGATACTTTTTCTTTTGTGAAAAAGAAAAAACCTGAAAATCTTCAGGCAAAACAAGCAAAAGAAAGGCTGATATCCCCCGGAAAAAGTTCCGCCCGAAAAACATCAAACTCTAATCCTTCTCCCATCCAGACTATACTGTCGGTTTTGGAATTTCACCAAATCATGCGCGGTTTCTGTTTTCCTGCGCTCGCAGACTTTACTGCCGGTCGGGAATTTCACCCCGCCCTGAAGAATTTCATCAATGGTTCATATTCACATTATAGTAAACTGTGGATAAACTGTCAACTTCTAATTTTGACCAAAAAAAGAGGTCGTTTTTTGGTGGAAACGTATGTGTATGAGTACATTTGCGACCTTCAAAAGCGGCTTTAGAGCATAAAAAAGAATTGGCAGCGTTATCTGTACCTTCGCCTGACAAGGGTGTATCCCCTTGTCAGGCGAAGGTATCAATTCCTGTGTGTCTTTTATTCTTCGGGAATATCCAGAATCAGCTTTCGGCAGTAAGGGCAGAGCCAGCCCTCCAGCTTTGCACCGCTCATGTAGCTTTTGGCAAGAAGATATTCTTTGGGTTTCCCGCCTTCACTGTTTTCCTCTTTCCAAAGGATATACCGTCCGGAAGTCATATGTCCGGAACTCATTTCCTGATTGCAGAAAGGGCATTTCATTGCGTATTCCCTCCTTCCAGAATCTGTGAGCTATTGGGGCGGATGATTCCGTCCTCAGAAGGGGGCGAGTAAGAAACGCGGTAGCTGCTTTCCTTCGGCAGACCCGCCAGCGTCACCTTTTCCAGCTGTGAAACCTTGCCGTCCGTAAAATGGAACAGAAGAAATTCGTCCTCTCCTTCTGCCTTTGTACCGAACAGGCCGCGCGGCATGCCCAGGAAATAAATCATGAAATCTTCTGCTTCGTCATCCGCCGTACCAAGCATTTCCGTAATTTCGGCCTTTGTCAGCCCTGCAACATTCGTCCGGTCAATAAAATCGCTCAGTATTGTCTGGCGGCTGTTGCCAACATAATTTTCCCAGCGTTCTTTGGTAAATTCTTCCCTGTTTGATTTATACTGCCCGCCAACGAACAGTACGACAATCAATATTACCAGAAGCACAGCGATTATGGTATCTTTTTTCTTCAACGAAACCCCTCCTGTCAGGAAATCCATTTGAATCCTTTGTAATACCGCAGAACAACTTTTCCGAGGATTTTATTTTTTTCTACAAACTGGTTATCCCAGTAGCGTGAATCCACAGAACGATTGCGGTTATCGCCCATCATGAAATAGCTGTCCTCCGGTACGGTATACGGTCCGAATTCGCCTTCTGTCCGTTCAAGGATATAAGGCTCATCGAGTGTTTTGCCGTTGACGAGGACTTCGCCGTTCGTTACAGTGACAGTATCACCCGGCGTACCAATGATACGCTTAACATACAAAATTTTGCCTGTCGGGTCATCGGGATAGCGGAACACGATGATATCGCCCGCCTCCGGTTCGCTGAACCAGTAGGAAGTGCGCAGAGCAAGGATATGATCCCCCGTCATAATGGTATTTTCCATGGAACCCGTTGGCACTTCCGCGTTTACGATCAGGAACGAATTGACCGCGCCTGCCAAAATTACAGCCAGCAGTATGGTTTTGATCCAACTGATGGCCTCCTGTTTTATTTTGCCGCTCATCTTCCCATCTCCTAATTGACATATAAAGATCGCGGGGCTCTGCCCCACACCCCGCAAGGGACAGCGTCCCGCGGCATTGCCTAATTGAAAAGCGTTGAAAGACCTTGAGGGCGTAGCCCTCAAACTCCCACCCGCTTTCTTTCGGAGAAAGCGGGGCAAAGAACTTTATTGCGGAAAACTGCGTTTTCCGAAGGTGAAACTGCTGTTTTTCAACATAAGAAAATTTTCTTCACCGGCGCGCCT
>CAJTQX010000051.1 GCA_910578425.1 uncultured Anaerotignum sp.
ACGTTGCCGGTATGGAAAACTCGGAATTGGTTATTGCTATCAATAAAAACGAAACGGCTCCTATTTTCGAGGTTTCCGATTTGGGTATCGTTGGCGACGTGAAGGTGATACTGCCGAAGCTGGCGGAGGCTGTTCGGAAGTATAAGGCTGGTAAGGCAACGAACTGATTGCCCTGACAGCACATAAATCAGACAAAAGAAAAAGGGGGAGTATCTTATGGCGGAAGTGCGCAGGATTGAAAAACACGAAATGCAGGCGGTCATGGAAAAGGTCTGCGGCGTTTTTTCTTCCGAACAGGGTATCCCAATGGAACTGATTCCGGTTGGGGAGGAATATACCCCGCAATGGTGGGGCGTGTTTCAGGACAATCGGCTGATTGGCACCGCTGCCGCATATGTTGAAGATGGGCAATGCCATATGGGAAGGATTACGGTTGACAGGGAACTGCGCGGTGGGCGCATTGGCTCGGCATTGATTGAAGCGGTGCTTGTGGATTTGTTTGGACAGGGCGTGCAGGAGATATTTCTGGACGCACGCAGAACAACCGTAAACATCATACTGCGGCTGGGCGGGGAAATCGTTGGAGAGGAACATGACTTTTATGGCGGGCCCTGCACGCCCATTGCTATTACAAAGGAGCAGTTTCAGAACAGGCAGATGACATAACAGCCTGCAAGCTGTTGTCTGCGGCAGGAAACATACGGACGACAGGTTTTATATATTTTAAGAACCTCAAAAGAAAACAGAAGCAGGGCGGAAGGCTGCTTGCCGGATGCTCTGTTTTTGGTTTCAAATATAAACGAAAAGGAGAATGAGAAACATGAACGAAACAAAGAAAGCTGTCATCACAGTATTAGGGCTGGACAGGGTCGGCATTACGGCAAAGGTCTGTACGGCTCTGGCGGAAACGAACATCAATATTCTGGATATTTCCCAGACGATTGTGGGCGGATACTTCAATATGGTGATGGTGGTGGATATTACCAACGCCAGCGATGTATTTGACAGTACGGCTGAAAAGCTGGAGAAGGTCGGCGAGGAGCTGGGCATGAAAATCAAAATTCAGCATACGGCGATTTTTGACGCGATGCACCGGATTTAAGGAGGTGTTGGAAAAATGATAACAAGAAATGAGATTCTGGAAACCAACAGCATGATCAGCGAAATGAATCTTGACGTGCGTACCATTACCATGGGCATCAGCCTGATGGACTGCGCCGACGCGGACATTGACAAATTCAATGAAAAGGTCTACAACAAAATCACGACTTACGCGAAGGATCTGGTAAAGGTCGGGGACGAGCTGGCAAAGGAATACGGGATTCCTGTGGTAAACAAAAGAATTTCCGTAACGCCTGTTGCCATCGCTGCGGCTGGCTGTCAGACGGATTCCTATGTGAGCATTGCGAAAACGCTTGACCGCGCGGCAAAAGCGGTTGGTGTGAACTTTATCGGCGGGTTTTCCGCGCTGGTGCAGAAAGGATATACAGAGAGCGACCGTAAGCTGATTGCGTCTATTCCGCAGGCTCTGGCTGAGACAGATATGGTTTGTTCCTCCGTAAACATTGGCACTTCCCGCAACGGGCTGAACATGGACGCTGTAAAAGAAATGGGCGAAATCATCCACAGGACGGCAGAACTGACAAAGGACAGAGAATGTATCGGCTGCGCGAAGCTGGTTGTTTTCTGCAACGCCGTAGAAGACAACCCGTTTATGGCGGGCGCGTTTCATGGCGTTGGCGAGGCGGACTGCTGCATCAATGTGGGCGTAAGCGGCCCGGGCGTTGTAAAACGCGCGCTGGAGGAAGTACGTGGGGCGGATTTTGAAACGCTTTGCGAAACGGTGAAACGGACAGCCTTCAAGATTACAAGAGTTGGACAACTGATTGCGAGAGAGGCGGCGGACAGGCTTGGCGTGCCGTTCGGTATCATTGACCTTTCCCTCGCGCCTACGCCCGCAGTCGGTGACAGCATTGCGGAGATTTTCCAGGAAATGGGGCTGGAAGAGGCAGGCGCGCCCGGTACAACGGCGGCTTTGGCCCTGCTGAATGACAACGTAAAAAAAGGCGGCGTTATGGCGTCCTCTTATGTAGGCGGTCTGAGCGGTGCGTTTATTCCGGTCAGTGAGGACCACGGTATGATTGACGCGGCAAGAAAAGGCGCACTGACGCTGGAAAAACTGGAAGCAATGACATGTGTCTGCTCTGTTGGCCTGGACATGATCGCACTGCCGGGGGATACTTCCGCGGCAACGCTTTCCGGCATTATTGCGGATGAGGCTGCAATCGGCATGGTGAACAACAAAACTACGGCAGTTCGCCTGATTCCTGTGATTGGGCGGAAAGAAGGAGATACGGTAGAATTTGGCGGGCTTCTGGGCTACGCGCCGATTATTCCGATCAACCGGTTTAACTGCGAAAAATTTATTGCAAGGGGCGGCAGGATCCCCGCACCGATACACAGCTTTAAGAACTAAGAATTTATTCATAAATAAGATACGTGCAGATTGCGCAGTCAGAATTTTCGGCAGGCAAGGATCTTTTTGCAGGCGTACCGGGTGGTACGGCAAGGAAAAGCGACAAAGACTGCCGGAAAAGATGAAGCAAGATGCGAGTAGATAATTTACGGATAGGTTCTAAATTCGGAACGAAACAAAAACGGCTTGCGGCCGGGGTACAGCCAGTATCCCGGGCTGGCAATACCGGAGGTTTTATGATGGGGCATGATTGTAAAGGAGAAATGTTATGGTGATAGAAACAGAAAGGCTGCTCTTGCGCCCGTTTCTTGAGAGCGATGCCGCAGATGTGTTTGAATATTTGTCAGAACCAATGGTGAATTGCTTTGCATGCATGAAGTTGAATTCGCTTGAGGAAGCAAGGTCGGAGATGAAAAAACGTGTTGGAGAAACGGAATACTATTTTGCTGTTGTATTAAAAAATACAGGGAAAGTCATTGGTGAGATAGATGGATTTCCTGAGCATGCCGAACCGCATGACCAGAATGAGGATTCGCCACTTGATACCTTCAGCCCATGCTGGATGCTGAATCGGGCATATCATGGCAAGGGCTATGCATATGAGGCTGTGCATGCTTTTTTTGACTATCTTTTCAGAGAAAAAGATGCAAGGCGCATATACACATATACAGAGGATTACAATATTTCTTGCCAGCACCTTTGCGAGAAGCTTGGTATGCGCAGGGAGGGGTTGTTTGTGGAATTTGTATCCTTTATCAACAATCCTGATGGAACGCCGCGTTATGAAAATACATATCAGTATGCCATTTTGAGAAGGGAATGGAATTGAAAATTTTCGATTTATCGGATGCTGTTTTTTGCTGAAAGCCGGTAATTCGCATTGTTTGTAAAAATAATTGGACAAACAGCATTTGACAGCAGTAATATTGGAAAGAGATTTTGAGAATGTACTCTTGAGATTATCGGGAAAGTTTGATATATTAGTATTTAGAATTTGGGCGGAATTTTACTTTGCTGCAAACAGAGATAATGAAAATTCCCGTTTACAGGCATCCGGCAGTATAAATTGTATTTCTGCAAAATGCTTTTGAACGGTGGGATATAGACAGAAGAATAAGGAAAATATAGGAGGGACACTATGGCGGAAGAAAAAAACATGGAAAACAGCGGCGGCCTTGGGGCGACGGGGAATTTTATCCACAGCTATATACAGGACGACTTGAAGGGAGAGCTGAATAAAATCCATACCCGCTTTCCGCCGGAGCCAAACGGGTACCTGCATATCGGGCACGCAAAGTCCATCTGCCTGAATTTTGGGCTGGCGAACCTTTACGGCGGGAAATGCAACCTGCGCTTTGACGATACCAACCCGACAAAGGAAGACGTGGAGTATGTGGATTCCATACAGGAGGACGTAAAGTGGCTGGGCTTCGACTGGGAGGACAGGCTTTATTACGCGTCCAGCTATTTCGACCAGTATTACGAGGTTGCGGTGAAGCTCATCAAGGAAGGCAAGGCGTTCGTCTGCGAACTGACGCCGGAGGAGATGCGCGAATACCGCGGCACGCTCAGCACGCCGGGCAAGGAAAGCCCCTACCGTAACAGGAGCGTGGAGGAAAACCTCGATTTGTTTGAACGCATGAAAAAGGGAGAATTTCCGGACGGCTCCAAAACGCTGCGTGCGAAAATCGACATGGCTTCGCCGAATATCAATATGCGCGACCCTGTCATTTACCGCATTTCCCACTCTACACACCACACTACGGGCGATGAATGGTGTATTTACCCGATGTACGATTTTGCGCACCCGTTGGAAGACGCGATTGAGGGAATTACCCATTCCATCTGTACGATGGAGTTTGAGGACCACCGTCCCCTGTATGACTGGGTGGTAAAAGAAGCCGGCTATACGGTGAATCCGCCGCGTCAGATTGAGTTTGCGCGGCTCGGTATGACAAATACCGTAATGAGCAAACGGAAACTGCGGGCATTGGTAGAGGATGGACTTGTGGACGGCTGGGACGACCCCCGTATGCCGACCATCAGCGGTCTGCGCCGCAGGGGCTATACACCGGAGGCGATACGGGATTTCTGCGAGCGTATCGGCGTTTCCAAAGCGAACAGTGTAGTGGACAGTGGTTTGCTGGATTACTGTATCCGAGACGATTTGAAGGCGAAAGCGAATGTGGTGATGGCGGTGCTTGACCCGCTGAAGCTCGTTATCACGAATTATCCGGAAGGGCAGACGGAGCTGATGGAGTTGGAAAACAATCCGGAGAATCCTGACGCCGGCACAAGACAGGTTCCGTTTACGAAGGAACTTTATATTGAGCGGGAGGATTTTATGGAGGAGCCTGTGAAGAAGTTCTTCCGGCTTGCACCCGGCAAGGAGGTGCGGCTGAAAGGCGCGTATTTCGTAACGTGTACGGATTTCGTGAAGGACGCAGACGGGAACGTAACGGAGGTGCACTGCACGTATGACCCGCAAACGAGGAGCGGCAGCGGCTTCGAGGGGCGGAAGGTAAAAGGTACGCTGCATTGGGTGAGTGCGGCAGAGCATGTGAAAGCAACGGCGCGGCTGTATGATTATATGATGCTGGATAATCCGGACGACCCGAATGGGGAAATGATCATGAATCCCAATTCTCTTGAGGTGAAGGAATGTATCATTGAGCCTTCCATAAAAGGGGCGAAAAAAGGCGACAGGTTCCAGTTTATGCGGAATGGGTATTTTATTGTGGATACGAAGGATACAACGGAGGAACACCTTGTATTTAACCGTATTGTTCCGCTGAAAAGCTCTTTTAAATTGAAATAAATACAATGAAATCAGAAAAACAGGAAGACTCATAGTTCATAATTGAGTGTTCCTGTTTTTTTGCGGGCAGAAGATGTACAGAAAAGAATACAAATTTCAGGTGTTTTTATTGACAACGTAAGTTAGCTTTGATATACTTGTGAAGTGGTTTTTAAAACCTGATAATGTAGATTTGGTTACATAGGAAGAGAAAAGATTTGGAGGATAAAATCATGAAAATACCGGCTCTTTGTTTTGGCGGACTGACAGCGCGTAGGCCCATTGTGCAGGGCGGCATGGGCGTTGGGGTATCCCTTTCCGGACTGGCAGGCGCGGTTGCCGCAAGCGGCGGCGTTGGCACGATTTCCGGGATACACCCGGGCTACAGGGAGGCGGATTTTCAGAAGGACCCTTTCAGGGCAAACCTGCGCGCGATTGGGAAGGAACTGGAAAAGGCGAAGAAAACCGCACCGGACGGCATCATCGGGTTTAACTTTATGACGGTAATGAACCATTATGAGGAATATGTGCGGGAGGCTGTTGCCGCGGGGGCGGATTTTATCGTTTCCGGAGCGGGGCTGCCAGTTGCCCTGGCGAAAATCGCGGCAGGGTCGGATGTGCGGATACTGCCAATTGTCTCATCTTCGCGGGCATTGAAGCTGATCGTAAAAAACTGGCTGCGGCACGACCGTCTGCCGGATGCGGTTGTTGTAGAAGGACCGCTGGCTGGCGGACATCTGGGCTTCAAATACAGCGATATGCAGGCAGGAACATTCCTGCCCTTGGAGGACTGTCTGACAGATGTGCTGGGATACGTTCGCGAACTGGAGGAAGTGCATGGCGTAAAAATCCCTGTGATTGCGGGCGGCGGCGTGCGAAACCACGCGGATGTGGAGCGGCTGATGAGGCTGGGTGCGTCCGGCGTGCAGGTGGGTACGCGGTTCGTTGCAACGGAGGAATGTGATGCTGCGCCTTCTTTTAAGGCGGCTTATCTGGAAAGCGGCGCGGCGGACATTAAAATTATCGAAAGCCCGGTAGGGCTGGCGGCACGCGCCATTGAAACGCCTTTTTTGCAGCGGGCGGAACGGGAAGGGCGTATTCCTGTGCAGAAATGCTACCAGTGTATGGGGCACTGCAAAGCGGCGGAAACGAAATACTGCATTTCTCAGGCGTTGATTGACTCGGTCAGCGGACAGGAAGGGCTGGTGTTCTGCGGGGCGCACGCGGATGAGATTGACAGGCTTTCGACTGTAGAGCAGGTGATGCGGGAGCTTTGCGGAGAATAATTAAAAATAAAAGCGGCAATACAGGCGGCTTGCCAAAAGAAAATAAATTTTCAGATGGATTTCTTTTGGCAAAGCCTTTCTGTACTGCTGCTTTTTGTTTATCTATGGTAATCCTTCTGCAAAACTTCCAGAAACAGGCCGTAGCACTGCGTCAGATCCTGACCGCCGATATAATCGGCTTCCAGCATTTTGTTCCCCAGTATCATATAAAGCTCCGTATGATTGTCCTTTTGCAGAAGCAGGGCATAGTCAAAGGGCGTATCCTCCAGTGTGGTTTCTGTCCAGCCATCTTTCGGCAGATAGGAACCGTATTCTTCCTTGTGGCGCGTAATAAACTCTTCCAGATATTCCTGCGGAGTAACGAGGAAGGAAAATTTTTTATAGTCCAGCCAAAGTTCGGCTTTGTAAAGATTTCCTTCTGGATTGGCTTTGCCCTTTACAACACCGCGCTGGTTGATGGAATACTGCACAGGCGCGCCAATAGAAGACTGGAAGGAAATGGTTTCAGCACTCCATTCATTATGGTTCTCCGTACGGTTTCGGAGCGGGACATAATTCGGGCTGTTTTCAATTTCTGCAAGTGCAACAAAGGGCAAGGGGTGCTGGATTTCTGCCATTGGGCGGTTGGAATAATCCAGGAAATCAGGGAAATATGACAGGAAAAAGAATACTGCTGTCATAATCCCGCAAACATAGCTCAACCAGCGTTTATGCCGCAATTTCCCCCGCCAATCGGCATTATGGGAAAGGGGAGTACCGGACGCAAGCTTTTTCTGTATCCGCTGGATGCCGTATGCCTTGCGGAAAGAGGGCAAATTTACCAGTGTGATAAAAAGGGGCAGCCACAAAACAAGGGAGTAATTCCCATGAACAAGCATATAAGCGTTCTCGTTGAATATCTGCCAGGCGTTCCTGACTATGCATAAGACTATTAAAATGCCCCAAAAACCTATTTCTGCAAGGAGGAAGTGCTTGTTTGACATACGGAATACATGATACAATTCGCTTTCCACAATCGGGTCGGTATGGATTTCCGGCGTGCCCTCCTTCGCGGTATAAATATGGAAATATTCACCAAAGGTTGTGGCATACTTCCAGCCGTATTCCTCGTAAAACCGCAGCTTGTCCCAATCGGGGAATTCCTCCTTGCGGTATTTTTTCGGCTCCATGCGGTAAAGCATACGCTCCGGCTCCTTTACCCAGAAGGAGGCATAATATTCTTTTATCTCAAGCAGGTGCAGCCCCTCTGCGGAAAGGTCGGAAAGCCACGTTTCCAGCGCGCTGACCTCATAAGGCTCCACAGGAAGCAGGCGGTATTTGATTTTCATGGCGGTCCTCCTTTCATTGCTCAGGTGCGGTATAGCGTTTTTCCAGCAGTGCGGCAAAAGCAGGCAGGTGTTCGGAAAGGTCTGCTTTACCGCGGTATTTCACCTGAAGGACAGCATTCTCCCTGTATGCGGCAAATATTGCTTTATCGCCTGTGCGGTAATATTCCAGCCCGTCAAACAAATCTGGTTCGACATTGATTTCCTGCCGTTTCAGGCAGTCCTGCCCAAAATACTGCCCGTTATCCGCAAGGCTTACCATAGTCTGCTTTGCAAACAATTCCGGACGTACCTCTAAATAGATGGTTTCTATGCAGGAATTTTCCCCATATTCCTGTATGGTGTACTGTACGGGCGCGAGCAGGGACGTTTCAAATTTCACATTGGCTCGCCCGTTCCCTTCTGTGCCTTCGAGTTCTGTCAGAGGGAGACAGGGCAGAGGAAAGGTGGTTTCGTCGGATACAAATTCCAGAGGCTTTTTTATGCTGTCGAAAAAGATTGACAGGGAAGGCATAAAGCTGATTAACACTATCAGCAGTATCAGCAGCGGCTGGATAAAAACGGCTTTCCGATAGCTTTTTTTGTGCCCCATGGGGACGCCGGACGCAAGCCTGTGCCTGAGACGGGAATGCGTACGCACTTCCCAGAGCGTCCAACCAGCCGCAAACAGCAGGACAAACAACAGGATGCATACATCAGGAGGACTGAAAGTCCGGACAAAGCCTGAAAGCTGCGACCATGTCATAAAGGAAAAAAGCAGCAGAAAGAGGATAATGACGCCAAAGCCAGCAAAAAATGCCTGTTTAGAATCCTGATGCGCTTCTTCCAGCAGCTCCGCCTGCACCAGCGGGTCGGTATGCGGCTCGATGGGGCATTCCTCTGCACTGGAAAAAAGGTAGTATTTCTGCCACATATGGCAGACAAACTGCCAGCCGAAATCTTCATAGGTTTCCCGCATGGCTTTGGGCGGTGTGGCTTCAAAATATTTGGGGATTTCAATGCGGTATGTTGTTTTCTGCGGCTTGCCCTGCCGGAATTTTGCGTAATACCCATTGAAGGAAAGCGGGAACAGCCCTTCCAGAGCCATATCCTCCAGCCAGCTTTCCAGCGCGGGAATATCGGCGGTGTTGGCGGGAAAAAACTTCCGTTTGGTATTCATAAAATCCCTCCTACTGCGGTTTCCTTGTGGGGTAGGTTTCCTGCATCAGCGCGGCAAACTGCGGCACAAAGGGGCGCAGGTCTGCTTCGCCGAAATAGCTTACATAGACAATGGTATCCCCCTGCCGGAGAAAGAGCTTTTTCAGGGCATTGCTGTATTTTCCGCTGACGCAGAGATATGCTTCGTCCAGGCCGGTTTCGGCGGAGAGGTCGATGGTATCCCACGGCATCAGGTCGGAAAGCTCCCAATTCATCTGGCTTTCCACGAAACGACCGCCCATAGAAGGATAGCGCAAATGGTAGATGCTAATCGCGAGGGTCGATTCGTAGGGTTCCCCGTCCTCCGCCCAAAGCCGTCCGGGGACATAGCCGCTCTGCGTGATGGTGGTTTGCTGCGGGACAAGGAAAGAGCGGTCAAAGCGTATCTCGTTATCCGCATCGCCGCCGACATAGGTGGTGTGCGCATCGTCAATATGCCCGTTTATAAACCCCGCATCCTGTTCGATTTCCGCAAGGGAAACCATAGGGATTGGCTCGGAAAGCTCCCGCCAGTCAGCGTCCCACTGTACAATCATTCCAAAGGTATAAGAAAGGAATGTTACGGTAAAAAGCAGGAGAATGAAAATACATGCAGCCAGCCGCAGAGGACGTTTCCGTTTGTAGTCTGCGGAATGGCTGAGGGGCGTGCCGGTTTTCAGCAGATTTTTTATTTTGCGCAGCCGGAGAAAGTGGCGGACGCCCAGAACGGCAACGGCTATCATATAAAGCCCGTACAGTGTATGCGACAGCCTGAGCAGGGCAATGTTGAAAAAGCCGGGCTTTTCTGTGAAGATTGTCAGATAAAGAAAAACAACAGAAACAAGGACGTAGGGAATCCCCCAGTTCCGCTGGGAACGGTACAGCTTTTCATAAGCATCCGCCTGTACAGCAGGGTCTGTATGGATTTCCGGCGCGTCTTCCGTTTTTGCGCGGAATACATGGAAAAATTTATCTACAGAATCGACGTATTCCCAGCCAAATTCATCCAGAAATTCCAGCTTTTTTTCGTCAGGCGTCATATACAGGGAAGAGGCCGGCTCCAGACGGTAGGCGGCTTTCCGGGGCGGGCGCGATTCAAAATGGGCAAAATATGCGCCGAAGGACACCAGAAAAAGCCCATCTTCTGCCAAATCGGAAAGCCAGGACTCCATTGCGGCGATATCCAGAGAATCTACGGGGACAAAACGACGGATAGTATTTTTCATAAACATTCACTCCTCTTTTTGCTGTGCTGCTGTGGAACATGTGTTACGGCTCTTCTGCGGGAAAATCTGCCTGCGCCAATGCGGCGAATTCCGGCAGGAACGGGCGGATGTCCGATTCGCCGCGGTAATCCACGTATATAACGGTATCCCCTGCGCGGAAGAAAGCCTGCCTCCACCAAGGGTGCCTGATGCTGGTATAAAGGTATGCCTCCTCTGCCCCGAAGCCCTCCAATGTTTCCACGTCACAATCATTATAGTGTGTGGAATCCTTTATCAGGCTGTGCAGGAGCGGTTCCGCAAGGGAAGGAAAACGCAGCTGGTATGTTTCCAGCGTGAGGCCTGGGGCATAGTTCCTTTGGCTGTCATGCAGCCACTTGCGACCGCTGACAATGGCGTTTTGCTGGACGGTATACTGCTCCGGCGAAAGGAAAGTATGCCGGAAACTTGCTTTGCTGCGAAAACTATTTTCCATTTGGGTCGTATCCTCCTGCTCGATTTCTATCAGGGAAACCATAGGGGAGGATATCGGGATTTCTACCCAATCCTTTTCGTTGTTTACAAGGCTTAATGTTTCTATGGTCATGGTAAAAAAGAATATAACAACGGCAAGCACCGGCGCAATGCGCAGGAAACAGCGCAGGGGCAGATATTTCCGGTAATTCGCGGAATGTTCCAGCTGCACCCCGCTTTTCAGGCGGCGGTATGTCTGATACAGACGGAAAAGCTGGAACGCATACGCGGCAGAGAGGGCTGCCCAAACAATGATATCCAGCCCCATAGGAAAGCCCAGCCTGACGATATTGATAAGGTTGGACGCGCCGCTGTGCAGAGTGAAGAACAGCACGCCAAAAAGGAGCAGGACCAAAAGAGCCTGTGTGTAGCAGATGCGTAGGAAGGCATCCGCAAGCATCTTCGGGTCGGTATGTATTTCGGGAGGGCTTTCCAGCGTGGAGCGGTAGACATGGAAATAATTGCCGAAGGCACAGACGTATTCCCAGCCAAAATCCTTGTAAAACATCTGCTTTTTGTTATCCGGATCGGTGCGGATAACGGGTTTGCGGCTGGTTCCAGCCGGTAAGTGGCTTTTGCGGGCTCCGCCGTTTCAAATTTCGCAAGAAAGCTGCCGCAGGACGCCAAAAAAAGCCCCTTTTCTGCTAAATTGGAAAGCCACGCTTCGATTGCGGTAATACCATGAAGATTTACGGGTATCAGACGCCATTTGTATCCCATCATATTGTTTCACTCCTCTCATCTGCCGGCTGAAAAGCCCGCGCCGCGCGTTCCGCATCTGCAAGGCAGCTTTTCAACCGCCGTATTTCGTCCTGATAGGTTTTCCTGCCCTTTTCCGTAACGCGGTAGGTGCGCTTGCGTCCTTCAACTGCGGTTTCTTCAATCAGTTTTTCATCTTCAAATTTAGCAAGTATGGTATAGAGCGTACCAGGGCCAATGTTGATGCGCCCGTCTGTGCAGTTTTCTACAAAACGGGCAATTTCTGTGCCGCACATTTCCTGCGCCTGAAACGCCAGCAAAACGTAAAACATGGTTTCGGTTAAAATTTCGAGTGGTTTCTTTGCCATAGGCATGGCCTCCTCAATATTGAGTGTCGATATTGTTTGTCGATAATAGTGTAACATCGAGTGTCGATATTGTCAATGGCTGACAGGGCTTCTATTTTTCCACAAAAAAAGAACGCCGTAAAAGCGTCCTGAAAGGGCATGAGAAAGAGCAGGGATAAGGTTCAGTTTCCGCGGCATCCTGCACATTTTCCGTATAATATCAACTGTTCACATTCCACTTCAAAATCAAGCCGACTCGCCAGCTTTTTATGCAGCTCTGTCAGCTCTTCCATATCCAGATCCCGCACACATCCGCAGACGGTGCAGACGGTATGGGGGTGGCACTTCACCACAGCATCATAACGGGAACTGGGCTCGCCTACATTCAATTCCTGCACCAGACCCAGCTGCTTAAAGTAATCCAGCGTTTTATAAACTGTGGCAAGGCTCATGGTAGGATTTGCGGGCTCCAGCGTTTTATAAATGGTTTCCGCATTTGGATGCTGTGTAGTGCTGCGGAGCATATTGTATACGGCAATACGCTGCGGGGTGACTTTCAGACCTTTTTCTCTTAAAATTTGAGTGGTTTCTTTCATGCTAAACACCCTTTACAAAGAATTATTGTTATTTAATAATAAACTATAACTTTTATTGTGTCAATATGAAATGCTGTAAAACAGCAGTTAATTTTATCCATATTTCTCATAATATGGCAGAAACATGTATGCGAATGAAAAATGTGGGAATGCCCGATTGCTTTCTTGCGCTGGAACAGGAGAAGCTTTATAATAAGAAACAGACACAACACAGAAGGGAAGGAAGATATGAAAAAAAGAGTTATGAAATCAATTGGTATAGGAGTCGCGCTGGGGATTTTTTTCTATTGGCAGAATAATGGGCTTACGATGACAGAGTGGACATATGAAGGAGATATTCCGGAGGCGTTTGACGGATACAGGATATTACAGGTAGCAGATTTGCAGAATAAGGTGTTTGGACGGGAGCAGGCGCGGCTTTTGCGGAAAATGGAAACCGCCGAGCCGGATTGTATTGTGATTACAGGGGACTTGCTGGACAGAAACCGTACAGATGTGGAGGGTGCGTTACAGTTTGTGCGGGCAGCGAAAAAAATCGCGCCGGTCTATTTTGTTTCCGGCAACCATGAACACCAGTCAGGGGAATGGGAAATATTAGAGGAGGGACTTTTGCGGGAAGATGTTACGATACTGAACAATGGGAAATCCGTCATTTCACGGGAGGGGGATACGATTACCCTGCTTGGGCTTGCGGATAAGCGGGTAAATCCCTATTATGAGCAGGTTCTGCATACGCTGATGGCGGAGGAGAACGGCATGACGATACTGTTATCCCACAGACCGGAGCTGTTTGAAACATATGCGGCGGAGGGAGTAAAGCTGGCGTTTACGGGACACGCGCATGGCGGGCAGATACGTTTGCCGGGAATCGGTGGGATTTTTGCACCGAATCAGGGCTTTTTCCCGCAGTATACGGCGGGTATGCACTGGAAAGGCGATTCTGCGATGGTCGTCAGCCGTGGGCTTGGCAACAGTGTTTTCCCTGTTCGTTTCTGCAATCGGCCGGAACTGGTATTGGTGACACTGAAGGCATAGAACAGTGAAATGAGGGTATCCGGCGGCTTTTTATCCTGTAAGGGATAACATGTACAAAAGAAAGGGATGGTTCCATGAAGGTTGAAATGGGGGAAGCGGTGAAGGCAACGCTTTTGGCTAATGCGGGTGTACTGCTGGAATACAGAGGGACACGACTGCTGATTGACGGGATTTATGATAAAAAAGGACATTGTTTCAGCAATCTTTCGGCGGAGCAATGGGAAGGGCTGAAAGCGGGGACAGGTATGTTTTCAGGAATAGACTACCTGCTTTTTACACATGAGCATGGCGATCACCTTTCACCGGAGCGGACAATGGAATATCTGAGCTGCCAGAGGCCAAAGGCATTGTTTCTGCCAAAGGAGGGCTCTGCCGCGCTGCACGCATTGCACGAGCAGGCAGAAAACCTGAAAATTCCCTGTGTGCTTTTGGAGGAACAGCTTTGCCGGAATACAGTATTCAGGCCGGAGGAAGGAATCCGTATCAGGGCATTCCCGACAAGGCATTTGGACAAGAGCTTTTGGAAGGTTCCGCATTTCTGCTATCTGCTGGAACTTGGCGGGAAAAAACTGTTTTTTACGGCAGATGTGGATTTCACATATGAAACGTTTTCCGCTTTGCAGGGGGTGCCGCTGGATGCAGTATTTATGAATCCACTGATGCGCCACAGCAAGGAGGGCAGACGTGTGTTTTCAGAGGAAATGCTGCGGACGAAGCTGTCTGTGGTTTACCATATTCCTTTTGCGGGGGAGGACGCTATGCAGGTTCGCAGCATTGCGGAGCGGGAGCGGCTTTCGGGGGAGAATGACGAAGCGGTGGTTTTCCTGATGGAGCGGGGGCAGACCTGCTTTTTGTGAGTCGAAAGAATCCGGACGGGATAGTGTCGTTATGCGTCATGGATACGTATTTTCGAACATAATTTTACCGGAAAGGCGTGTGCAGACACTTGTGACGACACTGCCTAAAATACAGATGAAGATAAAAATATCCTTCTTTGAGGCAGATTGCGATACGAAAACATATTTTCTTATGGCAGTATCCCACGAGAGGGATTTTTTTGATTTATGGCGAAAAAAGAGAAAAATAAAGCAGGATATTTAGTTTTTTTATGTTGGATAATATGAAAAAAGATATTATTTTGAGCAAAAAGTACACTTTTTGATAAAC
>CAJTQX010000052.1 GCA_910578425.1 uncultured Anaerotignum sp.
GTCGCCTTGGTGGGCTGTTATCTCACCAACCAGCTAATCAGATGCGGGCCCATCCTGCACCGAATAAATCCTTTCTTTCCTCGGAGATGCCTCCCAGGAACCGTATGCGGTATTAGTCATCGTTTCCAATGATTATTCCCCAGTGCAGGGCAGGTTGCCCACACGTTACTCACCCGTCCGCCACTAAGATAGAAAAAATTCCTGCCGAAGCTCTCATTTCTAATATCTTCGTTCGACTTGCATGTGTTAAGCACGCCGCCAGCGTTCATCCTGAGCCAGGATCAAACTCTTATATTAAAGTTTCCGAGTGCCTTGTGACGAGGAAACTTTATAAGTAGTTTTCGCAGAAAACTACGCATACAAGCCTTCCTACTGCCACGCCCTCAGTTTGTCCTGCCAGTCTTTCTCTGGCTATCCTCCGGTTTTTTCGAAACCGGCAAACTCTCGTCTTTTTCCGGCTTCCGCCGGTTGAATTGACTATGGGTTGTGTGTTCTTATCCATTGTTCAGTTTTCAAGGATCCGCTCCGCTTTCTCAGCGGCGAAATCTATCTTATCAGATGCGATTTCGTTTGTCAAGCATTTTTTTGAACTTTTTGTAATTTTTTCAAAAATGCCGGAGAAGGAGGGATTTGAACCCTCGCGCCGCTATTAACGACCTATCCGCTTTCCAGGCGAACCCCTTCAACCACTTGGGTACTTCTCCAGATGCTCTCAGTTCAATGCAATGCTTATTTAATTATACGGAGAGAGTGGGATTCGAACCCACGGCCCCTTTCGGAGTCACTGGTTTTCAAGACCAGCTCCTTAAACCACTCGGACACCTCTCCATGAAACAGTTCCTCGCAAAGTGCCTCACTATTATATCGGATGCTTTCCGGCTTGTCAAGGCTTTTTCGCTTTTTTGTTCCTGTGCCATTTCTGATGTTCAGCGGCGAAATTAACTATATCTCAAAATCTTCTCTCTGTCAACCCTTTTTTTCATTTTTTTGCATATTTTTTTCAATTCAGCCATTTTATACCTGTTTCCTGCGTAAAATCTATCTTCCTCATCCTTTATCTTTCCCTGTACAGGCAGAAGATATCCTCGTTTTTTATCTCCTCCTGCAAATATATTTCTTTATCTCAGCAAAAAGCCATTCCTATTCTATACACAATAAAAACCAGCCACACGCCGACGCATACTGCCCCCAGCCCTGTGGTTAAAACATCTGCTGGTTCTATCCTTCTTGCCGCCACAAACTGCTCCGGCTTTTTTTCATTCACATAAATCCGATAACGTTCCCCCTCCACAAAAACATTCCTGTATTTTTCCACATTGCACGACTGCGAAAGCCCCCTGTACTTCTTCCCCCCTGCCTCATATTCAAAAAAGGCAGGTAAGCCCAGCACAGGCTGGAACCGTATGAATGTTCCGTCTGTTTCCATTTTGCACGCACGCAAAGTCCGGATATTGGAAATGCCTCCGTACAGCATCACCAGCCCCAGTCCCGCCAGATAAGTCAGTACGTCCAGCAGATTTTCTTCCCCATGTGTCAGAATACAAAGCAAAATCAGAAAAACGCCCCAGCCGATAAAAAACAATGATAGAGAAAAAAGCCTGATTTTCCATTCTCTGCGGCGTATTTCCCTTTTTAATCGGTCATACTTTCCTGTCTGCCACAATATCGCAATGCCAAGCACAAAATCAGAAATTCCAAGCACAATCCCCATACCCTTCGCCCTCCATACACTTTTGCCGCTCTCCCTTATGCCTCACATAATATTGCTCTGAATCATTGTACCATAGAATCTGAAAAAAATCTAACCTGCGCCGAAAAAAAGAAGTCCTGTGCCTCCCGTTGTTCGCAGAGCTCACAGAACTTCTTTTTTTACGCCTTTATCGTTGTCGTTTCCTCATAAAGCGCGAATGCCTCTCTTCCCAATCCGCAGAGCGGACAGGCATAATCCTCCGGCAGGTCCTTCCATTCCGTCATCTCAGGAATCCCATGGTCCGGCTCGCCCTTCGCTTCATCGTAAATATAATCACAGACGCTGCATTTGTATTTTTTCATCATACCGCTCCTTTCTTCACAGGGGCAGTATAGCCAAAATACCAGCACGTTATGCCTGTTACAATAAAATATCTTTCAAAAAGCTCTCCGCGTCAAACGCCGCGCCAAGCCCCAGATAATCCGAAACCGTCTGCCCCAGATCCGCAAACGTTTTTCTTACGCCCAAATCTACGCCTGGACGCACCTTCCTGCCATAGACCAGCAGAGGAACATATTCCCGCGAGTGGTCTGTGCTGGGCGTTGTCGGGTCGCAGCCATGATCGGCGGTAATAAAAAGAATATCGTCCTCTTTCATTTCCGCCATGATTTTCGGCAGTTTGGCGTCAAAATACTCCAGCGCACCGGCATAACCCTCCACATCGTTGCGATGCCCATAAATCATATCCGTATCTACAAGATTCGTAAACAATATGCCTTCAAATTCTTCCTTTGCATACTGTATTGTCTTTTCAATTCCGTCATTATTGTTTGTCGTATGGTCTGTACGCGTCATACCGCGGTGCTCAAAGATATCCTCAATCTTGCCCACCGCCGTTACATTCATGCCTTTTTCCTTCGCCAGATCCAGTATTGTTGTCCCCGTCGGCTCCAGAGAAAAGTCTTTCCTGTTTTTTGTACGGGTAAACGCACCGTTTTTCTCTCCGGTAAACGGGCGCGCAATCACCCTTGCTACACCATGTTCGCCCGTCAGTATCTTCCTTGCGATTTCGCAGATTTCATACAGCCTCGGTACGGAAATCACATCCTCATGCGCGGCAATCTGGAATACACTGTCTGCAGAAGTATACACAATCGGGTATCCCGTTTTGACGTGCTCCTCCCCCAACACGTTGATAATCTCCGTACCGGAAGCCGCATAATTCCCCAGCGTTTTCGTGCCAATTGCCGCTTCAAAAGCATCCATCACCTCTTTGGGGAACCCATTTTCCGTATAGGTCGGAAACGGCTTTTCCGTAATCACACCTGCCATTTCCCAGTGTCCGGTTGTGGTATCCTTTCCAATAGACTTTTCCGCCATCTTGCAGAATGCCCCTTTCGGCGAATCCACCTTGCCGAGCAGTGCAATGTCCTCCCCCTGAATATTGCCCAGCCCCAGCGCGCACATATGCTTCAGCTCTGTCTGCGGTCTTGCCTTTTTGATATTTACAAGCGTATTGCTGCCAACATCCCCAAAATCCGCCGCATCCGGCAGTTCTCCGATCCCCACGCTGTCCAGCACGATAATAATTGCCCGTTTCATACAATCATCCTTTCTCACCAATCACCTTCAACACCAGCGGCGGAATTTCCGCTTTTTCCTTTCCAATGAAAACGGCCTGCCGCAGGAACGCCGCTGCTCCGCCACATTTTTCCTCTGCCGCACTGTAAACCACAGCCAGCGGCTCTCCCTTCCGCACAGCATCGCCCAGCCTTTTTTTCATCACAATTCCCGCGCCAAAGTCCAGCGGCTGTTCCTTGAATATTCTGCCCGCGCCCGTTTCCTGTGCCGCGCGCCCGATTAACGCTGTATCCATATGGGTCACATAGCCGTCCTGCTCCGCCAATACCTCCATGCGGATTGGCGACAGCGGCAAAATACTCCTGTCTGTAATCACACGAACATCCCCGCCCTGCTGGCGCAGAAGTTCCTCAAACTTCGCAAGTCCTTTGCCGTTGCGAATCTGTTCCAGCAGCAGCTCCCGTCCTTCGCCAACGCTTTTTGCCCTGCCCGCCAAAAGCAGCATATGCGCGCCCAGCGTCAGGGATACCTCCAGCAGGTCGCCTCCTGCCCTGCCTTCCAGAATGTCAATCGCCTCCATCACTTCAAGGCTGTTGCCGATATTCATGCCAAGCGGCTGGTCCATGCCGCTGATGACCGCCGTCACCTTTCTGCCAACCCGCTCACCCATTTCCGCCATCATCTGCGCCAGCCGTTCCGCGCTTTCCAAATCCCGCATAAATGCTCCGCTGCCGCATTTTACGTCCAGCACAATGCCATCTGCGCCCGCGGCGATTTTTTTAGACATAATGCTTGCCGCAATCAGCGGAATGCTGTCCACTGTACCCGTTACGTCCCGCAGGGCATACAGCTTTTTGTCCGCGGGAGTAAGGCTGCCGGTCTGGCTCATCAGTACAATGCCGCTTGCTTTGGCGAACCGTATTGCTTCTTCCTCTGTTACGTCCACACGGAAACCGGGGATAGATTCCAGCTTGTCAATTGTCCCGCCGGAAAAGCCCAGCCCGCGCCCGCTCATTTTCACCACCGGCACGCCGACAGACGCCACCAGCGGCGCAAGCACCAGCGTTGTCGTATCGCCCACGCCGCCTGTGCTGTGCTTATCCGCCTTAAAGCCTGCAACGTCGGAAAGGTCAAACATACTTCCCGATCGTGCCATTTCCATCGTCAGGCACGCCGTTTCTTCCGCGTCCATTCCCTTAAAAAACACTGCCATCAGGAACGCCGCAACCTGATAATCCGGCAGCGAACCGTCCGTTACGCCTTTTACAAAAAAAGCGGTTTCCTCCGGCGTAAGCCTTCCGCCGTCCCTTTTTTGCAATATCATATCCACAAAATTCATCGTCATTCCCCTTTCAGGAGCAGCCGCCTCTAACCTTTTCCATATGTTTTTATCAGTTTACCACATTTTCAGAAAAATTTCGATAGACAGATAAAAAAACTGCCGCTCTATTCAAAAATCGCAGTCAGACAGAAGCTTTTTTCAGAAATAAAAATAGAATAATAACCAGAGGCGAAACAGTATTGACACAAAAATACCAGAAAAGGTATAATGTTCTTAAATTTGGAATTTATCAGGACATAACAAAAAACTCAACAAAAACCGGAATAGAAACAGGATAGGGATCAGCATGAATAAGAAGTTGAAAAAAGGCAGAATAGATAAAGGGATTTCTTTGCTTCTTTCAATCATATTAGTTTTTTCCGTACTGGGGGCGGTCGTCTTTTCAGTTTCACGGAAAATTACAAAGGAGATGTCCGAATCAGCAGTCCAGAACCTGAGCGAAAGCCTTGACCTGATAAAGGGTACGCTGGAAGCAATCCTTCAGAAAGAAGCGGAATTTCAGCTGCTGATCGCGCAGGAAATTGCAGCAAAGGAAGACCCGAAGGAATTTATACGCTCTTACAACAGAAACCGGACAATGGTAAAGCTCTCGCTTATTATGGAAGGAGAAACGGAAGGTATTTCCAATACGGGTGATGTTTTCACAGAAGAAGAACTGGATTTTTCCGCAGGAGAAATGGTAGATGAGCTTCCGATTTCCAAATCATATCTGAATTATATGGGAACCTGGGCGTACAGCATGAAATGCCCTGTCGAACGGGACGGACAGCGAATTGCATGGCTTTATGTGGAATATATTTATGATTCCTTTGAAAAATCACTGCCGGAAGGATTTTATAACGGCAGAGCAATGCTCTACATTATGGATGCGCACAGCGAGCGTTTTGTGCTGAAGCCAAAAGGCGCGGGCGAACGCGATGCAGGACATCTCAATTTGGAGGATTTTTACTACGCAAACAAAATCATGGAGGAAAATATTCGGGCAGAAGTCTCTTCATGTGTGAAAAACAGCCAGAATATACTGTTTTATCATGATATCCGCAGTGTAAATTCGCTGACTTATATGTGGGCTGTCAACGGCGGCTCTGTCTATCTGGTCGGCTATGTACCACTGGAAGCCATCCAGCAGGAAAGCCGGACGGTCAACCAGAATATCTTTATTGTTGTATTTGTTATGCTGGGGGCATTCTTCCTCTGCTGCATACTGTATTTTTTCAGCCAGAAGGAACAGAACAGAATCCGAAAGGAACGCGAGGCGGAACGTGAAATCCATAACCGCCAGCTTGCGGAGGCGTTGCAGGCGGCACAGCTTGCAAACAACTCCAAAACAATGTTCCTCTCCAATATGTCCCACGATATCCGCACACCGATGAACGCTGTGCTGGGCTTTACGACACTGCTTGCCAAAGATGCGGAAAATCCTGAGAAGGTACGGGAATATACGAAAAAAATCACCGCGTCGGGTCAGCACCTGCTGAGTCTGATCAATGATATTTTGGATGTATCCAAAATCGAAAGCGGAAAAGTCGTGCTTTCTGTTGAGGAATTTACACTGAATGATTTGGTATCCTCTGTAGACGCGATTATCCGCCCGATGGCACAGGCAAAAAAACAGAAATTCCATGTAGATGTGATGGGCGTACACCACGAGTATCTTTTGGGTGACGAAACACGCATCAACCAGATTTTGATCAACCTGCTTTCCAATGCGGTAAAATATACGCAGGAAGGCGGCAGTATATGGTTCCGCATTATCGGGCTGAAACAGCGTTCCAGCCAGTATGAGCATATCCAGATAGAAGTCGAGGACAATGGCTACGGCATGACACCGGAATATCTGGAAACAATATTCGATGCGTTTACCCGCGCGGAAAACAGCACAACAAACAAAGTGCAGGGTACCGGGCTTGGTATGGCAATTACAAAAAATATCGTTGAACTGATGGGCGGCACGATAGATGTTACCAGCGAAATCGACAAGGGCAGCCTGTTCCGTGTAGAATTGGAATTCCGCATTCCCGAAGGGCGAAAGGCTCTGGAATTCTGGCAGAAAAGCGGCATTTCCCGCGTACTGATCTCAGATCCAGATGCAGCACTGCGTGAAAATATCCGTTTGATGATGGAAGAAAGCGGTGTTTCAGCCGATACGGCAGCCAGTGCGGAGGAAGCCCTTCTTCTGTTAAAGGAATCACCGAAAAAATATTCTCTGGTGCTCTTTGGCTGGAATATCTCGGATATTGGTGCAGCCGAAGCCGCAAAGCGTCTGCGGAACGCGCTGCCGGATACATCGCCGCTGCTGTTCCTTACGGCCTATGACACAGAAGGCATAGAGGACGCACTCCGGCTCACAAATACAGGCATAATAATGAAACCGTTTTTCGTTTCCGCACTTCAGGAAAAGCTGCTGGAAATGCAGGAAGGACAGATCAAAGCCGGATACACAGAAAATGCAGAAGAAAAAGGTCTGAATGGTCTGCGGTTCCTTGCGGCGGAGGATAACGAAATCAATGCGGAAATCCTGACGGAAATCCTCTCCATCGAAGGCGCGTACTGCGAAATCGTCGAAAACGGACAAATTGCCGTAGAACGCTTCACGCAAGCCGCAGAGGGTGAATTTGATGCAATATTGATGGATGTGCAGATGCCGGTTATGAACGGATATGACGCGACAAGGGCGATCCGTGCCCTGCCCCGCAGGGATGCGGCAGAAATCCCTATCATCGCAATGACGGCAAATGCTTTTGCAGAAGATGAAAAGGAAGCTCTGTCGGCAGGCATGAATATCCATCTTTCCAAGCCAATTGATGTGGAGCTTTTGAAGAAGGTTGTAAAGGATATCGTACAAAGAAGGGAATTGTCATGAAAAAAAATCTGGGATGCATAAAAAAATTAGCAGCAGTATGTATGGCAGGCGTGGCAATATTCGCAATGGCAGCCTGCAACAAAGATCCGGAAGTCTATACCTCTGACTCGGATGACGGAAAAATCGTAAACCTGTTTGGTCCGATGGAAAAATCGAAACCGGACAAAAACAATATTGCAAGAAACGCGTTCGATATGACCATGGCCATCGCGGAGGAGCGGCTTGGTCTGCGGGTAGAATACCGCACTTATACGGCAGAAAATTACAAGGAAAAAACATACGATGACGTAACGCTTGACAGGGCCCGCAATGCTCTGGACGACATTTACCTGTTGAACCCCGATACCATACAGACGCTGGGCAGCGAAGGCCATCTGGAAGATTTGTCCATACTGAAAAACGTGGAAAATCTGCGGGACGTTGTAAAGGTATCGAATACGGTAGATGGAAAACTGGTGGCAATTCCGCAGGAGGTTGTCGCATACGGTCTGTTCATCAATGAGGATATGTTTGAGCAATACCATCTTTCTCCACCCGAAACGCCGGAAGAATTTCTGGAATGCTGCCGCGTGTTCAAAGAAAACGGAATTGAAACGCCTGTCGGCGCAAACCGCTGGTGGCTGGAAACCTTCGTATTTGCGCAGGCATATGCGGATTTATACAACGGCGGCAATACGGCGGCTGAAATTGCCGCACTCAACAGCGGAGAAACGAAATACAGCGATTATATGCGCTCCGGCTTTGAATTTTTACAGGAACTGATTGACAAAGGCTATATTGATGCAGAAAAGGCATCTGTTTCCGAAGCGATAGAAGCAGAAGGCCCCGATTTTCTGGCGCAGAAAACACCTGTCGTTATGGCTTACTGGAGTGCGGCAAACGCGGAAACCGCATATGGCGCGCCTGATTTCTCCATGAAAGTCATTGGCTTCCCCAGCGCACAGGGGCAGATGCCCGTGCTTTCCATGTCGGGCTATGGCCTGCATGCAAACGCGGTGCATAAGCAGGATGCTCTGGAAGTTCTGGATATTGTGCTTTCCGATGAGGCACTTGAACTTTACGCGCAGACAAACAAGGTTATTTCTCCTTCCAAAAATGTTGAGGTGGAATGTATCCCCGCCCTCCAGCCGCTGAATGACAGAATCATGGAAAATGTCTATGTCCTCGGCTCCAACGCAAGCATGAAGGTAGAACAATGGGGCAATACCTGCCTGATTGTACGGAAACTGCTCAACGGCGCGACGGTCGATGAATGCATGGCGGAATTTGACAGGCTCCAGGAAGAATCCTTAAAAAATTAAAAACAACTGAAAGGACAGGGAAATTCCTGTCCTTTTCATATTTCTCCGCGCTTTTCCTCTTTCTGTAATTTGACAGAACGATTTTTCGTTTTTGCCTGTTTTATCCGAAATTTCAGAAAATGACTGGGGAAAACGCCGGAAATGAAACGAAACCCACGCATTTTTTGCACAGAAACCAGACAGACAAACTCTTGAACATTCCTACAATATGCGTTATGATAAATAGGCGGAGAAGCATGAAGGGAATCTGCTTAAAGGCGGCTTGACTTAAGAAAACAGATTTTTCTCTTCTATTGATTTCTTAAGTCAAACGCTGACGGCAGTTGCCTGAGAAAATTTCTTCTGAAAAAGAAACCATTCTGAAAAATCGTGATTTTTCAGGCATTTCTTAAAATGAAATTTTCTTATGGCAACGCCCATAAACTTCTCTGTTTTTTTGATAAACTAAGGAGGCAGAAAGATGTCACAGGAGAGTGAGAAGAAAAAAGACCCGAATCCGAACAACATCGGCGGGCAGGCAGTTATAGAGGGCGTTATGATGCGGGGAAAAGAAATCTACGCCATGGCTGTGCGAAATCCGGAGGGCGGCATTACCGTTGAAAAAAAGGAATGGGGCGGCTTAGGAAAAAAAGGTCTGTTTCGCCTCCCGATTTTCCGCGGGATTTCCGCTTTTTGGGATTCCCTGGTAACAGGGACAAAAATACTGATGCGCTCGGCGGAAATTGCAGGGGAGGATTGGACGGAGGAAGAACTCAGCCCGTTTGAAAAATTTTTGCAGGATAAACTGGGGGACAAAATCAATGATATTTTGATTTATTTCAGCGTGTGCCTTTCCCTTGTGCTGGGCATGCTGCTGTTTTTCCTGCTGCCGGTCTGGCTGGGAAACTTTTTCAAGACTATGGTGCCTGTTTGGGCATTGGGCGTAATCGAGGGGGTATTGCGTATTTTAATTTTTCTGGCGTACCTGTTTCTGATTTCCCGTATGAAGGAAATCAGGCGGGTGTTTCAGTATCATGGCGCGGAACATAAGACAATCAACTGCTTTGAAAGCGGCGCGGAGCTGACCGTAGAAAACGTGCGCCCCTGCACAAGGCTGCATAAACGCTGCGGGACCAGCTTTCTGCTGTTTGTCATGCTGATTAGCATGATCGTATTCTTTTTTGTGCGGACAGACCAGCTTCTTCTGCGTCTGGTAACGCGTATCCTGCTTGTACCGTTTATCGCGGGGATTTCCTATGAGGTAATCCGCTGGGCGGGACGTTCGGAAAGCAAACTGGTACAGATGGTCAGCTATCCGGGCTTCTGCCTGCAAAAGTTAACGACAGCCGAGCCGGACGACAGCCAGATCGAATGTGCCATTGCCGCAATGAAAGGGGTACTGGAAAGTGAGCAGGAATAATGCCAGGACATTTGGCAGCGCGCTGCGGGAAGGCAGAGCACGACTGAAAGCTGCCGGCAAACCTGATTACGCGTTGGAGGCTGCTCTTTTACTGGAACAGGCGGCAGGACTGACACGCGCGGAACGGCTCCTGCGGGAAAATGAACCCCTCCCCGCACAGGCAGATACAATATACCAGCGGCTTCTTTCGGAACGGGAAAGCGGCCGTCCTCTGCAATACATTCTGGGGGAATGGGAATTTATGGGCCTGCCCTTTTTTGTGGGCGAAGGCGTACTGATTCCCCGCAATGATACCGAAACACTGGTAGAGTCCATACTCGAAAAACAAAATGATTGCGGAACCCTGCTGGATATCGGCACAGGCAGCGGCTGTATTCCGGTTGCCTTGGGGAAATACGGAACATTTGAAAAACTGCTTGCTGTGGATATCAGTCCGGCGGCATTGGCGTATGCGGAAAAAAACGCGCAGCGCAATGGTGTGGAAATTACATTTTACGAGAGCGATTTATTTTCCGCTTTGCCTAAGGAATGGAAAGGTCGGCTGGATGCGGTCGTTTCCAACCCGCCCTATATCCGGCGGGAGGAAATCCCAACGCTGATGCAGGAGGTACGGGAGTTTGAGCCGAAAAACGCATTGGACGGCGGCGTGGACGGGCTGGATTTTTACCGCCGTATCATTCAGGAAAGTCGGGAATGGCTCCGTTCGGGCGGCTGGCTTTTTTTCGAAATCGGATATGACCAGGGAAAAGATTTGCTGCGCCTTATGACGGACGGCGGCTTTGCGCAGACTGAAATCCGGAAGGATCTGGCAGGGCTGGACAGAGCAGTATTTGGCAGAAAAACAGAAACGGAGTTGGAAAGCAATGTTTGACCGTTTGGCGGAAATTGAACAGAGATATATGGATTTGGCGGATCAGGTCAATGACCCTGATATCATTGCCAATCAGACGGAATGGCGGCGGTTGATGAAGGAATACAGCGATTTGACGCCGATTGTGGAGAAATACCGCGAATACAGGGAAACGAAAAACGCCATAGCGGAAGGAACGGAACTTCTGGGCGAAAAGCTGGAGGAGGATTTTCGGGAACTGGTAAAGGAAGAGCTTTCGGAAAATAAAGAACGGTTTGAAGCTCTGCAAAAGGAGATCACGCTCCTGCTGCTGCCGAAAGACCCAAATGATGAGAAAAATGTCATCGTGGAAATCCGCGGCGGAGCAGGCGGCGATGAAGCGGCACTGTTTGCCGGTGATTTGTACCGGATGTACGCGCGGTATGCAGAACGCCGCCGCTGGAAAATTGAACTGATGAACACCAGTGAAAGCGATTTAGGCGGTTTTAAAGAAGTTTCCTTCATGATAACCGGAAAAGGGGCGTATTCCCGCCTGAAATACGAAAGCGGCGTACACAGGGTACAGAGAATTCCCACGACGGAAAGCGGCGGACGAATCCATACTTCCACAGTAACGGTCGCCGTACTGCCGGAGGCGGAGGAGGTCGATGTGCATATTGATATGAACGATGTGCGCGTGGATGTGTTTCGCGCTTCGGGCAACGGCGGGCAATGTGTCAATACAACAGATTCCGCAGTCCGTATGACGCACCTGCCGACAGGCATTGTGGTATCCTGCCAAAACGAAAAATCTCAGTTGAAAAATAAGGAACAGGCGTTAAAGGTGCTGTATGCCCGCGTCTATGAGCGGGAGCGTCAGGCGCATGACGCAGCCATCTCCGCAGACCGTCGGGCGCAGGTCGGTACAGGCGACAGGAGCGAGCGTATCCGCACCTATAATTTCCCGCAAGGACGGGTAACAGACCACCGCATCGGCCTGACGCTGCATAAAATTGATTCCATTCTGGATGGAGAACTGGACGAAGTCATGGACGCATTGATTACAACAGAACAAATGGCGAAATTACAGGAAGGGTGATATCATGTGGAAAAAAGCATTTTTTACCTGGTGTATGGCTTCGGCGGCAATAATGCTCCTGCTGCCTTGGCTTGCAGTGACTTTCGTGAATGCTGATGCGGGAATGGGTATAACTCTTGCAATGCTTTTTGCTGTTAATCCTGCGTATTCTGTCCTTGTGGGCATTTTTGCAGGAAAAAACGCCAGAAGCCTTTGGAGCCTGCCCATTATTTCAGCCGCCCTTTTTCTTCTTGGCGCGTGGGTATCTCTTGCAGGAAGTGAAACGGCGTTTTTCCTGTATGCGGGCGTTTACCTGGCCCTGGGAATCGCGGCAATGCTGGTTTCCAGCTTCGCATATCATAAAATCAGGTTATAATGCAAAAAATAGAAAAGGCTGTATTTATGGACGTTGCCATAAATACAGCCTTTTTCATTTCTGCTTTTTATTCGTTGTCTACTTTATACATATGCTTGATGAGATCCAGAGCCTTGTTGCTGTAGCCCCATTCATTATCATACCAGCAGACCAGTTTTACAAAGTGGTCGTTCAGCGCGATACCAGCCTTTGCATCAAAAATAGAAGTATGTGCATCGCTCAGGAAGTCGCTGGAAACAACGTCATCTTCCGTATAATCCATGATGCCCTTCATTTCGTTTTCACAGGCGCGCTTTACAGCATTTTTAATGTCTTCGTAGGTTGCTGCCTTTTCCAGACGGCAGGTCAGGTCTACAACAGAAACGTCGATAGTCGGCACGCGGAAGGACATACCTGTCAGCTTGCCATTCAGCTCAGGGATTACCTTGCCAACAGCCTTTGCCGCGCCTGTGCTGGAAGGGATGATGTTAGCGGAAGCCGCGCGGCCGCCTCTCCAGTCCTTTTTGGAGGGACCGTCTACTGTTTTCTGCGTTGCCGTGGTGGAGTGTACTGTCGTCATAAGGCCTTCCACAATGCCAAAATTGTCATGAACAACCTTTGCCAGAGGCGCAAGGCAGTTTGTTGTGCAGGATGCATTGGATACGATATTCATATCCTTTGTATAGGTGTTGTTGTTTACACCCATAACGAACATCGGCGCATCTGCGGAAGGTGCGGAAATGATAACCTTCTTCGCGCCGCCTTCAAAATGCGCGGACGCCTTATCCATTGTTGTAAACAGGCCTGTGGATTCCAGAATATATTCCGCGCCGGTTTCCTTCCAGGGAATATCTTTGGGGTCCATGATGTTGTATACTGTTACGGTATGCCCATTGACGACCAGCCTGCCATTCTCATTTTTCATTTCACCGTTGAAACGGCTGTGTGCGGAATCGTATTTCAGCATATATATCATATAATCTACGTCAATAAACGGATCGTTTACCGCAACGATCTCCACATCGCCCCGCTCCAATGCCGCTCTGAAAAACAACCGTCCAATTCGGCCAAAACCATTGATACCTACTTTAAGCATGAAAAATTCCTCCTCATTGTTTTTGTTTTATGTGGGACACTTTCCATATTGGCATTCCAAAAATGTCCTATTGGTTATAGTATACCACAAAAAAAAATTTCCACAACATAAAACTGAAAATTTTTTCGTTTTTTTGGCAAAACACCTCTTTGCAAAACTTCCTTAAGCAGTGTCGTCATGCGTCATGTATACGTATTTTCGAACATACTTTTGTCGGATTTCAGGCAAAAATTCGCAGG
>CAJTQX010000053.1 GCA_910578425.1 uncultured Anaerotignum sp.
TTTTTTCCTGCCTCGGGGCCCTTTTTGTGCTGTCCGCACAATCTGGGGCGGTTCATTCCGCCATAGGCCTGGGGGACATTTTTATTTGCGGGTCTATTCCTCTCTGCTCCTGCGCTGCATGACCTGCGCCTTAAACACATACTGCCGCAGGGCTTCCTCCTCCCCTGTCCGCAGATCCATAAAACAGCAGCCATAACCTATGTAGCCTTCCTCCTCCTTCTGCGAACGAATGACCTTTGCCCGCGGCATCATCTGTGGAGCAACCGCGGGGAGCGGCACAAGGAACTGCTGGTTTTCCACAAGCTCCTCTTTCGTGATGAACAGCAAACCCGACGCGCTGATATCCTCAATCGTGCCTTCGCAGGTCTTGCCATAGGGTTTGCCCGTTGCGATATCCAAAAGGGCAATTTCTGCCCGCATGCGTTCCAGCCTGACCTTGATATCTTTGCGCCGCTGCACAGAAGGAAGCGTTTCGTTGATCTTCAGGTCAATCCCAATATACTGCTGTGTGGCAAAGCGTTTCGGTATAGGCATCACACTGCACCGGAACGGCAGCAGACCAAACACATTGCTCGTCAGCATCACTTTCACTGGCAGCCCCTCTTTCAGTATATCATTCTGTCTGACCGCCAAATGTATATTTTCATCGTCCTTTGAAATGAAACGTCCGGACAGCAGGTACAAACCATCAGTGGTATATATTTTTGCAGTTTCATTGATCGGGATAGCCATATATGCTCAAATCCTTTCTGTAAAATACCCTGTTATCATGTATCCGTCCGGGCACAGCTCCGGACAATGGAACAATTCATTCTGGTTACTTATGATTATATCCCGATATTTGCATTTAGGAAAGAGGAAAATAAAAAAATCAGCAAAGACAGCCAGAGGCGGCCTGACTTCAAAAACATACTGTCCCTTTTGACCGGTTTCTCAGGCAGTGTCGTCACAAGTGTCTGCACACGCCTTTCCGGCAAAATTTTGCTCGAAAATACGTATACATGGCTCATGGCGACACTGCCTGGAATCTGTTTCGCATCCTGGAAACTATTGAATTTGCCTGAATTTCACCGCCAGACAAAGGAAATTTTGCACAGGAATGCAGTCGCTTCGTTTACACTTGCTTTGCTTGTAGCAGTCGCTTCGTTTACACCCGCTTTGCTTTGAACAGCGAGTATTTCAGGGAAATTGACCAAAGTTTGGCAGTAAGACGGACGATGTTTCAAAAATGCCGAACCGCTTCTTATATGCCCAAAAGATGCACCACACCATTCACCAGAATACACAGCATTATTCCCGCCACTGTGGGCAGTAAAAACGCAACTGCTGTCCAAAGCCTGCTGTTCGTTTCCCTGCGGATAGTGAGAAGTGTTGTCGCGCAGGGAAAATGGCAGAGGGAAAACAACGCCGCGCACGCCGCCGTCACCCACGTCCACCCGTTTGCCGCCAGAAGCCCGCCGGTCTGCGCCATGCCTTCCGCCTCCACCAGCATGCCGCTTTGGCTGTAAACCATCAGCAGTATGGGGATAACGATTTCATTGGCAGGAATCCCGAGCAGGAAAGCCGCAAGAATCATGCCGGAAAGCCCCATCAGGGAGCCTAACGGCTCCAGAACGTCTGCGAAAGCATAAATCAGGGTGTGTCCGTTCCATTCCACGTTTTGAAACAGCCAGATAGCCGCTCCGGCAGGAATGGCGACCGTTACCGCGCGCCCCAGCACAAACACCGTCCTGTCCAATATACTGCGCACCACAACATCCCGCACCTTCGGGCGGCGGTAGGGCGGCAGTTCCAGCACGAAGGAGGAAGGAACGCCCTTCAGGAGCGTCCGGCTCAGGAGAAAGGACATGCCCAGCGTCAGCAGCACCGCAAGAATGATGAGCAGGAACACAAAACCACCAGCCACGACGGGATTTCCATTGGCAAAAAAGCAGCCCGTAAGAAGTATGAGCGTCGGGAAACGTCCGTTGCAGGGTACAAGACAGTTTGTCAGCATGGCAATGAGCCGCTCCCTTGGGGATTCTATGATGCGGCAGGCGGTTACACCGGCGGCGTTGCAGCCAAACCCCATGCACATGGATAATGTTCTATATGGGTGCATTTCATAATGTCATATTACTTAACCCCTTTATTCCTCCGCATTTTTCTTATCCCGCAGTCTTCATGGGGCTGTTATCCGGCTGTAAAGTCCAGCTCCATTGTCTCAGGCTCACACTGGAATTGGAACCATATGTCAATTTTCTGATACTTCTTCCCCGCTATGTATTTTCCCTGGTGTACTTCAATGCGGTCTATCAGTTTGAATAGAATTTCTGTATTTAACTCCTGCAAATCATCATAAGTTGCAATCAGCCTGCAAAACGTATCATATTGTTGTTTTCGATCCTGAAAACCCGTCTTGATATCCTGTGATTTTTTGAATCGTTTGCATTTGTTCTCTGCCTCTGTTTTTTCTTCCATATATTTTGAATATAGCCGCTCAAATTGCTCCTGTGTGATCCGTCCTCCGTATTTGTCATCAAGCAGTTGTTCTATTTTTTGATTCAGTACCGCCAGTCTGCTTTCTGTTTTTATTTTTTCCTGATTCCCCTGTTTTTCTTTGCTTTTTATCATTTCCTGCAAAAGTCCCTGCTTTTGCTGTTCTGTCAGGCGGAGCTGTTCCCGCAACGCGGTCAGCACCACTTGATATAAGACATCGTAATCTATCGTATGATTGGAGCAATACTTTTTTCCGCCCAGCTTATAACTGCCGCAGTTCAAATTCGCAGCAGCTCCTTTCTTCCTTGTGCCCACGGTTGACATGTTTTTGCCGCAGTCTGCGCATAATGCCAATCCGGAAAAAATATTGACAAATCCTTTTTCTCGTTTCTGTGTCCGGCTCTGCATCCGTTTTCGGACAATATTCCAGGTGTCTTCATCAATCAGCGGTTCGTGCGTATTGGGAACAAGTATCCACTCTTCTTTGGGCTTTGCATAACAGGCTTTGCTTTTGAAGCTGGGCTTGCAGGTTTTGCCTTGCAGCATATGACCCAGATATACTTCATTTCTCAGCATTTTATTGATATTTGCCGCTTTCCATTCTGTCGCGCCGCGGAAGTTCTCCATAGAAAGATGCGGATTTTTCTGATAGCGGTACTGTGATGGCGTTAAAATGCCTTCTTCATTCAGAACGGCTGCAATCTGTGATGGGCTGTATCCCTCCTTTGCAAGCAGGAACATTCGCCGCACAACCGCTCCCGCAGTGTCATCCACCAACAGATGGTTTTTATTGTCCGGATCTTTATAGTAGCCGTATGGCGCAAAAGCACTGATGCACTCCCCCTCCTGCATTTTCGCATCAAATGCGGCATGAATTTTCCTTGAAATATCTCCTGCATACAGTTCATTTACAAGATTCTGCACAGGGGCAACAATGCTGTTTACGGCAGTTCGGTATGCAGTATCAATACCTTCGCTGACTGAAATATATCGGATATGGTGTTCCGGGAAATATTCATCCATGAGCATATTGATTCTGCCGCTGTTTCGGCCTAAACGGGAAAGATCTTTTGTCATTATAATCTGTATCTTCCCATTTTCTGCATCTTCAAGCATACGCTGAAAAGCAGGACGGTTCATATCTGTTCCTGTATAACCGTCATCAACATATTCATCATATATGACAAATTTGTTTTTCCGCGCATATTCCATCAGAATCTTGCGCTGGTTCTCAATGGAAGCACTTTCTGTGCCTTTCTCGTCTTCTTTGGAAAGGCGAAGATAAAGCGCGCACATTTCTATTTTGACAGAACTCCTCACCGATCTGGTCTGCATAAGCCCTCCTTCCTGCCAAACCGACCGTTCATTTGCAAAAAAATTTATCATATTCGGTCGATTCATTCAAAAAGTTCATATCTGCTCTAAGAGAAGCTTCAAAAGCACCTGATAAACAGAGTCTTTTTTTGCGGAATGGACGGTTACAGAAATGATTTCTTTGGATAATTGTTTCATAAATCCTCCTTACAACATAAATCTAGGTTGTTTCCATATATATTTTTTAAGGGCCTGACCTATTCAAAAGTATGTTTTGCTGTCCCTGCATCATCATCCGTTGATAAACGAAGCCAGATACGTCTGCAATTACCAAAAAGGACAAAACCAACAGGGATTTTTCGCAAGAAAAAATGCCTGTGACGAAGCTCTTAACTGCGTGCAAAGCCCATTTTTATCCACAAAAATCTTGTTTCCGAAGTCCAGCCGCAAATAAAAAAGAGTCTGTCAAAAGACTCTTTTTTCAGTACACTTTGTTTTCTTTTCTGTTAACTGCCGGTATAGCTTTCCCTTCGATTCACAAGTGTATATACGCTTGTGAATCAAAGGGATCCATTCCGCGGCACACTGATAGTTCTTCTGCCGTTTCATGGGCTTCATCTTTGATCTGCTCAAACAAATCCTTCAGGCAGTGTCGTCATGACTTATGACGACACGTCCTAGAAAAATAAAAACGGCTTGAACCGCAGAATACGGCTCGGCCGGCCGTATTTACTCATGAGCTTTTCGCTAATGACTTCGCAATAGCCTGCATCGCAGAGCTTCAGCACGATCCTGTCCATCGTTCGCACACTGACCCCGCAGATTCCCGCCAATTCTTTGGACGTATATTCCGTTTTCCCGCCCTTGGTGATATTGCTGAATATTTTATAGACTGTGTTCACACTCAGGCTGCTTTCCCGCGCAATCTGGTAGAACTTTTCGTCAAAATTTTCCTTTTTTTTGCCATTCTGGGACGCGCCGACAGGCCCGATCACATCGCCGCCCTCCAAAACAACATACGCCACCTGCCCGCCATATCGCTGGGCAATTTTGATGCCCTCATAGGCATTGAATTTAGAATCGTTTGCCGTAGCACCATAGCCGATGCCGATATAGGTGTTGATGGCAGATACGTCCCGCAAAACGTCCAGCAAATAAATATCCTTATAATTATCCGTTTCCGTTTCAATGACCTTTTTCGTTGTGAAAATCATAAATTCACTGCGGCCCTGCTCCACCAGCACCCCTTCTATGCGGCTGTTGAAATGATACAGCCTGTCCAGTATTTTCAGCCGCTGGGAAAGATAGGCATATTCATCGTCCTTCATCAGGGAATATTCCGAAGGCATGTCCATTTTCACCGCGACCACCACGATCTGGTTCTCGCTGTTTTTCTGCGCCCGTATCCGCATCTGGAGGTTATTCAGACATTGGCGAATCGTATCTTCCGAAGGCATGCAGAACACAACGGGCACGCCCTCCTGCCGCAGCGTGTAATACACCTGCTCCAGCCCCGTCATACAACAGCTTACATGGTTTTTCTCATAATTCTCCCTGTGAAAGTTCAGCACATATTCCACATAATCCTCCTCCAGGAACCGCTGTTCCGCGAAATACATCCGCCTTTCCTGATACGCTATACTGGTTTCGTTAAACAACCGCCTGGTAATCTTCTCATCATACGTATCAATGCTCAGGCTGCTTACATCATATTTTCTCAGATAGACCGCCTCAAACATCGCGCGGTAAAGCGTTGTATCATGACGGGGGATATAGTCGCACAGTATTTTATTCTTCGCTTTCTTCTCATAAAGCTTGAACGGCGTTTTGCCGCCGAACAGTATCGCGTCAGCCTTTTCCTGGCAGTTTTCAATCATTTCGAGCGCGTCGGTATAATGCATATATTTGATAGAGGTCGTTTCCAATGCGGGAAAGTTCTCCCTGCTGATCTTTTCCATCTTCTCCGTTACCATTTCCGGTCCAACATATAGTATTTTCATGCTTTTCTCCCCTTTCGTGTCAGCCAGCGGCATTGCTGCGGCGTTTTGTTCTCCATTATATACAATTTTTGAAAAAATGACCTCTCTTTTCAGAAAGGTCATTTTTCCATATATTCATTTGTCAGCCCAGAGGGGTTCCAGCTTTTCTCTTCTGTATCTTTCTCCGCCGCAGCGGTTTTTTCGTATGTAAAATATGCCAAACCCTTGTGATCTTTATACAGGGCTTATGCTTTTTTTCCTGCCGTGCAGGGATTTTTTACGACGCGTCCCGCGCAAACGTCTGTCTGTTTGCCTTCCGCCAAAGCAATCTGCCCGTTTACCAGAACATATTCCACGCCAACGGTGTACTGCTTCGGGTCTTCGTATGTCGCCTTATCCGCGATTTTTTCAGGGTCGAATACCACAACGTCCGCAAAGTAACCCTCTTTCAGCGTTCCTCTGTCAGCGGAAATGCCCAGATATTTTGCGGGCAGGGAAGTCATCTTGCGCACAGCATCCTCGAATGTCAGCATGCCTTTCTCCCTGACGTAGTAAGAAAATATACGCCCGAACGTGCCGAATGCGCGGGGATGGGGCTTACCGATGGAAAGCAGGCCTTCCATGGAAAGATCCATACTGTCGGAGCCGAAGCAGGTTTTCGGGTGTACAACAACCTTGTCGGTGTCTTCCTCGCCCTGCGTATGCACAACAACCTGCACCTTGCTCTTTTCCTCAATCAGCAGACGGAAGAATGTGTCAAACGGGTCCTCGTTATTCATCTTCGCAACCTCGCCAACGGTCTTGCCTTCTGTGTATTTATTTGCTTCTGTCATAACGGAAGCAATGACTACGCCGTCCCAGCCGCCGGCCATCAGGTAGAAGCACTGCCAGCCGGGAATGCCTGTCGTCAGCTCGCTCCTGATCCTGTCTCTGTTTTCCTGTACTTTCAGGCGTTCCACAAGGGCCTCTACACCGCCCTCGAATGCCCAGGGCGGGAGCAGCGCGCCCAGTGAGGTCATGCCTGCCGTATAAGGGTAGCAGTCGAAGCGAACTTCCATGCCGGAAGCCTCTGCCTCGTCCAGCTTCTCAAATACCTTGTCGATGCTGCCGAAGTTATGGTGTCCCATAACCTTCAAATGGGAAACATGCAGGGGAACATCGGCCGTCCGCGCAATCCAGATTGCTTCGTCCAGCGCGTCCATTTCCTCATCGCCCTCGTTGCGGATATGGGAAATATAATAGCCGTTATAAGGCTTCAACTCTTTTGCCAGTTCCGCCATTTCCTCTTTCTGGGTATATGCGCCGGGCAGGTAGACCAGACCGGAGGACATCGCAACACAGCCTGCCTCCATCGCCTTCCTGACCTCGGCTTTCATGTTTTCCAGCTGTTCCGGCGTCGCCGCCTCTTTGGAAAAGCCCATTTCGTCAATACGCACAGGCCCCTGCGCCACATATGCCACCACATTGACCGCAGGCGTATGCTCGTCCAAATAGTCAAAATATTCCTGCATGGTATTCCAGTGCAGTTCCAGCGGCGCGGGGATGGTGCCGATGATTCTTGTGCCCAGGTAGTCAATCAGCTCTTTCTTGCGTTCCTCGCGGATAGGCGCGACGCCGATGCCGCAGTTTGCAACAACGTCCATAGTAACGCCTGTGTAGATGCGGCTTCTTGTGAATTTATCATACACCAGCGACAGGTCGGAGTGGGTATGAAAATCAATGAAGCCGGGCGCGACGAATTTGCCCGCCGCGTCAATGGTCTTTTTCGCCTCTGCCGCGCTCAAATCGCCGATAGCGGTAATCTTATCGCCCTCAATGCCTACATCGCCTTTGTACCGGAATTTCCCGGTACCGTCCAAAATCGTACCGTTTACAATCTTTACGTCAAACATAAAAGCACACGTCCTTTCTTTTTCTTATGAAAACCGCGGGACTCCGTCCCGCACCCTGCAAGGGACTTCGTCCCCTGACCCTTCTGCAACCGCACAAAACGCGCGGTTGCGGGTAAAGTTTGGGGTCAGGCCCTTTCCAAAGGGCTTGCAGAGGTTTGGAGGCAGTGCCTCCAAGGCTTTAATTCTTTTAAGCCGCTTTTTTGTTCTTGTCCATTACGAAGAAGCCTCTCGTAATCAGGATACCAGCCAGCACTACGCCCAGCGTCAGGATGCCGCCGGGGATGCCAAGCATGCTGCCGCCCTTGAGAATCACCAGCGCGCCGATAATCGTACAGACGCCTGTCCGCAGGTCTTTCCGCGCAATATCCACATAAATCGCACCAAACAGCGCGGGCAGAATATAGGAGAAGGAGCTTGTCACGAACGGCGGCAGGAGGGGGATTACCTGCGAACCGATAATCGTAAACAGCGTAATCATGGACGCGGATACAAATACAGAGCAGCATGTGCCAATCGTGCCGACAACCTCGTGCGCGTGCGTGCCTTCCTCCGTCCCTGCCATCTTCTGCGCCATAGACGCCGCGGGCATACGGATATCGCCAACGGAGCCTGCCAGCCAGCCGATATAGGAACCAGGCGCGCCCAGCGTCGGGTAATACGCAATCGGCTGGATAATCCAACTGATGCCGTATGTAGCCGCTACAAGCCCCCAAATCTGGAGTATGGTGGAAAGACCAGGCATCTCGCCGTAACGCAGGCCCACATAAACAGCGGGCAGGAAATTTGCGATGATTGCCAGACCCATGGAAATTCTGCCGATTTTGATTAATTTCTTATCATACATATCTGCTCACCTCTCAATATATTTTTAAGCCCCTAATACCGCCTGTGTCACAAACATACCGACCAGCATCGCAATGCCGAGCGAAAGCTCCTGGAGTCTCTGGTATTTCTTGAGCGCAGTGCCGAGAACAATCATAACGACTGCCGCAATCGCCGCAGGCATCAGCTTCGGCATTGCCAGCGTCTGGATCTGGTTGCCCAGCAGGTAAGCAAACAGGCCAACCGTCGCGCCTGCCATCAGCTTTTTGATCCATGCGGGGTCATATTTGGAATTCATTTTTTCTACAACGCCGCTCATCCTGTGCCCCAGGATGAATACAACAAACAGCCAGCCGAAGTTATTTAACGCCATGCCCCAAAGGCCGTATGTCCAGGCCTGCATGCCAAATGCCTCTGTACCTGCCTCAACGCCCAGCATGCCGGAAGTCAGGGAAATGACGCCGAGCTCCGTCCTTGCCGCGCCTACGTCGCAAAGGCGCATCCATGTCGTAGGCGCGCCTACGACTGCTACCAGCGAAAGCAGCGTGATGACCGGAGAAAGCGAAGGCCCGATTGCCGTAATACAGGCCGAACGGATTGCCGCGGCTTTCTTTTCCTTATTGATGCCGCATTCCGTCGCTTCCTTCAGCGCGGCGCGCATAAATACAACCGCCTGTGATACCGAGATGATAACAAGGAACGCCGATACGATCCATATCACCGGACTGTTGATAATTGCCTGAAAATTCATACTTCATTCCTCCTCTGAAATAACCCTGAAATGATGTTTCCGGCCCCCTATCCAAAGAAAGCCTGTGTGAAAAACATTCCCACCAGCATTGACAAGCCGAGGGAAATCTCCTGCAGCTTTTGATATTTTTTCAAAACTGTTCCTAAGAACAGGCCGCATGCTGCCGCAACCACTGCCGCCACATAATTCGCCGACGGCTTATTGACCAGATTATTGCCCAGCAGGTAAGCGAACAGGCCCAGCGTCGCGCCTGCCAGAAGCGATTTGATCCACTTAGGATCGTATCTGGAATAAAGCCCGTTTACCATGCCCTCCATCTTATGGTTGAACAGGAATACAAAGGCCAGCCAGCCGGTGCTGTTCAATATTCCGGCCCACATGCCATACGTCCATGCTTTTATGCCTATGTTTTCATTCATGATTTCGACCCCGGCGATATTCGCGCCCATCGTTGCCGCCGCAAGCTCCGTCCGCGCCGCGCCTACATTGTTCAGCACAAACCATGTATACGGCGTTCCCAGTATCGTGCTCATGGCGAGCATGATGATGATTGGAGATAAGGACGGGCCGATGGCGGTAATGCAGGCGGAACGGATTGCCGCCCTTCTTGCCTCCGGCGTAATGCCGATCGCCTTGGATTCCTTTACTGCCGCGCGCATAAAAAAGACAGACTGCAATACGACAATAGAAATCATTATGATAACGCACAGCCATATATCCCAGCCATTCATTATTTTTTGAAATTCACTTGTTTCCATGCAATCCCCTCCTTAAATCCAGTTTCTCTGCACCTGTTTTATCATTTACATGTATCCATTTTAACGCACAAACGTATCCCATAACAGGACGGAATCTGTCTTAATATGCTGTCTGTAAATAACGGCAGAACATTATTTTTCTCCTGTTTTGAACAGGTTTCGACAAAAATATTTTTTAACAATATTGTGAAACTTCTTCACATATCTTGTGCCTTTTTGCGGTTTTTATGCCATTAAAGGATATATATTTGATATTTTTTTATCAATATTTTCTCTTTCTTCCCAGTTTTATCCAACTTTTCCACGCTGTTTATATTTTGCAATCATATGTCCGCAAAGCAGATACAAAATCTCTTCATTTTTTTCTTTTCCCGACTTAAAGACAAAATTCGGTGTTTTTCGCATCCATCTGTCTTTACCCCGCATGTTTTTTAGTCCGGAACTATGCTGAGATTCCTTTTTTCTGTCCTTTCATAGTCTTCCTTCTTTTTGATAAAAATAAAAGACTGCAAAACAGTGCTCCAAACACTTTTTTACAGTCTTTCTGAATTGTTTTTTATGTCAAAGGGTACCGCATCATAGCTGAAAACAGCAGGAAGCATTGCAGCCAGCCATTTTCCATAGACAAGGCAAAGGCCCATGCAGGGGCTTCCATTCAGGCAGTGAAAGGGTTACTCGCTTTAACAAAAACTGTGCAGATGCTGTACGGAACCTTTCGTGACACGGAAACAGATTTTTTGACAGCCTGGCAAAAGGCGGCCTTTTGGCCGCCCTGCTTTATAAAATAATAGAATGTACTCATTATAAGAAATGGGTTTTCTGTGCTTCCCTGCATGCAGGTGCCAGATGGCCAAAAAACGATTATTGTTCTTTCAGCCGGAATTTAGACACCATACCGCTGAGTACAGAAGCCTGCCCTGACAATTCCTCGCTGGCAGCCGCACTTGCCTCCGCCGTTGCCACGTTGCTTTGTACGACACTGGAAATCTCCCCAATGCCTTGAGTAATCTGCTCGGTATTTGCAGCCTGCTCCTTGGTATACTCCGCAATGCCGCTGACAAGGCCGCTCATCTGGTCCGCCTGATCTACGACTGCCAGCATGGATTCCGCGGTATCCTGCGCCGCATGCACGCTCTTTTCCATAGCTTCTACGGTTTCATTCAAAAGCGTTGTCGTTTCTTTTGCCGCATCGGCAGATTTTCCAGCAAGGTTCCGGACTTCGTCTGCCACAACGGCAAAGCCTTTTCCGGCTGTGCCTGCCCGCGCGGCTTCTACCGCGGCATTCAGGGCAAGGATATTTGTCTGGAATGCAATGTCCTCAATGGTCTTAACAATCTTATGGATTTCCGAGGATTTTTCGCTGGTATTCTGAATAACCACAGTCAAATTCTGCATTTTCCTGTCGCTCTCCAGCAGCCCGTCCTTCACTTCGCGGGCAATGCGGTCGGCCTCCTGCGCGCCCTTCGCAATCTTATGGACGCTCTCCGAAACTGAATCAATATGACCTGCCAGCGCGTCAACCGCAGACGCCTGTTCTGTAGAGCCCTGAGAAAGCGTTACCGCCCCCGATGACACCTGGCCTGCCCCTGCGGCCACATCGCGCGACGCGCTCCGCAGCTGGCCAATGGTGCGGTTAAGCGTCAAAGAAATTTCTTCGAGGGATTCCCTGATCTTCGCAAATTCGCCCGTATATTCGCATTGCAGGGTAAAGTCCAAATTCCCGGCAGCGATTTCACGCAGCGTCTGTGCAATCTCGTCTATGTAGCGCACATAATCCTTGAGCCGGAAAGTGACTTTGTTGAAGTTATCTGCCAGAACGCCAAGCTCGTCGCCGGAGCGGTATGTAATCGTCTGTTCCAGTTCCCCCTCGGCAATCCGCGTTGCGGCGCGGCTCAGTTCGCGTACAGGCCGTCCGATGACTCTCCGGACCTGTACAATTGTCAGCAGTGCCATCAGGATGATAGCGGCAAGCGTAATGGCAGAAACTACAACCGCAAGAGAGGCGAGATCCTGCAAAACTTCCCCGCGGGAAACATAGGCCACCGCGATCCAGTCGCTCCCGGGAACGCGCTCAATCTGTACATAGTCATTTCCGTAAAGGGACAACCCTGTATTCCCTGCGTTGATCTGCTCCGCCGCATAAGGGTAAAAGCCTGTTTGAAGCTCTCCCAGCTTCTGTCCGGTTATTTCGCTGTCCCTGTGCCCGATAATGGTATCTGTACGGGAATCAACCAGAAAAATGCCGCCGGTTTCTTCCAGTTGTACCTCCTTGACGATATCAGAAATGGAATTCAGGTATACATCTGCCGCCGCAACGCCGCGTACCGACCCGTCAGCGTTTTTCAGTATGCCGGACGCGCCTACAACATAGGACTGGCTGTCCTCGTCAAAATATACGTCCCCTAAAAGGAAACTTTCCGACTTTATGCCGTCCATGTACCATGATTTTGTCAGGGCGTTAAAATCCGGCCCCGGCACAAAGGACGCATGGTAAAGAGAGCCGTCCGTCAATGCCACATACAGACCGGCAGGATACGCGCAGGACGGGTCAACCGTATGCCGGATATATTCCTGCATCTCCGGTATATCCATATCCTCATATTGTATTGTATCCCGCTGCATTTCCAATGATGTCAGGGTCTTGTTCATCCACGCGCTGGTCTGCTGTATGGTGCGTTCCGTAGTCGACTGAATGAGCTCCTCATTTTTCCTCAGCATCGCGCTGGCCATTTCAACGAAAACTACCATCAGCAGGAGCACCACCAAAATAAAAATACTGCCAATGACTGCCGTACCCAGTTTGCCGGTAATCCCCCAGCCGCGGCGCACGCCTGTGCCCTGACTTTCCGCTTTTTCCTTTGTTCTTCCCATATCCTTCCCCTCCATATATATTGTTTTGTCATTTTATTATTGTTAAACTCATGGGAATCTAAATAATGACATTATAACAATTTTTTTCCAGAAAAACAAGTTATTCCGACAAATAAGGAGTGTCCTGCCTGTAGAGTTACAATACATATTGGACAACAAGGAAAGAAAAAGCTAGAAGGATG
>CAJTQX010000054.1 GCA_910578425.1 uncultured Anaerotignum sp.
CGGTTGGCTTTCCCCTGTTGAGTTCCTTGTCCAATATGTTTGACAATCTTACAAAAACAGGAAAGCGCAGAACACCGGACACGCTCTTTTATCTCTTTTTCATATTGCCCTTGCAGAAATTTTCACACAATATTATAATTGTATGTATACAGACAATAAGGAGGCGGTATTTTGCCAGTCAATTCATTTGAAAACTACCCGATGTCATGGAAGCCTGTACTGCCGCGTTCCGGCCGTCCGCTGTATGCCTCCCTTGCGGAGCTTTTGCAGCGGGACATTGAGAACGGCGTGCTCCTGCCCGGTACGAAACTGCCCCCGCAGCGTGAGCTTGCCGATTTTCTGGATATCAATGTCAGCACTGTTACACGTGCGTTCAAAATCTGCTCAGACAAAGGATTGCTTTCCAGCGTTACGGGCAGCGGTACATTCGTTTCCTATGACGTAAACACCAGCACACTCATTATCCCCGAAAACCCTGCCGCGTACCATATCGAGCTGGGCTCCATGATGCCTGAAACCATACCGCAGGCAGACGCCATTGCCATTCTTCAAAAATTGCTTGCTGAAGAAGAATGTAAAAACCTGTTCCAATATTCTTATCAGGAAGAACCGCGCCATAAGGAAGCCGCCGCTCACCTCCTGAACCGTTTGGGGCTTTCCGTCACCGACCCACGCGGGCTGTTATTCGCAAACGGCGGGCAAAACGCCACAGCCGCCATATTCGCCGGACTGTTCCGTTCTGGGGATAAGCTTGGCGTTGACCCGCTGGTGTATCCAGGCATAAAGGGTGCAGCAAAGCTGTTCGGCATCCATCTTGTGCCCATTCGGCAGGAAAACGGCGAAATGAGCCAAAACGCCCTGCTTGCCGCCTGCAAAAATGACGGCATAAAGGGGCTTTATATTATGCCGGATTATCAGAACCCCACCAACCATATTATGACAGTCCCCTGCCGCCAAATGATTGCGGAAACAGCACAGGAACATGACCTTCTGGTGATTGAGGACGGAATTAACAGCCTGTTTGCCACCAATCCTCTGCCGCCCGTTGCTGCCCTCGCGCCGGAGCAATGCATCTTTCTGCTTAGCCTTTCCAAAACAGTCCTTCCTGCACTGCGTCTGGCATATTTGCAGACGCCGGTGCGCTGGGCGGCCGCGCTGGAGCAGGCACTGTACCATATCAACCTTTCGCAGTCCAGCCTTTTGCTGGAAATCGCTTCACGTCTGATCCTCTCCGGCAGGCTGGAGCATCTCCTTGCAGAGCGGCGAAAGGGAGCGGCTCTGCGCAATCGCCTTGTCAATAAAATTTTAAGCGGTTATACGCTTTTGGGCAAACCGGAATGTTTAAGCCGCTGGCTGCTCCTGCCAAATGGAACCAGCGGGCAGAAATTTGAAGCAATGGCATTGGAAAAAGGGCTTTCCGTTTATGGCAGCCATCGTTTTGCAGTTGGGAAGGAAATACCAGTTCCTGCTGCAAGAATTGCGGTCTGCGCTCCGGAAACAATGGAAGAACTGGAGCATGGCCTGCTCATATTGAAAGGCCTGCTGGATTCCTTTTCCTGATGTCTGTTTTTCTGTCCTTCCTTATGGACAAGGCAAGGGCGCAGACCCTCATTTCCGGTCCGCGCCCTGCTGTATCATTTCCTGCTACGCGCCTCCAGCCGATAAATCGGCATTCCCTTCGCAGAAAATTTTTCCTCATATTCTGTCATGATATTTCCCGTAAAATCGCTGTTATGCAAATCCAGACTGATATTGGACAGTTTCCAGTCCTCCGCGCAAAACTCATTCAGAGAAAATTCAAACAGCCCCCTGTTGTCTGTTTTGAAAAAAATTTCCGCGTTCTCCCCCATTGCTTCACGGTAGCCGCGCAGAAACTCCCGATAAGTCAGGCGGCGTTTATATGTACGCTTTTTTGGCCAGGGATCACAGAAATTCAAATACAGCCGCTGAAATTCTCCGACTTCAAAGAAATCTGACAGTTTTTTTGCATCACTCCAAACAAAAGCCAGATTCGGCGCATCCTCCCCTGCCCGTCTTGCCGCAACTGCCACAACGGTCAACTGGCGTTCGATGCCAATAAAATTTACATCCGGTTCTGTCGCCGCGCTTTTTGTCAAAAAGCCGCCCTTGCCGCAGCCAATTTCCACATAAATGGGATTGTGATTCCCAAAAAATTCCGCCCAATGTCCTTTCTTTTCCTCCGCGTTTTGAATGACGCGACTGTTTTCCTGTACTTCCTGTTCCGCCCAAGGCTTTTTTCTGACTCTCATCCTCTGTATGCTCCTTCTGCTTACTTTTTTCTGTTCATACAGTATCATACTATCGAAGCCCTGTTCTGGCAAGCCTTTCTTACGCGCAAAGCATTTTTGTCATGCTTTTTCCTTTGGCACATCCTCTCGTTCCAGCCGCGCAAGCCAGTACCCCCTTGCATCGTCCACATATCGGAACTCCCTGAAACCAAAACTCTCCGCCTCTTTCACATCCTCCGCCCGATATACACACGGCAGACCCAGCCAAAGACTGCCGCCCTCTGCCCGCAATATCAAATGACGGTAACGGCGGTACGGGAGCAGGAAGAAAAATTCCTTCTGCCATTTCAGAGGAATCTTTGCCAAAAGCGTCAATTCCTCCAGAGCAAGGCATTTCCACGATACTCCATCACCGAAAGGCTGTAATTCCCTGTTTTTTTCAAATTCCAAAGGCACGCTTTCCTGTTCCTCGGGCTCTGCCGCAGTCTGCTTCCGCTCTTCCTCTGTTTCCCCGATATTGCGGATACGCGCAGTTTCCTCCGGCGTCAATACACCCGTTTCTTCCAATTCCTCTAATTCCTGCCGGAATTTTGCCAGAAGCCCCGAAAAATTCCCATGACAACTGTCCGCTTTCTGTTCCTCCGCGATTTTATGGGAAATGCTCTCCTGCTTATCCGTTTTCGCCTCCTCCGGCTGTTTTGCTGCCAACTCCGCCTTTTCTGCTTTTTTGGCAGTTTCCGCCTTCCTTGCCGCCTCCGCTCGCGGGCGCATTGGCAGAACAGCCGCTTCTGCCGCCTGCAAACGGATTTCGTCTGTCTTCTCCAGCTCTTTTACAGGGCAGTTCGGCTGAAATTCGCGTTTCCAGTTTTTTTTCTCACCAAAAAACGCCGTCAGCGGGGCAGAAACTGCGCCGTTTTTCCCTTCCTCTGCCAACAGCACCACCGTTTGAAAATCCTCAGCCTTTTTCCCATGTCCCAGTGCGTCAGGGGAAAAATCCCATTTCAGTTCTCCCTGTCCTTCCTTGCCTGTGGGGCGCAGCTCTCCGCAGAAAAGCGTTTCCGCCGGATTTTCCCCCAGCATGACATACACGCCGTAAACTCCGCGGCGCAGCCCCTGCACCGTCAGATGCAATCGTCCCTGCCCGTTTTTGATTTCCATGACACAACTGCCCCAGGGCGGACGCTTTCCCAGCGCGTAGCCCGCCGTTTCCTGCCGGAGCATTAAAAATACTTTCTCATATCTTCTGTTATACATCGCGTTCTCCCCTTTGCTTGCTTGTCTTACTGCTGCAACTGTTACAAACATATGCGCAGGCAAAGTAAAAAAGAACGGAAATCAAAAAAGCCCATAAGGCGCGCAGCCTCAGGGCTTCCCTGCATACTGTATTTATAAAATGAGCATCGCGTCGCCAAACGAGAAAAAACGGTATCTTTCCCGCACAGCCTCCGCGTAAGTTTCCATCACAAGCTCCTTTCCCGCCAGTGCGGAAACGAGCATAATCAGCGTCGATTCCGGCAGGTGGAAATTCGTAATCAGGCAGTCCACTGCCCTGAATGTATAGCCGGGATAAATAAAAATTTTCGTCCAGCCGCTTTTTGCCTGTATCACACCATTTTCATCCGTAACAGATTCCAGCGTTCGTGTGCTTGTCGTTCCAACGGAAAAAATACGTCCGCCGTTCCGTTTCGCCTCATTCATAATGGCAGCCTGTTCTTCCTCCACCACATAATACTCCGAGTGCATTTCATGGTCGAGTACATCGTCCACTTTTACCGGCCGGAACGTTCCCAGCCCGACATGCAGTGTCACATGCGCAATCTTCACGCCCACTTCCTCAATCTCTTTCAGCAGCTCCGGCGTAAAATGCAACCCTGCCGTCGGTGCGGCGGCAGAGCCGTCATGCGCCGCATATACCGTCTGGTAACGCGTTTTATCTTCCAGTTTATGCGTAATATACGGCGGCAGGGGCATTTCCCCCAGTTCGTCCAAAATGGATTCAAAAACGCCCTCATAATGGAACCGTACAAGCCTGTTGCCGCCCTCCACAATCGTCAGCACTTCTGCTGTCAGCCTTCCGCCGCCAAAGGAAATTCTATCGCCAGGGCGCGCCTTCCTGCCCGGGCGCACCAACACCTCCCAGACATCCAGCTCCCGTCGAACCAGAAGCAGCACCTCTATCACTGCGCCTGTACCGGCCCTTTCCCCAAACAGCCGCGCCGGCAGCACCCTTGTATCATTTATTACCAGACAATCCCCGGCGCGCAGATAATCCCGGATTTCCCGAAAATGCTTATGCTCCCGCTCCCCTGTATCCTTATGCAGCACCAAAAGACGGGAGGACGCACGGTCCTCCAGCGGCACCTGCGCAATCAGTTCTTCCGGCAATTCATAATTAAAATCACTTGTTTTCATTTCCGCTCCTCATTTCCCCAGCAAATACCTTGCCGCATATTCCACGCCGAAAAACTTCAGCATTTTTTCCCGATAAATATATGTGGCATTATCCGGCAGGAAATCAAACCCCTCAATATCGTAATCATGGAGCACATAATGCTCCTCCATATCCTGCGAAAGCACCGTTACCTCCGGGTCTGTTGCTGCCCTTCGGATATCCGTAACCACAGCGTCTACATCAGAAATAGCATGCATGATTTCCTCAATCTCATGGTCTTTCAGCTTTTTCACATACATCGGTTTCCCCTCCGTTCCTCAGTTTTCCATCAGGTATTTTATGGCATATTCCGGCCCGAACCAGTCCAGCATCATTTTCCGGTAAATATAATCTGATCCCGCGCCCGCATTATGGAACCCGCGGATATTGTAATCAAACAGCCGATAGGTTTCCACATCTTCCTGAAATTCCGCCTTTACCTCCGGCACATTGGAAATATTCAGGCTGTCCTCAAAGCTGGAATCATATGTGCGCACACTGATGATCTTTACGCTCCCATCGTCCGAAATCATATTCATAATTTCCCGTATCTGTTCTTCCGTCAGCTTTTCCACGAACATGTCGTCACTCTCCTTTTCTCCACTTTTCAATATCCTTCTGCAGCAGTTCCCAAAGCTCCCGCTTGCCGCAGCCCAGCAGAATCCTTTCCAGTTCCGCTTCCTCCGGCAGGATTCGCCTTTGCAGCCCACCACAGCGCAGTCCTTCGTCTAAAAAGAACCAGAGCGCGTCTTTTTCGGGCTCTCCTTCCAATCCTCTTTCAAAAAACGCCAGAGTATTCCCTTTTTCGTCCCGCCAGCCCTTCCGGGAAAGCAAAAAATCTCTCAAATTTTTCATCTGTCAGTCCTCTATCGTAATATCTGTATAGTAATGGCACAAAATTTCTTCGTAATCATAGCCCTCCTGTGCCATCGCCTGCGCCCCCTTCTGGCTCAGCCCAGCACCATGCCCAAAGCCAACGCCCTCAAACACAAATTTCCCGCCGCTGACCGTAGAGATGGACACAGAATACACCTCATAGTCCCCGTCTTTCTGTGTTCCTGAAGCTGATCCGCCGTTTTTCTGCAAAGAAACCGTCAGCCTTTTTCCATCCATGTTCTTCAGAGAGCCTTCCGTTCTGGCAATAATGCCCTTTTCAACAGCCGCCGCGCGCAGTGTACCCTTTTCCGGCTTTGAGGAAGGCGCAGAGGCTTTTCCATCATACGCGCCGATTTCTCCACCCTTACCGTTTATGGTAAACATTTTTCCCGGCAGGCTCCCGCAGGCCGCATCAGAAAAGTACGTCCGAATCTCCTCCTTCGTGAGCGTTCTGCTCCCGCGCGAACCGATGATTTTCAGTTCCTGCACGCGCCCGCCCGTTGAGAGCTTCGTGATTTCAATGTCCTCCGCTGTGCCGATGCTTTCCCTTTTCGCAGAAAGCAGAGCATTCAGTTCATTCAACGTCAGCGTGCGTTTCCATGTGTTGTCTCCGTATTCCTCCACGACCTCCGGCACTGCCCGCAGATATGCCACCCTGTTGCCCCATACGTTTTCGCTGTTCTCCGTATAGCCGCCTGTGGAGGCAGAAAATACAGCCTCGATCGGCGCGCCGTTATAGCAGGCGATTTCCCCCGCCGTATCATCCACCGCGCGTATGGTCGAAGCCGCCTCCCCGCCATAGCCCTGATAAACCTGACATGCCGTAGTATCACAAAGCTGATAGCCGCTGCCCGTATGCGCACCCAGTTTTGTAATGGCATATGTCCTTGCGGCAACTGCCTGCGCCTTCAACGCTTCTTCCTCATAGGACTGCGGCATTTCCGCCGGAACAACGCCATAGAGGTATTCCTCCAGCCCAACCACATTAACTGCTGTCAGCGCATTGCCCCGCACAGCAAACGTCAGCATGCCGCGGTAACGTTTCCCGTTCACAGAAATGGTATCGTCCCGCTCTGTCCCCATCAGAACGGCATCCTCCGGCAGGAGCAGGGCAGTCCTGCCGCTGGTAAGGGAATATCCCACAAAGCCACGTATCTGCGTTGCGGACTCCCGCGCCGCCTGCTCCACCTCCGCGCGCGAAGCATTTCTGACATAAACGGTCCAGTCCTCCCCGTCCAGATACGCGGCATAGGCGTCCAGCCCCATATTGGAAAGAGAATCCGCTAAATCCAGCGCATCATCGCAGTCCATTTCGTCATCCACCGCAACATAATCGCCTGATGCCGGCTTTGCCGTAAATCCTCCGGAAACCGCGCCGCCTTCTTCAAATCTTCCATCCCGCTCTGTGCCGATCAAAAGCTCTCCTGTGCCAATCGAAGCCGAAGACGCATTTTTGCAGACAGATTCCAAACCGACCCGCACTGTTTCCGGCACGTTGTATGCACTTGCCTTTATGGGAAACGCCAGCAGCATGGCGCAGAGTAAAACGGCTTTTCCGCGCGGAAAAACCGACCCGCAGCCTTTTCCCGAAATCCTGTTCATCGGAATCTATTCCTCCCTCCGGTATTATGGACATTATCATAAGTAAAATTTATGGTTTCGTTCCTGTTATCTTTATATGTTACCATAAACCGGCGGCTTTGCACAGCATTTTTCTTTTTTCGTGGTATTCAAAATTGGTGTTGCTGATTCCCGTTTGTAAAAATATATAAATCAGGCAGCCGCCGTTGCCGAAGAACCGCCTTATAAACGGGAATTTAGCGGTATAAAGATGTTCGTTATTTTAGTTTTGGTCTTTCCAGGCAGTGTCGTCATGAGTCATGTATACGTATTTTCGAGCATAATTTTGTCGGATTTCAGGCAAAAATTCCGGCTTGCACAGGCATACTTTTTTACAATGCAAAAACGACAGGAGCTTAATCACTCCTGCCGCCTGTCTGCTATATGTATTTTGTTATCTCAGCACGCGTCTTGCCGTTACATATGTATTCGCGCTGTATCCGCTGTTCATGCTTGTGATCGTCACGCCGTATGCCGCGCCATCGGTAGAATGAATATATGTTCCATCGCCCATATAGATGCCTACATGGGAAATTCTGCTGTTGCCGCCGCTGTTAAAGAACACCAGATCACCCGCAACCAGTTCGGATCTCGAAACCTCCACACCGTTGTCTGCCATTGTATAAGAACTTCTGTTCAGAGAAACGCCGAAGTTTTTCATAACCGCATAAACGAAACCAGAACAGTCAACGCCTTTATTCAAATTCGTGCCGCCCCATACATAAGGCGTACCGATGAACTGCTTTGCATAAGCCACAACCTCTGCGCCTTTGGAAGATGCGCTGCCTCTGGAAGTGCGTTCCCCTTCCCTTACCGCAAGGTAATCCGCACTGACATAGCCTTTCTGTCCGCCGTCCGTCACGATTCTGATCCATTCAGATCCAATTCTGTCAACATCTACTTCTGTACCATAGGGAAGGACTGTCAACACTTTGGAAATCATAGACGCTTCTTTCCGCAACTTTACGCCGTCATTGGAAGTTACCACGCCGAACACAGAATCCAGCTTCTGTTCCTTTTCTTCCTTTTCATTGGCAATTTTAGGAACTAAGGAAAGATTTTCGCCGGAAACATAATTTTTATTCACATATGCCGTAGCACCATCGTAGGAAATGCGGTACCATTCGTCATTGCGTCCCGTAACCGTCACTCTGTCGCCATCCGAGAGCTTTCCAAGGGAATCTGCGGAAGTCGTTGCTTTTCTTCTGACATTGATATCGGAACCGTTGATCCTGCCCTCGGCTTCCGTTATCTCAAAATAATCTGCCGAAACATAGCCTGTCCCGCCTTCAAAAGAAATTGCAACCCAGCCTCCGTTTTTTTCCAGAACGGCATATTCAGAACCTTTATCAATCTTGCCCAGCACCTCCGCATCGGAACTTGCCTCCGCCCGCACGTTTACATTCGTGCCGGAAGCCTGTCCCATGTCAGCGGCAAAAGCTACTGTTGTGCCAAAAAGTGCAACAGTCGAAGTCAGGCAAATCTGTTTCATCAGCTTTGAAATCGTCATATATGTACTCCTCCGGAATATTTTTCAATTATTACATTTCTGTTACAATTAGTATACGAAAGAGTAACACTTTTGTCAATATTTTTATTTTCATTTTTGCATATTTTTCTCCCCAATCGCATAGCAAAAGCCCCATAAATCCCTATAATCCGCCATTTCTGCATTTTCTGCCCCCTTTCAGATTTCTTAATTTTTTTCGTACTGCCTTCAAAAAATCTTAAATATTTGATATGTTTCCGCTCAGTCTCTGCCTGACTGTTTCATATAGCAGCACCGCAGCCGCGACAGATGCATTCAATGATTCCGCACGCCCCGGCATGGGGATGCGCACCCACTGGCTGCAAAGAGCAGCTCCTTCCTCTGAAAGCCCCCTGCCCTCGTTCCCAATCAGGAAAGCACAGGCGTTTTTCAGATTCAGCGTGTACGGCATGTCCTCTCCCCGCAGATGCGCGGCATAAAGCGGGATGCCCTTCTTCCTCAGCTTTCCGGCGGTTTCCTCCAGAGAAACATTCTGGAACACCGGAATATGAAACAGCGAGCCCATTGTCGCACGCAAAACCTTGGGGTTATAAAGGTCAACACTCCCTTTTGAAAGGAACACCGCATCTGCTCCACAGGCATCTGCCGTCCGAATGACCGTCCCCAGGTTTCCCGGGTCCTGTAAATTTTCCGCCAGAAGCAGGAACGGCGTATCCCGCCGAAACACCTCGTCCTCCTGCCATTCCAGTTTTCTGCATACCGCCAGAACGCCCTGCGGCGTTTCCGTATCGCAAAGCATGGCAAACAGTACATCCGGCAGGAGAAGGGTCTCCGCCGCTGCTTCATACTGCGCAGTTTCGTGGGTTTTGCAGAATGTTTCCGAAAAAACAAAATATTCTACGCTTTCTCCTTCCGGTATCTCGGAAACAAAACGTTCCCCTTCCGCAAGGAACAGCCCTTCTTTTTCTCTGTTTCTTCTGTTTTTCAGTCCATTCAGCCGCTTAAATGTTTTATTTTCCCTGCTTTCTATCCGTTTCACACCGCCATGCCGTCCTTTCTGCCTTTTGGACATTCCTTCCTTATTTTATGATACTGTGAAATCCTGCGTTTGGCAAGCCGCTTTCGCAGATTTCGCCCCTTTTGCTGGATAAAAAATGCAGAAACTGTTTTTTGCCTCCGCTTTTTATGCTATAATAAGGAAACTATGTAAAACGAAAGGAGATTTTTTATGTCTACACCATTGGAAACAAGAAACGAACTTCTTGCAAAAACGCTGGTCGGCAGGCTGGAACGCCGCCATTTTGAGGCGTATTACTGCCCTACGACCGAAGAAGCTGTGAAAAAAGCTGTGTCCCTCATTCCGGAAGGCAGTTCTGTTGCATGGGGTGGCTCTGTTACAATCCGCGAAAGCGGCCTGACACAGGCACTTCATGACGGAAATTATGAAGTGATCGACCGGGACCTTGCAAAGACGCCCGAAGAACGGGACGAGCTGCACCGCAAAGGACTTCTGGCAGATTTCTTTCTTTCCAGCGTCAACGCCATTTCCGAGGACGGTGTGCTGGTTAATATTGACGGTACCGGTAATCGCCTTGCCGCGCTCTGCTTCGGTCCAAAAAATGTGGTTATCCTCTGCGGTCTGAACAAAGTCGCACAGGATACAGACGCAGCGGTCAAACGCGCACGCAGCTATGCCGCGCCCGTCAACAGTATGCGTTTTATGGGTAAAACTCCCTGCGCCTCTACAGGTACATGCCATAATTGCGTTTCCGAAGAATGTATCTGCAATCAGATTCTTCTGACAAGAAACTGCCGCCCCGCCGGACGTATCAAAATCATTTTGATAGGAGAGGAAATCGGTTTCTAAACGCAGAAATTTTCGTTTCCCGAACACAGAATAAAATGCCTTCTCCTGACAAAGACATTCTCCTGTCCGATGAAGGCATTTTATTTTTACATTCTCTCTGTATTTTAGGAAGCATTGATTTATTCCGGTGCATGGAACAGCGAAGAAAATTTTCCGCTGATACGCGTGCCGACGATGAAATCAGTGGTTCCTTTCCATTCTCAGATACTTTACATAGTCCTGAACAGGCAGCAGCTGCATTTCCAGGCCCCGCCTTGTCTTTTCGCTTACATCGCCCCGCGCTGCCAATTCAAAACCGGCCTGCTCCACACAAGAAAGATACTCCGCAACGATCGTCTGCATTTTCTCATCTCGGCCTGTCATCAGCTTGCCGCAGCTCCGGTAAATTTCCAGACTGGGATTACAGCAGGCAAATACCGCTTTCATCACCTCAAAATTATGCTCGCCGGGAAACCCACAGTTTGAAATCACAACAAATTTCTGCGTTTTCGGTTTGGAATCCGCCAAATCAAACCGGCTGTTCTGCTCCATAATCACAGGGCTTTTCAGCGGTGCAAGGCGGTCAACGAAATTTTTCAGATATGCCGTCATGTTCCAGGTGTAAACCGGCGTGGCAAAGCAGACAACATCCGATTCATTATAGAGCCGCAGAAATTCCGCCATATCGTCATCCTGCACACACCTCCCAGGTGTGCGGAACCAGCACGCAAAACAGCCCTTACAATGGCCTATTTTCTGTTCCGCCAGAAAGATATTTTCCGTTTCCGCACCGTTCCGCGCTGCCCCCCGCAGGAACGCCTCTGTAATGGCGTTCGTATTGCTGTTCCGACCCGAAGGGCTTCCATTAAAAACTGTAAATTTCATGATTCTCCCTCTTTTCTTTCTCTTTATTACGTCGTTTTCCTGTTCAGCTTCAGATTACCACAGGGGGCAGGCATACACAACAAACGGAGCGTAGAGCCTGTTTATATCCGCAGAAAATTCCTTCTGTAAAATATCAGATTTTCGGGCTTTCAAAACTGTGGATTTTATAGTACAATAAAAGAAAACTGGTTTCAGCCCTTTGCCCTCCGCCGCCTGAGCGTTTCCAGACCGCGCGGCTCAGCCCAAAGGGCGAACCATTCGCTTTGTTTGCAGCAAAGGAGGAGGTACTTGTGGGAATCATAAACTGGAAAGAACTTTTGTACCCCTATGAGCAGGCGGTTGAAGAGCTTCTGTTAAAATTCCGCAGTCTGGAAAAGGAATGCCGCCGTTTGGGAATGTATTCACCGATTGATTCTGTGTCCGGCAGGCTCAAACGCCCTGCCAGCATATTGGATAAAGCGGGCAAAAAGCAGATTCCGCCTGATAAAATAGAGGAAAAAATTGAAGATATCGCAGGAATCCGTATCCTCTGTCAGTTTGTAGAGGATATTGACAAGGTTGTGCAGATTGTGCGTACGCGGGCAGATATGCGCGTTGTAGAAGAGAGGGACTACATTACCAACACAAAACCCAGCGGCTACCGAAGCTATCACATGATTATCCGATACCCGCTGAATACTGCATTAGGCTATAAAGAAATCTTTGCGGAAATACAGATTCGCACAAATGCCATGAACTTCTGGGCAACGGCAGAACATTCCCTGCGCTACAAATACAGCGGGAATATTCCGCAGCATTTACAGGAACGGCTGACAAACTGCGCCGAGGCAGCTTTTCGGCTGGATCAGGAAATGACCACAATCCGCGAGGAAATCACCAACGCGCAAAAACTGAACGAAATCCGCGACAACCTCACAGCGAATATTCTGGACAATATCCAGAACCTTTATTTTGTTGCCAAGCTGGAGGATATGGATGAAATCAACAAAGAATTTGTGGAGGTCTGGAACAGCGAGGACGTGGATGCTCTTAAGACGTTTAATGAAAAGCTGAATGTCCTTGCGGAAATGTACCGTCTGTAATATTCCATACATAAATGCGAAAAATCCACCGGCACGTCACAAAGCCGGGCGAATGGCTTAAGCAGTGTCGTCACAAATGTCTATGTCCGTACACGCCTTTCCGGCAGATTTTGTCGGCTTTTTCGTTAAAAATTCCTGCCGTACCGCCTGCCTGACGGGCAAAGCCCCGTTGTTGCAGCAGTCGCCAAAGGCGACCGCA
>CAJTQX010000055.1 GCA_910578425.1 uncultured Anaerotignum sp.
TCGGTTGGCTTTCCCCTGTTGAGTTCCTTGTCCAATATGTTTGACAATCTTACACTGCGCAGGCCGGACTGAAACTGCAAGGGATTTGCGGTATCCCGCTTGATTTCTGCGGCAGTAAAAGTTATAATAAAAAAAGTTTATACTACGAAGAAAAGAGTGATCTGGTGTGAAACTGAACGAAATTTTGAAAAGAAATGCTTTATCCTTGTCATTTGAGGTGTTTCCGCCGAAAAATGATACTTCTTTTGAAAGCGTAAAGATGGCAACGGCGGAAATTGCGGCTCTCCGTCCCGCTTTTGTTAGCGTGACATATGGCGCGGGCGGCGGAACCAGCAAATATACGCTGGATATTGCGAAAAATATCAGCGAATTGTACGACGTGCCGACGCTGGCACATCTGACCTGTGTATCCTCCACAAAAGAAATGGTACATAGGAAAATTGAGGAAATGAAAGCGGCCGGTATTGAGAATGTGATGGCTCTGCGGGGGGATCTGACGCCGGAGCTGGAGCAGACGGACAGAAGCAAATGGGATTACCGTCATGCGGTGGAGCTGATCCGCGAACTGAAAGAAAGCGGCGCGGATTTCTGTATTGGCGGCGCGTGTTATCCGGAGGTTCATCCGGAAAGCGAGAATCAGGCGGAGGACATCCGGTATTTGAAGGAGAAGGTTGAGGCGGGTTGCGATTTTCTGACAACGCAGATGTTCTTTGACAACAACCTGCTGTACGCTTTTTTATACAAAATAAGGGAGGCGGGGATTACAGTGCCCGTTATTCCGGGCGTGATGCCGATTACGAACGCCAGCCAGGTGGAGCGTGCCGTAAAGCTGTCGGGTTCGTTTATGCCGCACAGATTCCAGAGTATTGTGGATAAATTCGGAACGTCCCCTGCGGCAATGAAACAGGCGGGCATTGCATATGCGACAGATCAGATCATTGATTTGTACGCGAACGGCATCAAAAACGTCCATGTATATTCTATGAATAAGCCTGACGTTGCGGCGAAAATACTGGATAATGTTTCGGATATATTGAAATGACGGCGGATATGGTTCATGTAAGGACTTACAACATACCGGAATACGATATCAGGGAAATCCTGAGATATGCGGGCTGCGGAAAGGCTGAGGTGGAGGAGCTGCCGCTTTTGCAGGAATGCCTTGCGGAGTTGGACGGGAAACTCAGCTTTAAGGTCTGCTGGCGGTATTTTCCAATCAGGCGGCTGGAGCATGGGCTGGACCTTACCTTTGCGGAAACGGATTCGGCAGCTTTGGGCAGGAATCTGGCTGACTGCGATGGTATAATTGTATTCGCGGCGACGATAGGGCTTGGAATCGACCGGCTGATTGCGAAATATGGAAGGATTTCGCCGTCAAAATCTTTTCTTTTTCAGGCAGTTGGGGCGGAACGGATCGAAAGCCTTTGCGAATGCTTCTGCGCAGAGATACAGAAACAGGCGGCGGAGCAGGGAAGGTTTATAAAGCCGCGGTTCAGCCCGGGGTATGGGGATTTGCCGCTGGAAATGCAGGAAAGCATTTTCAGGGTTTTGGACTGCCCCAGAAAAATCGGGCTGTCGCTGAACAGAAGCCTGCTGATGTCGCCGTCAAAATCGGTAACGGCATTGATTGGCATTACGGAGAAAAATACAGAGCGCAGCCTGGGAAAATGCGACAGATGTGAAAACGAAGGCTGTGCTTTCAGAGGGTGAAAAAATGAATATTCTGGAATATATGAAGGAACATATCGTGTATCTTGACGGGGGCATGGGGACGCTTTTGCAGGCGCAGGGGCTTCAGCCGGGGGAATATCCGGAGACGTGGAATCTGACCCGCCCTGAGGTGATTACGGAGATTCACAGGGCATATTTTGACGCGGGCAGCAATGTGGTGAATACAAACACCTTCGGCGCGAATATCCTGAAATTTCCGCTGGACGAGCTGGACAACATTGTGAGGGCCGCAATGGAAAACGCGCGGGCGGCACGGGAGAAAAGCGCGGGACAGCATGAGAAATTTATCGCGCTGGACATTGGCCCTACGGGAAAACTGCTCAAGCCTTACGGGGATTTCGATTTTGAGGAAGCGGCGTCTGTTTTTGCGGAAACGGTGAAGCTCGGCGTAAAGTACGGCGCGGATTTGATATTCATTGAAACCATGAATGACAGCTATGAAACAAAGGCGGCTGTGCTTGCGGCAAAGGAAAACAGCGACCTGCCTGTTTTTGTTTCCAATGCTTACGGCGAAGATGGGAAATTGATGACAGGAGCCAATCCGGCGGCGATGACCGCGCTTCTGGAAGGGCTTGGGGCGGACGCGATTGGCGTCAACTGTTCCCTTGGGCCGAAAGAACTGGCAGGGGTGGTGGAGGAGTACCTGAAATATTCTTCTCTGCCTGTTATTATGAAGCCGAACGCGGGGCTGCCGAAGGTGGTAGACGGACAGACAGTTTATGATGTTCTGCCGGAGGAGTTTTCAGAGGATGTTGCGGGACTGATGAAAAAGGGTGTGCGCATTGCCGGCGGATGCTGCGGCACAACACCGGAATATATCCGCGCGCTGGTGGAAAAATCTGCAAAGATTCCGCCTGTTCCGGTTGAAAAAAAGGAGTTTGTCTGTGTTTCTTCCTATACGCATATGGTGGAATTCGGCGATTCTCCTATACTGATTGGAGAAAGAATCAATCCAACGGGAAAGAAGCGTTTCAAACAGGCATTGCAGGAAAATGACATTGGCTATATTTTGACGGAAGGAATCAACCAGCAGGACAAAGGCGTGCATATCCTGGACGTGAATGTGGGGCTGCCGGATATTCAAGAGTCGGAAATGCTGGAAAATGTGGTCTGCGAATTACAGGCGGTTATCGACCTGCCGCTCCAGATTGACACTTCCGACACTGTGGCGATGGAGCGCGCGCTCCGGAGGTACAACGGGAAGGCAATGGTCAATTCCGTAAACGGCAAAGAGGAAAGCATGCGCGCGGTTTTCCCGTTGGTGAAAAAATACGGCGGGCTGGTAGTGGCACTGACTCTGGACGAGGAGGGTATCCCCGAAACGGCGGAGGGGCGTGTCAAAATTGCTGAAAAGATACTGAAAACGGCGGAAAGCTACGGTATTGACAGGAAAAACCTGATATTTGATACGCTTGCCATGACGGTCAGCGCGGAGCCGCACGCCGCAAAGGTTACTTTGCAGGCCCTGCGGGAGATTCGTTTTCAACTGGGCTGTCGTACTTCCCTGGGCGTTTCAAACGTTTCGTTTGGGCTGCCCAACAGAGACAGCATAAACAACACGTTTTTTGCACTCGCGCTGGAAAACGGGCTTTCCGCGGCAATTATGAATCCGTATTCCGTTGATATGATGCGAACGTATTTTGCATATCGTACACTGCATGGCTTAGATGAAAACTGTGCCGACTATATCCGTTTTTCTGCATCCTATACGCCAACGCAGGCAGCGGAGCAAAAGCCTGCGGCGGCTGTTTCTGCGGACGAATATAAATCCGCCCTGCAAAAAGCCATTGCGAAGGGGCTGGGCGGAAAGGCGGGCGAGATTACGGTTCAGCTTTTGAAAACTGTCCCGCCGCTGGAAATCATAAACGGGGAAATTATTCCCGCTTTGGATACAGTTGGCAGGGGCTTTGAGGAAAAGCGGGTATATCTGCCCCAGCTGCTGATGAGTGCGGAAGCGGCAAAAAGTGCGTTTGAGGAAATCAAGGCGTTTATCGCCCGTTCGGAAACGGAACCGGCGGCCGGAAAATGCGGCTTTGTGATTGCTACGGTGAAAGGGGATATCCATGATATTGGGAAAAATATCGTGAAGCTCCTGCTGGAAAATTATGGCTTTGCGGTGACGGATTTGGGACGTGACGTTTCACCGGAGGAGATTGTAGAAACGGTGCAGAGGCTTCACGCGCCGCTTGCAGGGCTGAGCGCGCTGATGACGACGACTGTGCCCGCTATGGAGGAAACCATAAAACAACTGCGTCTGGGCGCGCCGTGGTGCAGGGTTGTTGTGGGCGGCGCAGTTCTGACGCAGGAATACGCGGACAGGATTGGCGCGGATAAATACGCCAGAGATGCGATGGAAACGGTCCGCTATGCGGAGGAAGTCAATCAGGGGCTGGAAAAATGAATATCCTTTTTATTGGATAGTCTGAAAAACTTTGGGTTTAAAGCAAGATTTTATGCCTGCGTATGCAGGATGTGGCCTGGAAATGTTTCTGCCTGATGAAAAGAATGAGTTTGAGGATTCCGGTTTGCAATGGAACTGAGCAGCCGCAAGTCCCTCAAAAAAGGCTTAAAGGCGCAGCCTGAGCCTTTTTGACACGCTGGAACGGCAGATTTATCGTTATCTGCCGTTTTTTTCGTATTTATAGAAAGATTCCATAAGGGCATAGAGCGGACGGAACAGCAGCAGGCAAAGGACAGCATTGCCGATGCAATGGAACACATCGAACAAAAGGCCTGACGCCCAGTAGGAAAATGCTGCCGCAGGCCCGCCGGAAAGCAGGTATGGAAGGGAGCAGAGCGCGCCGAAGGAAAGACCGAAAAAGCCGGAAACAATGCTCCAGAAAAGCGGGGACGCATTGCTGCGCAAAAGCAGGACGATACAGGCGAAAAGACTCCATATGTACAGGTAGCTGAACCACCAGACGCCGAAGCCGTAGAAAAAACCTTCCAGAAGCACAAAGCTGTAAATCACAAAAAATATTTTTCTACGGAGAAAAAGTGTATACAGTATGATGAGCAGACTCACGATTTCGACATTTGGCAGGAACGACAAAACCACCTGCCCCATAAACAATGTGGCGGTAAGAATCCCCATCTGCGCCAATTCGCGCGTTTTGTTTTTTTCCAAATCAATAGCCCTCTTTCAGCGTCAGTTCATACTGCTCCTGATCCTGAACAGGCGTCTGGTCGGCAGATGTATGGAGCATCTCTCCGTCTTTTGTGATGCACCACCATTGCTGTTTTGTTTCATCGGCAGTTTCTCCATCTACGGTTGTGATAAATACGCCGTAAGGCCCTTCTGTGCCCTGGGCAAGGTCATGTTCCGCAAGGACTTCTCCCAGATATTCCGACTCTGTTTCATATACAAAGGTTTTTTCTTCCAGATCGCTGTGGACAACGACAACAGTTATTTCCTTTCCGCCGGATACGGGTTCGGCGCGGAAGCAAAAAAACAATATTGCGGCCAAAAGGCACAGCAGAACCAGCGCGCCGCCTGCCAACGCGGTCTTTTTTTTGTCCATACAAATTCCCCCTGTGTTTGATTCTCTGAAATCGCATAAAGCTCCATAATTTACAGATATATTACGGGGAAAGGGCATCGCCTGTCAAGAGGGTTTGAAGAGGGCGGATTTCTTCGTTTTTGGGATTTTGTACAAAAGAAATTTTTATTTTAGGGACGCAAAGCGAATGGCACCAGAGAAAATGATATTTTTGGCGATTTTTTAGGTATAAAGTGACAAAAAATGTGAAAAAATGCTTGCCTATTCCTTATTCGAGTTATATAATCAGGCTATAATAAACACTCCCAAACAAGCAGTTCTGTAGCAAAGTAAAAACGAAGCTGCAACGATAAAAACCTGTATGAAATGCTGCCTCGCCTGAAAGCGCGGGGAATTGGTATCGGGGTGTTTTTTTTGTGCAGAAAAATACATAGTGTATATGGGACATTTTGAGGGAATAAAAGGAGGAAACAGGTATGCTTAGCAATGGGAATACGTGTTTTTTTCGGAAGTACAGGGGGAAAAGATTTCGTAAGAGAGACAGCCGCAGAGTGCTGGCGGCACTGCTCTGCGTATGTATGCTGATTCCATCCTGCATTGATGCGATGCAGGCGCGTGCGTTGGAAGGAGCGGGCTTGTGCGAGCATCATACGGTGCATGACGAAACGTGCGGCTATCAGGAGGCGCAGGAGGGGGAGCCATGCACCCATGAGCATGATGAGAATTGCGGCTATATGCCCGGGCAGGAAGGGACTGCCTGTGATTTGGACTGTCCTGTGGTTCATGCAGAGGGGTGTGCTTATACATCTGCTGTGGAGGAAATCCCCTGTGATATGGGCTGTACGGATACGGACGGAGATGGTGTGACGGACCATATGGAGGGGTGCGCTTTTACGCCCGCAGCGGAAGAAATTCCATGTGACATGGATTGTCAGGCCGACCATATGGAAGGGTGCGCTTTCACGCCTGCCGCGGAAGAAATTCCCTGCGGACACATACATGATGAGGACTGCGGCTATCAGGAGGCGCGGGAAGCACAGCCCTGTACGTTTGAATGTGTAATCTGCACCGCTGCGGAGAAACCGGATGAGATAGCTGATGTCGTTTCTATTGCCGAATGGGAATGGATTGACGAGCAGGGAATGCTGACGTGGGATGAAGCCGCGCAGACATGGACGCTTGCGCTGATTGGCGTGGGGGCGGAAAAACCTGTAACGCGTGAAATGCTGGCGGATTTTCTGCCAAATGCAGTGAACGCAAAACCAGAGGGGAATGACGAAGAAGAACCGAAAACACCTCTGGAAGAAGACATAGAACCGGCGGTTTCGGAGATTCCTGCGGAGGAAAGCGGTACGGAAGCGGAAGAACGTACGGAAACACTGGAAATCACCTGGGATTTGTCGGCTTTCCCGGAAGCAGAGGTCTGTGAGGGCAGCTATCCCCTTTATGCGGTGCTGCCGGAGGGCTACGCGCTCGCGGCGGACGCATCGGCTATGGCTGTGACAGTGCAGCTGGGCGGAGCGAAGATGTATGTTTTACCGCCGCTTTTGACGGCCGATGAATTAGAAGGGCATACTGTTACGGGAATAGACCCGGCAGGGACAACGGTGAATTTGTTTGATTATTGGGTACTTGGGGAGGAACTGCTTCCAGGCGACCCAGGCGGCGACCTTCTGACAAAAGAAAGTGATCCTAATGGAAATATTCTTTATCACGGAACAGAAGACGGAAAAAATAACACTAAGTTTTCGGGACCTAAGAATTGGAATTTTGGAATCAATCATAACCATCTGTTAATTTTTGGTGATGGTGTAATCCATGCAGGGCTTTGGAATAAAGGAGCGGGCGAAAACACAAGATACGGCAAGGAATATGCTGGTATGGAGGAGATCGTTAAGCCTGTTTTAGATAAAGATGGATATCCTGTTATTAACACAGCAAACGCAAGAAAGAAATTGATTGATGATCAGAAGAAAAGAGATTGGGAATTGATTAAGGACTGGAAACTTTCCAGTGATACGATTAGTGAGTGGAATTCTTGGGACTACAAGGATTACTCGGATACTGGGGTCAAGAACCTGAGCGAAACTGTTATCAAAAATTGGCAGGATGCTACCAAACAGACCATAGAAACTGGAACAGAATCGTTGATCTATTTATTTAGCCCTTTTAATCAGCATACATCGGATGAGCAATACAGAAGGATCTATGCAGATGCAAAAGGTTTATTCCAGATGGATAATGAGGGGTATTATTATTATAATATGCGAAAAAATTTTGCAGAATATAATAAGGACACAGGAAGGTTTACTTTGTATGATGCTCCGGCAACAATCCGCACAGATGGCGAGGACAGTATAGGGAATTTCTTCCCGTTTAATAAAGGGACACAGGTTTTCAGTAGGATTGTAGATGGAGAACTTAAAAGCGAGGTTCCCTGTTCCGGACGTCCTGCAACGGCAGAAAATCCTTATCTGCCCTATGGCTATTACATGAACCACCACCTCGGCATGACGATTACAACAGACTTTCGTCAGCCTGCGGATGGCATGGTAAAAACGGGAGCAGGCGGCTCCCAGCCCATGTCCTTCCAGTTTGCCGGAGACGACGATGTATGGGTATTTATTGACGATGTGCTTGTGCTGGATTTGGGCGGCACGCACAGCGAGCTTTATGGCACGATTGATTTTGCGACCGGTGAAATTTGTATTGGGCGGGGCTTTGGCGCGCCGAGCGGACAGGAAGATGGTATTCCGATAGACCCGGCAAACGACCCAAGGCTGGTTACAAAAACAACGCTCAAAGAAATGTTTAAAAAGGCGGGCAGGGTGAACCAGGTAAGATGGAATAAAAACACATTTGCCAGTGAAAGCGATCATACCCTGAAAATGTTCTATCTGGAGCGGGGAAACTACGATTCCAGCCTTGCAATCCGCTTCAATCTCCAGCCGCGTTTGGAACAGGAAGTAAAAAAGGTAGACCAGCACGGGAATCCGGTGCAGGGTGTGGAATTTGCGCTTTACCCCGCGGCGGAGGGCAATGGCGAAGGCGCGATTCTCTGCACAAATGCGAAGGATGCTACGCCTTCTAGGCCGAAATATATTGTACAGACAGGGGATACCGTCCTTGCAACACTAAAGACAGATAAGGACGGGATAGGGAATTTTATAGACAGCAGTATAGTAAACAGAGATGGAAGCGGAGTTCCGTTCAATTTCGCGGATTTTTATGATCCGGACGGCACGCAGGGGCATTATTATATTCTGAAAGAAATGAACGCACCGCAGGGCTACCGGATGCTGCCGATTCCCATTGTACTTGAATTTGACAAGGAAACCAATCTGCTTACTGTGGCGAACCGTTGGACAACAGGCGCGCACGCCAGCTTTGTTTCCCACATTTCGGGAAACCAGAATATTACCTATGGGCACTATAATTCTGGCAGCGGCAATGTGGAAATGGATTGGAACAAGACAGTTTCCGAAGAGGCGCAGAGAGACGGGCTTGCTGTGGCGATACCCATGCAAAAGCAGGAAGATGACGCATGGGAACCGATTTACGGCAACAATCTGGAGGGGCAGACTACTGTGAACTGCCCTGCAAATGATGTTGATAAATGGCGGATTGCCGCGCTGAAGGCTGTGCTGTATCAAAGCGCGCTGCTGGCAGAGGCACAGGAAAAGGGCGACAGGACGGTTACTGCCGACTGGCATCTGATCTGGAATCAAGAAGAAGACCATTTGGAGGGCACGCTGACAGATTTGCCCGGCGATGCGCTGCGCTACCGGATGAACAATCCGGCGCATCCGGAAAAGGCAGATATGCGTATGGAATACGCGCTGATTACGCCGAAAGCATTGGTGGAAGTTATTGGCGAGGTTGACGCGAAAAACACTGACCACCACAAAAAATACATTGCATTGGGAAATGTCGTACGGAATCAGGGCGGCACACGGGATCAGGCGGTCGATGCGATTGCCGAGCGGATTATGGCTGTTTCTGAACCAAGCACAGGCAGTGAAAAAGGGTTCAGTTTCCTGAATGTTGACCAGTTTAACCGGAGTTTCCGTTCCCAGATTTATATTCCGAATGAACAGCGGGAGCTGCGCGTTTTGAAGATAGACCAGAATGGCAAGGCTGTGAACGATGTGGTATTTGGGCTGTATACAGACCAGGCCTGTACGAATATGGTTGCCAGAGGTACGACTCATACGGTAGACGGACAGGACGGTACATTGATTTTTGCACCATACGCGGATAAAGGTACGGGATATGCAAAGATGGAATGGGCGACTGCAAATAACACGCAGTATTATTTGAGGGAAATAAGCTCGCCTGCCGGATACATAAAAAATGACACCATAATTCCGGTTATTGTTGGGACGTATTCCATCTATGCTGATGCGGGCACGCCGGATGATGGGGTAACAGTAATGGCAGGCGTAGGCAAGCTGACGCAGACCATGCATAAATACGCCAGCAATAATGCGATTGACGTTACGCTGCGGGATATTACTGCTGTTGCTCAGGAGCAAAGCTCCGGCACTTTCACGCTGGACGGCTGGGAAGACATAAAGCTGGAAGGCACTGCTTTGGAGCGGGACATGAATCTGCACTATGGGAAGAATACAGTCATAGATTACGGTCTGCATGATGAAGACGGCGGGAAGAATTACGGGCCATACTTTGTGACGGACAGCGGCTTTATCCGCGCCCGCGTGAAACAGAACGCGGCTGCTTTGAGCGGAGGGGAGTATGGCGAAAGCACAACGACAAACTGGGATAATTTGGGAGAGACAGACATTACAAGTTTGTTCAGTCTGCTGAATACCGTAGTTGTAACGAACCAGACTACCCCTGATACTGAGAGCGGACAGCTGCAAATCAGTAAGACAGTGCAGGGGAATGGACTTTCGGAGGCGGATTACAAAAAGAATTTCATGTTCCGGATTACACTGACAGACGCAGGCAGCACGCCTTTGGCAGGCGAATATTATTTCTATGGCACGGATAAGAGCGGCTTTGTGAGAAGCGGCGACACACTTCCTCTGCACCATGATGAAAGCATTACGATACAGGGGCTGCCTGTGGGGGCAAAGTATCAGGTCCAGGAGGAGAACGAAAGCGGCTGGCATGTGATAAAGCCGGATACGGGCTTTGCTGCTGGGACGATTGAAAATAATGTAACGGCAGAAGCGAATTTTATCAACAGCAAGCAGAAAATGCCAAGAGGCTCCCTGACAGTGAAAAAGACTGTAACAGGAGAACAGGGCGACAAAAATAAGCTGTTTACATTTGATATTACGCTGGGCGACAAAACTTTGAACGGAACGTTTGGAGAAATTACGTTTAAGGATGGCAAGGCAAGTATAACGCTGAAAGACGGCGAGCAAAAAACAGCAGAGAACCTTCCTGCGGGGATAACGTATACAGTGACCGAAAAGGAAGCAAATCAGGATGGATACCAGACCAGTTCCCAAAATACGAATGGGACGATTCCTGAAGGAAGAGGCCAGACGGCAGCGTTTACAAACAGCAGGCAGGAGTCGTCAAAAGGTTCCCTGACAGTGAAAAAGACTGTAACAGGAGAACTGGGTGACAAAAATAAGCTGTTTACATTTGATATTACGCTGGGCGAGAAAACTTTGAACGGAACGTTTGGAGAAATTACGTTTAAGGATGGCAAGGCAAGTATAACGCTGAAAGACGGCGAGCAAAAAACAGCAGAGAACCTTCCTGCGGGGATAACGTATACAGTGACCGAAAAGGAAGCAAATCAGGATGGATACCAGACCAGTTCCCAAAATACAAATGGGACGATTCCTGAAGGAGGAGGCCAGGCGGCAGCGTTTACAAACAGCAGGCAGGAGACGTCAAAAGGCTCCCTGACAGTGAAAAAGATTGTAACAGGAGAACTGGGTGATAAAAATAAGCTGTTTACATTTGATATTACGCTGGGCGACAAAACTTTGAACGGAACGTTTGGAGAAATTACGTTTAAGGATGGCAAGGCGAGTATAACGCTGAAAGACGGCGAGCAAAAAACAGCAGAGAATCTTCCTGCGGGAATAACATATACAGTAACCGAAAAGGAAGCAAATCAGGATGGATACAAGACCAGTTCCCAAAATACGAATGGGACGATTCCTGAAGGAGGAGGCCAGACGGCAGCGTTTACAAACAGCAGGCAGGGCGAAGAAACACCATCCGGAGGCGGTGGAGGTGGCGGAGGCGGTTCGGAAAAGCCGCCTGCACCACCGAAGGACCCCGAACCTCCAAAGGAACCAGAGGAACCGGTCATTCCGGAGGTGCCGGAGGAACCGGAGATAGAAGAAATTCCGGAGATTCCGGAAATAACGGAAACACCAGAAGTGCCGCAGGAAAGCAATATTTCGGATCATCCGGAGGATTGGAACATCTATGACAATGGCGTGCCTCGGGACGGCAGAGACAGGGAGAAATCAGGGCTGCCCGGGCTGCCGCAGACGGGAACCGTTTGGCGGAATGTACTGCTGGTTGCAGCGGCAGGTATGGTACTGCTGATTACCGGAGCGGCGCAGAACAGGAAAAACAAAAATGGCAAGAGGTAATCTATGGATATATGGAGGGCTGCTGCTGATTGCGGCAGCTCTTACCATGACAGCAGGACATTTCCAGGATGCGAAGCATGCGGCGGAAAGCGCGGTGGTGCTGACTGTGGAGGTTGGCGCGGCGCGTCCGGCAATAAAACAACCGGAAGAAAAAAGCCCTCCGGCATATCTTCAGACGCCGGAGATGGATATGCCGGAAATTGAAATAGACGGCAATTTTTATGTTGGAACGGTCAGCTTTCCTTCATTGGGTCATTCTCTGCCGGTTATGAGCGATTGGAGCTATGCAAGGCTGGAGCTTTCTCCCTGTCGCTACGCCGGTTCGGCATATCTGGATAATATGATTATTGCGGCACATAACTACCCGGGGCACTTTGGACGGCTTTTGGAGCTGGAAACAGGGGATACTGTATTTTTTTCCGATATGGCAGGAAATGTTTTTGTTTATGATGTGACAGAGATTCAGCAGATGGGAGCGAATGCTTTGGAGGAAATGAAGGCGGGGGACTGGGCTCTGACGATGTTTACCTGTACGCCAAGCGGCGAAAGGCGTGTTGCTGTGCGCTGTGCGCGTTTGCCTGAGGATAGCGTGCGTCTGCGTCCATTTGAGCTGTCTGTAAATGGCCGGTCGGCATGGAGCGGCGGTAAAATGCGTAGCCTGCCGGAGTATGTGAGGCAGAATTACTGCGCGCTGTTCCGTTTTTGCTATGCTCTGTCTGGCAGATGGATAGGCGGCCTGGTTTGACTGGCATCAATGAGAAAATAGAAGATTGTGCATTTTCGCTTTTGCAATCAGGTATATGGGCCTTTGCTGCAAAGGCGATTTTTTTGGCTGTGGGGCA
>CAJTQX010000056.1 GCA_910578425.1 uncultured Anaerotignum sp.
ACTTTATTGTAATGGATGGTGCATTTGTGTGTCCACTTTTTTAGTATAGCTCCAAAATGAATTTATGTGCAGATTGAAGGACAAGTAAATCAGATTGGAGAAAGAGAGTTTTCCCGAACGTGTAAAAGCATTAACGATGCGATGATTTGCCATGAAATCATCCGATGTAATAAGTTCATTGAAACACTGTAAAATAGATGTCAAAGGTCTTGTATTCATAAAAGCACCTCGTATTGAAAATATGATTAATGCGAGACAACATTTTTTGACCGTTTTGTCAAGTGTTTTTTATGAATTTTTTCATCTTTATTGATATTTTTGAGCTGACGACATTGTCAGATTGTCGTGTGGCTGCTCATTATGGAAATGGTTGAATGTGATAATAAAAATGAAATTATATTTCTTTATGTATTGGAGATATACTCTATAAGAATAGAAAATATATGATAAAACATCTATATTTTGGCATGTATCGAATATCTGCAAAATATGTAAAAAAAGGAATTGTTTTTTTGTGTATGTTTGTTATTGAAATAATATTTCTTATATGATATATTTATTTCATAAATAAAATTTGAAATTAAAAAAATATTTCTTGATGGAAGGGGTGTGCTATGAACGATTTTATGTTCCAAATGATACGATGCGAATTGGAAGACGTCGTTGGAAGGGAGAATGTTTCTACGACGGAAAGCGATAAAATTAGCCATAGTATTGACTATTTCTGGCTTTCCCGACTATGGGAGGATCGGAGTCGCCTGATGCCGATGGCAGATGTTATCGTATATCCTGCAAGTGCAGAAGAAGTCAGCAAAATTTTATTGATTGCCGATTATTATAAAATACCGGTGTTCCCATGGGGGGGAGGCGCAGGTTCGCAGGGAGGGGCGTTGCCCATAAAAGGCGGCATTTTACTGGATATGAAGCGAATGGATAAGGTCATTGATTTTGACGAAAAATCCATGACAATAACGGCGGAAGCAGGAATCAATTTCATGCAGCTGGAATGGTTTGCAAATGAGAAGGGATATTCCCTGATGCATTACCCCAGTTCGCTGACATGCAGCACGCTTGGCGGCTTTCTGGCTCACAATGGCATTGGTGTTTTGTCTACGAAATATGGAAAGATTGACGATATGTGCCTCAATGTTGAGATGGCAGTGCCAGGCGGCAGGATCATGAAATCTGCGCCTGTGCCGAAGCATTCATCCGGCCCAAGTATCCTGCATATGTTTATTGGCTCAGAGGGGACGTTGGGCGTGATTACACAAGCAACAATGAAACTTTTTAAACGCCCGGAGGTGCGAAAATTCAGGGCGTTCCTGTTCAAAGATGTGCCGACAGGACTTGCGTTTGGCAGGGACTTGCAGCAGAAATTTAAGCCCTCCATTATGCGACTTTATAATGAGGAAGAAACGAAATCTATCATCAAAGGAATACTCGGAGTGGAAAAAGAAGGCGCATTTATGAATATCGCCGTTGAAGGCAATGCCGAGATTGTCGAGATTGAGGAGCGAATTGCACTGGAAATGTGCAAAGAACGCGGCGGCGTGGATTTGGGTTCTGATTATGGCGAGAAGTGGTGGGACAGCAGAGTGACATTTTTCTATCCGGATCATGCGCTGGATCTGCCGAAAATGTTTGGCACGCTGGATACGGTTTCTACCTACACGAACATTGAAAAAATATATTGGGCATTGAAGGAAACCATTGAAGCGTTTGAAGGCGTACGGTTTATTGCGCATTTTTCGCATTGGTACGAATGGGGCGTAATGGTTTATGACAGATTTATTATTGATAATCCGCCGGAAGATCCGGAAGAAGCGATGCGCCTGCATAACCAGATTTGGAATGCGGGCATACGGGCGATTTTAGAAAACGGAGGCATGGTAAACGACCATCACGGTGTTGGGCTGAAGCTTGGCAGGTTCATGAAAGAGCAGTATGGGGAAAATATGTCCCTGTTCCGGGCACTGAAAAAAGAACTGGATCCGAATGGGATTATGAACCCGTTTAAACTGGGGCTATAAAGGAGGGGAAGAAATGTTATCCGGAAAGGCATTAGATATAATCAGGGCGTGCCGTTTTTGCTGGATGTGCCGCCACCTTTGCCCGGTAGGGCTGGCAACAGGCAGGGAAGTAAATACGCCGCGCGCAAAGGCACTTCTGCTGGATATGGAGCAGAAGGGAAGCAGCGCGATGCAGGAATATGCGGAGGATATGTTCCACTGCTGCCTGTGCGCTTCCTGTGCGGAAAACTGTGAAACAGGCTATGACCCGACTGTGTTTATCAGGGAGGCAAGGCGGAAAATCACTGCGCATGGACTTGCGCCGCAGGCAGTTGCGGCATTGATTGAACAATACATAGCGGAGGAAGGGTCGCCCGCAAGCGCGGAGCAGGCAGAACTTTTGCTTTATAGCGGCGCGCAGGATACGGAGGCTGGCCGGGAGATGCAAAAGGCTTTTGGCAGCCTTCTGGAAAAAGCAGGGATTGCTTATATGACTTGGGAAAAAGAGCCGCCGGATGGGAATAGGCTTTATGACCTGATTGGAGAAACGGCTGAGGTACGGCAGACTGCACAAAAATGCTGGGAGGGAATCTGCGCCAGCGGTGCGAAACGGGTAGTTGTGCTGAACCCATCATCTGCGCGTATGTTCCGACAGGAATACCCCCTTTGGGGACTGAAAATTCCGGCGGAAATTGTAACAGCTACTTCCTTTGCGGCGGAACTGCTGCATGAGGGCAGGCTGCATATAAAGAAGACAGACGGCAAGGCAGCATATCACGATCCCTGCCGCCTTGCAAGGGATTTGGAGGAAACGGAACCGGCCAGAGAGCTGATTCGGGCGATGGGCTATGAGTTATGTGAAATGATACAAAGCGGAAAGCTGACAAAATGCTGTGGCGGCGTTGTACTGGACGCACACTCGCCGGATATATCGAAGCTGACGGCAGAAAGCCGACTTTCTGATGCGGAACGGATTGGAGCAGGAATGCTGATTACGGCTTGTCCGGGCTGTACTTCTGTTCTGAAAAAGGGAGCAGGAAAAGTGGAGGTGAAAAATCTTTTTGTATTGATGGACGAGCATACTTGATGGGAAACGAACAGGCCGGACAATCTGCAAAAGAAAGAATGCGGCGCATGGGCAGAAATGCATGAAAGCGGGAAAAGCAAATAAGAATTTCCCGGTTTCTGATAGATACAAAACGGCCATACGGACAATATGCCTGTGTATTTCTATGAAAGCATGAGAATGATATGCAGATATTCCGGGAAAACGGAGGAGGGAATACGATGAAAAAGAATTTGAAAAAATGGGCTGCGCTTACAATGGCAGCGGCTCTGGCGGCAACAGCGACAGCCTGTACAAGAGGCGGCAACAGCGGACAGACAGCGGAGGAGGGCGGCGAAGCCATAGAGCTGAAGCTGGCACATATTTATTCAACAAACAGTAATGAGGATCAGTATTTCCGGGAATTTAAGGAAAGGGTAGAGGAACGGACCGAAGGAGCGGTAAAGATCAGTATTTTCCCGAACAGCCAGCTTGGTTCCGAGGCAGAAACCATGCAGCAGGTGGTGCTGGGGACGGTTGACATTGCTTTTGGAGAAGGTTCGTCATGGGCGAATGCTGTAAATAAGGCGGAGCTGGGCGTATTTGGCCTGCCGTATCTTTGTTCCGATTTAGATGGACAGGCTGCGATTATGCGGGAAATCATTCCGGTCGAAGGAACGGAAATGATGGTTCCGACAGGCATCCGCCCTCTGTTTTCCTTTTCCGGCTCTATCCGGCATGCGATTTTGAAAACGAAGCCCATTTATACATTGGAGGACTGCAAAGGTGTGAAGATCAGGGTGCCGGAGGTTACGCTGTTTGTGGACACGTGGAAGAATCTGGGCGCGAATCCGACAACGACGCCATGGAGCGATGTATATACTGCAATTTCACAGGGCGTTGTAGACGGAGCGGAAGTGGACGCCTGCACCATTGTTGACTCCAACCTTCAGGAAGTGACAAAATATTATTCTAAGACCGGCCACATCAGTACAATCAATATTGCGGCAATCAATGAGGATAAATGGCAGAGCATTCCGGAAGAATATCAGCAAATCCTTTTGGACGTCGGCGCAGAAGTGCAGGAGGAACAGATTAAGGCGCGTAAAGTGGCGGATGACGATGCCATTGCCGTTATGGAAGCGGCTGGGGTTGTGGTAAATGAACTGGACGACGGTGAATATGAAAAAATGGCTGCGGCACAGCAGCCCATGTATGACCAATATGCAGAAGATTATGGCCTTGGAGAGCTGATCCGGAAATTGCAGGAGGTTTCTGCGAAGTAAAACGGCAGAAAATACAGGGGAGGACATGACGGTACAGAGAGCGTCATAAGACGCCCTTATTCTGATAAAGGAGGTGCTTGCATGGCATTGCTGAGAAAGCTGGACAGGCTGCTGACAGATATCCAGACATACGTTTGTGCGGTTTTGCTGGCGGTGATTATTATTATTGGCGCAGCGAATGTATTTTGCAGATACATTATGAACGATTCCCTGACATGGGCGGAGGAAGCGATGCGGTTTTTGTGCATTTGGATGGTATTCATTGGTTCTTCTTTGACAATCCGCGTGGATGGGCACGTATCGATCGATCTGTTGCAGAGTGTTCTGAAAAATTCAAAAATAAAATTTGTTTTATATGTTGTGACAAGGCTTGTGGCAGCTTCTTTCCTGATCGTGTTGCTGCCGGCATCTATCGTGCTTGTGCAGAGGATGGGCAATTCATATTCTTCCGCAGTGGGGATTCCGTATTCCATCGTTTATCTGTCTTTCCCTGTTGGTGCGGTTTCTATGCTGCTTTCCTTTGCCAGCGCAGTCCCGCAGCACGCAAAGCAGATAAAAGACGGAGGTGAAAAGGCATGATTCCGATTGTTGTTGTTTCCCTGATTATTATGATTATTCTTGGGGTGCCTATTTGCTTCGCTGTTGGCCTTCCCGGGTTTTTGGGCATTTATTTTGGCAGCAATGTGGATTTATTCATTGTTGTGCAGAGGTTTATCAGTGGGATCAACTCCTTTTCCCTGATGGCGGTGCCTTTGTTTATTCTGGGCGGCGCGATTATGGATAAATCCGGTATTTCAAAGAGAATCGTTGGTTTTGCGGCGGCACTGTTTTCATGGGTGAGAGGCGGCCTGAGCATTTGCTGCGTTGCGGCGAATATGATTTTTGCGGGTATTTCCGGATCTGGCGCGGCTGCAGTCAGCGCGATTGGCGGCATTACTGCGCCGGCGATGAAAGAAAAAGGGTATAAGCCGGGCTTTGTAGCGGCACTGATTGGCGGGGCAGGTTCTTTGGGACCGGTTATCCCGCCAAGCGTGGATATGATCGTTTTTGCCTCCATTACGGGTCTGTCGGTCGGCAGGATGTTTATGGGCGGCATTCTGCCGGGGCTGTTGATTGGGCTTTGCCTGATGGTATTCTGCTATATTTATGCAAGAAAAAACGATATTGATTATGGCGGGAAATTCGAGACAAAGAAGGTTTTGTTTGCCCTGCGGGAATCCATATGGGGACTGATTATGCCGTTTATCGTGATTGGCGGCGTGATCGGTGGTATTTTTACGGCGACAGAGGCTGGCGTCATTGCCTGTGTTTATGGCCTGATTATTGGTGCGTTTGTGTATAAAGAATTAAAATGGAAGGATATTATCCCGCTGTTCAAAAAAGCGACGGAAAACATCTGCCAGGTAATGATGATTATCGGCGCGTCTACCATTTACGGCTATATTTTTTCTTTGGCAAATGTTGGGGATACCATTTGCAATTTCATCCTTTCTCTGAGCAGCAGTACGACAATGATTATGCTGCTGACTGCCGGATTTATGGTGTTTATCGGCTGCTTTATGGAGAGTTTGGCAGCGATGCCGATCATCCTGCCAATCGTATACCCTTTGCTGCAAAGTATGGGGGCGAATATGACGCAGTTTGGCGTAATGTTCTGCCTGTGTACGGTATTGGGTGGTTTGACGCCCCCCGTAGGGATTTACCTGTTCCTCTCTATGTCGATTGCAAAAGCGAAAATACAGGAAATTGTACCATATCTGCTGGTTGTGGTCGGAATCATCATTGTGACGATTATAACCGCGGCGTTTGTGCCAGGGCTGACTTCCTTCCTGCCGGATCTGTTTATGGGAGAGGTGTAGGCAGTGTCGTCACAAGTGTCTGCATACGCCTTTCCGGCAAAATTATACTCGAAAATACGTATACATGACTCATGGCGACACTGCCTGAGGCCCGGCGTTAAAGAAAAAACCAATATGAGGAGGAGACGTGCATGGGATTACAGAAAGAGATGTATGCGGAAGCGCAGAAATATATGGTAGGCGGTGGCTCTGCCAGCGGGCGGTTCAATGCAACGCTGGGGCAGCCCTTATATCTGGAACGCTGTGAAGGGGCATATTTGTATGATGTGGAAGGCAAAAGGTACATAGATTACCATTCTTCCGCAGGCCCCGCGCTGTTTGGCTATAAGCACCCGCGGCTGGAGGCCGCCGCGAAGGCTGCATTGGAAAAAGGATTTTATTGGGGCTATGATTCGCAGGAAACGATTGCGCTTGCGAAGGAGTTATGCAAATTGATTCCCAGTGCGGAACGGGTAAGGCTGGTCAATTCCGGTACAGAGGTCACGCTTTCTGCCCTGCGATTGGCCAGGGCTTATACAGGAAAGGAAATTGTGATACGTTTTGAAGGGCATTTCCATGGAATGCACGAAATGATTTGGTACAACCATAATCAAGAGGGGGAAATGAATGAAATCGGGGAGATTGCGAATATCCCGGATGGGGCCGGTTTCCCGGAATGCTTCGGAGATGTGGTAAAAAATGTAGAATTCAATGATTTTGATGCGCTGGAGCGGGTGGCGGAGCACTACAAAGAAAAGGTTGCGGCGATTATTATGGAACCGATTTCCTACAATTGTGGCTGCTATCCTGCGCGGAAGGAATATCTTGAAAAGGTGCGTGAGCTTTGCACACGGGAGGGAATTGTCCTGATATTTGACGAAGTGATTTGCGGTTACCGGATGCGGCCCGGCAGCGCGCAGGCGTATTATGGCGTTACGCCGGATCTGACAACGCTGGCAAAAGCAATCGGCGGCGGTTTCCCGATTGCCGCAGTTGTCGGGAAAAAGGAAATCATGGAGATGGGCGGGCCGACAGGGCCAGCCGGCGTCAGCGGGACATATTCAGGGGCACTGATGCCGGTAATGGCGGCACTGGAATGCGCCAAAATGGTACAGGAATCTGGCTTTTATGATTATCTGGAAAAAATCGGGGACGCGCTGTATGGCGGCATAGAAGATTTGATGAAAAAGCATGGGATCAAGGGCCATGTGAGAGGGATTGGCGCAAGGTTTGGCATTTATTTTGGCGTGGAGGACCCGGAGGATGATTATAGCTGGAGAACGGTTAAACGGAAATTTGACGCGGAGATGAACAATAAATTCCTGACAAACTGCCTGCGGGAGGGGATTTATTTCCACAACTATGGGACAAGCCCAGTGCCTGCACATAACGGCTTCGGTTCCCAGCATACGATGGAGGATATTGCATATACGCTAGACAAAATAGACCGGATTTTTGCGAGGATCAGGTAAGCTCATGAGAAAGGAGCGGTGTATTTATGAATGGCAAAGGCTTTGAAATGGAAGCAAGAGAAGTGAAGCAATTTGAAACAAAATACAGAAAAATCTGTACGCCTATCCCTGTGCCGGAATCCTTCCCTTTGCTGGAGGAAATGCAGGAATTTGAGCCGCGCTCTATGGCGGGACAGCCATTGATTGTTTGGGACCATACGGAGGACGGATATAAGGTCTGCGATCCTTATGGGAATAAATTTTTAGACTTTTCTTCTGCGGTTATGATTACGAACGCAGGGCATGGCAACCCCAAGCTGATTGAGGCAATTCAAAGAACGTTGGACAAGCCGCTGCTGGCTGCCTATGCCTTCCCCACAAAAGAACGCGTGGAAGCGGCGAAAGCATTGGTCAGCGTATGCCCGATTCCGGACGCGAAAGCATTTATGTTAAGTTCTGGTAAGGAGGCAGTGGAATGTGCGTTTAAGCTGGCGAGGACATATGGAAAAAGGAAGGGCGGGCCGGAAAAAAAGGTTATTATTTCTTATGAAAGTGCATTTCATGGCAGGACGCTTGCTTCCCAGCTTGTAGGCGGGATGGACAGCCTGAAAGACTGGATCGGCAATTTGGATCAGGATGTATTTCAGGCACCTTGGCCGAATGGGTATGAGCATGAATGGGCGGATGAAACGGCGCAGGATTTTGACGAAGATAAAATGTTCCGGACACTTCTGGATACGATTGACAGACATGGCGTTAAGTATGAAAATATTGCAGGAATTATTATAGAATCTTACAATGGGGTACAATGTTATCCCATTCCGAAGGCCTATGCGAAAAAACTGCGGGCATTTTGCGATGAGTACGATATTCTGCTGATTATGGACGAAATTCAGACAGGTTTCTGCCGTACGGGGAAATGGTTTGCGTTCCAGCATTACGATATTCTGCCGGATATTTTTACGGCGGCGAAAGGACTGAGCGGCGCGCTGCCGATGTCTGCGGTATTTGCGCGCAAAGAAATCATGGATTTATATGCTCCGAACACCATGACGTCTACACATTCCGGCAGCCCTGTTGCGGCGGCTGCAACGGCGGCGAACATACGCTTTATGAAAGAAGAAAAACTGGATGAAGCGGCGGCTGCAAAAGCAAAGATTATGGAAAAGCATTTGTCGGCACTGAAGGAGAGATTCCCAGAGCGGATTGCCTATATCGGAGGGCTTGGCCTTGCCTGGGCCTGCACATTTGCGAATCCCAAAACAAAAAAAGGACAGCCGGAATTTGCGCTGGAGGTCACAAAAAAATGTGTGGAAAAAGGATTGATGTTCTATGCGGCTGTTGGCGCAGGGATTACGATGAAATTAACGCCTCCTTTGGTTATCCCGGAGGAAGCTCTGGAGGAAGCATTGCAGGCATATGCCGAAGCAGTTGCGGAAGCGGATGCAGAGATGCCGCCGTATGTGGACTGACAGCAAAGGGAATGGCAGGAGTGCCATGAAAAGAAAATGCGTGCGGAAGGCAGGGGATAGACGGAATGAAGTATTTAATCGGCGCTGATTTCGGCGGAGGATCTTCCAAGGCTACACTGCTGCGGGAAGATGGAAAAATCATTGCGGCGGCATCTAAAGAATATCCGACATTTTACCCTGAGGATGGCTGGGCGGAACAGGACCCGGAGGATTCTTACCGAGCGTTTGTGGAAAATGTGCGGACAGTGATGAGGGATGGGGCAGTCAGCCCGGACGAGGTCGCCTGTCTTTGTCTGGATGGGGCGACGCATACGGCAGTCTTACTGGATGAACAGGACATACCTGTCCGCAACGCTATTTACTGGACAGATTCCCGCAGCCGGGAGGAGGTCCGTTTTCTGAAAGAACAGTATGAGGAAAGGATTTACGCATATGCTTGGAATACGCCCAATGAAATGTGGACGCTGCCGCATTTGATGTGGCTGCGGAAGCATGAGGGGACAGACTTTCGCAGAATCCACAAAATCATGTTTATGAAGGATTATGTGCGCTACCGTTTGACGGGAGATTTTGTGACGGACTATGTGGAGGCCATGGGCTCCATGCTGATGGATGTTCCAAATGGCTGCTGGTCCGATGAGCTTTGCGCGTTGGCGGGAATCCGAAAAGAGATGCTCCCCCAAATTGTAGACCCGATGGAGATTCTCAGCCCGATATCAGAACGGGCCTGCAGGGAAACGGGACTTTCTCCTCATACGAAAGTGATTGCGGGCGCAACAGATACCGTTATGGAGGTTTATGCCAGCGGAGCGATTCAGGAAGGGCAGATGACGGTGAAGCTGGCGACGGCGGGACGGATCTGCCCGATTACAGACCATGCGCTTTCGAACAGGCGATTGGTGAATTACCGCCATATTATCCCCGGCCTTTGGTATCCGGGGACGGGAACAAAATCCTGTGCAGCATCTTACCGCTGGTACCGCGATACATTCGGCGGGGAGGAACAGCTGAAGGGAACGGATGCTTACGAGCAGATGAACCGGGCGGCGGAACGGGTTCCGCCTATGAGCGGGAATCTATATTTCCACCCTTATTTGCAGGGGGAGCTGACGCCTTACTTTGACGCAAGCCTGCGGGGGAGCTTTACAGGGATCCGTTCTTCCCACACGAAGGGACATTTTACGCGGGCACTGCTGGAGGGCGTTGCCTATTCCCTGAAGGACTGCTATGAATTGATTTTGCAGGAAAATCTGGAAATCCATCAGGCGATTGTCATTGGCGGCGGTGCGAAAGGAAAATTATGGAGGCAGATCGTAAGTGATATGCTTGGCATTGAGATGATACGGACGAGAAACAATGATTCCTCTCTGGGCGCAGCAATGCTGGCCGGCGTTGCATCCGGCGTTTTTGCCTCATTTGAGGAGAGTATTGCAAAATGTGTGGAGATAGAAACAGTGATACGGCCGGATATGGAAACCTATAAAAAATATGAGAAAGGATTCCGACGTTACCAGAGCATTCAGAAAGCACTGGAAGGGATTTACAGAGAGATGGGAGAAGATTGATATGCGCATAGCCGTCTGCATAAAGCAGGTTCCGGAGAGCCTGACAAAAACCATGCTGTCGGATGGGAAAATCAAACGGGAAGCGCAGGCATCTGTGATGAATCCAGCGGATATTTTTTCGCTGGAGGCTGCGCTGACGGTAAAAGAACAGCATGGCGGGCAGGTGGATGTGTTTACAATGGGGGCGGAAACGGCGGGAATGATTTTGAAAGAAGCGGCGGCTTTAGGTGCTGATAAGATATTCCTGATTTCGGACAGGGCATTTGCAGGGGCGGATACTTATGCGACTGCCCATGTGCTTTCTGCCGCATTGCGCAAGCTGGGGAAATATGACCTGATTTTCTGCGGCCGACGGACGATGGACGGCGAAACCGGGCAGGTACCAGTACAGGTTGCGGAGATGATGGGGATCCCTGTCATAACGAATGTAGTAAGCATTGCGGTTGGTGATGGGCGTATCCTTTGCCGCAGGCTGCTGGAAGGCTGGACGGAACGGCGGGAGTGCAGGCTGCCTGCCGTTGTCAGCGTTATGGAAGGGATAAAGGGGATTATCCACCCCAGACTCCCTTCTTTAGCGGGATTATACCATGCGGCGCAAAAAGAGATTACGCTGCTGAACAGGATCGACCTTGGACTGACGGAAGAAGAAGTAGGCTGCAAAGGTTCTTTTACTGAGGTCAGGCGAGTTTATTTCCCGGAGTGGGACAGAGAATGCCGTTTTTTTGATATGGAGGAGGGGCTTGTGCAGACGGCGGAGGCCATTCGGTGGGTGAAGAAAGAAATGAGGGGAGCATATGGAAAATAGGAAGTACCTTCCGGAAATCTGGGTATACTGTGAAACGAATGAAAAGGGCCTGACACGCGGTAGCCAGGAGCTGCTGGGGAAGGCGCGCTCCCTTGCGGATGAAATGGACTGTATGGTGACAGCGGTATTGTTTGAATTAGCTGGCCGGAAGAGCGGGGCACAGGCTGCTATTTGCTTTGGCGCGGATATAGCATACCATTTTCTCTCTTCCTGCGGTATGGATGAGGCGGCACAGGCACAGGCAATTGAGGAGAAACTGAATGAGGAATGAAGTGCCCCCGAAAAGTTAGACAAAGTTTATAGGTTAAAATTATTC
>CAJTQX010000057.1 GCA_910578425.1 uncultured Anaerotignum sp.
GCAGTACCTGCTCCTTTGAATATCCAAATTCCATAAACCTGTTCCTCCTTCAAAAATAACTGTCGATGTATACTCGCCAAATTTGTTATTTCTATAACGATATAATATATGAGCAAGTTCCATGCCAAATATTTTTTCTGCTATTTTTCCAGTAAAAACGTTGTTTTCCACTATCTTTTTGTTGCAATTTATGTTAGAATGTTAGAAACAATGTGTCATACAACATACTTTCTAACAAACAGGCTGGTGAAATGATAAAATGAAATTAACAAAAGACTTGTTTCTCTCTATGGGCATACTGCCCGGCGTGCTCGACCATCTGAACGATGGCGTCAACGTCGTTGACGCAGACGGCATTTTAATTTATGTCAATGAAATCAGCGCGAATTACGTCAATCAAACGCGCGGCTCCATGCTGGGACGCCCTATCACAGATTTTTACCCCGACGCCGTTCTGCTTGCCGTTTTACAGAATCGCCAGCCAATACTGGATAAAAAAATTCACTTTGTTCCGCCCAAAAAATACATTGTCAATTCCTACCCTATTTTCTACCGCGGGGAATTTCTCGGAGCATATTCCATATTCCAGGACATTCAGGAAATTGACCAGCTGAACAGCAAAATCAAGCACCTTGAAATGCAGGTCAGCCTAAATAAAACGGAATTTGACTATAACCACGTTGTACACATGGGTACAATGCAGGAAATTTATAAAAAAGCCAAAAAAATCGTTGGATCGCTCGGCGGCCCGCGTCATTCCATCATCACAGGGGAATCCGGCACAGGCAAGACCATGCTTGCCAACCTGATCTACCACTACGCCAAGGAAATCGGCGTTATCAGCAAAAACGCTCCGTTTATTGAAATCAACTGCGCGCAGTTCACAAACCCTGATATCGCTGCAATGGAAATTTTCGGCTCAGTAGAGGGCGCGTTTACCGGCTCAAAAAAGAAAAAAGGGCTGTTTGAGCAGGCAAACGGCGGCGTCCTTTTCCTTGACGAAGCGCACACCATAGAAAATTACCAGAGCCTGCTTCTGAAAGCCATAGAATCCGGAAAAATACGCCGGATCGGCGATACCCGCGAAATTGACATCAACGTCATCATCATTGCCGCTTCTACCAAAAACCTGCACGAGGTACTCCTGCCGGAGCTTTACCAGCGGCTGGGGCAGTATGAGATGTATCTGCCTTCCCTGCGGGAACGTTCCCTTGAGGAACGGGAACAGCTCTTACAACATTTCATCCGAAAATACGAAAACGCCGTCTGGGAGACCCGCCATATCCGCTATCATGTGCTGTTCACGCCGGAGGCGAAGCAGGCGGTTCTGAACGCCGTTTACCCGCGTAATATCCGCCAGATGCGCGATGTTATAAATTACAGCATTGATGCCTCCTCTCCTCTGATAGAAGACATTGGCGAAAAAAAAGAGATTACGACACTTGTGGGTCTGGAACATATCCCCTTTGCCATTTCCGAACAGGAAGAACCGCCCGCAGTCTCTGCCGAACAGCCCGGCAAAATTACGCCGCAGATAGAAAACTTCATCCGGCAGCAGCACGCCCTCGGCAACGGTCCGCGCAAAATCTCCAAACGTCTGGCGGAAACAGGCATTTCTCTGCCGTATTATAAAATCGCATACTACCTGAAAACACATTGAAACCATATGGCGGCTTTTCAGCAGAAAGCCGCCTTTTTTTGCGCTGCGCCGCTTTTCCAGACAAACCCCGCACACAAACGCGGCCCGTACATAGTATAACATCAGGAAGGGAAAAGCTCCTCTGTTGTCTCTTCCGAACTAAAACATATTCAGGAGGAATGTTTATGCGACAATATCCTTATGGTTATCCTCATGGCGCGTGTGGCTGCAATCAGAATACGGGCTGCGGCTGCAACCAGAATACCGGCTGCAATTGCATGCAGAACAGCGGCTGCTGCCGCCCGCACTGCTGCATACGCTGCGTGACGGGGCCTACTGGACCAATGGGTCCAATGGGTCCGATGGGTTACCCCGGTGCAACAGGTCCTACTGGTCCGATGGGTCCGATGGGCTACCCCGGTGCAACAGGCGCGACCGGACCTATGGGCCTGCCCGGTGCAACTGGGCCAATGGGTCCTGCCGGCGCAACTGGTGCTACGGGCGCGACGGGTGCTACAGGCCCTTCCGGCGGCATAACAGGGCCTACGGGCGCAACTGGCGCAACCGGCCCTGCCGGAGCTAACGGCGCAACGGGCGCAACCGGCGCGGCTGGTCCTGCTGGCGCAACCGGTGCAACTGGTCCCGCTGGCGCAACCGGTGCAACTGGTCCCGCTGGCGCAACGGGCGCAACCGGCGCGGCTGGTCCCGCTGGCGCAACCGGTGCTACAGGTGCGGCTGGTCCTGCCGGAGCTGTTGGCCCTACCGGTCCTGAAGGTCCTGCCGGGGCTGCTGGCCCTACCGGTCCTGAAGGTCCTGCCGGGGCTGTTGGCCCTACCGGTCCCGAAGGTCCTGCCGGGGCTGTTGGCCCTACCGGTCCCGAAGGTCCTGCCGGGGCTGTTGGCCCTACCGGTCCCGAAGGTCCCGCTGGTCCTGCGGGTGCGACGGGCGCAACGGGTGCAACCGGCCCTACGGGTCCCGCTAACGGTCTTTCCGCATTTGGCGGCGCGTACAACACCACCGCGCAGACACTGACCTTAACAGCTGATACGCCCCAACAAATCCCGCTGGCAACGGCAATGCCGGCCCTTGGGGTGACCAATGCACCGGCAAACAGCATTACAATCACAGAACCGGGCGACTACGAAATTGATTATTTTGCTTCGATTGACCCTGCGGCTACCGGCGACATCGCCGTATCCGTCCGCAAGAACAACGCGAATCTGCCCGAAGCAACGCTTACCCGCAGATTGACAGGCAACGAACAGGCATTCTTCAACGGCAGCGTCATTACCACTCTGGCAGCAAATGACGTTCTTGATCTGGCAATCACTTCCGGCAATGGCGGCACCGCAACGCTGGACAATGGTACAAATGCCTCCCTTTCTGTCAAAAAAATAAATTAACGCAATCAATAAGGCGGGCTTGCCCCGCCTTATTTCTATTCTGATACTCTGCCTCAAGGCATAAACCACGCCACCGCACGAACGGGCGAACCGTCCGAATCCGCCGTTTTCAGCGGGAAACAGGAGAACCAGAACAGCCCGTCCCCGCACTGCCCAAGGTTTTTCAAGTTCTCAATATTCACAATATCCTTTTTCGCGAACAGCTTTTTATGCCTTGTCAGGTTAACATCCGCAATCGGGTCAAGCCCTATCACGTCAAATCCAATCCCCTTATAATCTCCCTGAATCACATATTCCAAAGCCTCCATAGCCAGACAGGGATAATCCCCAAAATACGCATCCGTCCCCCATCTTTCGTCCCAGCCGGTATAAAACAGCAGGAAATCTGCCGTTTCCGCCAATTCGCCATATTTCCGAATATGCTCAACCGTAATGGCTTCCCCTTCCGCCAGTTCCCTACAGTCTATCACCAGCGCGCGCCCTATAAACTGTTCCGGCGGGAAGCTGTCCAGCGTTGTCCGTTCTGCAAATAAATGCGCAGGCGGGTCAATATGCGTTCCGGTATGTGTAAACATCGAAATTCTTGTTTCCCTGAAGCCATCTTTTTCATAGCTGTTTGCCGGTTCAAAAACAGGAGGCTCTGTTCCCGGGTATACCGGCATCCCCTCCCGAATCGTATGTGTCAGGTCAATGACTTTCATGCAAAATTCCTCCTTTTGCTTCGTCCGTTCCCACTCTGAACAGCCCTGTATGCCGTCACATTATTCCAGGTCCTGTTCATTCCAGCCAAACTGGTTTTTGAACAGCCTTTGCAGTTCTTCTTTCTCAATTTCCGCGTCCACATCCAGGTGGATACGCGTTTTTCCATCGCAAATCGTAACATTTATGCCGTTCAGCAGCACGTTGATCTCACAGCCCAGATTTTTGCGCAGCAACTGGCCTGCCAATTTTGAAAGTATTTTTCTCGTAAATTCTGATACAATATTCACAGTATCCACATTCCCTGGCCCCTTCATAAAAAGCAAAAGCGGATGCCTGGGCACCCGCTGAAATGCTTTATTTCAAATTATTTTACTTCGTTAACAAGCTCTGCGCCTTCAACGAAAGCCTTTGCGTTGTTCATTGTTGTTTCAGCCATAGAATCCAGAGCTTCTACAGTCAGGAATGCCTGGTGACCGGAAATAACAACCTTATCGCTTGCCAGCAGTCTCTTCAGGATAGGGTCATGCTCTGTAAGATTGCTTCTGTCTTCGAAGAAGTATTCATGTTCTTTCTCGCAAACGTCCATACCAACACCACGGAACTTGCCAGCCTCAACAGCATCAGCCAGAGCCTCGGAATCAACCAGGCCGCCGCGTGCTACGTTGATAAAGATAACGCCGTCTTTCATCTTCGCAATCGCTTCTTTGTCAATCATATGTCTTGTAGCGGGCATCAGAGGGCAGTGGATGGAAATAACGTCAGACTTTGCATACAGCTCATCCAGCGTTACATATTCCAGATCCAGGTTCGGGTTGGGGAATGCATCATAAGCAATAATCTTCATGCCGAAGCCCTTCAGGATGTTGATCATGCAAAGGCCGATTTTGCCTGTACCGATAACGCCTGCTGTTTTGCCAACCAGAGCAATGCCTTCCAGACCAGCGATGTCGAAGTTGAATTTTGTTGTTCTTTCATAGGAAAGATGAGGCTTTCTGTTTACAGCCATCAGCAGAGCCGCACCCTGTTCTGCAACGGATTCAGGGGAGTATGCGGGTACTCTCAGAACGGGCAGACCGCATTCCTTCGCAACTTCCAAATCAACGCTGTCGAAGCCTGCGCAGCGCAGCAGAAGAACTTTGATGCCCAGGTTTTTCAGTTCGCGGATAACCTCAGCGGGAACTTCGTCATTAACGAAAGAGCATGTTGCGTCATGACCAGCAGCCAGATGCGCGGTAGCAGGTGTCAGTCTTTCGTTAAAGAATGTAATTTCATAGCCATATTTTTTTGCCATGGGCTCAAAGCTGTCTTTCCAGTAAGATTTGGTGTCAAAGAATGCAATTTTCATCGGTATCTCCTCCTAAAAAATATAATTGATAAGTGGGATAGTAAAATTTGATAGCAAGCAGAAAAGACTCTCCCGAAAAATAGGGAAATTTCCTCTTTCTGTTTGTCTTACTTTTAACAATATAATATATTTCACCGATTTTGTCAACCATATTTCCGCAAAATTGTTAAATTTGACAAGACTTTTTTCCGTATATTTCCAGCCTGGGAGAGCCGCCGGAAAAAAGCCGAAATCCCTGTTTTTTCTTCCCATAAAAAAGGAAATCCCTTTTTATGGGCGTTGCCATAAGAAAATTTCATTTTAAGAAATGTCTGAAAAATCAAGATTTTTCAGAATGATTTCTTTATTTGGAAGAAATTTTCTCAGGCAGCTGCCGTCAGCGTTTGACTTAAGAAATCAACAGAAGAGAAAAATCTGTTTTCTTAAGTCAAGCCGCCTTTCAAAGGATTCCCTTTCCTGCATAATGCCGCATGAAGTTTTCAGTCAAAAAGCTGCGAAATAGAAATACCGTCATGAATGCACTTTATCGCGTTTGCAAAAATATCCTCCACAGAAACGGAAGTGATTTTCGCAATCTTCTTTTCTTTCGGCAGCTCAATGGTATCCAGTACCAGCAGCTCTGTAATCGCGGAATCCTCGATCCGCTTGATCGCCGGTCCGCTCAGCACAGCATGCGTGCAGCACGCGTCCACCTCAACCGCGCCGCGGTCCCTGAGTGCATTTGCGGCATTCGTAATCGTGCCTGCCGTATCAATCATATCGTCCACCAAAATGACCTTTTTGCCTGCCACATCACCGATGATATTCGTAATCTCGCTGACATTCGGCCTGGGGCGGCGTTTGTCAATGATCGCAAGGGGAATATTCAGCTTTTCTGCAAACTGTCTTGTCCGTCCTACGCTGCCCAGATCAGGAGAAACCGCCACGAAATCATTCAGAGAATCGCCATATTTCTGGATATAGTAATCCGTCAGCAGAGGATTGCCCACAAGATTGTCCACAGGAATATCGAAAAAGCCCTGAATCTGCGCACAATGCAGATCCATTGTCAGCACGCGGTTCGCGCCCGCGCTCGTCAGCAGGTTTGCCACCAGCTTCGCGCTGATGGGATCGCGCGCACGCGCCTTACGATCCTGCCTTGCATAACCATAATACGGCATAACAGCTGTAATCCGCGCTGCTGATGCGCGTTTCATCGCGTCAATCATGATCAGCAGTTCCATCAGATTATCATTGACAGGATAAGAGGTAGACTGGATAATGTAAACATCCGCGCCGCGGATCGTTTCATTGATCTGGACAGAAATCTCCCCATCGCTGAATTTCTGGACTACCGCATCTCCCAGCTCCAGGCCAATTTTTTTCGCGATGGCTTCCGCCAGGGAATGGTTTGAATTGCAGGCAAAAATCTTGATTTTGCTGCCGCTAGAATAAATCATAATCTGGTATCCCCCTAATTTATATGTGCTCGTATGATGAGAAACTATATACCATTATGTTACACCGAATACCCGCCGATTTCAATATATTTCGACATTTTTTCTAAAACAGGTGCAGGATTGACAGATTGCCGCCCCAAAATCCCCGCAAAAATCGCCCTGCCGTACCAAATCCAGAACTGCCCCACAACAACCGTCATAGGACTTCCTGCCGCCCAATATCATGATAAAGAAGCCGCACGAAGGAGCCGCCGCCATGCCCATTGCCGCCGCCTATATCCGCGTTTCTACAGAAGACCAGACCGAATATTCCCCCGCCGCACAGATGAAGGAAATTCTTGCCTTTGCCCAAAAGCAAGGCTTTTCCATCCCCAGTGAATTCATATTTGCCGATGAAGGCATTTCCGGCAGGAGCGCGGAAAAACGCCCCGCTTTTCAATCCATGATCCGTCAGGCAAGAAAAAAATCCAACCGGATCGAAGCCATACTCGTCCATAAATTCGACCGCTTTGCCCGCAGCAGGCAGGATGCTGTGCTCTATAAAGCCCTGCTGAAAAAAGACGGCGTGCGCGTCATCTCCGTAAAAGAGCCTGTCCCGCAGGATGATAAATTCGCTGTCATTTATGAAAGTATGCTCGAAGCAATGGCGGAATATTACTCTCTGAACCTTGCCGAGGAAGTCAAAAAGAGTATGACGCGGAAAGCCGCTCTGGGAGAATATCAGGCGCGCGCGCCCTTCGGTTACCGCAACGCGGGCAAAAGCCTTGCCATAATACCGGAGCAGGCGGAAATTGTCTCCTATATTTTCCGGCAGTATGCAGCCGGAGAATCTATTTTTCGTATCTGCCAAAGCCTGAATGAAATGGGCTGCCTGACGAACCGCCGCAATCCCTTCGATACCCGCGCCGTTTCTTATCTTCTGCACAATCCCGTATATAAGGGCTTTGCACGCTGGACGCCTTCCGGCGCCGCCGGACGTGATTTTGACAGTCCCAAAACCATCATCGCTCAGGGCGGCTGGGAGCCTATTGTTTCCGCCTCGCTCTGGGATGCTGCTGCTGAACGTCTGCAAAAACACGCCGTTCCGCCCCATAGCCGCGTGGAAGACTCGGGCAGGCATTGGCTGAGCGGCATGGTAAAATGCTCCTCATGCGGGCACAGTCTTGTTTTTTCCGCTGCCGGAAAAGCCTGTTTCACTCTGCAATGCGGCGGCTATGCTCATGGAAATTGTCCTGTTTCCCATTCTCTTTCTTCCCGCGCGCTTCTGCCTGTCGTCTTTTCCGCATTGGAGAGAGCCGCCGGAACGCCCTGCCGCTATGTCCTTCGCAAGCCGCCGGAAAATGACGGGGAATCCGCACTTTTGGAGCAAGCCATTGCCAGGGCGCAGGCACGTCTGGAAAAAGCCAGGGAAGCATTTCTGGACGGCATAGATACCTTAGAGGAATACAAAAAAAATAAAACCTCCCTGCTCGAAACGCTTCATGCTCTGGAGCAGAAAAAAGGGACGCCCCCGCCGCCGGAGGCTTCCCTTTCGTCCCTTCCCCTCTGCGCCGTACTGCAATTGGACAGCTTTTCCCCTGCGGAAAAACGCGCCGCTTTCTGCTCTGCCGTTGAAAAAATCGTTTTTCATAAGGCGGAACGGCGCGTCAGCCTGATTCTTTCCGCAGAGTGACGCGCAGCGTTCCTATTCCTTTTTCCGCAGAACCGCCATACTGCCCCTGCTGGATACCTCATAGCCCAGCATTTCCGCCAAAACACGTAGCTTTATAAAATTCGTTGCATTCCCCTTCTCGTCTGTTTTTTGTATCCCTTCCAGATCTACAATTTTCCCGTCAATTTCCACCTGAACCATTTCCACCATTTCATCCCCCAGCCTTTCCCGAAACGCCTGCCATGCCGCCGCGTTTTCCACAAACGGCGCGGGGCATATTTTTCCAACCACGTCAAAATGCCGTATCACATTTTCCAGCGGAATATGATACCTCTGCATCAGTTCTCGGCAGAGCAACGCCGCGTTTGCCAGCGTTTTTTCTGAAAAATCATGCCGCCCGTTGCGCATCGTATCGCAGAGCTCAATGGAAATGCTGTTCTTGTTCGTACATTTCCCGAACCACTTTCCGCCGCCTGTTCTGTCCGCGGAAGGATATTTTTTGCCGCCTACTGCCCACGCTGTGCTTTCTTCCGGTACGCTCAGCACAATATCCGTATTGTCAACGAAATAATGCGCCGATGTACCTGTTACGCGTGTCTGGAAATACCGCCCGTTTGCTTCCGCGCTGTCCCCATCGTTTGCGGTATAATGAATCACAATATAACGAATATCCGTTTTCTTACGTTCTCCGCCGTAATTGCTTTTATTGGCAAGTATTGTTTTCCGTTTCACTTCATGTCTGCCTCCTTTCCTTTTTCTGCGGTATCGTCCATACTGTCCGTTTCCGCGTCCGTAAGCAGTTCTACTACCTCTCGCAGCGCATCGTCTACCCATTCGCAGAATGTATCAAATGAAACTGCCAGAGCCACAGCCGGAAACCGCTGCACAAACATATCATACACCCGCCGCAGTTTCAGCCTGCCCGGCGCGCCCTTCATCTCCTGTTCCACACTTGTGACAGCCCAGAGCAGCCATGCCTTTACCTTTTCCTCCTGCTTCTTTTTGGGTTGACGCAAAAAGCGTCCTGCCGCAAAGCCCGCTGCAAATACCACCGTCAGAAGCATCAGGTCTGCCGCCACTCCTTCCACAATTTCCAGCATCGCACTTCCTCCCTTCTTTAAACCTTCGCCGGACACGCCCCGCCTTGTCCCATTTTCTTCCAGAGCGCGTCCTACTTTCAGTCTATGCGGACAACTTCCCGCTGTGCAGGGTCAGCCCTGCTTTTTTTCTTTTTTTCGCTCCTGTGCGGAATCCGGAAACTCCACGTCATACCCCCGCAGTCCTGCTATCGCGCGAATCACACGTTTGTTCAGACTCTCCGAGAGCGCGCGCTTCTCCTCCTCTGTCAGCTCATCATATGGGAGCAGCTCTCCGTTCTGCCGCACAAAAATCTCCACTTCCAAGGGTTTTCCCGCCATTTTCCTCACCTGTCGCAAAGCCTGCAAAGCCGCTTCTTTTGGGGCAATCGTCCCAGGAAGCCGCCGCAGGCTTTTCCTTTCTCCAATTTTCTGCTCTGCTCATTGTGCTATTCTCTCTATTGTTTCAGGTTTATTGGGAAAGAAGCGAATAAATGCCATTAACCGAATAATCTGCATCTAAATGATTGACAAAATAAAGCATAATGCAGTAATATTATTAAAGCATAATGCAGTAATAGGAGGTATGCCAATGGAAGAACAAAAAAGAATTTCGCAGGCAGAAATGAAGGTAATGGAGAAAATATGGGAAAAGAAGGAGCTGCTTACAATTTCAGATATTGTCGCCGCATTAAAGGAAGGCGGGGAAGAATGGTCGCATCAGGCGATTGCCTCTTTCTTAAAGCGGCTGGAAGATAAGGGCTACTTGTCTTCAACAAGGAACAGCTACAAAAGAAGCTATTTTCCGCTTGTCAGCAAAGAGGAATACAAACGGCAGGAAGCAGAGAATTTCGTCAATCAGAAATTCGGCGGTTCACTGAAAAATTTTCTGTCCGCATTTTCCGGAAACAGGTCATTAAGCGAGGATGAGCTGGACGAGTTGAAAGAATGGTTGAAAAAATTCGAGGATTGACAATAAATGCAGTTACTCAGGGAATCTGCACTAATTTTCGATAAATACATTTTTCGAGCAATATTTATAAATCCAGCCTGAAAGGAGAGGTTTTATGAAGAAAAAGAAAAATGCCGGATTAGAAGTGAAAAGAATATCCTGAATGAAAATGCAGACACAGTGCCACCAACACAAAAATCTGTTTCAAGCAGGATATATCTAATTATTATAGTACAAAAACCGCAAATTGTCAGTACAAAAACAATGTGCTGAAGCAAAATAATTGCCCCTTCCACATTCCTGCCGAAGGGAAAGGGGCTGTTATGTTAAGCATGAGGGAGGAATAGGAATGGATTTTAGGATTGGGGCAAAAAGCCCGGTATACGGCGCAAGACAGACATCGAAAGTAGCAGATAAGCAGCTGAAGCAATCCTTTGCGATGAAAATAGCAGAGGTCAGGCCGCCCAGGCAGGATACTGTAGAAATCAGCGGGAGCCCGCTGGCACAAAGGCTGGAGAACGTCCATCAGAAAATCAATGAGATGGACTTTAATGGGAAAACCTGCGAGGAAGTGTATCGGTCTGTTTTGGATGCCTATGATGAGGAGTTTAATTTGGTCGATTGCCTAATCTATACAGACAGAGATGCTTATATGGAAATAGAGGCTGACAGAAGAAATGCATTCAAAGAAAAAGTTCCTGGCTATGAATTCCAAAAAGAAAAAGAGCTTCATTTTCGCGCAATGGGCTATGATAAGATGACAAACGAGGAAAAAATTGCGGCGATAAGGGAGCGTATAGGGGGAAATAGTTATGTCCACAAATATGCAATGCTGGGAGAGATGGCGTGCGCTGGCGTGATTACGTCACAACAAAGCTCTGCCATAGCTTATAGTCTGTATAGAAAATCAGAAAAAGAGTACTGTGCAGCGCATGGCTTGGACTATATACAATGGAGTATGTATCGGGACGAGGGCATTTCCGAGAAATATGCAGATTCGTGGGTTCAAAAAGTGATGGCATGGGCTTCGACAGTAGATGTGACTTGGCTGGAAGTTTTCGACAGCGTACATGAGAATGAAGCTTTATGGGATGAAGAAAAAGAGGTATTGATGAAGGAAGTGGAAGGAACTTCGGAATTACTGATAAGGAGTGACAAAGCATGATAAATAAAAAGTTGAAATTATGGAAAAGAGTGGCAGCTTTTGTACCATGTAGTATCGTCATGAGTCATGTATACGTATTTTCGAGCATAATTTTGTCGGATTTCATGCAAAAATCCGCAGGCGTACAATGTGGCGCGGCATTGCCGCGCTGCCCCAGCCGT
>CAJTQX010000058.1 GCA_910578425.1 uncultured Anaerotignum sp.
CCAGCAGACGGGCAAGAATTTCAACCGCCCCCGCTATCAGATGTTAAAAGAAGAAATCCTCGAAAGTGGCGATACGTTAATCGTAACGGAGCTTGACAGACTGGGGAGAAATAAAAAAGCCACGTTGAACGAATTACGGTTCTATCAGGACAATAATATCCGTGTCATGGTTTTAGAACTGCCTACTACCCTACTTCCGATTGAGGATTTGGAAAATTCAATGGCAAAAATGATGTTGGAAACAATCAATAATATGATGATTGAGTTGTACGCAAGTATGGCGCAAGCTGAATTAGAAAAAAAGGAAAAGCGACAGCGTGAGGGAATCGAAGCAAAGAAAGCAAGAGGGGAATGGAGCGATTATGGTCGTCCTCGTGTAATGCCCCTAAACGAATTTGCTAAGAGGTATCAAGCGGTGGAGCGTGGAGAAAAAAGACCCTTTGAGTTGATGAGAGAATTGCAGATGAACAAGGCTACTTTCTATCGGTACAAGGGATTGTTAAAGAAAGAGGTTGATTAGATGGCATCCTTAAAGAGAGATGTAAAAAAGAGTGGCAAGGTCGCCTACAGAATACAATTTACAATAAAGGGGCAGAAACCTAAAGTAGAAATATATTATCCTAATCAAGATGCTACTCCAAAGCAACAAGAAAAAGAAGCACAAAAGTACGCTATGGAAACAGAGTATAAATTAAGAAATGGTGAAAGCTATGAGGGGGATAAAATGACCTTTGAAGATTTCGCCAAGAAGTGGTTAGAATCCCGAAAAGACGATTTAGAGTATTCTACATATGAAGCATATGTGCATATCGTTAATAACAAGATTGTGCCGGCTTTGGGGCATTATAAAGTAGCAAAGATAAAACCGCCAGTGATTGAAGCGTTTTACAAGTCATTAGTCGGAAGTCTCGCAAACGGTTCTATTCAGAAAGTAAAGAATGTTTTAAGCGGAATGTTCCGAACTGCTGTCTTGTGGCAGATAATACAGGTTAATCCATGCAGAGATGTAAAAGTAGCAAAGAATAAAGACGAAGAAACGACATTGAAGTATTTTACTCCAGAACAATCGTTGATGTTCCTACGGTCATTAGATATGGAGTTTGAAACGATTATCCGGGGGCATGAACGGATAGACGATACCGGCAAGCCTTACCTTGTGGCAGATTATACGGAATCAAGAAAGCTACCGTTACAGTTGAAAGTGTTTTACACTCTATCGTTATATTGTGGTTTCCGAAAAGGCGAAACGCTTGCCCTCCACTGGAACGATATTGATTTTGAGAATCACACAATCAGTATTTCAAAGTCGGTCGGCAAGGGAGAGGAAGGAACGGTTATCAAGAAACCGAAAACAGCTACGTCAATCCGTACTGTAACATTTCCCGCTGATTTGACACCTTTATTGAAGCGGTATAAAAGCGAGTATAATCAATATCGGTTCAGTCTCGGTACAGCATGGCAAGGAGACGGAAATCTGTTTATACAAGACGATGGCAAGCTGATGGGGCGTTCCACTTCGTATCAAGCGTATAAGCGCCATATAAGGCGGTATAACGAATGGGTGAGGGAAAACCCCGAAGAAGCAAAGAAACAGCAGTTAGAGCAGTTACCAGAAATACCCTTGCATGGGTTACGGCATTCATGTGCTACTCTGCTGAATTATCTGGAAGTGAATATAATCGATATAAGCAAGATTTTAGGTCATGCGAAAAGTTCTACAACAATGGATATATACGCTCACTCATTCGAGGAGCAGAACACAGAAGCCGCCAACAAGTTAAATGCTTTCTTGGTAAATAACAAACGTAAGCAGGCATAGGACAAGTGAGAGCCAGAGGACACAATCCAACGGCTCTTATTTGTTGTTTTATTCTTTGCCCTTAATCTCCATGTTGTCGAGAGCATATTGCAGAGCCATTCCAATCAGTTCATTTCGTGAACGGTTGGTTTTATTAGAGAGTTCGTTATATGCCTCTTGTAATGCTCGGTCTATGCGGATAGTCATGGTTACGGCTTTGTCTTCCTTTGGTACTACAACGAATTTTTCCATAGTCTCAAAATACCTCCATACATTTTGAATACATTATAGTGTGAGTTGCCATTGGCAGTATATGACACAAATTGAAATGATATTCAATGCAAAAGTGATGTGAATTTGCAATGGACTTTTGCGTTGTAACGGAGTATAATGTATTTTGTCAAAATAATGCGAAAATGGAGGTCAGTTGACTATGGGAAAAGAAAAGAAAGCAAAGGACGCTGTAAAGAAGCCATTCTACAAGAAGTGGTGGTTCTGGGTTATCATCATTGTAGTGTTGGCTGGTATCATTGGGAGTGGTGGAGGCAAGGACGAGGGCAAAGGCGATACTCCTCCTACAACAACAGCGAAGCAGGAGGAAAGCCAGACACCAGAGGAAACGAAAACAGATGATGTATCGGCTGATAAGTTCGTGGAAGATGTAAAGGCAGCCATTCAAGGGGCAATCAGCAGTAAGACAGAATCCATTCAAGATGTGGTGCTGAAAGACGGAGATTTGTGTGTGTATGTAGATTTCAGTAATGAAGACCCCTCTCCCCTTACTCTGGAGGATTTAGCCTTATCCAGAACCGGCTCCATTACAGACGCTATTCTGGAATTGAAAGATTATGACAGCTTGTGGGAAACGATAACGGTTGACTTCGGAGAGGTAGGACATATTACAAATAACAAAGCGGATATTCAGACAAGTGGTGGCGGGAGATATTTCCCCGGCGAAAACTTCAAATTGCAATAATGAATCAAGACAGCCTTAGACCTTGCGGTTTGGGGCTGTTTTCAATTCCGCTTGACTTGTTGTGAGCATTTTGTTAGAATCTTGTTAGAAAAGTTACAACGCACAGTGAAAAAGCACGCAGAGTTGTTAAAAGAACTTCGCCAAAATACAGCGTTTCACGCAAAATCAAGTAAAGCAATGATAACATGGATAAAGCGTTATAGCTTATTGGTAGGGCGGAGGTCACGGGTTCGAATCCCGTTAGCAGCTTGGTATAAGCCCCGTAAATCGGGGCTTTTTTTATTCGTAAGTGCACATTTGAGTGCACAAAGCATGAATTTAACTGCTTAAAAGAGAATCGATGCAGCCATTCATCATGGCATTTACTTCCATGCGTTTAGTGTCTTCCGTATGCTGGTAGACGGATTTCAGTATAGCTGTTGTCGAGTGCCCCATGCGTTCTACGGCGTATTTGTCAGGTATTCCCTCGGAAAGCATCAGCGATGCGTTAAAATGCCGAAGATCGTGAAAACGGAAATGTTCCAACCCTGCTGCCTTTACAGCGCGCATAAAACGGTGGGAAATCTGTGTAGGCGTGGAAGCAATGACATTGCCGCTGGATTTGATTTTTTTGAGTTCTTGGATCAGACCATCGGAAAGGGAAAGAACGCGATCGCCTGCGTAGGATTTTGGCTTTTTTGTTTTCCAGTGCTCCGTGTCAGTTAATACGGTGGCCTTGTTAATGCGGACAATCTTTTTTCCCCAGTCAAAATCATTCCATTTTAAGGCGCATATTTCGCCACGGCGAAGCCCAAGACAAGCCGCCAGCAGGATAGCTGTATGTAATTCGCTGCCTTCTGTAAAAGCCAGGATAGCAGTGATTTCCTCCTGCGTGGGAAGATGGTAGTCATACCGTTCCTTTTCCGGCAAAGTAACCTTGAAACGGAAATCATCCATATACAGGTTGATTGCAGCGGAGAGCAGCCCTGCAATATTCCGCATGGTCTTTGGGGAAAGGTTGTGCTGCTTCCTTTCCTGATTCAGTGCGGCCTGCAGCTTCAGGTTCGTCAGGTGGGAAAGAGGCTCTTCCTGAAGGCTGCAGAGATAAGTGCGCTTCATCTGCCGGTATCCTCGTATCGTAGAGGGGGACAGTATGCCGTCCTTGCTGTCAATGTAACCTTGCAGAGCATCGCCCAGTGTCAATTCGCGTGGCAGGCGGCGTTTATTCTTGCGTTTGAATAATGCGGCCTGATACTCCGCTTCTGCCTTTGTGGATGCGGTGAAGCTTTCGCGGATGCGTTTTGGTTTTCCGTCTACATATTCCGTATGGCTGTAAACTTTGACTTGCCAGTTGCCAGATGGCAGTTTTTTTGCGTTTGGCATGAAACGACCTCCTTATTTTTTGAAATTGGGTATAGAAAATAAAGCGGTCATGTGGTATAATAGCATTGCGTTTGGTGGGTGTGTCGTATGACCGCCTGTACAGCGGCTTTGCCGCTGTTATGAAATCCTCTTTCCTGTTGGCGCAGGGAGGGGGATTTTTTAATGAGTAAAAAACCGAATCAGCCAATACATTTCTGGCAGGGCGTAAGTCCGCGGGAAAGGGCTTCTTCCAGCGTGCTTGCGATGTATGTGCCGCCGTTGCAGCTGCCATCGTAATGGTATTTTTTGCCTGTTTTTGTTATGTATACCGTACTGCCCTGGACATTCTGAGGCTGTGCAGGCAGCGGCTGGATGTGTTCTGTTTCTGCTGGTACTGCGGCAGGGCGTTCAGCTTCTGTGTCCTGCATATCCTGCGGTTCTGCCTGCTGTACCGGATATTCCTGCGGAGCTTCTGTGTCTGTATAGACAGAAACGCATTTTGACGCATTATCCCAGGAAACCTGGCAGTCCAGACTTTCCGCAACGAAGCGGGCGGGAACCATCGTCCTGCCGTCAATGGAAACGGCGGGTGCATCTAAAACAAACGCAGAGCCGTCAATATAAGCTGTGGCATTGTTCAGATACAGGCTGATCGTCTTGCTGTCTTTATATGCAGTAATGCCTTTCGTCGCATTGTCCCATTCGATTTCTGCGCCTAATGCTTCAAAAATAGAACGCATAGGGACCATCGTCCTGCCATTGATAACGGCTGGCTCAACGTCCATAACAAGCGGGACGTCATCGATCGTTACGCTGATGGCAGAAGCGGCTGCCGGTGCAAGGAAGCAGGCTGCGGCGACAACCATAGATAGTAATTTTTTCATCATACATTCCTCCTAAATTTGACAATATTTGTCGAATATGGTATAGTTTAGAAGGATAGTCGAGTGTCAAGGGCTTTCCAAAACCTCTTGTGGTATTCGCAGTACCGCAGGAGGTTATTTTTCTATTATCCAATCAGGTTCTAATTTCCCGATTACCTTTCCAAAGCAGTAGATTTCGTTAAATTCGGAAGGGTAAATATCGGGACGCAGCTTATTCAATGAAATCAGGTGGTCTTCGCCTTTCTTTTTCACAAATCCACGGCCGTCCTGTATAAAAATCCCAATTTCACCAATGTCAATGTCAGGCTGGCGGCGGACAAGGAGTGTGTCCCCGTCAAAGTAAACAGGTTCCATACTGTCCCCCGCTACGGTAATGCAAATGTCAGCCTTGCGGGTATCGTTGTTGTTGATAACACTTAAAAGTGTATCCGGTTCCTCATCAAAAAGGAACGTGCCTTCCCCGGCTGATGCTTTGTAAGGTGAAGCGGGAAGCTGGATCAGGTTGGATTCCTCCTGCTCTATGGTTTCCTGATTGGAGATAGAACGAGTATATTCTTCTTCTAAAACCATATTGACCATTTTCACGCCATGTGCATCTAACTGACGATATTTTACAATCAAAGTTTTCTCGTGAGGAAATAAAGTGTCATCATTGCCAGTTCCTAATAGATAATTAGGGGTTATTCCCAAAACGCCACATAGAAGTTCTATTGTGTCAGGGTCTGGTTTGTTTTTATTATTTTCCCAGTCACTTATTGAGTTATGCTTTGCATCAATTTTAGAAGCAAGTTCCTTCTGTGTTAATTTTAGAGAAGTTCTTGCTGATTTTAACCGTTCTCCAAAGGTTTTTGGCATTTATGCACCTCCTTTTTTCTTAAAGTGTATCACTAGATTTTGATTTTGTAAATATAAATTTCGAAAATTTCGAAAAAAGTATTGATATTTCGAAACAAGCGGAATAAAATAAAGAAAACTTCGAAATAATCGAAATGGAGGTGATGGGTTTGGAAGTCGGTTTGAAAATAAAGAAACACCTTGATGAAAATGGAATCACGCAGGCATTTTTAAGCAGAAAAACCGGAATAAGCAAGTCAAAGCTAAATCTGGCACTGAATGGGAACAGAAAGCTTTCCTTTGAGGAATACGAATTGATTTGCGGAGCACTAGGGCTGCCGGTAGGATTGTTTTTAGAAGCGCGGATTCCTGAGGAAACCGATAAGGACGCAAGCTAAGGGAGTTATGGCAAAAGGAATAAAAAAGGCAATGCAAAACAAAGGAATTACAATTGAAGCTGTGGCTGCGGTATTAAACATTCATCGCAATTCAGCATCAAATAAAATTAGTGGAGAAACTTCATTTACAGTAGATGAAGCATTTAAGCTAAAGGCATCTTTGTTTCCTGAATTTGATGCGGATTATTTGTTTTCGGATGAAAAAGATAGTGGTTTGACTATGGAGCCAAAGCAGCCCACAGCCTAGGAAAGAGCAGATGTTTTTAACATGAAAAACTGGACTACAGATGAAAGAAAGGACGATTGTGGCAATATGCTTTACGCAGATAATCAGCTAATTACAGAATCTGAATTTGAAAAATATAACCGATATAATCGAAATCCTGCACCAATAAAAAACAGTCTGGCGTATTCGGATGAAGAACCACAGGAGGAAGCGGGATTAGGGGCAAGGCTGAAAGAGAAATGGAGTGCATTTCGTGAGTGGATTGGTAACTGGGATACCATTATCACCGTTCAGCTCATACAGGGTGTCGCCATCGCCTTTTTGGCGATAGCAAACCTGCTGACACTTAGTATTCTACTTCTTGGTTAAATCATCTTTTCTGCTATTTCTACGAGGACGTTGATCAAATTATTATCGGCAGATTTAGAAGAATATGGGCGTGAAACTGGAATATGGTTTATAGATTTTGCATCTATGGTTACTGTTTCGACATATGTATTTTTGCTGAAATTAGAATGATACGTAATTTCAAAGCTAAATACAGCGGGATCATGATCAGGAATGTCAAAGGGAAATAGCCGACTTTGACCAGGAGCCAAGACCATATTTTCTATACAGTCAAATTGTTCATTCATAATTGGGTTTTTTTGAGGGAAGGTTTTTAATTCAGTGGGATATATGAACTTATTTATGGTTCCGCTGGTATTCCCAAAGTTTTTCAGTATGAAATAGTTTTGGCAATTATTTACGGTTATTGCATCGAAGAAAATCGTAATATAGGGGCGGTTTGCGGCTTCCAATATTTTGTTATTTTGCCGTAATGTGATAATAACCAAAACAATGGAGAGCGCAGCTAAAATGAACGAAAGAATAGCAAGAACAATGTTTACTATGGTTGAAATATCCATGTTTGATATGTCCATAAAAATCTTCCTTTTTATTCTGTATTGGATTTGCCTGCAATTTAAGAATGTACCACTAATGAACATTTTAGCACAAAAGCGGCAAAAATACAAGAGGTAGAGGGGGAAAAAGCATGATAAACAAAATATTGAAAGAGAAAAAGTTGACAGCTAAACAATTAAGCGAAATGACAGGGATAAATTATTTTACAATCCAAAAATATTCCTGCGGAGCGCGAAAGCCGACAGTAAGAAACGCAAAGAAGATTGGAAAGGCTTTAGAAATTGATTGGTGGGTATTGTTCTCGTAATAGTGTAGAAATCCACAGCCTAAATATGATGCGTAAAATAAAAATGAGGAGTGATTTTATGCCGAAAACAAGAGAACTCGGAAAAGAAAAAAAGATGGATGCCCAGATGCGCGATGACCTGATGGGCGGTGAAGTTGAAAAGTGGATCAGAGTTTCCAGAATTCCAAAACCGGAATTGTGCAGAATGATGAACATTGGCGTAACAACCCGGAATGAAAGGCTGCGCAGACCTGGAGAATTTCGCATTCAGGAATTGCGCGTGATTGCTGATATTTCTGGGATAGACGTTTCCCAGCTTGTGATGTAAGGATATGTAAAGGAGGGACACACCATGACAAGGAAAGAGCTTCTGGAAAAATACTATGATATGGAGATGAACAACGTTTTTTGTTACAGTGCAAACTACCTGATGGACAGCCCGAAAAAGGGCTATGACCACGAATGGCGCGAGGCGCGCGAGCGTGCGGACTTTTTGAAGGAACTGATCGGGGAATGCGAATGATGCGGGAAAAGATGCTCAGCCCTGAAGAAGAAACGCTTTTGGCTGTAAAATTCTTGATTTACTTCATGGTTAAGCATGCAGAATGTGAAGGATGTAATAAATTCAGGACAAAAATAGCGTTGGAAAAGGCGTTTGAGATGACAGACGGGTATCTGGAAGACGAAATGAAAAAAGCCTTTCGCATGATATGGCGGTGATCAGGGAATGCGGTTAACGTGTGAAGAAATCGGCTGGCGGAATTACAGGTATGCAGCCTGCGGGGACTGCGGGAAGGTTTACAACATAGCCATAAAGCAGGATACCAGCCGCGGCTATCTCTGCCCAGGATGTACAGGGAAACGGAGGAAGAAGCGTGTTAGTCAGGAACAAGATGATAACGGAGCGAGACGAACGGCGCACGACGGCATGGCTCCGGAAGGAAGCGGCAGCCAGAGGGCTGAAAGCCGGCCGGAAGGTCAGGATCGAGCAGTTTGAGAAATATGCGAACGGGAAAGCAAGAAGGTTTTTCCGGAGCGGCAGGGTGGTTGCGTTATACCCGTACATATTCGTCTGCGAGGTTGGCAGTATTCAGGAATGTTTCCGCTACAATGAGCTTTTAGGGAGTGAAACAGGGAGGAGGGTGCTGCTGAATGGTTAGTATGTTCTGGGTCCATTACCAGCGTAAGGCTGACGGTCAGGATTTCCATGAGTGGCTGACAACAGGCGGGCTGATGAAGCTGCTGGCACAGGGTAGGATTGTTCTTTGCGGGCTGGAAATGGTACACGAAAAAAGCCCACAAAAATGCGGGCAGTGAGGTTATTTTGCAATCCTGTCGATGCGCTTGTCTTGCCGTTCATATTCTTCCCAAAGAAAACGGACATTGAGTTTGACCTCATCCATATCTTCTTGGAGTGCATCAACCTTTGCTTCAAGGGTATCCAAACGGCGTTCGATATTCTTCTGGCCTTGTTCAAGGGAAGAAATCTGAGGTTGGATTTGCGTTAGGATTTCAAGGATTTTTTCTTCGTTATTCATGCGTTTTTCCCTCCTTAGGAGCTTGTTTCTTTCACCGAGCAGTTTCGGACAGGTAAAATATGGAAATTTTGCACCATCCTGCAATGCTCTGTCCATATCTTCCTGACATTCAGGGTCACAAATGGGACAATATTCGGGCATGGCGGCAACACTTCCTTTCAATATGATTATGATAACAGGAAAAGGTATATTCGTCAACGAAAGGAGCGGGGAGAATGCGAGAGAACTTGAAAAAAGCCCGCAAGGAAGCGGGCATGACACAACAGCAGATGGCGGACAGGCTGGGGATTAGCCTGCGGCAGTATCAGCGAATGGAAGCGGGGATATCAGTAGGCGATATTTCTTTATGGGATATGTTGGAGGATATATTTAATGTTCATCAGCGTGTTTTGAGAGAAATTCATCACGGCAAAGCAGATAGTCAATAGACACATCCAGAATATCCGCAATGCGGATTAAAACATCAAATGAGGGCTGAAAATCGTCTGCTTCGTATCGTTGATAACTGCGGAGAACAACATCTAATTTGTCTGCCATTTGTTGTTGAGTTAAGCCCTGTTGTTTACGAAGTTGTTGCAATCTTTTTCCAAACATAAATGACCTCCTAAAAAATTGCTTGACATATGACATATTATGTCATAGAATACAAATAAATAGAACGACATAAAATGTCATATTTTCGAGGAGGATGCTTATGTTTACATCAATGGAATTTCACCCAACCCTTTATGAAGTAGGGCAGGCAAATCAGTTTTTCTGGGACTACATGAAAAGGGAGGCGGAGTGCATTATGCTGCCGGAAAGCGAGCCGGCGCACACGTCGCTGGAACTGGCAATCAAGTGCGCGGCGGCGGAGGTCTGGAAACACGCGCGGATGTATCAGGCGGAAAGGGCAAAAAAGAAGGAGGTCAAAAAAATGAATGAAATTTTGAATATCAACGGGATTGAGTGCTTTGAGAAAGATGGCGTTGCTTATTTGAAGTTGGAAACAGTTGCAAGGGGGCTGGGATTTACAACAACTCAAACAATAAAAGGGACAGAGTACACGAATATTCGGTGGAGCAGAGTTGATGAATATTTAGAGGAAATCGGTTTTGCCACTTCTGGCAAAAGGGCGGAGTATATCCCCGAAAATATCTTCTACCGCCTTGCGATGAAAGCCAAAAATGAAGCGGCGGAGCGGTTCCAGGCATTGGTGGCGGACGAAATCATTCCCTCCATCCGCAGGCATGGCATGTATGCCACAACGGAAACCGTGGAAAAGATGCTGTCTGACCCTGATACGGCAATCCGTCTGCTGAACGAGATTAAAAGCGAGAGGGAAAAACGCATAGCTTTGGAGGAAAAAGCCGAGCAGGACAAGCCGCTGGTCGCTTTTGCAAACTCCGTATCTGTTGCCAAGACATCTATCCTGATTGGTGAGCTGGCGAAGCTGCTGAAGCAGAACGGTATTGACATGGGGCAGAACAGGCTGTTTGCATGGATGCGGGAAAAAGGGTATCTCATCAGCCGCAAGGGCACTGATTACAACATGCCGACACAGCGGAGCATGGAACGGGAACTGTTTGAAATCAAGGAAAGTACGGTTTCCCATGCGGACGGGCATACCAGCATCAGCAAGACCCCTAAAATCACTGGAAAAGGACAGATTTACTTTATGAACTTGTTTTTGGAGGAAGCTGGCGTATGAAAATCGGGTCAAGGCATGAATATCTGACGGAATATATTATCCGGCGGATAGACAGGGAAAACAGGGCTGCATGGTTTCGGAGTATCACAAAGCGTGTCCGGCACATATGGCGGCGGGCTGTGCGGGAGGCATTGCGGTTTACGGCACTGACGGCAGGGACAAGCCTGTTTGCGTTCATCGCAGTACCGGCGATGGAGCTGTATCCAGAACGGACAATCATCATTGCGGAACTGCTGGCTGTGCTGGCGTTCGGGATGTGGCTGGGCGGCAGGATTTATGAGCCGAAACGGAAACAGAAATAAAAAAATCCCCTGCATAGTCCGTCATACGGACTGTGAAGCGTTGGCGCGCTTTACGGGGGATTTAGAAAACACCTTATAAACACATTACCAGAAACGGAGGGATTTTGCAATGGAAAAATTACTGATACCGGAAAACGATTTACAGGAGCTCTGGGAGCTGAAC
>CAJTQX010000059.1 GCA_910578425.1 uncultured Anaerotignum sp.
GACCTACGTTCTGAACTTTGCCGCTTCTCTGTTCGATTACTACGAAAATACCTTTGCTCATAGGTTTCTTTCCTCCTCAAATATTGTAAAACCAAGACCTAAAACCGTGAGGGTTTCACCCTCAAACTCCCAGAAAACCGTGGGACTCTGTCCCACACCCTGCAAGGGACATTGTCCCTTGACCCATTTTTCCGCGCAAAGCAACGCTTTGCGCCAATCGGGGTCTGGGGCATGATGCCCCAGCAGGGGGATTGGGGGACGGCGTCCCCCAAGGTCTTTCGGGGGTTTGGGGCAGAGCCCCAAGGTCTTATATTTTACGCGTTCCGCCCGCAGCACTGTTTGTACTTCTTCCCGCTACCGCAGGGGCAGGGATCGTTCCGCCCGACCTTCTCAGAAGCCCTTTTCTTCGGCTGCTTCACAGCGGAATCGTCCTTGTTCGTAAACATCGGCTTCGCGACTTCCTCGCGCTTCACCTCCGTCTGTATCCGCACGCGGTACAGTATTTTCAGCGTATCCTCCTGAATATGCTGGCTCATTTCCTCAAACATATCATACGCCGTAAATTTATATTCCATCAGCGGGTCGCGCTGCGCATAAGCATGCAGCCCGATGCCCTGCCGCATCTGGTCCATATCATCAATGTGGTCCATCCATTTCTGGTCAATAACGCGCAGCATCACAACGCGCTCCAGTTCGCGCATACGTTCCTCGCCGTCGGGCTGTCCCTGGCCGATTTCCTTCTCCTTCAGCTGGTACAGCTGTTCGCCGAGGTTTTTCATGCTGTCTTTCAGCTTTTCTTTTGTCATCTGCGCAAGCGCGTCCTCTTTGATATTGATACGCCCAATCGGAATGATTGCCGAAATGCTCTCGCTGAACGCATTCATATCCCACTCCTCCGGCAGCTGGTCATCGCCGATATGCGCGTCCACAGCGCGGTCCGTCACCGCATGAATCATTGCAATCATGCTGTCCCGCAGGTTTTCTCCATACAATACCCTGCGCCGTTCTCCGTAAATAATTTCCCTCTGCTCGTTCATAACCTGATCGTATTCCAGCAGATGCTTACGGACAGCGAAGTTGTTGCCCTCAACCTTTTTCTGTGCGTTTTCAATGGCCTTCGTCAGCATGCCCGCCTCGATAGGCTCGTCCTCGCTCATGCCCATCGCGTCCACAACCTTCATGGTCTTTTCAGAGCCAAACAGGCGCATCAGATCGTCCTCCAGAGAGATGTAGAAACGGGATTCACCCGGGTCGCCCTGACGTCCGGAACGTCCACGCAGCTGGTTGTCGATACGTCTGGATTCATGCCGTTCCGTACCGATGATTTTCAGACCGCCCAGCTCTGCCACGCCTTCGCCCAGCTTGATATCCGTACCACGTCCAGCCATGTTGGTTGCAATCGTAACCGCACCCATCTGCCCAGCCAGCGCGACAATTTCCGCTTCCTGCGCGTGGTATTTCGCATTCAGCACCTGATGCTTCACGCCCTCACGCTTGAGCAGCCTGCTCAGCTCTTCGGATTTCTCGATCGTTACTGTGCCTACCAACACAGGCTGTCCCTTTTCATGCGCCTCCACAATATCCTTTACCACAGCGCGGAACTTGCCCGCCTCTGTCCGGTAAACCACGTCCTGCATATCCTTCCTTTGTACCGGACGGTTTGTGGGAATTTCCACAACGTCCATGCCGTAAATATTGCGGAATTCTTCTTCCTCTGTTTTTGCCGTACCAGTCATACCACACTTTTTGTTATATTTGTTGAAAAAGTTCTGGAACGTAATTGTCGCCAGCGTCTTGCTTTCACGCCGTACCTGCACGTTTTCCTTCGCCTCAATCGCCTGATGCAGACCATCGGAATAACGCCTGCCCGGCATCATACGCCCTGTAAATTCGTCAACAATTACAATTTCACCCTCGTTGATAACGTAATCCTTATCCAGATGCATATTGTAGTTTGCTTTCAGCGCGTTGTTGATATGGTGCTGCAATTCCAGGTTTTCCGGATCGGAAAGGTTTTCAACGGAAAAGAATTTCTCCGCTTTCGCAATGCCTTCCTGCGTCAGAACAACAGATTTCGCCTTTTCGTCCAGAATGTAATCGCCTTCCTCCTGAATTTCTTCCTTCATCAGGGGATTCATGGCTTCTTCCTCATTCAGGATACGTCCTTTTTTCAGCTGTTTTACAAACAAATCCGCAACGCGGTACAAATCTGTAGACTTGGAGCCGCTGCCGGAAATAATCAGAGGCGTGCGCGCTTCGTCAATCAGAACAGAGTCCACCTCGTCGATGATAGCAAAATGCAGGTCGCGCTGCACCATGTTTTCCCTGCGCACAACCATGTTGTCCCGCAGATAGTCAAAACCAAACTCATTGTTTGTGCCGTAAGTGATATCGCACGCGTAAGCCTCGCGGCGTTCATTGTTGTCCAGACCGTTCAGGATACAGCCCACCGTCATGCCCAGAAAACGGAATACCTCGCCCATCCACTGGGAGTCGCGCTGTGCCAGATAGTCATTGACCGTAACAACGTGTACGCCCTTGCCTTCCAGCGCGTTCAGATAAGCCGGCAGCGTTGCCACCAGCGTTTTGCCTTCGCCTGTCTTCATCTCCGCGATACGTCCCTGGTGCATCACAATGCCGCCCATCAGCTGCACCGGAAAATGGCGCATATTCAGCACGTTTGCTCTCGAAGAAGCCTCCCGCACAACGGCGTATGCTTCCGGCAGAATATCGTCCAGCGTTTCTCCCGCCGCCAGACGGTCCCTGAATTCCTGTGTTTTTCCTCTCAGTTCCTCATCGGAAAGGGTTTCATATTGGGGGGCCAGCGATTCAATCTTATTGACAATCGGTTTGATCTTTTTGATCTCCTTTTCGCTGTAATTCCCAAATATTTTTTCCAATAACCCCATTCGGTTCACCTCATTTTTCTATGTGATCACCTGCCACGTTCCCGCGCACAGGCATACTGCTACATTTTACATTATTATAGTTTAACAGAAGAATACCCCCATAGGCAAGAGGAAATTCCCGCTTTTGGGGGCTCTTAACAAATATTTAAGGAAATTTCTGCCTTTCCACGCATCAAAATGGCCCAGATTTCTGCCAGTCCGATGCATTCCTTCCTTTTCTTCTTCCATCATCATAAAAATTCCGGCGCAGAGCCAACTCCACCAGAACCACCGTCCCGACCATACACGCGCACTGAAGCACACACAGCACAAGTGCCGCCTTTCCCACCGTTCCCACATCACAGCCCTGAAACGGCAGCTGTGCGGCAACGGAAACGGCCAACAGCATCCAGCCGCCTTTCCACCAAAGCCTGCCGCAGGCATGCTGCGCAAAATCCCATGTTTCCTGATTTTTCTGCGACATGGCAGTACGATAGCCGCAGCTGCCCCGCCCAATCTCCTTTGGCGGGTGTTTCCACATGACGCGTCCAAATATCACCATAGCCGCCGGTATCAGCATCCCCGCGAAAAACATGCTCCGCCAGAACCACATATTTTCCATTCTTTTCCTCCGTTCAACGGGTGGTTTGTACATGCTCTATCAGGGCCAATTACCCATAGCGGCCCTCCTTAAGGGGGCACTGAACAAACTCACCAATCACACTTTTCGCACTGTCGGCTCCCTTTTCGGGAACTCAAAAAATTATACTGTCATTTGTCTAAGCTTTACTGTTTTATTTTTTCTCGCGGCACTATCATAAATGACAGTGCCGTATACATATGCCAAAGTATTTTTTACTACCCCCGGTATCATCGGGGTTTTGTCCTGCCTATCCGGCGTCCAAACGAGGGCGAAAAGCTTATCCGCAAGCCCTTCGCCCAATAGTATCATAGAATTATCCATATTACGGCCTTTTACTCACAGGCCCTTAAACAGTCATTAAAATTCCAATTCCAAATCCTTCTGCTTGGATGCCTGCGAAAATGAAATCACAACATCCGTCTTTTTCATAAACAGCAGCCCAAAGGAACGCTTGCCACAATTGCAGGCAATCGCCGAGGACGCTTTTTGAAGGTAAATTCGTTCAAACGGGCAGTACTGAAGCACCAGCTCCTGAATATATTGCAGGCTCTTTTCGTCCATTCCGGCATAAGTGATGAAAAGTACCCGCCGGTCGATATTTCTGGTATCCAAAAGTGCCCTGCGTACATAACGCCTTGCCATATGCTGGAAATCGCCCGAAAGCATTCCCCCCACAATCATACGGCTCTTTTTCATCACAATAACAGGATGCAGGAGAAGCGCGTCACAGATGACCTGTGTACGTTTGGAAATCTGTCCCGCCCGACACATCATATGCGTATTGTCGATAATAAAGGCTGAAGAAACATAGTTCCTCAGTTTTTCCACAGTTTTCACAATATCGCTCTTCGCCGCGTGGTTTTCTGCCATAGAAGCGGCAAACAGCACCACCAGACCCATACTGCTGGAAAGATGCCCTGAATCTATCACCGTAACGTTTTCAAAAGACCTTGCCGCCTCAAGCGCGTTATTGTAGCCCTCGCTGGCATGCTTTGCCATCGCAATATGGAGTACATTCTGGGCCTCGGTCAGTTTTCCCGCAAAAAAGCGTTCATAATCCTCCACCTCCGGCGGCTGTGACCTGCCATCCCAGCCCTCTGCCAAATGCAGCAGCAGTTCATCCGACTGTATTTCGATTTCATCCAGAAAACGCCCGCGCTCTGTGCAGACATAGTACGGACATACGGCTATGTTGAATTCTTTGAGCAGGGTTTCCGGAAGGTCACACACGCTGTCCGTTGTAACTAAAAGCGGAATCCGCTTTGCCTGTTCAAAAATCAGGACGTCTTTCCCGATTTCAGACTGCGCGGTGTCCTCGCTCAGCGTTACCAGCTCCTTGGGCAGCACGCTCAGCACCGAAGCCTCCAAAAGCGCGCCACTGACAGGCTTTGCCAGATAACCGCTGAAGCCTTCCTTCCGGTAAAGCAGTTGGTTATCGCTCCCTGCGTTAGCCGTCAGCGCGATAACGGGTACATCCTGACAAAGCCCTGCCGGCTGCGAGCGCAGTGCATGAAGGCACTGTATGCCGTCCATTTCCGGCATAAGGTGATCCATCAGTATCGCATCATAATGCTGGTTCTGTGTCAGCTTCAAACATTCCGCACCGCTCCGCGCCATATCCAGTTGTATCTTCGTAGCAGAAAGCAGCTTACGCACTACCATCAGGTTCATGTCGTTATCGTCCACAACAAGGATACGGGCATTCGGGGCTTCAAAGCTCTGCCGATACTGCTCGCCCTGGTGCAGCTTCGTGCGGGAGGCAAGCGTGAACGTCCCCAGTTCCTTATCGTCCACAATATCCTGTTCCAGCATGACAATAAACGTAGAGCCTTTTGTATACACGCTGTTGACGCTGATTTCGCCGCCCATCAGATGTACCAGCTGCTGCACAATGCTCAGCCCCAGCCCTGTGCCTTCAATATGGCGGTTACGCTCCTCGTCCACACGCTTAAACGCGTTAAAGATATAGGGTATGTTTTCCTTTTTCACGCCAAGCCCCGTATCTTCCACCGTATACCAGACGCGCACTCGGTTGAGCGTCAGCCGTTCACAGCGAATGGAAAGCGTAACAGAGCCTTCGCTCGTATATTTTATGGCATTATTCAGCAGGTTAATCAAAACCTGCTTGATACGCACCTCATCGCCGCAAAGCATGCTGGGGATGGAGGAATCCACATGCAGGCGGAATTTCAGACCTTTTTCCTGCGCCTTAATCCATATCATATTGACGATCTCTGAAAAAAGCGCGCCCGTCTCATACGAAACGTTTACAATTTCCATCTTTTTCGATTTTATTTTGGATAAATCCAAAATATCATTAATAATGGTGAGCAGCATTTTGCTCGCGCCCTGAATATTCCTCGCGTTCTCTGCCACATCCTCAGGGATATCGCCCCGCAGTATGATCTCGTTCAGGCCAATAATGGTGTTGATCGGTGTACGGATTTCATGGCTCATGCTGGAAAAGAAATGATTTTCCGCCTTATTCAGCTCCTCGATCTCCTTTTTCTGCTGTTTGGAAAGCTCATTTTCTTTCTCATAAAGCATATTCAGGAACATCAGAAGAACACTCGTCAGCACGCCTACCAGCACAACGGACGCCGCAGAATCGAAAAACGAACGCTCCTGCGTATTCCTTACAACTGTTTCCGGAAAGGCAAAAGCAACATAGTAGCAGAGCAGCGTCTCCAAAGTGCAAAAGGCAAAAAAGAATGCTTTCCGCTTTCCGGCCAACGTAATGCTGATATAGATAAAGCACAGCACGAACCACTCCGGCATACCGCTGTAAAACCCGCCTGCCGTAAAAAAGCTGAAAGGGAAAAGGATCAGCAGCAATATTGTGATGATAGTTGCCCCGCAGTTGATGCAGCCTTTTTTAATGCTGATCTGCGAAACAGCCGTAATCACCAGCAGGCTCACCACCAGCAGCGGCAGATTGAACCATGTCCTGCCCAGTGACAATATAAAAATCAGCGCGAGCACACATGCGCCTGTCGCCACGCGGAACATACGTTCTCGCAAATCAATTTTATGGTCAAATATAATCTCCAGCCATTTCTTTAGCACACCTATGCTCCTCCTATTCCAGCTTTGCAATGCTCTTGCAGACTTCCTCATACAGGAGCAGCAGCTTCAAATGATTCCGGTGGACAAACTCCATGTTTCCGGCTTTCCCTGCCTGTTCGATCGCCCTTGCCTGCTCCGAAAGTGCCTCCGCGCCAATCGTCAGGGACGTGCTTTTCAGCGCGTGGACTTTTATGATATAATCCTCCCATTTTCCGGTTTTATAGAGAGTCACCAACTCGACTTCCTTCTCGCGGCTGTGTTTCTGGAAAGTATCCAGCATTTCCTTATAAAATTCTTCCTCCCCGCAGCAGTAGTCCATGCCCAGCTTAACATTCAGCCCTGCCTGTTTCAGTGGCGCGAAGCGGGGAAATTCCTGTTCTTCTTCCAACTCAGCCGCTTCCGGCTCGAGTTCCGCAATCTGGTTTTCCTCCGGCTCCGGCTCAATTTCTGTTTTTTCCAGCTGAATTTCCTCCGGCTCAATTTCCGTTTCCTCAAGCGGAATTTCTTCCGGTACGGGTTCCGGTTCTGTTTCTTCCGGCCGTATTTCTTCCGGCTCAAGCTCTGTTTCCTCAAGCAAAATTTCTTCCGGCATCAGCTCTGAAAGCTCCGGAGCTGCTGCTTCGGGCAGATCTTCCACAGGCTTCGGCTCATCCTGAATCTCCGGTATTTCCTTTGCCTCCGCTGTGCCCTGCCGCATTTTTTCCGCAGATTCAGGCGTGGGATTATATTCAATGCATTCCTCAGGCAGAGATTTCCGCAGTACACGCTCCAAAACAGCGCGCTCGATGGGCTTCGGTATAAATTCGGTAAAGCCTTCGTTACGGAACATTTCCCTCGCACCGCTGATGGTATTCGCCGTCAGCGCGACAACCGGCAGGTCCTCATACATGCCGCCGTTCAGTTCACGAATGCGCCGCAGTGTTTCCACGCCATCAAAGCCCGGCATCATATGGTCCAGAAATACCATGTGATAAGGCGTATTGCAGCAGCGTTCCAAAGCCTCCTGGCCGCTCTGGCAGGTATCCACCTGTATGCCATAGCTGCCCAGCACTCCTTTAGCAACGACCAGATTCATTTCTTCATCATCTACCGCCAGAACGCGCACGCCCTTGCAGGAGAACGGCTTGCGCCCTGCCGCCTGCGCTTCCTCAAAATCATTTTCATTCGTTTCGCCATTCAGCAGATTCGCAATGGAAAGCGCGAAGAATGGCTTTCGGATGATCAGCAGACTGGTGCCCTTTTTCTGCTCATAATCCCGTTCCACAATAACGCCTACACGAAGTTTTTTAGAAAGCTCTTCATAATAATCCATATTCCCCTCATATTCCGCCTGTGCGATAAACACATGGGTCAGGGGCTGTGTGTTCAGCAGCTTAAGCAGACCTTCAAAATTATGCGCCTGATAGCCTTCTATCCCAAGCCCATCCACCAAATGATAAATCAGCTTGTCATAATATCCCCGCACTTCATCACAACTGAAGCGTTCCGGACGGAAATAGCAGGCAATACACAGCTTTTCCGGATTCACCAGAGAAACCGCCGGTCTGTCGTCCACAACGACCTGCGGAATTGCAATATGCGCTTCAAGCCCCTGCCTGTCCTTGCTTTCAAAATGAATAAAGCCGCCCATAGCATGCAGAAGCCCTCTTGCAATGGGGATACCAAGCCCAAGCCCGCCGGCGAAGCGGCTGCTGCCCGAATCTGCCTGATAAAAATCGTCAAACATCTGGTTCATCTGGGAATCAGTCATACCAATACCCGTATCGTAAATGTCGATTGTCAGGTTGACGCCATAGCTTTCTTTCCGACAGCCAACACAGACGTTAATACCGCCTTCCTCTGTAAACTTTATGGAATTTTCCACAATGATTTTCAGCACATGGGTAATCTTCTCCGCGTCCCCCATCATGACTGCCGGAACCTTCGGGTCAATATCGAACACCATTTCCAACTGGCTGCTGCCGCCCTGTATCACAGACATTGTAATAACGTCATTCAGTACAGAAGTAATCATATATTCATGCATGGAAGGCGTCAAAGTACCCTCCACAATCTCCGTATAATCCAGCATGTTGTTTATCAGAGTAGACATGCGCTTGCCTGCCAGCTGGACAGAAAGCATATCCTTCCTGATCTCCGATGACTTCTCTTTCTCCAGCACAACCTCACTGATTCCGATAACTGTGTTGATCGGCGTACGCAGCTCGTGGGATACGTTCGAGAGGAAAACCGCATTCTGCCGCCCTGCCGTTTCCAGCTCTCTGAGCGTCTTTTCAAAATTCTTACGCGATTCCAGCCGCCGGTTGATACGGTATCTGGCAATAGACAGCGCGCCAACCGTTACACAGACGCCCAGCACAAGACGCACGACTTCCGTATCCTCCATATCCGATGTAATCGTCCCCAGCACCAGCCAGTGATACAACAGTTCCACTACATACAAAACGGCTGTCATAAATAACAGCCGTTTCTTGTCGAACATAGAAAAAATTAAAATCATCATACAGGCAACGGCAGGAATATCGAATAAACTGTTGCTATGTACCCCAAAAAAGAAAAACCCAATCATCAAAAGCCCGGCGCAGAGGTTTTGATAAAATTGCTCCGAGCCCAGCCGTCCGATGTGGAGAAACCACACCAGTGAATTTCCTACCAAAATAATAGGAATCATCCAAAACTCCCAGGGTATGACGAGTGTAATCAAAATCAGCATAATGCCGACCACTGTAACGATGGTAGCCAAAAGAAGATGAATACTTGTCTGTTTCCCTTCCCTCATTCCTTCTCAAACTCCTTTGCAACCCGTTTCAGCAGCTCCTGCGGGAAAAACGGCTTTTTCAGATAATTTACCGCGCCCAGCTCTATCGCTGTTCTCACATCATCCTCATATCCCGATGCAGTCAGGAAGATCACAGGAATTTTTATGTCAAATTCTTTTTTCATCCGTTCAAAGGTTTCTATTCCATCCAATTCTGGCATCGCAATATCCAGAAGTATCAAATCTATTTTTTCTATTCTCAGCTTTCTCAGTGCTGCTTCTCCAGATTCAACAAGGATCACATCATACTGTTTTCCAAGAATCATTTCCGTTCTCTTCAGGTTCATTGTATCGTCATCCACCACTAAAATACGTTTTGCCATTTCGATGCCTCCTATTCTTTCTTAGAGATTTGCAAATCCCCATTGTTTTTATTGTAAAACAGGAACACAATAAAGTCAACAGCCACATTCACACCCGTTTCATAAAAAACGAAGAATGAAGAGTCATGTATCGGCATTCAAAAGTGCAGAAAGCATATGAGCCTTAATAGAAGACTTCAAGTGATTTGCTGCAAGGAAGTTTTTGTGGACAACCAAAGCAAATTTGCGTATGCAGGCCAGGTCATTTAAGCAGAACAGATAATCTCCCTTGCGTTGTAGCACTCTGCGGCATGTTTCCCGCTGACAGTGCATTGCGTCAGCAGTGACAGTCTTACCCCTCAATATCCATACAGGCGAGTATTTCCTGAAATACCGGTATTTCACTGGTCTTTTCGTGAATGGCCTCCTGAGCCAAAACCCCCCGCTGCCAGTTACATAAGCACTGAGGATCTAAAGAGCACTGTGAGGACTATTGGGCTTTGCGGTACTGCAAATCGCCTTTCCGTTCACAGCTCTTTGGACAGAAATTCCTGCTTGCTTTTGGCGTATATTACCAGATCTCCTAATGTATCTAACCTGCTCAACACTTCGCACATGATTAAAATATCGACCAGTGGATATTTCACATAGCCTGGATGCCTCGGATCTTCTATCTCAGACATCTTTTCCCGCAATTCTTCCATTGTATTCCGCAATTCGGCTCTCATTTTTTCCTACAGTGTCTACGTAATATCCTCTGCACCAAAATTCCCTATTTCTGTACTTATACTTCAGTTCGCCGAATTGCTCATACAGCATTGTTGCACTTTTTCCCTTGAGATATTCCATAAAACTGGATATGCTCATTTTTAGCGGTATCTCTGCCAGCATATGTATGTAATCTGGGCTCACTTCTGCCTCTATTATGTTTACTCCTTTCCACTCGCATAATTTTCTTAATATTTTGCAACTTCCGTTTTTTTGTTTTTGTAAAATACCATCCTCCTGTATTTTGGCGCAAACACAATATGATATTTGCAATTCCAGCTCGTATGTGATAATTTATTTATGTCGTTAAGACCCATTTCTTAATGACCTCCCTTCGATTTCTTTGTGCAGTTGGCTGACCGCACTCTTATTATAATCGAAGGGAGTTTTTCTGTCTGCCTCATCGCCAGAAGGCTCTTTGG
>CAJTQX010000060.1 GCA_910578425.1 uncultured Anaerotignum sp.
CGGCAGATCCGCCCGTATGGCGCGGCAATGCCGCGCCACATTGTACGTCTGCGAATTTTTGCCTGAAACCCAACAAAATTATGCTCGAAAATACGTATACATGACGCATGACGACACTACCTGAAAAGAAAAACGACAGACCATGTGGTCCGTCGTTTTTTTTGTCTGGTATTCATTCTTTATCAGCGGTCTGCGATGGGCTGGGCGATTTGGCTGACCTTGAAAATCAGCTGCAATGCCCGCCGCGAATTTTCGATATGCGTGCTGACAGCTTCGCGGAGCGCGTCAGCGTCATCGGCAAAGGCTGCGTCCAGTATCGCCTGATGTTCTTTTACACATTCGCAGTCGCGGGAATGGGGCTGATTGACATATGTTCCTGTGGCGTAAGTGAAAGGCTGGAGCCCCTGAAGAATCTCCACAGCTTTTTTGTTGCCGGACGCCGCCAGATATAAAGCGTGAAATTCCAAATCAAGTGCGAAATACTCCTCCGGCCTTCGGGAAGATTCATTCGCTTCGGTAAAATTTCGCTGCGCTTCCAGATTATTTACCAACTGCTGACGCAGGTCCGCATTGTAATTCAGGGCGGAAACGATATCTTTTACGAAAAATGTATCCATCATCAGCCGTATGTCGAAAATATCATTCAGTTCATGCGGCGTAAGCGCGCGCACGCTCATGCCTTTGTTCGGCGTGCTGACAACCATTTTTTCATCTGCAAGACGCTGAAGCGCCTGCTTTACAGGGGTATCGCTGACGTTATATTTGCGGGCAAGTTCCTTGATATTCAGTTTTTCACCCGGCTGGAATATTTTTGAAGAAATATCTTCTCTGATATCCTGATAAATCTGGTCGGTTAATGTAATCTTTTTTCCGGTCAACGGACTGTTTTTTTCCTCTTTCAAATGTTCCACCACCCTTAAAATACGGTTCCTGTCAATATAGATCCCCACAATACTTACTTTGTCTGAGCAGAGAATGTATAATTTTTCAGTCACATATACTCTTGTCAATCAAAGATAGTTTTATTTTAGTATAATTTTCAAAAAAAGTCTACTCATTTCACAGATTCGATTTTTTTTTTATCAAATTAGATATAAAAAGTTCTGAAAGAGATATGAAAAATTGTGCGAAAATGCATATGTCCGCAAATAAAAGACAAAAATGCGTGTGAAGTGCGGGATAGAAAGCCAAAAAAAAGAAATACATTCAAAATGGGATGAAAAAAGATGTTATTTTTTCAAAATTAGATATTATTTACAAAAAAGAAGATTTATTTATAGAAAAAAAGCGTTTAAATTTGTTTTTTTTGACGCATTGACGATTAAAATTTATGGGATTATAATTAATAAAAGTTTTATTTTTAACTAAAGAAGTTTTAACATCACAGAAAAAAACGTTTTTTTCTGTGATGTCGTACAAAAGATGTCTCTTTCCGGAGAATGGGAGGGGGAAAGGAAGCAAGAAAGACTAAGAGGAGGGAATGATATGTTCAAAAAAGGAATTGTTTCTGTTTTGGCTGCATCCATGCTGCTGGGGCTTGCGGGCTGCGGCTCAAACGCAGAGAATGAAAACACCGGCGATACTGAAAATAATGCGGCAGCGCAGGGGTTTGTGGAAAAGAAGGTTGAGCCGGAGAACTTCGATTCGGGGGTAACACTGAAACCGGATTGCTACAAATTTATTTATGCCCTGGGCAACGCGCCTGCGACCATTGACGCGGCGAACTATTTCAAGATGCGCCTGGAACAGGAAAGCGATGGCGCGTTGAGTGTTGACGTTTACACAGACAACGTGCTGGGCAGTGAGCGTGAATTGCTGGAGGGCTGCCAGTTCGGTAATTATGATATTGTGCTGGCAACGAATGCAACGGTTGCATCGTTTGATCACGATATTTTCTGTCTGGATATCCCCTGGTTATTCGATAATAAACAGCAGGTGTATGAGGTGCTGGATGGCCCTCTGGGCGACAGGCTGGGAAAGGGGCTGGAAGCCAAGGGCTTCAAAATGCTCCAGTGGCAGGAAAACGCCTTCCGTACCCTTTCTACCACAGACAGAGAGGTGAAAACGGTAGACGACCTGAAGGGCCTGAAAATCCGTATCATGGAAAACGAGCTTCAGCTCCAGCAGTGGAAAAACTACGGCGCGAACCCTACGCCTATGGCATTTACAGAGCTGTTTACGGCATTGCAGCAGCGTACTGTTGACGGACAGGACAACGGCGCAGAACTGACCTGGCAGACGAAATTCTGCGAAGTACAGAAATGCTATACATATACAAAGCACATCTATTCTCCTTATCTGATTCTGATGAGTAAGGAAAAATTTGATGGCCTGACGCCTGAACAGCAGGAAATCGTACTGCGTGTTTCCGATGAGGCGGTTGACTACGAGCGGAAGCGTGTTTCTGAATATGAGGCGGTCGCGCTGGAAAATATCAAGAATTATCCCGGTATGATTTACAACGAGCTGACGCCGGAGGCTGTCGAGGGCTTTAAGGCGGCCTGCGCTGATCTGAAAGATTTGGCGTATGAAAAGGTTGCGAACCGCGATGTTGTAGATATGCTTTATGAAGAAGTAGAAAAAGCAAAGGCAAAATTCCCGAACGAGGAAAGTGCGAAAGCAGAAACAGAAACGCCTGAACTGCCCGCGGAACCGGAACCCGCTGAACAGGCAGACGCGGAATAACAGAGAGAGGGGAGAACACTATGAAATATGTATGGGATCACTTAGAGGAATTTTTCATCATTCCTTTGATGTTTGCAATGAGTATCATCATTTTCATTCAGGTTATTATGCGTTACGTTTTCCAGAATTCCCTGACATGGTCAGAAGAACTGGCGCGCTATATGTTTGTCTGGCTGGTTTATTTTGCGGTCAGCTTTACGGCAAGACGGGAAAAGCACATCCGCATTGACGCGGCAATTAACCTTTACCCGAAAAAAATGCGGCCTTATATCGAGATTCTGAGCGAAATCATCGTACTGGCATTCTCCGTCTTCATTGCGGTAACAGGCGTAACGGTGTTCCAGAAGATCACCTGGAGCGGACAGATTTCTCCCGCTATCGGGCTTCCGATGCAGTTTGTTTATGCCGCGCCGCTGGTAGGCTTTGTGCTGACGGCAATCCGGCAGATAGAATGCATTATTAAAAGAATCAAGAATCTGAACAAACCTGAGGAGGTGTCCAAGGTATGACTGGGAGCGTCGCGTTAGTAATATTCCTTACATTGATTGTTTGCCTTGTGCTGACGGTGCCTATCGGCTTTTCGCTGGGCATTGCGTCGCTGGCATATATCCTTTATACAAAACAGCTGACATTCGGCTTTATCGCACAGAACCTTGTAACAGGCTGTGATTCCTTCCCCATTATGGCGATTCCGTTCTTCGTATTCGCCGGTGAACTGATGGGCGGCGGCGGTATTTCCCGCAGGCTGCTGAACGTTGCAAGCGTATTTTTTGGCAGAATCCGCGGCGGTCTTGCCATTGTCACAGTCGTTGTATGTATGTTCTTTGCGGCAATCTCCGGCTCCGGCCCGGCAACCGTTGCGGCTGTCGGCGGCATGGTCGTGCCTACGATGCTGCAAAAGGGCTATGATAAAAAATTTGTGCTGGCACTGATTGCGGCAGCCGGCTCCATCGGCGTTATCATTCCGCCGAGTATCCCTATGGTTGTTTACAGTGTAACAACGAACAGTTCTGTAAGTAAGCTGTTCCTTGCGGGCTTCGTTCCCGGTATTCTGATTGGCGTTGTGCTGTGCCTGTATTCTTACTTCTATGCAAGAAGTCATGGCTATAAGGGTGATGATGAACCATTCAGCGCGAAACGCGCGCTCAAGGAAGTTAAAGACAGCTTCTGGGCACTGCTTTCCCCCGTTATTATCCTTGGCGGTATCTACGGCGGTATCTTTACACCGACAGAAGCGGCGGCGGTATCCGTTATTTACAGCCTTGTAATCGGCTGCCTTGTATACAAAGAGCTGGATTTGAAACAGCTTGGTACGGTTACGAAAAATGCCTGTGAAACAACAGCAACGATCCTGATTGTTATCGGCTGCGCGGCCGGCTTCTCGAAGGTGCTGACGCTGGGACGTATTCCAACGACAGTCGCAACCTTCCTGACAACTATGACAGACAGCAAGATTCTCATTCTGCTGCTGATTAACGTACTGCTCCTGATCGTAGGCTGCTTCATGGAAACACTGTGTGCGATTATGATTCTGGCACCCATCCTGTTCCCTGTTGTAACTGCTTTGGGCGTAGACGTAACACACTTTGGTATCATCATGGTAGTAAACCTTGCGATCGGCTTCATCACACCGCCTCTGGGCGTAAACCTTTTCGTTGCCTCGCGAGTCGGAGAAACAACATTGGATACGGTTATTAAGGGTATTATACCGTTCCTTGCGCTGATGATCGTAATACTGCTGTTCATTACCTATGTACCGGCAATTTCCATGCTTTTGCCTAATGCGCTGAGTTAAGCTCTGAAAGAATGTGCGGACATGAAACAGAGTACAAACGCCCATTGGCAAGAGATATAGCCTGATATAGATTGACCTCACAAAGGCCCCTGTTCCGTTTGGAATGGGGGCCTTTGGCGGTGCAGGGGGATAGAGGAGCAGCGTTTGATACGGTATATGATATGGTATATGATACAGTATATGATCGGCGCATAGGGCGGGGGGAGCACAATCATGCGTGCTGTGGGGCGTGAAATGCGACAGGGCGTTATATGCCGCAGGGCGTTATATGTTGCAGGGCGTTATATGTTGCAGGGCGTTATATATGCCGCAGGGCATTGTATATGCCGCAGGGCGTTATATATGCCGCAGGGCGTTATATATGCCGCAGGGCATTGTATATGCCGCAGGGCGTTATATGTTGCAGGGCATTGTATATGCCGCAGGGCGTTATATGTTGCAGGGCGTTATATATGCCACAGGGCGTTGTGAAATTTATGCGTGATGTTTCCAGCGGTACAGATGATTGCAGGGCATATGGGTCATTCCGGACGTTCAGAGAAGGGCTGCGGTCGCAGCATAACCCATAGAGGCCATAGAGGCCAGAGCAGAACATTCAAAGCGTTTCAAAGCGTTGCAGGATGGCTATCCTTGTCAGGCAAAGGTACCATAGGACAAATAAAACAGAAAACGCTGGGCGAGTCATATTGGAGCAGCCCAGCGTTTTTAAGTGTTTTCTGATAAGTTATTTGGATGATAGTTCGTCCTGATGTTTTTCATGCAGGAATTTTTCCAGCAGCCGCACAACCTCTCTTGTGTCGATAGGCTTGGAAACATGCGCGTTCATGCCGCTTGCCAGTGATTTCTGGATATCCTCCGAAAAAGCGTCCGCAGTCATAGCTATAATCGGCAGGTTTGCGTCAGGGCGTGCCAGCTTTCGGATTTCCACTGTTGCCTCATAGCCTGTCATAATCGGCATACGGATATCCATAAGGATTGCGGAGTAATACCCAACAGGCGATTTGGAGAACATCTCTACACAAATCTGGCCATTTTCAGCACGCTCCAGATCCAGCCCATACTGAGAGAGCAGCTCGGCCGCGATTTCCCAGTTCAGGTCGTTATCCTCTGCGAGCAGTACCTTTGTGCCGGTAAAATCGAACTTTGTGTTATGTACGGATTCCTCGGAGGAAACAACAATATCGTCACTGAACTGCCGCAGACCATAGAACAGCGTCGATTTGAACAACGGCTTTGCAATAAATCCATTGATGCCCGCATCACGCGCCTGCTCCTCGATTTCGGTGCAGTCGTATGCAGAAATCAGGAGTATGGGGATATCCCCGCCCATCTGCTGACGTATCTTGCGCGCGGTTTCAATGCCGTCAATGCCAGGCAGTTTCCAATCCAGAAGGATGATATGGTAATCGTTTCGTTTTTCGTGACGCTGTGCAACCATCTCCAGCGCGGTTTCGCCGTCTAATGCCCACTCCGCGATAACGCCGATCTGATTCAGAGAGTCTACTGTGCTTTCGCAAAGCTGGAGATCATCGTCTACGACCAGCATATGCCAGTCAGGCAGTATCATCTCTTCTTCCGGAATTGTTGCTTTTTCCAGATCCAGCGTGACGTGGAACTCGGAACCCTTGCCCAGCTCACTGTGTACCTCAATCATGCCATTCATCGCGTCTACGATATATTTCGTGATTGCCATGCCAAGACCGGAGCCTTCTGTCTTATGCACGCGCTTTGTATCTTCGCGGACAAAGGATTCAAAAATACGTTTCTGGAAATCTTCGGACATGCCGATGCCAGTATCCTTTACATAAATATGTATACGCACATAATCCTCGCCAACAGGGGAGGGCTCTTCATGCATGGAGAGCGAGATGGAGCCGCCTTCCGGCGTGAATTTTATAGCGTTTGACAAAAAGTTCAGCAGAACCTGATTGATGCGCACGCTGTCACAGAATACGTTTTCTGTTTCGATATCATGAATGAAAACGTCAAACTGCTGATTCTTTGTTTTGACCTGCGGCTGGACGATATTGACAACGCTGTCCATCACTTCGCGCAGGGATACCTGATCTACAGTAAGTACCAGTTTTCCGCTTTCAATTTTCGACATATCCAGAACATCGTTGATCAGGCCAAGCAGATGCTTGCTGGAAAGCGTGATTTTCCGCAGGCAGTTCTGTACCTGCTGTGTATTGCCGATATTCGCGGTAGCAATCGCCGTCATGCCAACGATGGCATTCATAGGCGTTCGGATATCATGGCTCATGTTGGAAAGGAACTCGCTTTTTGCCTTGTTTGCGTGGATAGCGTCCAGACGGGCGTTTTCCAGAGCCTGCAACTGATTGCGCGTGTTCCGGTAATACAGCACGAATATGCAGAACAACGCAAGGAACGTGATGCCGCTCCCGAGAAACAGTATGTTGCTGCGTTCGCTGTTCAGCTCGTTCAGTGTTTCATCCAGCGCGCCGTATGGCATGATGGTGACAAGATACCATTCCGAGTAGGGCAGACGCGCGCAGTGCAGATGCCGACGCTCGCCTTCGTCGATGAAAATGGCAGAGTAGTTCTCGTTTCTGTCCATCGCGGCCTGAAGCTCTGCGACATACTGCTCCGGCTTTTTGCCGTTATACTCTTCGTAGGTATCCAGCATTCGGCTGAAATAGTCAGTATTGGTTACCATTGCGTTTTTGATGATAAAAGTTCCATCACGCCGGATGATATGGGAATACGTCAGGGAATCCGTAATATCCAGAGAAAGCAGGGTATCAATATAATCCACAGGAACGCCTGCAACGATCGCCATACTGCGTTTTCCGTTTGCCAAAGGGTATGTGGCATCAATACCGAGCATGGTGATGACCTTTCCGGATTCGGTTTCACCGACCGCTATCTTCTTTTCTTTATTCCGCATGGACTCCACGAAGGGATCGGGGTCTGCCAGATGGATATAATCGCCGTAAATCATTTCGATATTGCCGTTTCCGTCCATCAGCGCGAGATATTCAAAATCGCGGATTTTGCCTTCATATGTAAGCTCGTCAATCATTGCTTCATTATAAGTGAAGGTTGCGGGCGGATTATTCCGGATGATGCTTTCCAGCTGGTCGAGCTGCTGGGAAATAGTGGTTTCAAAATGCAGGGAGGTCTTTTCATTCATCCCGGACATATAGATTTCGCCAATTTTATTGATTGCGTCTTCGTTTTTTTTGCCAATTGTATTGGCAAAGATGAAAAGCACGCCAATGCAGATGGCAAGCAGGGCAATAAAGCTGACCAGAAGAAAACCGTTTGTTTTCTTTGTATCATTTTGAATAATCGTGGTTGTTTTCTCTGTTTCGATCACTGCTGATTCCCCTTCCGACACAATTTTTGAAAATAAATTCTGACAATATTTAAGTACGCCATGCAAAACTGCCGGCGGAATTTGCTGGTTTGCCTATTGTTAGGCTATTATACCATCTTTGGACAAGAGATTCAATGAAAATTTTGCGCTTGCACACACGAAAGAAAAGAGGGGCGGGATTCCTGTGATACGGGTGATGTATGCGGCACATGGACAGGAAATAAAAAAGGAGAAGTCCGGAACGCCCTGCATGGGGCGGATATTTATGGAAAAATTTCACTAAAAGTTCGTTTTGAATGAAAAACGCGGTAAATTTTCCGCAAAAGAAAAATACACCTGTAGATGCCGGATTTGGATGGTTCCGCAGAAGAAACGCAGAAAAGACGGCATTTTTTTGTGAGGTTTCCATAAAGGCAGCCATCTGCGGTTCCGATGCAGGGCGTTTTGAAAAGCAGCTTTTGTTTACCAGTCAATAACTTCATCCACAATCAGCCGCTGTTCTGTACTGGTTTTGCGGAGGTAGATACGGGTGGTTTCGATGTTTTCATGCCCCATGAGGTCGGCAAGAAACGCGATGTCATTGCAGCGGGCGAGAAAGCTTTTCGCGAAGCGGTGCCGGAAGGAATGGGGATAAATTACCAGCGGGTCTATGCCATAGCGCAGCCCCAGCCTTTTCAGCTGGCTGGAAACGCCGCGGGAGGTAATGCGGTCCCCATATTTATTAAAGAAGACAAAACTGCTGTCCTGCTCCCTGTCCCCAATCCAGGAAAGCGCTTCATCCCGCAGGCTCCTGGGGATATAAATGCGGCGCAGTTTTCCGCCTTTGGAATACAGGTCGATATGCCCCGCGCGGATATGCTCGACCTTGAGCTGTATCAGCTCACTGATCCGCGCGCCGGTGGCGGTAAGGAAGCGGACGACAAAATACCAGAACAGTTCTCCATCTTCTTTCAGGCAGGACTTGAAATAGTTATAGTCTTCCTCGCTGATCACATTTTCCAGATAGGGTTTCTGCTGGACGCGCACAAGCGGGATTTTCCATGCAGCCTTACCAATGCTCTCCAAATAACAATTGACTGCGCGCAGGCGGAGATTGACAGTCCGCGGCTTGTAATTTTCAATCAGCCAGACCTTGTAGCTCTGCAGGTTTTTCTTCGTTATCTTTTCAAACTGCTGGTTGAACTGCGCCAGCGCGAAAAGATAGGAACGGGTGGTGTTGGGCGAGAGGTTCCTTTCTCTCAAATACATTTCAAATGCTCTCATCATAATGAAAGACCTCCTTTCACCATGATTATACAGTGTGGGAACGTCAAAAACATTGAAAATCCGGCAATTTCCGGTAATTATTCCGGCAGGGGGCGGGAAGGGGCGGGGGGATATGCAGAAAGCCCAAAAATACGGGGATTTTATAAAAAAAACTTCTGATAAACAGAATTATCAGAAGCAAAACTGCACAGTTTTTGGTTTTTTGTGCTTTTTTTCAACCGTTCTGAAAGTAATATCGGCAGTACCGCCCGTTGATTTAGTGTTTTTTAGAAAAATTTTTCAAAAAAATTATACGGAATAGCCGAAAAGCACTTCTGATAATTCTGTTTATCGGAAGCAGACGTGAAAACAACCTTTCAAATTGCACAAAACGGACACAGGGAGGTGTGTTGGCAATGTTGACACTGGGAAGAAAGCCAGGGGAATACATCGTTATCGACGGCAAAATCGTAATCACGGTGGAATACGATGAAGGGCTGTCAAGGGTATCCATAGATGCGCCAAAGGATATGGAGATCATGCGGGGAGAAGTCTGGGAACAGGAATTCCCGCGTCCGGCCTGCTTGAACAAACCAAGGCCGAAAAAGAAAAAACCACATTGATTTTGTCTGCTGTCTGGCTGAACGGATCCGGGCAGGGCGGCGGTTCAAAATAAAATTATCACATTTCTAACGGGAGCATGGACGCTCTCGTCTCATTCAAGGAGGTAATTATATGAGAATTCAACACAACATTATGGCTCTCAACTCTTACAGACAGTTGGGCGGCAACCAGAGCGCATTGGCAAAAAACCTTGAAAAACT
>CAJTQX010000061.1 GCA_910578425.1 uncultured Anaerotignum sp.
TGCTTGAATAATTTTAACCTATAAACTTTGTCTAACTTTTCGGGGGCACTTCATTGCTTCAGGGCTTTTTTGAGGGGCTACGGAAGCTTGCATCACAAATCACCCCAAAGGGATGCCGCCAAAGGCGGCACAAAGGGCAGCACTTTGCTTCCCATTGTACCACTTTGCCTGCCGCAAACCTAATCATCTGATGCCATTTATTTGATTATTTTCGGATATCCGACCAATTTGCGGACATTGGGCGGATATTGTTGTATATACAATTTTTTTACAAATCGAATTTTTTCATCTTATAATTTAGGCTTTGCGGTGTAATCCCCAATTTGATTGCTGCCTGCCTTTTTGAGGAGGAACTTCTAAGTGCTTCGCAGATGATCTCCCGCTCGCATTTTGACAGACATTCTTGCAGGTTTAATGTAGAGGCAGGAGTATTTTCAGTTTCTAAAAATTTCATGTGAAATTCAGAAAGTGAGGACAAATCAAGCTTTGAATGGCTATCTGTCATGATAAACATACCTTCAATGATATTTTCCAGCTCCCGGACATTTCCTTTCCAGTTGTTTTGTACAAACATACTGTATACATCGTTTGAAATGGCTTGGATATTTTTATTATACTTCGCATTGTATTTTTGAAGGAAAAATTTTATATCATCTTTCCGTTCCCGCAGCGGAGGAATAAAAATGCAAGCGGCAGAAAGACGATAGAACAGGTCTTCCCGCAGTGTGTTCTGCTCGATGCAAACCAGAGGATCTACGTTGATTGCTGCAACGATTCTGCAGGAAATGGGAATTTCCTTTGTGCTGCCGACTTTGCGGATTTTTCTTTCTTGTATTGCGCGGAGAAGCTTGCTCTGGCAGTCGATATTCATGGAATTTAATTCATCTAAAAACAAGGTGCCGTTTTGGGCTGCCTCAAATAAGCCTTCTGTATTTTGAGAACCGGTAAACGCACCTTTGACCGATCCAAAAAGAATGCTTTCCATAAGCGTGCTGGGAATAGAGGCGTAGTTGATCGGCACGAATGGAAGCCCTTTACGGCTGTAATTATGCATGGCGCGCACAAAAAGCTCCTTTCCCGTGCCGGTTTCCCCGGTAATAAGAATATTTGCATCTGTCAGGCTGGCGTTTCTAGCTTCATCGATCGCTTTCAACATATGTTTATTTTTCCCAATAATATCATCGAAACCAAATTCCTCTTCGCTTTTTTCATGAGAAAAAGAATGCCGTTTTGCAGCCAGCACCTGCCTGATCAGTTTATCCAAAATAGTGACTTCATCAAGAATAGAAAACGAACCAATACATTCTGTTCCAGCCAGAATTGGGAAATAGCTTTGATAGAGTTCTACCGTTTCACCTTCAAGGTTTATATATTTGCTGCAATTTGACAGGATGGGTTTCTTGGTTTTCTGAACCCTCAAAAGATAGCTGTTTGCTTCTTTTGGGAATGTTTCTTTTGGCGTATACACTTCAGGAGGGGTTTTCCCGATTACGGCAGAGGAATCCATTGCTTCCAGTTCTGCCGCTATGCGGTTATATTCAAATATCGCTCCCATAGCATCAACCATGATTACACCAGATGAGATTTTATCCAGAACAGCCTTGTAACATTTTATTTTATTTTCCAGTGCTTTTCTGATTTCCTTCAAGCAGATCACCCCCAAAAATCATAGTTGTAAGTTGTATTATATAAAGAAATTATCTGAATTATATAACATGGGTCAAAATAACACAAGAAAAATTTGAAAAACACAATGTATGGCATGAAACTTGCTCAAAATATTTGGTGCAGGGATAATGCATAAGGACATTGTGAAGGAGGAATGGAGCAATGAAAAAAACGGTCAAGGAAATACGGTCGGAAAATATTGCAAGAGGCACATGGTCAGGTGGCACAACAGCGGAATATCTCAGCTATCCGGAAGGGAGCACATTCGAGAAGCGTGATTTTTTATTCAGTATTTGTTCTGCTACGGTAGATTTGGAAAAATCAATATTTACAGATTATACCGGTTATGACCGTGTGATTTTATCTTTAACAGAGCCGTATAGGCTTGTGCATGGGGATTCAGAGGAATACCGCTTGCGTCCATATCAGCCGCATGCTTTTGCAGGTGAGATGAAGACTATATCCTACGGGAAATATACAGATCTGAACCTTGTGATGGACAGGAAAAAATGCACAGGGGAAATGTATACGATCCAGCTTATGCCACAGGGTGAATTTTACGGTTCTGCCGGATCAGGTAATGACAGTCTGATTATGACTGCAATCCTCTGCGCGGAAGGCGGGTGTACACTGTTTTTTGGAGAAACGGAATACATACTGAAACCAAGGGATATGGTTGCTGCCGAGCGAAAGCTGCTCAAGGAAGCGTTTTTCTGCAAGAACAATGGTACAGATCCGTGTCGATTGGTTGTTTGTGAAACGAGGACGAAATAAGGAGGACGAAAAAATGAAGCTGGTTAATTTGAGAGTATCCAAGTATCTCGAGGTTCTGCGTTCCGATGCCCCTGCGCCTGGCGGCGGTTCAGTAAGCGCGCTTGCAGGAGCACAGGCGATGGCACTGGTGGCCATGATCTGCGATTTGACGATAGGCAATGCCAAATATCAGGCGTCAGAAGAAACCTGCAAAGACGCAAAAACTAAGGCGGAAGCACTGCTTGAAAAATTTTCCGCCGCATTCGATAAAGATACAGAAGCATTCTACTTGGTTTCAAATGCGTATAAGATGCCAAAGGGAACGGAAGAAGAACGGGCAGCCAGAAGTGCGGCGATTGCCGCCGGTACGCTTGAAGCGACAAAAGTGCCATTTGATGTGATGGAGATGCGTTGGGAAGGCATTGTGCTGATTCAAAAAATCGCGGGGAAAACAAATACAAATGCAGCCAGTGACCTAGGTGTCGCAATCCTAAACCTTGCTGCCGGAATGAAAGGCGCATGGTTGAATGTAAAGATCAATCTTCCGGGTATCAGGGATAAGGCATATGCGGAAAAGGTTTTGAATGAGGGACAGGAGTTGTGTGCCAGATGCGAAAAATTGGCGATGCAGCTGTTTGCGCAGACGGAGGAAGCCCTCTAAGGAAAGGCTCGAAATGGCGGTTTCCGCACAAAGGAAAGAAAAAACGAAAAAGTCACTTTTGTCAGCACTATTATTTTGAATAATATTTTTTGAGGAGGAAACAAAAATGGGAATCAAAACGGATATTGAAATTGCACAGGAAGCGGCTCCGCTGAATATTACAGAGGTAGCCAGGCAATGCGGCATACACGAACAATATATTGAACAGTATGGCAAGTACAAAGCAAAAATAGGTTTTCGTTTGCTTAAGGATATGGCGGATAAGCCAAATGGAAAACTGATATTAGTCACAGCGATTACGCCGACGCCCGCAGGAGAGGGAAAAACGACTACATCTGTAGGTTTGGCGGATGGGCTGAGAAGAATTGGGAAAAACGCAGTTGTTGCGCTGCGCGAACCTTCGCTTGGCCCGGTGTTTGGCGTCAAAGGCGGTGCAGCGGGAGGTGGTTATGCACAGGTGATCCCGATGGAGGATATCAACCTGCATTTTACGGGGGATTTCCATGCAATCGGCGCAGCGAACAATCTGCTTGCAGCAATGCTTGATAACCATATTCAGCAGGGAAATGTGCTGGGCATTGACGTAAAACAGATTACATGGAAACGAGCCGTCGATATGAACGACAGACAGCTGCGCCATATTATAAATGGTCTTGGTGGGTGGATGCAGGGCGTTCCCCGTGAAGATGGTTTTGAAATTACGGTCGCTTCCGAGATTATGGCAGTTTTGTGCCTTGCGAGTGACATTCTCGACTTAAAAGAACGTCTTGCGCGGATGATTGTTGCGTACACTTTTGAGGGCAGGCCGGTTACGGCGCATGACCTGAAAGCGGAGGGCGCGATGGCGGCACTGCTGAAGGATTCACTGAAACCGAACCTTGTACAGACCATGGAAGGGACGCCCGCGTTTATTCATGGAGGCCCTTTTGCAAATATCGCGCATGGCTGCAATTCGGTCACAGCGACACGCATGGCACTGAAGCTAGGGGATTATGCCGTTACGGAGGCCGGCTTTGCCGCCGACCTGGGTGCGGAAAAGTTTATTGATATCAAATGCCGAATGGCAGGGCTGAAGCCTTCCGCAGTCGTAATCGTTGCAACGGTGCGTGCGCTGAAATATCATGACGGTGTGCCAAAAGCAGAACTGAACAGCGAGAATATGGAAGCGTTGGAAAAGGGTCTGCCCAATCTGCTCCAGCATGTGGACAATGTGAAGAATGTGTATGGACTTCCATGCGTAGTTGCGATTAACGCATTTCCAACTGATACCGAAGCAGAACTGCACATGGTGGGGCAAAAGTGTGCGGAACTGGGGGTAAAGGCAGTGCTTTCCGAGGTTTGGGCAAAAGGCGGCGAAGGCAGCAGGGCGTTAGCCGAGGAGGTTGTCCGGCTCTGCGAGCAGCCCGATGATTTCGGTTTTACATATGGGCTTGAATGCACGATTGAGGAAAAGCTGGAGGCAATCTGCAAAAAGGTTTACCATGCAGATGGCGTTGTAATGACAGAAAATGCAAAGAAGCAGGCGGCGCAGCTGACAGCCCTTGGATTTGCACAGTTGCCGATTTGCATGGCTAAAACACAGTATTCTTTTTCTGATGACCCTGCGCTGATTGGTGCGCCGAGGGGCTTTACGGTAACTGTTCGCAACCTCAAGGTATCCGCCGGGGCAGGCTTCATTGTTGCATTAACCGGTGATATTATGACAATGCCGGGGTTGCCGAAGGTACCTTCTGCAGAAAAGATTGACGTAGATGAGAATGGGCGGATCACAGGATTATTTTAATCCTCTGTGAGAAAGCCTGACGGTTTTTATCAAGGAGGAATATATGGAGGGAAAGCTGACAGAAAAAAGTTGCGCGAAATTTGCAGAAGCACTGGCATCAGAAGCTCCCGTACCAGGGGGCGGAGGAGCCGCCGCACTCGTGGGCGCATATGGTGCGGCACTGTGCGCGATGGCAGGGAACCTGACGATAGGAAAGAAAAAATATATTTCCGTGAAAGAGGATATCAGGAAAGTGCTGGAAAGATGTGCTGTATGCCAAAAACGGCTGATTGAACTGGCAGACGAAGATGCGGCGGTGTTTGAACCTCTGGCGCAGGCATATTCTATCCCGAAGAATGACCCGGAACGGGAAAACGTGCTGGAGAAAATGACGAAACAGGCTTGCCATGCGCCTTTGGAAATGATGGAAACATGTTGTGAAGTGATTGCGGTTTTGGAAGAAATGCTGGAAAAAGGGAACAGCATGCTGGTGTCAGATGTTGGCTGCGGGGCGTTATGCAGTGCGGCTGCCTTGGAAGCGGCAAGTATGAATGTTTTTGTAAATACCAGAACGCTACGGGACAGGGTGGCAGCAAAGGAAATAGAACAAAAGGCGGATTCTATGTTGGATACATATCTGGTGCGTGCACGGAAAGTGGCAGAAGAATCCATGGAACGGCTGAGGGACATGAGATAGGAGATGCCTGATATAGCCGGAATAATTAAGGGAGGGCTGCGGCAATGGTGATAAAAGGCTCAGACATTGCAAGACAAATGGAGAAAAATCTGCGGCAAGAGGTAACAAGGCTGAAGGAAAGGAAAATTATGCCGACAGCAGCTATAGTGCGTGTAGGAGAAAACCCAAGCTGCATTGTTTATGGCAGAAGTGCAGAGAAAAAACTGGAAGCGGTAGGTATTTCTGTGCGTCGGGTAGCCTTTCCGGGAGATATTGCGCAGGGAGCTTTTATGGAAGAATTTAAGAAAATCAATAACGATCCGGAAATACACGGGATTCTGCTACTGCGCCCGTTACCGCTGCATTTAGATGAAAAAGCGATCAGTGCGGAGGTGAACCCCTTGAAAGATGTCGACGCAATCAGCCCTATGAATATGTATAAGGTGATGGCGGGAGATATCACAGCATTTTCGCCGTGTACTCCGGAGGCGGTAATAGACATTATAGATTACCTTGGCATTGGTCTGGAAGGAAAAAAGGTGGCAATCATGGGTGCTAGCATGGTTGTTGGGTTGCCGCTGTTTTTGCTGATGCTGAACCGGAACGCTACATGCGTGCAGTGTCATATCCATACAAAGGATTTGGCAAAGGAATGCGGGGACGCAGAGATTGTTGTTGTAGCGGCGGGCAAACGCGGGTTAATTCGGTCAGAGCATATCGCGCCAAGGGCAATCGTGATTGACGTAGGAATCAATGTTGGGGAAGATGGCAGACTGTATGGCGATGTTTCCTTTGAGGAGGTTGTGCTTAAGGCTGGGTATATTACGCCAGTGCCAGGAGGGGTAGGGGCGGTTACGTCAGCGGTATTGGCTTCCCATGTAGTAAAGGCGGCGAAAATGCTTTATGCGGTATGAAGATGCATTGGCGTATCTGGATACGCCCAATTTTATGAACCCTGATCCGGGCTTGGAAAACATAGAGGCATTGCTGGAGGAATTGGGAAACCCTCAGGACAAACTATGCTATGTACATATTGCAGGAACCAATGGAAAGGGCTCTACGGCGGCATTTACAGAGCGGATCCTGCGGGAAAGCGGGTATAAGACAGGGCTTTATACTTCCCCTTATATTGACCATTTTTCCGAAAAGATAAGGGTAAACGGCAGGGAGATATCGGAAGCAGATGTTGCAAGGCTGGCATCTGCGATAAAGGCTGCGGCAAATGCAGTGCAGGCAAAAAAAGGATTGATGCCGACAGTATTTGAACTGGTTACTGCATTGGCGTTCCTTTATTTCTTTGAAGAAAAATGCGATATTGTTGTTTTAGAGGTTGGCCTTGGCGGCAGGCTGGATGCAACGAATATCATCAAACAGTCTGAGGTTTCCGTGATCACATCAATCGGGCTGGATCACATGGATATTTTGGGAAACACGGCAGAGAAGATTGCCATGGAAAAAGCTGGCATTATAAAAGAAAAGGGGACGGTAGTTTTATATGAGCAGGAACCTGGAGTCATGGATGTAGTCGTCTCTGTCTGTGCAGAAAAACAGGCCTCATTTACAGTAGTCCCTGTTTCACAGATGGAATTTTCTCATATCAGTGAAAATGGGCAGACGTTCAGCCTCGGGGAGTATAAAAATTTAACAACGGGGATGCTTGGCCTGTACCAGATGCGGAACGCTGCAGTAGCTTTATATGCTGCAAAGGCGATGCGGAAAAATGGCTGGAGGATTTCTGAAAGAACAGTACGGGAAGGGCTGCGCAAAGCCCGCTGGAACGGGCGGCTGGAAATCTGCGGCCGAGATCCGCTGTTCTTGGTAGATGCGGCGCATAATTACCAAGGGGCAGCAGTTTTAGCTGAGAGCTTGGAAAAATTGTTTGCAGGCAAGCGTGTCATTTTTGTGGTTGGGGTGCTTGGCGATAAAGACTATGGAAAAATGATTGATGCCGTTTTGCCTCTGGCCGAGTTTTTTTTCGTTGTCACGCCGAATAGCAGCCGAGCCTTGGAAGGCGGCAGGCTGAAATTCGTGATAGAGGAAAAAGGTGGCAGAGCCATTGTTTTTGATTCCGTACAGTCAGCGGTGTCTGCTGCGAAAAAAGAGGCACTGGGGCATGACAATGTTATCGCCTGCGCCTTTGGGTCGCTGTACTATATCGGAGAGGCAATTTCATGCTTGAGAAATTTATAGCAACGGCAGATAGAGGTATGTGCTGCACGAGATAGGGACTATAATGAACATCAATCGGCAAGAATAATAATTTGTGTTGCTGACACAGGGGAAGATGTTGATATGTTGATATGGGCTTGCCAGAAGAGCTGGTTAGAAGTGAGAAATACGACGTTTGGAAGCAGAAAGAGACCGCAAATCGGAACCGTCTGGAAACACTAATTTAGTTTTCCGTGTCCTGCTATAAATGGAAAAACTATCTTTATTACCTTTGCTTGACAAGGGGATACACCCTTTGTCAAGCAAAGGTACCATAACCAGAATAAAACACTGACTGCTTGAAATACATTTGCAGCGGATTTTGAATGATGCAAGGGAGGTTTTTATCATGAATGAACAAAGATTTACAACGCGACAACTTGTTTTGATGGCAATGCTTATTGCTGTACACATCGTTTTATCACGTTTTCTCTCCATTTCAGCATGGAACATGAAGATTGGTTTTGCGTTTATACCAGTGCTGCTTGCGGCTGTTTATATGGGGCCGCTGCAAGCTGCTGTAGTAGGAGCATTGGGGGATTTTATCGGGGCACTTTTGTTTCCGATCGGGGCATATTTTGCGGGTTTTACGGCAACTGCCTTTTTGACAGGGCTACTATATGGTGTGTTTCTGCATAAAAAGCAGAATAGTGCCCTTATCATAGGGGCGGTGATTTCGACGGAAATCATAGGCTCCCTGCTGCTGAACACGCTTTGGATATCTATTTTATATGGAGCACCGTTTTTCCCGTTAATGGCAACAAGAGTATTCCAAGTAGCCATAATGGGTGTATTGGAGTTTTTGGTGATACGCGCTATAACAGGAGTTCTTATAAAGGTACAGCATGTACAGTGCTAATGTAACGGGAAATACTCAAAAAGGGTAATCAGGATATACTTTATTCCCCTTTTTTACTCAAAAAAATATGGAAGGAAGAATAAAACATGGGAAGAATGCGGCATTTGTTTCGTCAGTCTTGGCGGGAATAATGATCGGGATCGGCGGAGCAGTAAATCTGTCACAAACAAACCCGGTAGTGGGCAGTTTTTTGTTTTCCATCGGACTTCTGACAATTTTGGCAATATTAACCAGGAACGGCTTGCATAAGAACTGAATTACGGATACACGGCTATCGCGAACTGTGAATCCGGGAGGAATGAGCCGTCTATTGCCGGCCTGTGCGGTATCGCTGATTTTTTTTGACGTCAGTGTTGATTATCTGGTGGGACGGACGGAAAATATGATGAGCCACAAAAGCCCTGAACTGCATACAAGGTAAAACAGCATCACAATTCCCGATATTTTCAGCGCAATGGAGAGCAGCAAAAAATCTGAGTAAAATTTACCAAATACATAACAGGGTATATTTTATTGTAGAAAACAATTTCACCTCAAATCTAAGGCATATTATCGAAAAAAGCTATTGCAGGAGCAATCTGCAGCAGCTTTTCTTTTTTTAATGTTTTATTTCCGGAATTCCGGCTTTTTTCCCTAAAAAAGGGGCATATCAAAAAAACAACTTCTGATAATCAGAATTATCAGAAGTTGCTTTCGTTCAATCCGTATAAAAATTTCAAAAAATTTTCTGCAAAATACTAAATCCATGAAAAAGTGTGCCGATATAACTTTCAGAAAGGTTGAAAAAGTGAACAAAAAACGGAAAATTTGTGCATGTTTGCTTCTGATAATTCTGATTATCGGAAATCAATAATAGAAAACCTTTCAATCTGCATAAAAAGAATTTCAAAAGCGAATACAAGGAGGTTTTTGCGATGTTATCACTGGGAAGGAAATCCGGACAATACGTTGTAATCGGCGAGGATATCGTCGTGAAGGTCGAGGGGACGAAAAACGGCCTGAAGCTGTTCGTAGACGCCCCGGCAAATGTCCCGGTTATTCGGAGCGAAGTCTGGGAGAGGGATCACCCGACTCCGGCGTGCATCCTGGAGGATGCGAAGCGGGCGAAGAAAAGCCCTGCATAATTTTGGTTTTGTCTTTCTGCGCCATTTGGTACCGATGGGGCGGGAGGTGCAAAATATATTAACATTATTCAACGATCAGGGGGAAAAGGAAGTCCCCTGGTGCATATTTCCATGAAGGAGGCA
>CAJTQX010000062.1 GCA_910578425.1 uncultured Anaerotignum sp.
CCGCTTTCTCAGCGGCGAAATCTATCTTATCAGATGCGATTTCGTTTGTCAAGCACTTTTTTTCGATTTTCTCAATCTTTTTTGCCTGACCGCTCTGGCATTTCTTACCTTAGCGGCGAAATCTATCTTATCAGATACATTTTTGTTTGTCAAGCATTTTTTCGATTTTTTTTCAATCTTTTTCCTGCCTGGCCGCTCCGGCTGTGTTTCTCCCCTCAGCGGCTTTATTATTATACCCCATTCATAAAATTTGTCAACACTTTTTTCCAAATTTTTTCAACTTTCCTTCTGATTTTTTCGAGAAACCCTGTTTTCCAACATTTTTCGCAGGTTTTCCGTTGCGTCTTTCTCAATCCTTTCTACCAATTCTCGGCTGACCATCTGCCCCTCCGCCAAATCATCCATATCCAGCATAACGACCTGTTCCCCGTTCTGGACCAGATATTTTTTATCACCAAGCCTTTTATATACCTGTTCCCCGCGTACTGCCGCGAACCGCTCCCCGTTCTCCGCCAGCATATCCTTCCCCTCTATAAATGAAAATAAATGGCCTTCCGCTATTTTTGCCTCAAAGCCAAACGCCGCCGAAAGTATCCCCGCATATAATATGTATTTTCCCATACGCACCAGCTCCTTTTCCCTATTATATTCTTTTTTACGAAGATATTCAAGAATGAGAATAGATTTTATACTTTTAGGATAGAAAAATAAATCAGACTGTCAAAAAACCTATTATTCAAGCCGCGGAAGGGTTCGGGAAACGAAGCGTTTCCCCTGGCGCCGCCTTCGGCGGCAGACCTTCGGTCTGGTTCGCAAAGCGAACTGCCTGGGAATCCGCAAAGCGGGCTTTACCTGCGGAAGTTTGCTCCGCAAACCGGCTGAAAGCCGCCGCTTGCGGTTCCGCACGAGGAAAAGGGTGAATTTCAAGGCTTTCTGTGGTTTTTCAGAAAGTTTAGCACTGCGGAGCAGCGTCCCTTTGGGACGGTTCGCAAAGCGAACTGCTGAGAATGAGTCCCTTTATACTGAAGCCCTCTCAAAAAAAGGCCTGAGCCTTTTTTGACGCCCTGATAAATATTGCCTTTCTGAAAGGAAGTTTACAAATGATTGATTACACCCCTTTTTGGGAAACCCTGAAAAACTCGCCGGAAAACTGGTATACGCTTACCAGCAGGCACCACCTCTCTCACAGCACTCTCCACCGTCTGAAGCACAACAAGGATATCTCCACAAAAACCATAAACGACCTCTGCCGCATCCTGAACTGCCCAGTGGAATGCATACTGCGCTATCTCCCCAACGAAGACGACCAGCCGCTCTAGGCAGAGTCGTCACAAGTGTCTGCACATATCCATCGGGCCGCCCAAAGCATCGGCCGATTTGTTTATCTACATATTATATTAGGTAAGCAAAATCCAGCCCATGCCTTCGTAAAAACACCAGCCCTCCTTATCGTTGACCCCTACCGGCGGAAATGCTATAATGTAGCGCGGACAGCGGACAAAAACGGGTATATACTCGGAAAAGCCGGATTATACTGAATGAAAAGGGAAAACAGAGGTGGAAATAATTTGGACTACGGAATGATTTTTCTGATCGCGCTCAGTCTGGCGATGGACGCCTTTGCGGTTTCCATTTCCAACGGTGTTTCTGTCCGCGGCTTTGGCAAAAAAGACGCTATGCGGCAGGGGCTTTATTTCGGCATGTTTCAGTTCCTGATGCCGTTGACCGGCTGGTTTCTGGGCAGCCGCGTAAAAGACTACATCGCCGCGGTAGACCACTGGATCGCATTCCTGCTTTTGGCAGTCATCGGCGCGAATATGATACGCGAAAGCCTGAAAGAAGAGGACGCTCCGGAAGAAAACCAGCTAACCTCTAAAATGCTTATGCTCCAGGCCATCGCAACAAGCATTGACGCGCTGGCGGTCGGTATCAGCTTTGCCCTGCTGGACGTAAACATCCTTACAGCCGGACTCATTATCGGCATTGTCGCGTTCGCGCTTTCGTTCACAGGCGGCATACTGGGCAAAGGGCTCGGCAATTTCCTTCAGGCAAAAGCGGCATTTGCCGGCGGAGCCATACTGATATTGATTGGGCTGAAAATACTATTCGAGCATTTGTTTTTTTGGGGATAAGGAGGACAAAAAATGGAATGGCTCCAAACTTTTGATATAGAAGTTTTGCAGTGGCTGCGGGAAACCTTTTCCACACCATTTATGGATCAGCTGATGGTGTTTCTCTCCGCACTGGGTAACGCAGGCGCGCTCTGGCTCTTTCTGGGTGTGTCGTTCTTTATTATGGGTATACGATGGAAACGCCTGCGGGATATGGGTATTCTGCTTCTGCTGTGTGTCGGCGCAAGCGCGCTGGCCTGCAACCTGGTATTAAAGCCCTGTGTGGACAGGATGCGCCCCTATGACCTGCTGGGCTATGCGGATACACTCCTGATCCCCCCTTTGCATGACGCCTCTTTCCCCTCCGGGCATACGGCAGCGTGCTTCGCAGCGGCGACGGCATTCTATGCCAGAAACCGTGTCTGGGGCTGTGCGGCATATGTTTTCGGCGCGCTGATGGGCTTTTCGCGGCTGTATCTCGGCGTGCATTTTCCTACTGACGTACTTGCCGGAGCAGTTGTCGGCACAGCAATGGCCGCGCTAACCGTGCGCCTGCTCCGGAAACACCGCAGAGAGGACGGTTTGCAAAAATAAATCTGGAAATCATTGCAAAATACGCCGGTTTCGGGTAAAATAAAGCGACAGCTATCAAAAGAGTGCTTCGCAAAAAGTCTGAAGGGAAGGATAGAAATATGGCGTTACCCGTGATATACCAGCTTATGACGATGGTAATTTTAATGGTCATCGGCATAATCCTGCAAAAGAAAAAGATACTGTCCCTTGATAATTCCAAGGGACTCTCCATTGTGCTGACGCGCGTAGCCGTACCATGCAATATGGTTGTGCTCCTGCAAAGGGAATATTCCCGCGAAATTTTCAACGGGTTCCTTGTAACCTGCGGCGCAACATACCTCATCTGCTGTATCGGCGCGGCAATGTTCTTTATCGTCGGCAAACTGCTCAAAATGAAGCCGCGGGAACTTGGGCTTTTTTCCGGCGGCGGCGTTTACAGCAACGTCATATTTATGGGACAGCCCCTGATCATGGCAATGTACGGCGCAGAAGGCCTGATTTTCTGCGTAGCTGTCATGTTTACCTGCAATGTGTTCCTGTTTACCGTCTGCTCCATACTCTTTGGCATGGGCGGCGAGCACAGGAAACCCGCTTTGCAGATGCTGAAAGAGGCGTTTCTCAACCTTATCTGCCTCTCTGCTGTTGTGGGTGTGTTCTGCTTCGTCAATTCCATATCCCTGCCCGGGCCGATTTACGATGTTTTGCAGTATTCCGCGAATACAACCGTCAGCCTTTCCATGATTTATATTGGCTCTCTGCTTGCCGCCGCGAATCTGCGCGAAATCTTCCGGGATAAGGTCGTGTATATTTTCAGCTTTTTCACGCTGATCGTACTGCCGATACTGACAAGGGCGATCTGCGGGCTGTTTATGGAAGGAATCGCGCTGAGCGTGCTTGTCGTGCTGATGGGTACGCCCGCCGCCGCCGCTCTGCCTTCCTTTGCAGAGCTTTATGGCAACGATGAAAAACGCGCATCGCAGTATACCTTCGTTTCTACAATCATCTCTGTGGTAACGCTGCCGCTTGTAGCAGAATTTCTTTGCCAGTAAAAACAACAAAAAGACAGGATACAGATCTGTTTCCTGCCTTTTTTATTTTCCTCAGAAAGCGAGGTCTTCCGCAATAAAATCCGTACTCCGGCCCCAGAAGCCGGCAGGGGGATTGAGGGCGGCCCCCACAACGTCGTTTATATCTTTATTGCTCCTTCATCTGCGCCTGCCGCACGGCATGCCGCCAGCCAGCCTCCAGCCCTGCGGCTTCCTCTTTGGATATCGCCGGTGAAAACGCCTCCGCGACCTGCCAGTTCCGCCGAATCTCCGCGAAGTCCGACCAGTACCCTACTGCAAGCCCTGCCAGGTATGCCGCGCCCAGCGCAGTCGTTTCCAGCGTGGACGGGCGCAGCACAGGCACGCCCGTAATGTCCGCCTGAAACTGTAGCAGAAACGCGTTTGCCGCCGCTCCGCCGTCCGCACGCAGCTCCGCAAGCGGTATGCCCGCGTCCTGCTCCATTGCCCGCAGTACGTCATACGTCTGGTATGCCATAGATTCCACCGCCGCCCGCACGATATGCGCCCGATTCGCGCCGCGTGTCAGCCCTGTCAGCACGCCCCGCGCGTAAGGGTCCCAATACGGCGCGCCCAGCCCGACAAACGCCGGCACGAGGTACACCCCGCAGTTATCCGCCACAGAGCGGCACAACCCCTCTGTTTCCGCCGCCGTAGAAATCAGCCCAAGCTCGTCCCTGAGCCATTGTATCGCCGCACCCGCCACGAAAACAGAGCCCTCCAGCGCGTACGTGACCTTTCCATTCAGCCCCCACGCAATTGTCGTAATCAGTCCATTTCGCGAAGAAACCGGCTTCTCCCCTGTATTCATCAGCAGGAAACAGCCTGTTCCATACGTATTTTTCGCCGCACCTGGCGAAAAGCACGCCTGCCCGAATAACGCAGCCTGCTGGTCGCCCGCCGCCCCTGCAATCGGGATTGCCGCCCCGAATAATGCAGGCAGGGAATGTCCAAACAGCCCCGAGGACGGGCGCACCTCCGGCAGTATGCTTTCCGGTATGCCAAGCAGCTTCAAAATCTCCGCGTCCCATTTCAGTGTATGAATGTTGAACAGCATCGTCCGAGAGGCATTGGAATAATCCGTAGCATGCACCTGCCCGCCGGTCAGATTCCAAATCAGCCAGGTGTCCACTGTCCCGAACAGAAGATTGCCGGATTCCGCCAGCTTCGCCGCCTCCGGAACATTCTGCAATACCCAGCGGATTTTTGTCGCGGAAAAATACGCATCTATCGGCAGTCCCGTTTTTTCGCGGAACATGCTTTCCAGCCCCTGCTCCTTCAGCGCATCGCAGCTCGGCGCAGTCCGGCGGCACTGCCACACAATCGCCGGACAGACGGGCGTGCCGCTGCGCTTATCCCAAAGCACAGCCGTCTCCCGCTGGTTTGTAATGCCAATCGCCGCAACCTCCGCCGCAGATATGCCCTGCTTTTCCAGCACAGCCCGCGCCGTTTCCAGTTGTGTCTTCCAAATTTCCGCCGCGTCATGCTCCACCCAGCCGGGCTGAGGATAATACTGCCTGAATTCCCTCTGCGCAATGGAAAGCGGCTGTCCGGAACGGTCAAACAATATCGCCCGCGAGCTTGTCGTACCCTGATCCAGCGCAAGAATATATTTCATAACTCCTCCTCCTTTTTTCACGTCAACGTGTCAAAAAAGGCTCAGGCTACGCCTTCCGTATAGCCGCTTCGCGGCTGCGGCAACAGCGGGCAAAGCCCGCTATACGAAGCCTTTTTTGAGGAACTGTCAGTATAAAGGGATTCGTTCTAAGCAGTTCGCTTTGCGAACCAGACCGAAGGTCTGCCGCCGAAGGCGGTGCCAGGGGAAACGCTTCGTTTCCCGAACCCTTCCGCGGTTTGAATATAGTTTTTTTGACAGCGGGACAGCGTTCCACAGTCTTACGTCCTTGCTTTTACCTCTCCAAATACTCCCGCAAAAGCCGCTCCATGCCCGCCAGATCCGCCGCGGCATTCAGCTTCCCGCGCAGCTCCGCCGCTCCCGGCAGCCCCTTCATGTACCACGCCATATGCTTGCGCATCTCGCGCACGCCAATGTATTCCCCCTTATATTCCACCAGCATCTTTGCGTGCCGCAGGGCCTTCTCTGCGCGCTCCTCCGCGCTGGGCTCCGGCAGCAGTTCCCCCGTTTGCAGATAATGCAGTATGCGCCGGAATATCCAGGGATTCCCCTGCGCGCCGCGCCCCACCATAATCGCGTCGCACCCCGTTTCCTCCAGCAGCCGTTCCGCGTCCTGCGGCGTAAACACGTCCCCGTTGCCAATGACCGGAATACTCACCGCCCGCTTCACCTCCCGAATGCAGTCCCAGTCAGCCTTTCCGCTGTAATACTGTTCCCGCGTGCGCCCATGCACCGCCACAGCCGCCGCGCCGTTCGCCTCGGCAATCCGAGCAATTTCGGCCGCATTCAGGTGCGCATCATCGAAGCCCTTGCGTATTTTGATCGTAACGGGCTTTTTCTGCGCCTCCACCAACGCGCGGACGATTTTCCCCACCAGTTCCGGCGTCTTCGTCAGCGCGCTCCCCTCGCCGTTTTTCACGATTTTCGGCGCGGGACAGCCCATATTCACATCAATCACATCTATCGGGTACGCCTCAATCTTCCGCGCCATCGCGCCCAGAATCTGCGGGTCGGAGCCAAAAAGCTGCACCGCCGCCGGACGTTCCTCTGCCGCAATGCGCAGCAGCTCAGTTGTATTCTTATTTTCGTATAAAATCCCCTTCGCGCTCACCATTTCGGAATACACCAGCCCGCAGCCCATCTCCTTGCAAAGCAGACGGAACGGCAAATCCGTCACTCCGGCCATCGGCGCGAGGAAAACATTATTTTCCAGTTCCAAATTCCCGATTTTCATATCTGACACCTCACTGTCCCGCTATCATACCAGAATAGCGGCACGAAAGCAAGCGTCCGGCCTTTTTCCGCGCAAAAAGGGCAGGCCCGAAGGTCTGCCCAAATGGACTCAAAGAATTTGAAATTCTTTTTTGTGCAATTACTGGAGAAGCTGAAGCACGCCCTGAGGAACCTGGTTCGCCTGAGCAAGCATAGCCTGAGCCGCCTGAACCAGAATATTGTTCTTCGTGTATGCCATCATTTCCTCTGCCATGTCTGTATCTCTGATGCGGCTTTCCGCAGCAGTGATATTCTCCGCCTGTACGCCGAGGTTGTTGATTGTGTGCTCCAGTCTGTTCTGGATTGCGCCCAGGTCACCGCGAACGTCAGATACATAGTTGATAGCGGATCTGATTGTGTCAATAGCATTCTGCGCGCTTGTAGGGTCAGCAATGCTGATTTCATCAATGCCCATCGCGCTTGTATGCATATCTCTCAGACGTACTGTCAACTGGTTGTAGCTGTCAGCCGTATCGCCAATCTGCAGTGTCAGGCTATTGTCGAATACAACGGAAGGTCTGGAAATCTCGCCATCGCCGTTCGGCAGAGAGCTCAGAGTTACAGTACCATCCGCAGCTACATCAGCTACACCATTCTTTACAACTGCCTTGAAAGCCTCGCCCAGTGCCTTTGCGTCAGCAGTCTTGAAGTTGTCTACGTTAATCGCAATCGCACCGTCCTCTGTTGCTTTGTCGCCCTGTTTTACGAACTGGTATGTCTGACCATTAAATTTCAAAATAGAACCTTCCTTAACAGCATTCGGATCAAACTGGAATGTAGCTGTTGTTTTTTCTTCGCCATAAGGGAAATCAACATTGATCTTCTCAACATCGCTGCCCTTCGCAACCGTGTTAATTGTTACAGAATTCCCTGCTGATGTTACATCATATTTCGGGTCTGTGCTGCCAGCACCATCTTCTTTGTCAATCGCTTCCTTCAAAGCCTGAGCAATCGTAGATGTGGATGCGTTTGCAATATCGTCAATCACAACTGCAACGTTCCGGCGGTCGGTTACATTGCGGGCATCGCTGACGATTTCATATGTGTTGTCGCCCACTTTGATTGCTGTGCCATAAGACAGGTTCTTGTCGATCGTAATCGTTGTGCTTGCGCTCTGCTGTGCTACTGCTGCTTCCGAAGTATATTTGGATTCAGCCGCAGGTGCTGTTTTCAGGGAGATGGATGCGATATCGCCTGCAACGCCTTTCACGCCTTCTGCACCCGCCTTGGTAGATTCGATTGTCAGAGCACCAGCATTAGCAGATACCTTGAAGTCATGTGCAGCAGCAGTTGTTGTAGCAGCACCGAAAATCTTATTTGCATCAACTTTCTTGCCGTCTACGTCTACTTTAACCTTGGAGTCCGCACCAGTCAGGGCCGTCACAATATTATTCATAGAAGTAATATAATCAGCAGCGGCATTAGCCCCGCCAGTACCGATTTCAAAATCTTTGCCAGCAATCAGGCTGACGCTGAATTCCTGACCATCAGACAGCTTGCCACTGATCTTAAATTCATCGCCTGCACTGAAGTTATTTGTACCAGCTGCAACCACATGTTTCTCTGCAACTGCAGTAGTAGCCGCACCTGGTGTTCCCGCTGTCTGAGGAGCTACTGTGCTGATTGTTACGCCGTCACGCTTCAACTGCATATTTGTAGCTGCACATAGGCCGCCATTTTTCGCTATCAACTGGAAAGCACCATCATTGATTGCTCCATCTGTTCCGTTTTTGTTTGCATTTACTGTAAACAGGTCGGAAACCTTCAGATTGCTTTCATCAATGCCAGTAGCCGCAACATCATCGAATTTTGCGTTCATCAGTTTTTCCGCAACATTAGCAGTCAATGTGGATACCTTGCCGTCTGTGCCAAGCATATCCGCAGTGATTTCGATCGTTGCAGACAGATCCTCGCCGTTATTGCCCTTCAGGTTGAATGTCAGCTTGTCGCCAACCTGTACATTGACACCATTAACAGAAGTCGTGGTGCCGTCAGAGGAGAACAGACCATCCCAGCCGCCGCTGAACATTACCGTTCCTGCTACACCATCAGTTACAGTATCAGCACCCAATGTACAAGTTTTGTCCGTGCTCTTAATGCTCGTCAGCTTCGCAACATCCTCCGTGCCTTCTTTCAATGCTGTCAGCGTAACCTTTGTGCCGTCTACGGATACATCAAAACCGGATGCAATGTTGCCGTTCATCTTCAGCGCGTTTTTGATGCTCTCCGCCTGTTCTTCCAGTGTAGCACCTGTAAATGTTTGATTGTCCGTTGTATTGCCATATGTCAGCGTAATGTTGATTGCCTGGTTCGAAATGTCCGTTCCTGCAAAAGTGATGGTATCGCCTGTACCGTGGAGCCCCTGCAGGTCAAGTGTAAACGTACCTTTTGTACCTTTGCCTGCGCCGCCTTCCACTTCAATGCCATCAACCATTGAAGTTGTGTGGTATTCTACGGGCAGCTTGGAAAGCTGACCGGAAAGGCTCTTGCCGTCCAGCAGCTTAATGCCGTTGAAGTTTGTACCGTCAGCAATACGGTCGATTTCGTCGCGCAGCTGGTTCAGCTCTTTCTGCAGCTGGTAACGGTCTGTTTCGTTGTCGTATGTGCCGTTTGCGGACTGTGTAGCCAGATATACCATTCTGTTCAGCATGGAATGAACTTCTGTCAGCGCGCCTTCACCTGTCTGTACCAGGGAAATGCCGTCGTTTGCATTTTTCTGCGCTGCTTCCAGACCTTTGATCTGTGCTCTCATTTTTTCGGAAATAGCCAGACCAGCCGCATCATCGCCT
>CAJTQX010000063.1 GCA_910578425.1 uncultured Anaerotignum sp.
AGTTTTTCTGTCTGCCTCATCGCCAGAAGGCTCTTTGGAACCACGCGACTATCGCATGGTTTTTCCTACACAAAAAGAGAGTATCTGCAATAGATACTCTCTTTCCCATAAGGGGATTTTCCTTTCTTTTTTGAAGCAACCTTGCCCTTATATGGGAAATCAGAACGAAATTTTTCCTTTCCAATCTCATTATAATCTCACCATATACGCAAAATACACGAAAAGCCCTTATTTTTAGCACATTTTTTCAGAAATCCAATTAGTCAACCTTGATAATTGTTTTCTTGTTATACGCACCGCATGCTTTGCAGACCTGATGAGGAACCATCAGCTCGCCGCATTTGCTGCATTTCACAAGGCTGGGCGTTGCAATCTTCCAGCTCTGCGCTTTTCTTTTGTCTCTTTTGGATTTCGATACTCGTCCCTTCGGTACAGCCATTTCTACACCTCCTCGTCATCATTGAAAAGAGCCCTCAAACTTTCAAACCTCGGATCTCTGTATGTGGGTTCGCAATCGCAATCCCCTTCGTTCAGATCCTTGCCGCAGACAGGACAGAGCCCCTTGCAGTCTTCCCTGCAAACCACTTTCATGGGAAGAACCTCCATGATGCCTCTTTTAACAAAGTCCGCAAGATCGATCTGATCTCCCGAAAAAGTTTCTGTCTCTTCGTTTTCGCTGCCTGTATGAGCAAAACGTTCCTTGATCTCGAAGCAAAGCTCTTTTCTGACAGGCGCAAGGCAACGGTCGCACCGCAGCAGGACCTTTGTGCCGCCCTTTGCTTCCAAAACGAAAACCCCGTTCTCGTTTTTCAGAGTTCCCTCTATCTTTACAGGCTCTACAAATTCCACAACATCGGGATAATCCGAACTCCCATTTTCCTGCTCCGTAAATTCCAGAGGCAGAACTGCGCCGTTTCTCTGGAACAGAGGAGTTATGTCAATTTTCATTCCAAACCACCCCTAAGTCGTACCTAAAGTATTATACAGAAAGCCTTCTTATTTGTCAAGAAGTTCCTTTGTATCTCTTGCAATTACCAATTCCTCATTGGTAGGAATTACCAGCACGCGCACTCTGGAGTCGGATGCGGAAATCTCCAGTGCCTTGCCCCGCAGGGAATTGTTGTAGGAATCAATATGCACGCCAAGATAGCCAAGGTAGTCGCAGATGAGCCGTCTGATGGAGCCGGAGTTTTCGCCAAGGCCCGCCGTAAATACGATACAGTCAACGCCGTTCATTGCGGACGCATACGCGCCAATTCTCTTTGCCACCTTGTAAGCGAATACCTCCAGAGCCATTTCTGCCCTGTCGTTGCCGTGTTCGCTGGCTTCCTCAATATCGCGGAAGTCACTGGAAACGCCGGAAATGCCCAGCACGCCGGATTTCTTGTTCAGGATTGTATCCATCTCCTGAGGCGACAGGCCTTCTTTTTCCATCAGGAATGTGATCGCCGCCGCGTCAACGTCGCCGGCCCTTGTGCCCATAACAAGGCCTTCCATCGGCGTAAAGCCCATTGTTGTGTCAATGGATTTGCCGTTTCTTACCGCGCAGATGGAACCGCCGTTGCCCAGATGGCAGGTAATGGTCTTTGTCTGGTCATATGGACGCTCGATCATTTTTGCCGCTTCTTCAGAAACGAATCTGTGGCTTGTGCCGTGGAAACCGTATCTTCTGATTTTGTATTTTTCGTAATATTCGTAAGGCAGAGCATACATATATGCTCTTTCGGGCATTGTCTGATGGAATGCCGTATCAAATACTGCTACCTGGGGCACGCCGGGCATAATTTTCTCACATGCATGGATACCAATGAGGTTTGCAGGGTTATGCAGGGGTGCAAGTTCGCAGCATTTTTCGATTGCTTCGATAACTTCCGGTGTGATGACTACGGAATTTGCGAAGTATTCGCCGCCATGTACGACACGATGACCAACCGCATTGATTTCCTTCATGCTTTTTACAACGCCGTATTCCTTGTTTGTCAGCGCGTCCAGTACCATTTTTACGGAAACGCTGTGGTCCTCCTGATAATCGTCAAAAATAACGGCTTCTTTGCCTTCAGGCTGGTGTTTCAGTCTGGAGCCTTCGATACCAATTCTTTCGCAGAGGCCCTTCGCCATTACCTTCTCCGTATCCATATCAATCAACTGGTATTTCAGGGAAGAGCTGCCGCAATTCAACACAAGAACTTTCATTATTTTTCTCTCCTTTTTTTCTATTGATTATAAAGACCCTGATAAAGACCCTGGGACTGGGTCAAAGCAGTCTGCTCCGCAGACCGTGCGTTCCGCCCGCCGCCTTCTCTTGGCGGTGCATAGGTCCCAAACCCTGCAAGCCCTGTCAGTACTTTGCTTCGCAAAGCCGCCTTCGGCGTCCGGACTTCTTTCCGGTACCTATTGAAAAGGGCCTGACCCCAAACTTTGATGCCGCAAAACTGTGTTTTGCGGAAAAACAGAACCAGGGCTGTTCTAAAAATCCAGCCTCTCCATCGCATAAAATGCGATGGCAAGCGGGTCAAGGGGTGAAACCCCTTGCGGGGAGGCGGGGCAGAGCCCCGCGGTCTTATCTTTTTCTTTTTACTTGCCCATTACCTGCGCCTGTACGCTTGTCAGCGCGACAACCGCAACGATATCGTTCGCGGAGCAGCCTCTGGAAAGGTCGTTGACCGGCTTCGCAATACCCTGCAAAATAGGCCCGAACGCTTCCGCATTGCCGAACCTCTGCACCAGCTTATAGCCGATGTTGCCCGCGTCAATGTCAGGGAATACCAGCACGTTCGCCTTGCCGGCAACAGTGCTGTTGGGTGCCTTCAACTCGCCGACTTCCTTCACGATAGCCGCGTCCAACTGAATTTCGCCGTCCAGCTTCAGCGCGGGATATTTCTCCTTTGCCAGCTTCACAGCGTCCACAACCTTCGTCACGTCAGCATGCTTTGCGGAGCCCATTGTAGAATGGCTCAGCATCGCAACTCTTGCTTCCTTGCCGATGAATGCCTCGTAAGATTTCGCGGAATCGCCAGCGATACATGCCAGCTCTGCCGGATTGGGGTTCTGGTTCAGCGCGCAGTCCGCAAACAGCAGGATGCCGTCGTCGCCATACTGCGGCGTCTTTGTTACCATAATGAAGAAAGAGGATACCAGTTCTGTGCCGGGTGCAGTTTTCAAAATCTGCAGCGCGGGGCGCAGTGTATCCGCTGTGGAATGGATCGCGCCGGAAACCATACCGTCCGCAACGCCCATCTTTACCAGCATAACGCCGACAAACAGCGCATCGTCCAGCAGGAGCTTCTTTGCTTCTTCCAGCGTCATGCCTTTGCTCTTTCTCGCTTCAGCCAGAGCCGCTGTCATTTCGTCCATTCTCTCGTAGTTTTCAGGGTCAACAAAAATCGCGCCGGAAACATCAAAGGAGCCAGCCGCCTCCATGATTTTCTCCTTATTGCCAATCAGCACAATGTTTGCCAGACCGTCGCGCAGGCATTCCGCCGCCGCTTCCAGATTCCTTTTCTCAAAGGATTCCGGCAGGACAATGGTCTTCTTGTCCGCTTTTGCTTTTGCTTTCATTTCGGTTAAAAAATCCACAGGTAAAACCTCCTATTTTGTATAATTCACTTCCGTTTTTGCCGCATCCGCATGACCCGCAAAAAACGGTCAGGCGCAATCACTTTTTATTATAAACAAAACACGTCCCGCATACAAGTATATCCCGGAAAAAACAGGAAATTTTTTTCACCGCAGGCAGGCTTTTTGCTTTAGGCAGTATCGTCATAAGTCTTGTATACGTATTTTCGAGCATAATTTTGTTGGATTTCAGGCAAAAATTCGCAGGCGTACAATGTGGCGCGGCATTGCCGCGCTGCCCCAGCCGTGCGGTCGCCTTTGGCGACTGCTGCAACAGCGGGGTTTTACCCCGCCATACAGGCGGAGCCGCCAGGCAGGCGGTACGGCAAGAATTTTTAACGAAAAAGCCGACAAAATCTGCCGGAAAGGCGTGTGCAGACACTTGTGGCGACACTGCCTAATCTTCCAGTTTCTTCCCGCATTTCCGGCAGAATGTGTGATCCGCCCCCGTTTTCGCGCCGCAGTAAGGGCAGAAACCGCCTTCCTTCGTCCCTTCCGCCGAATCTTTCGCCAGAGAAACCGTATGCTCCCGCCGCTGTTCCAGCGGGTCGGGCTCCTCCCCGTCCTCCGTGATGTCGTATTCGGAAAAGCGGTTCTCCCCGGCAGCGTTATAGAAACTATATACTGTGCTGACCAGAAACATCACAACAATAACCACGCCGAACATCAGGAACGGTGCAGGCGCGCCCATACTCGCCGCGCCCCCAATCCAGAACAGGCCGACTACCACTGCAAAAATACCGAAAATCCCGCCCATCATGGATGGTCCCCTGCCGGGCTTCACGCTTTTCATGCACATTCCCCCTGTCCGCCAAAATCCTCCGTTTTCACACGATTACCGGGAATTCCATAAAAAATGTCGTCCCCATAAATTCGCGGCTCTCAATGCGTATGCTGCCGCCCAGCGCGGATACTGCCGCGTTCACCACGTCCAGCCCAACGCCCCTGCCGGAAAACAGTGTTGCACTGCTTTTTGTTGTAAATCCCGGGCGCAGCAGAAACGCGTAAATCTCGCTGTCCTCATACTCTTCCTCCGGCTTTTTCAGCAGCCCTTTTTCCTTCGCTTTCTGCAAAATCTGGTTGCGGTTCAGCCCGCGCCCATCGTCCCGGAACATCACAAAAACACGCTGGCCACCCTTGCGTATTTCCAGCGAAATCTCACCCACAGGCGTTTTCCCCATGCGCTCCCTGTCCGCAAGCGGTTCCAGACCATGATCCATACTGTTTTTCGTCATCTGCAATACCGCCATGGAAACCTTGTCGTAAATATCCCGCGGCACCTCCGTTCCCGCGCCGGAAACCTTGATCTGGAATTCCCGTTCCAGCTCGCGCCCCATTACAGTCGCCAGCCGCTGCATCTGCGGAATCAGCGATTGGAAATTGATGAAGGGAATCCGCCGTTTGCCCTTGCGCGTATAGGCAATCTGGTAGCTTGGGCCCTCCGGTTCATTATCGCTGTCCACATGCGCCAGAAAATTCTTAATCCGCCGCACAACCGCCCAGCCGAAATCCGTTACCTCATCATCCGTTTCCATGCGCCGCAGCTCCCGCTTCAAATAGCCGGAAACCATACGCAAAAGCTGCAAAATCGTCTGCAAATCCTCCTGTTCGGGCGATTCCTCCTCCCGCAGATAGGAAAACAGGTCCTCTGCGCTGTGCGCTGTTTCCGAAATCGCCGGATACCCCATCATGGAGGCCGAGCCTTTTACGCCATGCATCGTGCGGAACAGGCTGTCCACCTCAGTCTGGGAAATTTCGATTTCCTCCAAAGCCGCCTTCGATTCTATGAAACTGTCAATTTTATCTATATTCTTCCAGGTTTCCTCCAGAAAAATATCCTGAAGAAAATCCGGACTTTGCAAAAACCTCTCCACTTTATCATCCTCTTAATGAATCATATTAGTTTCAGTATATCCCGAAACGCAAAATTTTTCCAGATGAAAATGCGATATTTTTCAAAAAGATACGAAAAAATATTACAGTTTCGGATTTGAAGGGGAAAATGTTGCAGTATTTTGGAAGAAAACGTCATTTTTGTACATATTTCTATACAATCCTACTTTTTTCAAAATTTTCTCTAAAATTTTTTAATATCATATTTATTCCGTATACATAATCGTGGTATAATGATTTCCAGGATAGTACATCTGTAAAAATGATTTCCAACGAAATATTTTACACTGCCCTGGCAGACAGAACACACATTTGAACCCGTCTGGCTGGCACAGGCAAAAATTTACATTTACAGCTTAAATATACCGCCCTGCAGTTGGGGCTTTGACAATGACATTCCGCTCTTTTGCAGAAAGGATGGATCGTATGAAAACACTGGGGATTATCGCGGAATACAACCCCTTCCATAAGGGGCATGCTTATATGATTGAAGAAGCCAAAAAGAAAAGCGGCGCAGAACGCGTCATTGCCGTCATGAGCGGCAGTTTCGTACAGCGCGGCGAGCCGGCAGCGTTTGACAAATGGACGCGCGCGCAGGCTGCCCTTTTAAACGGCGTAGATATGGTGCTGGAGCTGCCCGTGCTGTTTGCCGCCTCAAGCGCGGAAACATTTGCGCGTGGCGGTGTGCGTATTCTGCACGAATCCGGCCTTGTGGATACCCTCTGCTTCGGCTCGGAAAGCGGCGACCTGACTGCCATGCAGGAGGCCGCAAAGCTGATGGACAACGAAACAGAAGAATTTCAGCGGCTTCTGAAAGAATTTCTGGATGAGGGTCTTTCCTATCCCGCCGCCCGCGCGAAAGCGTTGGAAACCGTTTCACATGTCAGCAGCGAAATCCTTTCCCGCCCGAACCATATTTTAGGGCTGGAATATCTGAAAGCTCTGGACCATTTTCACTGCACGATGGAGCCCATGACAATCAAGCGCGAAGGCGATTACGCCAGTCTTTCTCTGGCTGAACCGTCCGGCTTCGCCTCAGCGGCAGCAGTCCGCCGCGCGCTTCAGGAAAGCCAGACGGAGGAGGCCTTTCTGCATCTGCCTGAAAACACACACGAACTTTACCGCGGCACATTGGAAAGCGGCACTGCACCCGTTACATGGGACGGGCTTGCCCTTGCCCTGCATTACCGCCTGCGCATGATGTCGGCGGAAGAAATCCGGGATATTTCCGAGGTTACGGAAGGGCTGGAAAACCGCATTCTGCACTCCATTGACACCTGCTATGACCTGCCGGATGTCATTGAGTTCATCAAAACAAAACGTTATACCCGCACAAAAATACAGCGTATCCTGCTGCATATCCTTCTGGATATCAAAGCGCGCGAAGTATCCTATTTTCAGGAAAAACGCCACCTGCCGTATATTCGGGTACTTGGTTTCCGCAAAGAGCAGGCGGATATATTGGGCGATTTGACGGAAAGTGCGAAATGTCCTGTATTAACGAACCTTAAAAAAGCCCCTGAAATCCTGGATGAGGACGGTCTGCACCTGCTCGCGCTGGAAAAAACAGCAACTGACCTGCATACACTGGCATATCCCAATCCCGCGTCACGCGGACCCAACCGAGATTTCACCGAACCTCTGGCTATCATTTAACCTGAAATCAAAAAATCCCTGCCGGTATTTCCCTTTCCGGCAGGAATTTTTTTGCGTAAAAAGTACAGTCTTCTGCTCTCCCATACTATCCAGAAACCTGTTTTGATTGTCTTGATAAGCAAAGCGGGGGCTAATCGCCCCCGCCTGCACAGGCGTTGCCATAAGAAAATTTCATTTTTTGAAACGCCTGAAAATCAGGATTTTCAGAATGCTTTCCTTTTCAGACGAAATTTTCTCAGGCAACAGCCGTCAGCGTCTGACTGAAGAAACCAATCGAAAAAAACTGTTTTCTGAAGTCAAGCCGCCTTTATCCGCTTACGCTTCTTTCTTCTTATTGTACTCTTCCAGCTCGATGATAGCCGCTTTAATCATTGCAGGCGTAATCGGGTAAGGAATATAGTCCATGTCGTATTTCTTAACCGCCTCTTCCAGAACAGGGTCAAGCTCATCTACTGTAACCTCGATGTCAGCCAGCTTTGTCGGCAGCTTCATGCCCTTGTAGAAGTCATAAAATCTGTCCAGCTTGTCATACTGCTTATCCAGTGTCAGCAGAACCAGCGTGCCGTAGGAAACAACTTCACCATGACGGTGTCTTTCCTCAATCTGGGGCAGCATCGTCATACTGTTGAACAGGGCATGTGCAAGGTTTGTGTTGTACTTGTGAGAGTCAACCATGTTGGAAACCATGCCTGTATTGATGAAGATATCCAGCGCAACCATCTCGATTGCTTTGGACGCGCGGTTGTTTTTGCAGTCCTCCATCGCCTGAATACCATACTGTAACAGAGGCTCTGTGCAGCAGCCGCTCAGCGCGACGCCAGCCTGCTCGGACAGTGTCAGTTCGTCCTCTTTGCCTCTTGCGGAGAATTTAACTTCCACTTCTTTGCTCATGCCATCGCCAATACCAGCCCACAGGAACTGCGCAGGAGCTTCCGCAATAACCTTTGTAGAAATAAAGATGTGTACAGGCGGTCTGTCCACGCGGAAATGTTCGCGGAACACATGGTTCGGATGGTAGTAGATGCCCAGCGCGGAATTACATGCGCATGTAGAAGCGATGGTAGGGAACGTGAAGTAAGGTTTTTTCAGGTTGTGTGCAACCAGCTTGCCTGTATCAATCGCCTTGCCGCCGCCCAGACAGAAAATCATGTCCGCATTTTTCACTGCATCCTGCTGCTGCAGTTCTTCCGCATATTCAAATGCAGCTTCGCCGGGGTACACAATATATTCAATATTGATTTTTGTGCCGTTTATTGCTTCGTCAAGGTATTTCTTTGTCGCGTTAATGGAAATTTCATCGCTGATAACGACTGCCTTTGTGCCGTAAGGGCTGCAAACCGTTTCAATTTCCTTGTAAGCGTCTTCGCCTGCACTGTAGCCCGGGAAAAATACAGAATAGTTGTCCATTTTAATTTCCTCCTTATAGTTTATGCTTCTTTTTTGATTAGCTTTTCTCTCTTAAAACCTGTTCAGTATCTCAGGCAGTGCCGAATTTGCCTGAATTTCGCCGCCGGACAAAGGGAATTCTTCACAGGAATACTGTGAGTATTTCAAGAAAAATCACCAAAGTATGCGGTGAAAAGCTGGCGAAAGCGATGTTTCAAAAGATGCTGAACAAGTCCTTATACTAAAAAATACAGAATCAGTTCGTTGCCTTACCAGCCTTATACTTCCGAACAGCCTCCGCCAGCTTCG
>CAJTQX010000064.1 GCA_910578425.1 uncultured Anaerotignum sp.
CGACAGGCATGCTAATTTGAAATATAAATATGGAAACCGTCATTTCTGGTGTAGAGGCTATTACGTCGATACAGTAGGAAAAAATACGAAGAAGATAAGAGAATACATAAATAATCAATTAAAAGAAGATTGGCAGGCAGACCAAATAAGTTTAAGCGAATACATAGACCCGTTTACGGGAGAGCCAGTAAAAAAAGACAAATAAAATAAAGCCGCCAAGGGCGGCTAGTCTGTAAAAGTAGTGCGCTTGGCGGATTTTCATGCGCCTACAGGCGTGGCTGGTAAGAGCCCCTTATAGGGGCAGAGCAAACCACCGGCTTAGCCGGTGGTCATGATTGGAAAAAATCATTTAGACAGGAACGCCTATTTTGGGCGTTTTTTTCATGCCAAAAAACAAACGAAAGGAGAGAGGCGCATGAAAAAAGAGGATTTTCTCAAGCTGGGGCTGACGGAGGAGGCAGCTGCGGCGGCAGAAGAAGCCAGCCGGAAGGAACTGGAAGGCTATGTCCCGAAGGAACAGGCGGAGGCCTTACAGGCACAGATCACACAGCGGGACGCGGACATTGCAGAGCTGAAAAAGGCGGCTGGCAGTGATTCAGAGTGGCAGGAGAAATTCACTGCGCTTGAAGACAAGTACAAAAAGGAAACGGAGGCTATGGCGAAGCAGCTGGCGGACACAGCGAAAAACAGCGCGGTCGATATGGCGATCCTCAAGGCGGGCGGCAGGAACGCGAAGGCGGTCAAAGCGTTGCTGGACATGGAAAAGATCACGCTGAAGGACGACGGGACGCTGGACGGGCTGGACCTGGACGCGCTGAAAAAGAGCGACGGCTATCTGTTTTCGGAGGAAACGACAAGGATCGTCGGGACGGGCGCGCAGGCCGGCACACAGGACGCTGACAGCATTGCGGCGGCGTTTGAAGCGGCGGTCATGGGATAAGGCGAGACCGTGGGGCTCTGCCCCACTTCCCCGCTGGGGCATCATGCCCCAGACCCCGATTTCCCGCCGCATAATATGCGGCGGTATTAAAGTTTGGGGTCAAGCCCTTTTCAAAGGGCTTGCAGGGTTTGGGACAGCGTCCCAAGGTTTTCAGGGTTTTAATGGGATAAGGAGGTTTTACAATGGCAATCAACACACTGGAATATGCAAAGATTTTTTCGCAGACGCTGGACAGGCAGATGCTGGCGGAGGCGACTTCGGGCTGGATGGAGGCGAATGCCGGACAGGTGAAATACAGCGGCGGCAACGAGGTAAAAATCCCGATGATTTCCACAAGCGGGCTGGGGGATTACGACAGGGACGAAGGCTTTAAGCGCGGTGCGGTCACGCTTTCCTACCAGACCATGATTATGACGCAGGACAGGGGCAGGACGTTCCACCTCGACGCGATGGATGTGGACGAAACGAACTTTGTCGCGGCGGCAGGGAATGTGATGGGTGAGTTCCAGCGGCTGCAGGTCGTGTCTGAGATTGACGCGTACCGTTACAGCAGGATCGCCGCGCTGGCGGCGGCAAAGGACAGGGCGGCGGAGCAGACTGTGACTGCGGAAAACGTGCTTTCGCTCCTGCTGGCGGACATTGCGATGATACGGGACAAAATCGGCGACACAACGGAGCTTGTCATTTCGATGTCGGGGCTGGTCACGCCGCTTTTGGCGCAGTCGAAGGAGATACAGAAGAAAATAGACGTGAGCGATTTCAAGAAGGGCGAAGTCAGCATGAAGGTGAAAAGCCTGGACGGCTGCCCGATTTTGCCTGTGCCTTCGGCGCGCATGAAAACGGCGTACATGTTTTATGACGGGGAAACCACCGGACAGGAGGGGGGCGGTTTCAAGCCTGCGGAGGGTGCGAAGGCCATCAATTGGATCATTATGCCGCGGAACGTGCCCGTTGCGGTATCCAAAACAGACGTAACCCGCATTTTTGACCCGATGACAAACCAGCAGGCGCATGCGTGGAAGATTGACTACCGGAAATATCACGACCTGTGGATACCGGAAAACAGGCTTGCTTCCGTATGGGTCAGCAAAGAGGCGTAAGGAGGCGGTTTTATGTACAAGCTGAAAATGCTGAATGTTGTGAAGGAAACGGCTTCGGCGGAAAAACGAGATGCTCTGATTTCTCAGGGGTATGAGATGATGGAGGAGCCAAAGCGGCAGGCAAACAGGAAGGGCAGGCCAAAGGAGGAAAGCGATGCGGACAACGAAGGAGCAGACGGAACTGCTGGATAAGCTGCTGGGAGGCGGCATCGACACTGAAATTCTGCTGTTCGCGCTGGAACGCGCGCGGGAGATGATTCTGAACTACTGCCGCCTGAAGGAGCTGCCCGCAGGGCTGGAAAACGCCCTGCTTTCGCTCTGTGTGGATATTTACCGCGCGGAACAGCCGGGCAGAGTGCAAACTGTGGGCGTGGTCAAAAGTATGACAGAGGGCGATGTTTCGATTTCCTATGGTTCGGCAGCATCGGCGGCGGAGAACGGCGGCCTAGCGTTCCTGAAGGATTACGCGAAAACACTGGACAGATACCGAAAGGCGGGGTGGTAGTATGCTGGCAGGGATGCGGGCGGCGGCGGAAACGTTGTATACCGGAAGGATGGACGTCATTGAGTACCGACTCATGGAGGACGAAAAAACAGGGATTTCAAGGCATCAGGAGGTTGTTGTGCTGGAAAATATTCCCTGCCGCCTGTCCTATGGCAAAGCGGCGGCTGTGACGGACGGGAGCGCGGCGGAAAACGTGCAGGAAATCAGGGTGTACTTTGCGCCGGACATTGCCATTCGGCCAGGGAGCAAGCTGTGCATCCGGCAGAACGGTACGGAAGCGGCGTACAAATCCAGCGGCGTGCCGAAATGCTACGCCAGCCATAACGAAGTGGCATTGGAATACTTTGAGAGGTGGGCGTAATGGCAGGCTGGGGGAGCTGTGAATTTTCAGAACTGCGGCGGCTGGCGGAACGGATGGACGGCTTGCAGGCGCATGTGGGGGAAATCTCGGCGGCGATGGTGAAGGAGCTGGCGCAGCGCATGCTGGACAAGGTGACGAAGCGCACGCCGGTCGGCAAAAAGCCAAAGTTTGACGGGCCGCAGACGGAACGGATCAGGGCCTTGCCGCAGGGCGGCGGACGTGGGCGTTCTTATCGTATGCTGACGCGGAATGGCGCGATACTCGAACGGTACTGGAACGGCTATGTCGGCGGGAACCTGCGGCGAAGCTGGCAGGTCGGGAATGTCGTGCGGCGTGGGGACGCGTTTGAGATTGAGGTATTTAATACCGCCGAATACGCGTCCTTTGTGGAGTATGGGCACAGGCAGACGCCGGGGCGGTATGTCCCCGCGCTGGGGAAGCGGCTGAAAAACGGCTGGGTCAAGGGGCGGTTCATGCTGACGGTTTCCGAGGAGGAGCTGAAGGTGCAGGCCCCCGCTGTCATTGAAAAGCGGCTGATGGAGTATTTTGCGGGGATGGAAAGATAAAGACCTTGGAGGCTCTGCCTCCAACCCTCCGCAAGCCCTTTGAAAAAGGCTTGACCCCAAACTTTGCTTTCAACCGCGCATTTGCGTGGTTGCAGAAGGCTCAAGGGACTGCTCCTTGTGGGAGTTTGAGGGCAAAGCCCTCAAGGTTTTGGAGGTTCATTATGATTATAACGATATTGGAGGGCGTTGCGAAGCGGCTGAAAGCAGATTTCCCGAAAATGAGGGTGTACGACAGCGAGGTGAAACAGGGGCTGGAGCCGCCCTGTTTTCTGGTCACTGTGCTGGAACCGAGCCGGGCAAGGCTGGTCGGCCAGTGGTGGCGGCAGGAGCAGCTTTTTGACGTGCAGTATTTCCCCAAAACAGAGGATACTAACGAGCTGTACGCCATCGGCAGCGGGCTGTTTGACACACTGGAAACGATTGCCCTGCCGGACGGGGAACTGCGCGGCACCGGCTTGCGGTTTGAGACTGTGGACGGCGTGCTGCATTTTTTTGTGAAATATACGGTATTCCTGCGGCGGAGGGAGCCAAAGGAGCATATGGAAATTTTACACGTAAAGGAACATGTGAAGGAGTGAAACTATGGCGGAGAAAAAGACGGAAATCAAGACAGAAATGAAGCCCGAAACGGCAAAACAGGAGCCTGTGTTCAGCAAGGCGGCAATTTTGGGCTTCCAGAAATACGCGGGCAGGCGCGACCTGCTTTCTGTGCTTCTGGAGGAAAAAGACTACACGCTGGCTGAGGCGGACAGGCTGATTGACGCGTTTATGGAAGGGGGCAAAAAGTAATGGCACTTGGAGGCGGTACGTTTTTGGTACAGAACAAGGTCCTGCCCGGCTCTTATATCAACTTCATTTCGGCGGCGCGGGCCTCGGCTGTGCTTTCCGACAGGGGCGTTGCCACAATGCCGCTGGAACTGGACTGGGGGCCGGATGAGGTGGTCTTTGCTGTGGAAAACAGCGAGTTTCAGAAGGACAGCGTAAAGATTTTCGGGCATGCGTATACGGACGAAGAAATGCGGCCCCTGCGCGAGCTGTTCGGCAGTATCCGGCGCGCTTACCTGTTCAAGCTGAACAGCGGCGGGCAGAAGGCGGCGAACACGTTCGCAGAGGCGAAATATCCGGGGAAACGAGGCAACGCGCTTTCCATTGTAATCGAGCGGAACGAGGCGTTCGAGGAAGGGACGAACGAGGTCTATGACGTTTCGACACTGCTGGACGGGGACGCGGTGGACGTGCAGAAGGGCGTGAAAACGGCGGCGGAGCTGGCGGCAAATGATTTTGTCACGTTCCAAAAGGACGCGGCTCTTGCGGCGACTGCGGCGGCACCGTTGGAAGGCGGCACAGATGGTACGGTCAAAAACGCGTCGTACCAGAAATATCTGGACAAGATCGAGGCGTACACGTTCAACACTATGGGCTGCGCCACGACTGACCCGCTGGTGAAGGGACTGTTCGCGGCGTTCACAAAGCGGCTCAGGGATGAGTGCGGCGTGAAATTCCAGACGGTGCTGTTCCGGCAGGAAAAGGCGGACTATGAGGGTGTGATCAGCGTGGAAAACGGACTGGAAGGCGCGGACGGCGAACCTTCTCTGGTGTACTGGGTGACGGGGGCGGAGGCTGGCTGCGAGGTCAATAAGAGCCTGACGAACTGCGTCTATTCAGGGGAATACGCAGTCAATACCGACTATACGCAGACACAGCTGGAAAACGCTGCCCGCGCCGGAAAGCTGCTGTTCCATAAGGTCGGCGACGATGTGCGGCTGTTGACGGACATCAACACGTTTACCAGCATTACGGACACGAAAAGCAGTGATTTCGGCAGTAACCAGACGATGCGCGTGCTCGACCAGATTGGCAATGATATCGCCGCGCTGTTCAACACGAAATATCTGGGGAAGGTGCAGAATGACAACGCTGGGCGTATCAGTCTTTGGAATGATATCGTCAGCCATCATAACCAGATGCAGACGATACGCGCGATTGAAAATTTCAGCGGGGATAATGTGACCGTTGAAAAGGGAGATTTGAAAAAGTCCGTTGTTGTGACGGATTATGTGACGCCGGTGAACGCAATGGAGCAGCTCTATATGACGGTGGTGGTGGAGTAAAGGAGGGGGAACATGAACCAGAATACAATGCACGCGCGGGAGGCGATTTCCGCCGCGCTTGCGGAATGCTACATCACGCTTGACGGGAACCGCTATAACTTCATGCAGGCGATTTCCTTAGAAGCGAAGTATGCGAAGACGAAGGTGCAGGTGCCGATACTTGGCAGGCCCGCGAAGGGCAACAAGTCCACAGGCTGGAAAGGGACGGGGAGCGCGAAGTTCCATTTTAATTCGTCTATCTTCCGGATGCTGATGAAGCGGTTCCAGGATACGGGCGAGGATATTTATTTTGACATACTGGTTACGAACGAGGACGCAACCAGCACAGTCGGGCGGCAGACGGTGATTTTGAAGGACTGCAACATTGATGACGGGGTGCTGACGAAGTTTGACGCGGACAGCGAATATCTCAGCGAGGAAATGAATTTCACGTTTGAGGGGTTTGAAATACCGGAGGAATTTGCAAATCTGGATGGGATGATTTAAGACCTTGAGGGCTTTGCCCTCAAACACCTACAAGCCCTTTGAAAAGGGCTTGACCCTAAACTTTGCTTTCAACCGCGCATTTGCGCGGTTGCAGAAGGGTCAAGGGGCGCAGAGTGTCCAGTGGACACTCGTTTTGCGCCGACCGGAGCGGAGCGGAGACCGTGCCCCTTGCAGGGTTTGGGACAGCGTCCCAAGGTCTTAGGTCCTGACCTTCAGGAGGTGAAACATGTACGAAGATATGACATACGAAAGCCTGCTTTCGGAGATGCTGGCATATGCCCTGGAACAGGCGGCGGCGCGGGAGGAAACGCTCGACAGCCGCGAGGGCTCCATGCTCTGGTACGGCTCCGCACCTGCGGCAGTAGAGGGTCAAAACCTCTATATCATGCTGGACACGATACTCAACGAAACCTTTGCGGATACCGCGACACGCCCTTATCTGCTGCGGCGGGCAAGGGAACGGGGGCTTGTGCCGAAGTCGGCATCCTATGCTATCGGGCGGGTCGTGGCAGTACCGCCGGAGGCTGATGTGCCGATTGGCGCGCGGTTCAGCATGAATGACTTAAATTTCGTTATTACGGAGAAGGAAAGCCCCGGCGTGTACCGCGCGAGGTGTGAAACGCTGGGGGAGGCGGGCAACGAGGGCGTCGGCAAGCTGATACCGATTGAATACATCAAGGGGCTGGAAAGCGCGGAGCTGACGGAAATACTGATACCAGGCGAGGAGGAACAGGCAACGGAATCTTTCCGGAAGGAATACCTCGACAGCTTTTCTGTGCAGGCGTTCGGCGGGAATATCGCGGACTATAAAAAGAAGGTGAAAGCCTTGCAGGGCGTGGGCGGTGTGAAGGTCTACCCCGTCTGGGACGGCGGCGGGACGGTGAAGCTGGTGGTTCTGGACAGCACATTCGGCAAGCCGACCGATGAGCTTGTCGCTGTGGTGCAGACCGCCATCGACCCGGAAACAAACCACGGCGAAGGGCTGGGGCTTGCGCCGATCGGGCATACAGTTACTGTGGAGGGCGTTACGGAAACGGCGGTCAACATGGAAATTACGCTTGCATATCAGGATGGCTGGGCATGGGAGGATGTGGAGCCCCATGCGGCAGCGGCTGTGGATGCATATTTCCATGAGCTGGCAGAGGAATGGGTGGAGCAGGAAGGCGGGCTTATTGTGCGGGTGAGCGCGGTGGAGATGCGGCTGCTTGCCTGCCCCAGCGTGCTGGACGTGGGCGATACGAGGCTGAACGGTCAGCCAAAAAACCTGACGCTGGACGAAAACGCCATACCGGTAAGGGGGGATCTGGTTGGAACCTAAGATACTGGACTATTATCCCCATGTGCTGCGGAGCTACAGGGAAATCAAAGGCGTTGCCGACAGCCAGCAGTGGCTGTTCAACAGGCTCTGGGCGGCGGCGGAGAGGGTGTTTGAAAATCAGTTCGTGGAAACCATGGACGATATGGGACTAACACGCTGGGAACGTATCTGGACTATAGTCAATAAAAAGGACACATTTTTGAACATTATTTAATTTGAATCTCTGCTTCCTGCTGCTCCCAATACAGGCGTTCCTTCTCGTTGGGAGTCAACAGGTCGAGGAAAGCATGGGGCTGTAAGATTGTCAAACATATTGGACAAGGAACTCAACAGGGGAAAGCCAGCCGAG
>CAJTQX010000065.1 GCA_910578425.1 uncultured Anaerotignum sp.
CGGAAAGAAGTCCGGACACCGCAGGTGGCTTTGCCGCAGGCAAAGTACTGACAGGTTGGTGGGGGATTGGGGGCAAAGCCCCCAGGGTCTTAAATATTTTACTAGGAGAAAACAATGAATTATGTGACGAACGATACAATGAACGCGTACTTGCGGACGGTTCAGCCGATGTATGATGGTATACTGGGAGAAATCCAGCGTGAGGCACTGGCCGCGGATGTGCCGATTATCCCACTGGAAACGGCGCGGCTTCTGAGCGTCCTGCTGACGATGCAGAAACCGAAGCATGTTCTGGAAATCGGTACGGCAGTCGGCTTTTCCGCCGGCCTGATATGCCGCTATCTGCCCGAAGACGGCACTGTGACGACCATTGACCGCTTTGAGGTAATGCTCAAAGACGCGAGGGTGAATATCCGGCGCATGGGTCTGGAGGACAAAATAAAAATATTGGAGGGCGATGCGGCAGATATCCTGCCAACGCTGGAAGGGAAATACGATATGATTTTTCTGGACGCCGCAAAGGGACAGTATGGCAGTTTCCTGCCGCATTGTCTCCGGCTTCTGCCTGTGGGCGGGCTGCTGGTGGTTGATGATGTTTTGCAGGGCGGGACGATTGCGGAAAGCCGTTTCAGCGTGCCCCGCAGACAGCGCACGATACACAAGCGTATGCGAAATTTTATTTGGGACATCACACATCATGACGCACTGGAAACGTCCATCATCCCCATTGGGGACGGCATGGCTCTCTGCTATAAGAAGAAGGAAACCGAAGGAGAATAAACAGCATGGAAATAAAAAAGAAGAAACGGCTGGAGCTGCTTGCGCCGGCTGGGGATTTGGAAAAACTGAAAATCGCGGTACTGTACGGCGCGGATGCGGTTTATATTGGCGGGGAGGCTTACGGTCTGCGGGCAAAGGCAAAAAACTTTACCGCGGAGGATATGGCGGAGGGCATTGCATTTGCACATGCGCATGGCGTAAAGGTCTATATTACCGCGAATATTTTTGCGCATAACGCCGATTTTGAAGGTATGGCGGAATACTTCCGGACAGTGGAGCGCATGGGCGCGGACGCGCTGATTATTTCAGATCTGGGCGTATTTTCCGTTGCGCGGGAGGCTGTGCCAGATATGGAACTGCATGTTTCCACGCAGGCGAACAACACTAACTACGAAAGCGCGCGGGCGTGGTACGCCCTGGGCGCGAAGCGCGTTGTTGTGGCGCGGGAACTTTCTCTGAGCGAAATCCGCACGATACGTGACAAAATTCCTTCGGATATGGAAATTGAGGCTTTTGTGCATGGCGCAATGTGTATTTCCTATTCCGGACGCTGTCTGCTGAGCAACTACCTCAGCGGAAGGGACGCGAACCGCGGGGCATGCGCCCATCCCTGCCGCTGGAAATATCATCTGGTGGAAGAAACAAGGCCAGGGGAGTATATGGCAATTGAGGAGGACGAACGCGGGACGTATATCTATAATTCCAAGGACCTCTGCATGATTGAGCATATCCCGGATTTGGCAGAGGCGGGGGTATACAGCCTGAAAATCGAGGGACGTATGAAAACGCCGTTTTATGTGGGGACTGTAGTAAAGGCTTACCGTCAGGCGATTGACGATTTTTATGAGTCTCCGGAACGCTATCGGGAACGTGTGCCGTATTATTTAGAGGAGGTTTCCAAGGCGAGCCACAGGGCGTATACAACAGCGTTTTACTATGGCAGGCCGGACGGCAACCAGCAGGTCTATACCAATAATTCCTATATCCGCGCATATGATTTCATTGGTATGGTGCAGGAGGATTGGGACGAAAAAACGGGACTTGCTGTTGTGGAGCAGCGGAATAAATTTTCTGTTGGGGACGAGATTGAAGTCATGCCGGCAGAAGGGGATTCCTTTGCCGCGAAGGTTACAGAGATTTGGAACGAGGCGGGCGAAAAGGTGGATTCCGCGCCGCATCCGCAGGAGATTCTGCGGGTACGCTTTGATCGTCCGGTGAAAAAATTTGATATGCTGCGCAAAGAAACGCCTTTGGAGGAATCTCAGGGGCAGTAAAAAGAAAAGGGAAGAAGCTATGGAACTGACACAATGTATCAACTACCTGCTGACAACTTCGCAGCATACGGTTTTTCAATTTTTGAATACAAAACTCGCGCCTTATGATATTACGCCATCGCAGTACGGCATTTTAAGCTGCCTTTGGCAGAGGGAATTTGCCACGCCAAAACAGATTTCGGAGATACTCTGTCTGGAAACTTCGACCATTTCGGGCGTGCTGGACAGGATGCAGAAAAAAGGTCTGATTGACCGGGTGACAAATCGGGAGGACAGGCGTGAGGTGCGCGTGATTCCTACGGAAAAGGGAAAAAATTTACAGGAGCCGATTTCTAAAATCATAGATGAGGTGAATGAGGAAGTCTTGAAATGCTTTTCTGCGGAGGAAACCGCGATGCTCAAAAATATGCTGCGCATGATTGCGGAAGGGAATCATTTTCTGGAAAAAGGATAATCATGAGATAAGAAATATGGATAAGATAAGAAGCGGGTGAAAAAGCCTGCTTTTTTCTTTTGGAAAAAAAGCTATGTAGCAGGGCAGAGCCCTGTTTATTCCTCTAAAGCGGCGTTGAGTTTTTTCAACGCTTTTTTTTCTATGCGTGAAACATAGGAGCGTGATATGCCGAGCTTTCCGGCGATTTCCTGCTGGGTCAGTACATCCTGATTCCATAGACCATACCGCAGACAAATGACAAGCCGTTCCCTTGGGGTCAGCCGTTCGCGGACGGCAACCAGCATTTTCTGCGACTGTATGGAAAAATCCAGTTGGTCGGCGAAATCTGGCAGTTCAACATTGATGACATCCAGCATGACAAGCTCGTTTCCGTCGCGGTCTGTGCCGATCGGTTCATGAAGCGAAACGTCATTCTGAAATTTCTTTGTATACCGCAGCGACATCAGGATTTCATTTTCGATGCATCGGGAGGCATAGGTTGCCAGACGGATGCTTTTTTCTGCGTTATAGGAAAGGATTGCCTTGATCAGTCCAACGATGCCAATGGAGATCAATTCTTCCTGATCCCTTTGCGGGCTGGCATATTTTTTTGCGATATGCGCTACCAGCCTGAGGTTATGCAGTATCAGTTCCCGCTTTGCGGCTTCGCGTTCTTCCTCTGTGCCGTTCAAAAACTGTTGCAGGTAGCTTTGCTCTTCCTCCCGCGAAAGAGGCTTTGGGAAGGAGCCGGACGAGGAAAACGCCGTCAGAAGCGGGATAGCGATAAGAAAGGGAAACACAGACGCACCTCCTGTGGAAAAACCGCGGGACGCTGTCCCGCACCCTGCAAGGGCTTTCAGCCAGTTGCCCTGGCAATGCACTGATATTACCTTCGCCTGACAAGGGCAGACGCCTTGAAACTGCTCCAGATTACGTGCTGAAAAAGTCGCAGAACTGCAAATCAGACGCTGTCAGCCGCAGATACCTTTTGTCAGGCGATGGTATCTTTTCTGCGAAGCATAAAATCAGTGGATGCTCTATATCCTTTGACCCGTCACAGCCGTACATTTGTATGGCTGAAAATAAAGTTTGGGGTCAGGCCCTTTTCTAAAGGGCCTGTGGGAGTTTGAGGGCAAAGCCCTCAAGGTTTTTCGCTTTTTATCCATTCTATGATGTGCCGCCGTTGTCTGTGCGTGTCTGAACGGGATTGATTCTGTCCTTTTTTTTCGGGACGTGGCACATTCTGCCGTAACTTGCGGCGGAAAAATCGTGGGACGGTTCTAAAATCAGGTATAGTGTTATTAGCGTGATTGGAAGGAGGAAACGAGATGGAACTGCGTTTTACAAAGAGGAATCAGACGCTGATTGCCCATATTTCAGGAGAGATTGACCATCATACTTCTGGCGAACTCCGTCTGAAGATTGACAGGGCTCTGGAGCAAATCAGCGGGAAGAATATTATTTTCTGCTTTCGGGAGGTGACTTTTATGGACAGCTCCGGAATCGGCATGATGATCGGGCGGTACAAACAGATACAGAGTCTGGGCGGGCGTGTCGCCATTGCCTGCGCGTCCCCGAAGGTCGCGGATATCATTGCCCTTTCCGGTCTGGGGCGGCTGCTGCCGGATTATGATGAACTGAAAGCCGCGCTTGCCTATGTGGAAGGGAGGGAGGTGGAATGAGACCGGAGAACGAAGCAAGGGTATTTTTTACGGCAGTATCGGAAAATGAGAGCTTTGCGCGGCTGTTTGCGGCGGGCTTTTTTTCACAGCTTGATCCTACGGTTTCGGAAATCACAGACATCAAAACTGCGGTATCGGAAGCGGTAACAAATGCCATCATCCACGGCTACGAACGGCGGGAGGGCATGGTAGAGCTTTACTGCGCATATCAGGAGCGGAAGGTTTACATAGAGGTAGCGGATCAGGGACGCGGTATTGAGGACGTTGCGCAGGCGCGTGAACCGCTGTATACCTCCAAGCCGGAACTGGAACGCTCCGGTATGGGATTTACGATTATGGAAACCTTTATGGAAAATATGCGGGTGGAGAGCGTAGTGGGCGAAGGCACGAGGGTTTATATGGAAAAAACACTCTCCGAAGAATGAGGTGAGCGAAATGGAGCATACATTTACACTCATTCAGAAGGCGCAGCAGGGCGATCAGGAGGCGAAAGATACTCTGCTGCGGGAAAATTCAGGGCTGATATGGAGTGTTGTGCGCCGGTTCAAGGGGCGCGGAGCGGAGCAGGAGGATTTGTACCAGATCGGGGCGATCGGGCTGTTGAAATGCATTGAGAAATTCGATTTTACTTTTGATGTGAAATTTTCGACATATGCTGTGCCGATGGTGATGGGGGAGATTCGGCGTTTTTTGCGGGACGATGGGGCGGTGAAGGTCAGCCGGAGTTTGAAGGAGCTGGCGTTTCGGGCAAAACGCCTGCAGGAGAAAGCAATGCTGGAAGAAAACCGCGAGATGACAATGCAGGAACTGGCAGAGGCTTTGGAGGTGGAACCGGAGGAGGTGGTCCTCGCGCTGGAGGCAGGGCGGGAAGTAGAAAGCCTGTATGCGGCGGCGGGCGGCGGGGAGGAAGCCCCCCTGCGGCTGATAGACAAGCTGTCGGATACCACAGAGAATGAAAAAATGCTGGACCGGCTTTCGCTGAAAGAAGCGATGGATACATTAGAGGAAAAGGAACGACAGATTATACTGATGCGTTATTTTCAGGACAGGACTCAGGCGGATGTGGCAAAGGAAATCGGCATATCACAGGTACAGGTTTCGCGCATCGAAAAAAAGACGCTGCTGCGGATGCGGCGGGCAATGGAATGAGAAAGCATGCAGACGTCCCGCTCTGCCGCAGGGCTGTGCGGCGGAGCAGAACGCCTGGCTGGATAGTAAAAGTAAGTACAAAGCACGTTCTGCTGAAAATCCAGAGAGTTTTCCTTTACAGCTTTGTGCGGCATTTCGGGCAGGTCTGCTGTCCTGGCGTTAAGGGGAAACCGCATTTCTGGCAGTGGGAGGCGCGTCCCACAATTTGCATATCCTGTTTCCAGAGCTGTGTTTCTTCGCCGCGTTCAATGGCCTGCCCTGCTTCAGGACTGACGGAAAAGACCATATCACAGCAGTCAGAAACAGCGTAATATTTCTTTCCCCATTTGAAAAGCGGGACAAAAATGCTGAATGTAGAATACATCATGTAAACGGAAACACTGCTGTATTTCCCGCATTTCTGGCACATTGTGTTTTGGCGGAAATTCAGATCTTTCGATACGGCGGAAACTCCAAATAACATAAAAAAACACTCCTGTCTAATAAAATTTCCTCAGGGAGGATGTACCCTGTATATATTCCAGCGGAAAAATACGGCAGTTGCCGCAAATACCGCGGAGTATTCGTCTTTACATCTTACTGCGAACATGATAAAATATTGCAAACGGCGGGGAGTCTGCAAAACATGGTCTGTTTTGGAGCCCTTTCCCCGTTTCTATGATAGTCCAATCCGGGGAATTTTGCAAGACTTTCAAAGAGGGAGGGGAAAGAAAATGAAGATATCTCGTTTGGTTGTCAGCGCGGTGTCGCTTGCGGTATCTGCGGCACTTTTGACGCTGAGTATTATTGACATGTTTCAGAATGATGAATACTGATCGCGCATAAAACGGCATAGGAATGGAGAAAATGGAGGCAGGTGCGTTAGCCGCTTCTGTGTTCCATAGAGAAACAGGTCAGACGGCGTATGAAAATTCATAACGCGGTTCTGTGCCTGTTTTTCTTTCTTTTGCATCAGGCGGTGTGGTCACAAGTGTCTGCACACGCTTTCCGGCAAATTTTGTCAGCTTTTTCGTTAAAAATTCCTGCCGTACCGCCTGC
>CAJTQX010000066.1 GCA_910578425.1 uncultured Anaerotignum sp.
ATTTTGGAAAGATGTGTGGTATATTGTATGAGCTGTCTGACAGGACATGCGCCGTTAGCTCAGCTGGATAGAGCGTCTGGCTACGGACCAGAAGGTCGCGTGTTCGAATCATGTCACTCACGGAAAAAGCGTGTACCATCTGGTACGCGCTTTCTTTTTATTCTCATGCAGATATCATTCCATAAAAAAAGACGCCTTGCGGCGTCTTTTTCCTCGTGGGATTTTTTCAGAAAATATCTTATTTGTCCACCATGGGAGCCTCGTCGTCCATCCAGCCGTCCAGGTTGTTGCTCCAGACATATTTCTTTGTTTCGGATGCGATAACGCCGCTCAGGCCCAGCAGGGCAACCAAGTTGGGGAATGCCATACATGCGTTCAGTGTATCAGCTACGTTCCAAACAACCTTCAACTGGATTGTGCAGCCAACCAGTACAACGATTGTCCATGCAATACGGAAAGGCATGATGGACTTTGTGCCGCACAGGTATACCCATGCTCTTTCGCCGTAGTAGCTCCAGCCAAGGATTGTGGACCATGCGAATGTGATCAGACCAAATGTCAGAACCGCAGGGCCAACAACGGGGATCTCATTGAATGCGCCGGAAGTCAGGTTTGCACCCTCCAAACCATTCAGACCAACGGGGTCTTTCAGGATAGCGGAAACAAGAACCAGACCTGTCAGCAGACATACAACGATAGTATCCCAGAATACGCCGGACATGGAAATCAGAGCCTGACGGGAAGGGTTTCTCGTCGCAGCCGCCGCGTCAACGATAGGAGCGGAACCAAGACCGGATTCATTTGTGAACAGACCACGCGCGATACCCGCACGGATACACATAACTACGCCTGCGCCTACAAAGCCGCCGCCTGCTGCTGCAGGGTTGAATGCGGATTTGATGATAGTCGCGAATGCTGCGGGGATATAGCTTGCATTCAGGATACAAATGATTACGCAGCCCAGAATGTACAGACCCGCCATGAAGGGGATCAGCTTTTCGCAAACCTTTGCGATAGACTTAACGCCGCCCAGAATAACCAGACCTGTGATGATCATCAGCACAATACCTGTTGCAATCTTGGGAACGCCGAATGTGCCGTTTACGGATTCCGCAATGGAGTTGCCCTGTGTCATGTTACCGATACCGAAGCAGGCAATACCTGTGAACAGAGCGAAGATGATACCCAGCCATTTCTGGCCCAGACCTCTTTCCAGAGCATACATAGGACCGCCGATGAAGGAGCCGTCTTTTGCTTTAACTCTGTATTTAATAGCCAGCAGGGCTTCGCCGTATTTTGTTGCCATACCGAAAAGACCTGTCAGCCACATCCAGAATACTGCACCAGGGCCGCCCATGCCGATAGCAGTTGCAACACCTACGATGTTACCTGTACCGATGGTAGCCGCCAGAGCTGTTGCCAGCGCGCCGAAGCCGGAAACGTCGCCGGACGCCTCTTTATCCGGTGTGATGGAAAGTTTTATGCCTGTGAATGTTTTTCTCTGAATCACGCCTGTGCGGATTGTCAGGAATACGTGTGTGCCGAACAGCAGAACCAGCATGACGGGGCCCCACACGTAGCCGTTGATGGTGCTTACAAAATCGTTAAATGCTTCCATGTTTTCCCTCCTCTAGGTAATTGAATGAAAGTGCCACAGCGTCGAATTTCTGAAAATCCGGAATTTTTCCTGCACGCCAGCGCATTTCTCCTTTCGGATTTCAGCCGAACGCTTTCTGTGGCGGTAAAAGATAAGTACAATAAAGATAGTACATGAAATCGGAATGTTTCCCACAAAAAAGCCCTTCTGAAACGGCTCCGCTCCCCACGAAAAACGGAGAAACATTTTTTTCAGTCTTTTTTGAAGAAAAGCTATCCAAAATCAATTTAGCTACATCATTTTACACTGTTTTTCCAGAAAAAACAAGACTTTTTTATATCACTTTTTTAGTAAAGTATTTTGCTTTTCCTCCAAAAACATCACTTTATACAATTCTTTTCAAACGATTTTTTCTAAATTTTATTGCATTAGCCTAAAAATTAACGCCTTTTTTACGCTTTTTCAGACACATATTTCTACGAATAATCCACTTAAAAACAGTCGTTTTTCATGAAAATTTGATAAGAAAACCGCTCGTTTTTCTAATTTTGAGGGTTTTTCGGAATATCTGACCGTATCGCTGCGAAATACTGTTCACGTTAAAGTTTTTCATGCGGTTCTCACTGGACATTTCCCAAAAAACTGGTATAATATAATGTTGTTATACATGAGGATATCGTACCGCAGAAGTAAAATACTCTTGGCGGCCGCCCCTGTTTTCTCCCTCATGGGGATATCGTTCAGCGGGAGAATGCCTGACTGAAAGTCAGGAGCCCACAGAGTCAAATCCGCAGTCCTAATGAAAGGTGCAGAAATGAGCGCGTACGGCAGGAATATTTTTTCTCGGACTCGCGACGATATCGCCTGGGTTTATTATATATATTGTCTTCTGCAATGAAAATAGAAAGACTGGTAACTCCGGTTATTTACACCGTGTTTACCAGTCTTTTGAGATTTCATGCAGCCGCCGGTAACAGGCATTCTTCCATCGCTCTCTGCATGAAATCAAGCCCGCAAAACCAGCAGCAGGCAAGATTCAATGTTCCCTTTTCAAGCCTTCGGTCTGTACTTGCGGCCTACTATCATCGTACAATCAATGAAGCCTTCTTTGATAGGAACGGAGTCGGAAGGCTTATACATATTCTGCCATCATCTCACGCAATTTTTCCAATTCCTTTTGGGGTGCAAGGCAATGCTGTCCTCTACAAAGATAATAAACCTCTCCTGTATCCGGGATGGGATACGCTGCGGTAAAAGGCGCGAGTTTTTCCAGCCGCTCCTGATTTTCTTTGGTTTTCCACAATACCGAAAGCCCCATTTCCTGATTTTCCCGTAAAAAATCAAGAAATGCCTCGGACGGCTTTTTCTCTGCTGAAACGCAGACCAATTCCATGACAGGATACAATACCATTCCCATAGCAAAAAGCCCAAAGCAATGCCCGGAAGGCATTCCTTCCATAGCACCTGCCAGGAAAGAAAGCTGTTTCTCCTGCTCTGCCAGCCATTTCGGCTCCGCCGTCAGGGCTGCCAGCCTGGTAAATATATATCCTGTCATGGAATTGCCAGAAGGCAGTGCCCCGTCATAGACTTCCTTCGGGCGTTGGATCAATTGTTCCCCGTCTTTGGCAGAAAAATAAAATCCCCCCTTCTCTGCCGCAAACCATTTCAGGATATTTTCAGCCAGTTGCGCCGCCCGTTCCAGATAGGACAATTGAAAAGTTGCTTCATATAGCCCTAACAGCCCAAAAGCATAGAAAGCGTATTCATTCAACTGCCCCTGATGGGCAACATCTCCTTCCCGAAATCTGAGATAAAGCCGCCCGTTTTCATCCGTAAGCCGCTTTTCTATAAACGCCGCCGCTTTTTCTGCGGCAGCCAGATAGGCTGCATTCCCGAGTAAAAAGCCCGCTTTGGCAAAGGCTGCAATCGCCAACCCGTTCCATGCTGTTAAAATCTTATCATCCCGATGCAAAACAGTTCGTTTTTTCCGATAGCCATATACTGTCCGGCAAAGCTCCTCCATGGCCTCATCCCGCTCATCCAGGGGGCTTTCTCCCAGCCGGTTGGGGATGGATCTGCCATCAAAATTCCCTCCTTTCCTGATATGGAAATAATGGCAGAATTCTTCCGCATCCTTTCCCAAGACTTCCTGTATCTCCTGCGGCGTAAAAACATAATATTTCCCTTCAACGCCCTCGCTGTCCGCATCCTGCCCGCAAAAAAAGCCGCCTTCCAAATTGGTCAGTTCCCGCAAAATATAATCCAACGTTTTCTCTGCAATGATTCGATAAAAACGCCGCCCCGTTTGCCGATATCCTTCCAAATAGGTGTAGGCGAGCAAGGCGTTATCATAGAGTGTTTTTTCAAAATGGGGTGCCAGCCATTTTTCATCTGTGGAATAGCGGGAAAAGCCCCCGCCAATATGGTCGAACATGCCGCCCATAGCCATGCAGTCCAGTGTTTTTTCTGCTGCCAAAAGCGCGGTTTCATCTCTCTCCGCCTTGCCATAACGCAGCAAAAACAGCAGATTATGCGGCGTAGGAAATTTGGGGGCCGTTCCGAAGCCGCCCCATTCTTCATCAAAACGCTGCAACAATTCTGCCGCCCCTTTTTGCAGCAATGCCTGCGTTGGCTGCCCTTGCGGCGCATGGCCCTCCCTTTGCAGAAGCCCTGTAATTTTTTCCCCTGTCCCCAATAGCTTTTTCCTGTCATTTTTCCATAACATTTCTGCCTGTGTCAATATTTCCATCAGCCCGGGCATGCCGTATCTGCTCCATTTTGGGAAATAAGTCCCTGCATAGAAAGGCTTTTGTTCCGGCGTCATGAGGATGGTCAGCGGCCATCCGCCAGAGCCTGTCAGCATCTGGCACACGTTCATATATACGGTATCCACATCGGGACGTTCCTCTCTGTCAACCTTGATAGAAATAAAACTTCTGTTCAGAAGCACAGCCACCTCCGTATCCTCAAAGGATTCCTTTTCCATCACATGGCACCAATGGCAGGTGGAATAGCCAATACTGAGGAAGACAGGCTTATCCTCCTGCTTTGCTTTTGCAAAGGCTTCCTCCTTCCAGGCAAACCAATCCACTGGATTATTTGCATGCTGCAATAAATATGGTGATTTTTCATATTTCAGACGATTCATCGCTTGTTCATCTCCTTTTTATTAGCTTTCTTCAAAAAAAGTTTTTCATTCCTGCAATTTCCCCAAAATAAAGATTAAAAGTGCCGATTCAACCATAGATGCATGCGTATGGAAATCCGCCAAGTGCACCGCTATGGTTAGACGATATTCTGAAATGCAGTTTGAACTCTTTCAAGCGATTTGAATCCCCTTGTGTAGCAAAATAAAAATGATTGGAAATGAAAAAAACAAAATTGTTTTTGATAGCAGACTATTGCAATCCAATAAATTTACATCGTTCTCCAACATATGCTTTTTCCAGGCTTCTCTTTTCTCTCTGACATCGGGGACGTTCCTGTTCCGAAGCGTGGATGGACTTCTTTTTATAAACATAACCAGGTTTCAGGACAGCTTTCCGGACGGTCTCATCGCTTACATGCAACCGGAGCCTTTCTGATGCTTCGTGAATCGTGATATCTGGTTGTACCTGTATCAGCTGGTCAATATTCTGGATATCTTCCTGGCTCAGGGCAGGTTTTCTCCCGCACTGGGAAATCCTGGTTTCTACTGAACCTGTTTCCCTCATTCTTTTTTCCAGACAGTAGACAGTGCTGGTATCCACAGAAAAACATTCGGCAACTTCCTTTGCATTGTGGGTTTTGTTCCAGGCGTCAATCAGTAATTTCCGTGCTTCGTTATGCAACATAATGATCACCTCTTGCTTCTATCATAAACCATGTGTCAAGCAGGTGCAGTATTATATTGAACTGCTATAATTTCTGATTTACTACAATCGCAATCCCATCAATTCCTTGCGTAGCTTTTCCTGTGGTAATATCCTCTAAATCAAAATCATTCATACCATATACACTGTTTACAACACAATAATAAGAAAAAAATTCAAACTGTAATGAATTATCTTTAATTTCTAGATTCTGATTTATTTTAAAAGAATCAACCATACTCTGAATAATTCTGTCCATCTTAGTTCCTCCAATCGTATATACAATTTCATTATACGATATGGAATTTAGTTTTTCAATATTATCCATATTATAATGTCACCTCTAGGTGTATACTACTCTAATATGGCTAACCATATGCAAT
>CAJTQX010000067.1 GCA_910578425.1 uncultured Anaerotignum sp.
TCATCCTTCTAGCTTTTTCTTTCCTTGTTGTCCAATATGTATTGTAACTCTACATTTTCTTTTTTCCATTTTATGTCTGCCGGAATAAAGGAATTACAATATATTCCTTTCACCCTGATTCCACAACAGTATTAGCTGCAACTAACCTTTGGATGAAGTTTACCATAACCAATTAAGGCTGTCAATCTGTTTTTTCAGAATTTTCATAAAAACATTCTGCCACTGCCTGAGATATTGAGATGGCCAACGCAGAGGTGTTTCTTGCGGGGGAGATGGATATCGTGAATATTGCAGAGGAGAATGTGCCCCATACAGGCAATGTCCCTGCTGTCGAATCTGGAGCATTGCTTTTGGCGGACTATGGTGCGTTTGCGCTGAGTTTCAGAAAAACAGCAGGGATATCAAACAAATAAACGTCCGCGGGAAAAGGACAATTTTTTCTGTATGCTGGACGTAAAAGCCGAGGCAGGGAAAGAGTTCGGCTTTTCTGCCCGGAAGGGCGGCGGAAAACGGATAGAAATATTAATAATTGATTACAGATTTAAGGTTGGATATTGAACTATGGAACGAAATGGAATATAATATAGGGCGTATTATGATTTGATAGAAAGGAGAATGTTTTCATGCAGAAAAGAAGGATTTTGCCGCTGGCTTTGGCGGCCGTTCTGTTCGCGGGCTGCGCACAGAACGCGGAAAAGGCTGCGTTGAATGATACAGATACAGAAGCAGTCTATACCGAACAAGTTACAATGGAGGAAATCGAACTGGAGGACGAAGCAGTTGCTTTGGCAGCGTCTCCTGCGGCACTGGGCACAATTTTGATGCCTCAGGCTTCGGGTACAACGGTCAAAAAGAATGACAGAGCCGTCATTGATTATTCCAACATTAGCGATGGCTATGTTATGGTTAACTTTACAGGGGCAACAGGCAAACGCCTGAAAGTGCAGGTTGCCGGCCCTTCCACAACGTATACTTATGACCTGAAGGCAGGACAGTGGGCGACATTCCCGCTTTCTGACGGCAACGGTTCCTACAAGACAACGGTTCTGGAAAACACAACCGCAAGCAAATATGCTGTTGTGCTCTCCGAATCCTTCCAGGTGAAACTGAGTGATGAATTTGCGCCGTTTATCCGCCCCAATCAGTATGTAGATTATGGCGTTGCAAAGCAGACTGTGCAGAAGGCGGCAGAATTGGCTGGCGGCGTAAGCGATCCGCTGCAAAAAGTAGGAAAAATCTATGACTATGTTGTAGCAAATCTGACATATGACAAAGCGAAGGCATCTTCCGTACAGAGCGGCTATCTGCCCGTTCTGGACAACGTGCTTGCGTCGAAAAAAGGCATCTGCTTTGACTATGCCGCATTGATGACGGGTATGCTGCGCAGCCAGGGAGTACCCTGTAAGCTGGTTGTCGGCTATGCCGGTACAGTATACCATGCGTGGATTAACGTCTGGACAGAAGAAACAGGCTGGATTGACGGTGTAATTTATTTTGACGGGACAGCATGGCAGCGTATGGACCCGACGTTTGCATCTTCCGGCGGTGCCAGCGATGCTATCATGAAGTATATCGGCGATGGGAAAAACTATACGCAGAAATATGTATACTGAGTTCTTGAGGTGAATCATGAATACAAAGATTTCCAATGAAGAATTATCTGCAATCTGTCTGGAGCTTTCTCTCCTGATGCGTGCAGGGGTCGGCGTAAGCGATGCGCTGTGTCTGCTGGCGGAGGAAAATCCGGAATACAGGGAGATGCTTTCCGGCATGATGGAACAGACTGACATGGGCGCAACGCTTTCAGCAGTCATGCGGGATACGGGGCGTTTTCCGGTTTATCTTTGCGGGCTTGTGGAGGTAGGCGAAAGGACAGGCCGAACAGAGGAGGCTCTGTCTGCACTGGCGAATTACTATGAGGAACGTGTTCGGACAGCGCGGCGTGTGCGCAGCGCGCTGCTCTATCCCGCTGTCATGCTGGCGTTGATGCTGGTGGTAATCGGTGTGCTTCTTGTAAAGGTGCTGCCGATATTTGACGATGTTTACGCTTCTCTGGGCGGGCGGCTGACAGGTGCGGCGGGCGGTCTGCTCGTTCTGGGCCGCTGGCTGGATCAGGCGATGCCCGTAGTGTGGGTGATTCTTGTGATTGCGGCGGTTTGTGTGGCATTGTTTTCGCTTGTGGAATCTCTGCGGACAAAGGTTGTGTCTTTCTGGGGAAAACATTTCGGAGATAAGGGCGTTGCGCGGAAGCTGAGCGCGGCGCGTGTTTCGCAGGCAATGGCTATGGGCATGGCAAGCGGACTGCCGCCTGAAGAGGCTGTTGCACTTGCGGCAAGGCTGGAAGAACATGCGGCAAAGGAACGCTGTCTGGATTGTCAGGCGCGGCTGGAGCAGGGCGAAAGCCTTGGCGCGGCAATGAAAGCAAGCGGCATGCTGCCCGCGAACCAGTGCCGTTTATTGGAACTGGGGCAGAAAAGCGGTGCAGGCGATGTTTCCATGAGCCGCATTGCGCAGAAGCTGACGGAGGACGGAGAGGCTTCGCTGGACGCGCTGGTAAGCCGCGTGGAGCCTGCGCTGGTGCTGATTTCTTCTATTCTGGTCGGGCTGATTCTGTTGTCTGTTATGCTGCCGCTGATGCATATTATGGCGGCGATAGGGTGAGTGCATGAAAAAGAAAATAGGTTTGATGACTATATCCGGATGGATACTGCCGCCTGTTATTGCCGCTGCGGCCCTGTTCTGCTTTTCCGTTGCCCTTGACGGGCTGGAAAGCGGCCGCGCGGAGGAGGATATGCGGCAGTTGGAGGAGGCTGTGCGGCGGGGCTGCGTGGCATGCTATGCCGCAGAAGGACGTTATCCATCGGATCTGGAATACTTAAAGGAACATTACGGCATACAGGTGGACGAAGGACGGTATACTGTCCGCTATGATGTGTTTGCGGAGAACCTGATGCCGGATATTACGGTTTTGGAGAATACGCCATGAAAAAAAGGACGACGCAACATCATATAGACGGGCTGGCGGCATTGCTGCTGTTCGGCATATTCGCCGTATGCGTGCTGATGGTTCTGCTGACTGGCGCGAATGCCTACCGGAGGCTGACGGAAAGGGACCAGCAGGCATACCAGCGGCGGACATGCGCGCAGTATATTGCGGCGCGCGTGCGGCAGGCGGACAGACTGAACGGTATAAAAGTGGAGCCGTTTGGAGATGGAAACGCGCTGACGCTTGCGGAGGACGCCGGTTATCATACGCTGGTTTACTGCTATGACGGCTGGCTGATGGAGCTTTACTGCGGCGTGGATGCGGAACTGGAGCCGCAGGACGGCGAACGCCTTCTGGAAATGGAAGGGCTGCAACTTTCTCTGGAGGATGGTCTGTTGACTGCTGTTATTGAAGGCGCCGATGGGACGGAGGATGTACTCCGTCTTTCCCTCCGCAGCGGAAAGGGGGGCGGCGCATGAAAAGCAAAATACCGCTTATTTTGATGGAACAGATGGTAATGCTTCTGGTATTCGCGCTGGCGGCGGCTCTTTGTTTGCAGGCTTTTGTGAAGTCTGACCAGATGTCCGGACGCAGCCACGACAGGGACAGAGCGGTGACGCTTGTGCAGGAGATGGCGGAAACGGTGCGCCACTGCGGCGGCGTGGAGGAAGCCGCAAAACTTCTTGGAGTAAACTGCTCCGACGGGCATTTTAACCTGGCCTATGATGAAAACTGGAATCCAGGCGAAACGGAAGAAGTCCACTATGTATTGAAAGTGGAGGAAATCCACGGTGAGCAATATGGTCTTGGCATGGCTCTGGTTACGTTGGAGCCTTGCGCTGCACCGGCTGAGCCGCTGTTCCAGGTGACGGTTGCATGGCAGGAGGATCTGGCGGCAGAAGAGGAGGTGCAGGATGGAACGTGAGAAACAGAAACGCTTTTCCCCGCCCGCTGTCGGCGGGATATCCCTTCTGGCGGCGTTCGCGGTGCTCTGTCTGACGGTGTTCGCTTTGCTGTGCCTTTCTACTGTGCGTGCGGATATTCGTCTGGCTGACGCTTCGGCGCGCTCAGTAGAGGAATATTATGCGGCGGACTGCGAAGCGCAGGAGATTCTGACATGCCTGCGGGCAGGCGAAATGCCGGAGGGCGTGACGGTTTCCGATGGGGTATATTCCTATTCCTGCCCGCTTTCGGATACGCGCGCGCTGAAGGTCAGCGTGCGGCTGGAAGGCTCTGACTATACTGTACTGCGCTGGCAGACGGTTCCGACAGGAGAATGGGAAAGCGACAATACTCTGGAAGTTTGGGACGGAACAGAATTTTGACGGAGGAAACGGTATGGAAAAATGGATGGAATACCTGAAACAGGCCGCTGACGACGGCGCGTCCGATTTGTTTTTTGTGGCAGGCGGTCATGTCTGCGAAAAGCTGGACAGGCGAATGAGGCCCATCAGCGAAGGAAAGCTTTCCCCGCAGGAGGCAGAGGAATGTGTGTGCGGGATATACAGTGCGGCAAAGCGCGATATGGATAATTTTTACGCTACGGGAGATGATGATTTTTCGTTTGCCATTGCCGGAATGGCGCGGTTCCGCGTGAACGCGTACCGGCAGAGAGGCTCTATGGCGGCGGTTGTGCGTGTTGTGGCGTTTGATATACCGGAATGGGAAAGTCTGCATATTCCGGAGGAAGTTATGAAGCTGGCGGAAGTGGGTCATGGCATGGTGCTGATTACCGGAACGGCGGGCAGCGGGAAATCGACTACACAGGCGTGTCTGATTGACCGCGTAAACCGCACGAAGGACTGCCATATCATCACGCTGGAAGACCCTATTGAATATCTGCACCGCAATCAGAAAAGCATTGTCAGCCAGAGGGAAATACGAATTGATACAGCGGATTACCTTTCTGCACTGCGTGCTTGTCTGCGGCAGGCTCCGGACGTCATACTTCTGGGCGAAATGCGCGATCAGGAAACCATTCATACCGCAATGAGCGCGGCGGAAACGGGGCATCTTCTGATTGCCACGCTGCATACAAAAGGCGCAGTGAATACAATAGACCGTATTGTGGATACCTTCCCGAGCGGCCAGCAGGAGCAGGTGCGGATACAACTGAGTATGGTTCTGCATACGGTAGTTTCTCAGCAGCTGCTGCCGGGCAAGCAGGGCGAGATGATTCCGGCATTTGAGGTCATGCATATGAACAACGCCATCCGCAGCCTTGTGCGGGAAAATAAGACGCATCAGATTGACAACGCGATTGCTGCCGGAAAGGCGGAGGGCATGATTTCCATGGATCAGTCGATACTGGGACTGTATCAGGCTGGGCTGATTTCATCGGAAACGGCTCTGGAATATGCCGATAATCCAGAGCAGATGCGCAGGAGACTTGGCTGAAATACTGTAGAATTGGAATAAAATTCGTATTCTGAAAAAAGAAACCCCTGAAACATTTGCAGATTGAACTGCCCCAGTAAAAACGGACAATAGACAAAAGGCCCCCTGTGTAGGATAAT
>CAJTQX010000068.1 GCA_910578425.1 uncultured Anaerotignum sp.
TACGCATTACGCAAGGAACAGAGGGCTTTGCCCGCATAAGAAAAACCACCAGATTGTCTGGTGGTTGCTTATTCTGCCCACGTTCTGCGATATGAGCTATGGGGCGGGGCTTGATGTTTCGGAAACGGCGTCCAGTTTGCAGGCAAGGTATAATAAAGGAGTATGCGGCAGAAAGGGAGAAACGAGCGGCGTTGCTGTCCCTGTGCTTACGCCGGACAAGCTGAAAAAGCGGCAGACGTACAGCGGCTTTGCCACTGTTGCAGTAGCCGCCAAAGGCGGCTACACAGGCCGGTACTTCAAAGAGGACGGCGAGCCGTATACATTGACTACGAAGGATAGGCATGGCTTGCTGGTACAGATAAAAGAAGCGACAAAAAAGGGCTATGCGGGTGCAGGGATAGGCGATTCTGTCAACCTTGCGGCACCAGGGAGTAAAACAAGGCGCGGCAGGGTTGGCAGGGGGATCGCGAATACACTTGACACTTCGTGTAACCAGGGGGTGACGGTGCCCTTATTTGCCAAAGGGCTGTATCTGAACGCGGGCGAAGGCTTTGGCAGGGAACCGCTGGAAGGCGTCAGCCGCTGTCTGAAGGCAAATAAGCATGACGCTGGTGTGATGGTTGGATTGCCGGACGGCGGCTTTGCCTATGCGGTATGGAGTGAAAAATACGGCTGTTGTGTGACGGGCGAAGCCCGTTGCCCCAGCGGCGAAGCCGCCGGGTATGTGGCGATACGGCGGCTGACGCCGAGGGAGTGTTTCCGATTGCAGGGCTGGGAGGACGTTTACTTTGAGCGTGCCGCGCTGGTGAACAGCGACAGTCAGCTATATAAGCAGGCAGGGAACGGCGTGACAGTGCCCGTAATACGGGCGATAGCGGAAAGGATGGATATAAAGGATGAGATGCATCAAAAAGATGGTAACGGCAGAGGCGTTCCGGTATGACGGCGACCTGAAAGGCGCGGACGGGGAGTATTACGTCCCCAGATGGGCTGCGGAGGCGTTTGAAAAAGGGATATTGTTTTATGCGCCCCTGGAACATGGTGCTCCGCCGACAGAGCTTTTCCTGTGTGTCCCGCATGAAAAACCACTCAGGGTGCCTGCGGGATACTATGTTGTCCGTGATGAGCGCAGGGTCATCGGGCGGCTTTCCCCGACGCTTTTCCATGACATATATGAAGAATGGCCCGCGGGGGATGAGGGCGGCGGATGGATTGCGGTTGAGGACAGGCTGCCGGAAAATCTCCAAGAAGTCCTTGTTTGGTACGAATATTTCAGGTATGGAGGACATAATTCCATGTGCCGGACATACGGGATTGGCTGCCATGTGAATGGCCATTGGAGCGGGGATGTAAGCGGCTATAAGGCAAGGTGTATAGCATGGCGCCCACTGCCAGACCCATATCATCCATGATTTATTATCAGGAACAGAGGAGGTGCCTATGGAAAAAGAGCGGGATGTAATGACGGGAAAGATGAAAACGCCCGCCCAGCTCCGGCGCATTTATGCGCTGGCAAGGGAGCGCGGACTGGATGATGAAATGCTGCACGCCTATGTCTGCCAGCTGTCAGGCAGGGAGAGCCTGAAAGACCTGACCATGAAAGAGGCGGCGCGGGTGATCGATGGGCTTGGCCCCTCCGGCGGGTTTACGGCAGGCGGAATCACGCCCAGGCAGTGGAAATATATGCTGGGGCTGGCAAAGGAGCTGGGCTGGACAGACAGGGAGGGCAGTGCCGACACGAAGAAGCTGGACGAATTTGCCCTGCGGAACTATAAAAAGTATGCTGTGAAATGGCTGACGGTCCAGGAGGCAGGAAAGATGATAGAAGGGCTGAAAGCGATCGTGGAGAAGGACAGGCACGCGGGCAAAAAAGCCCGGCAGGATTGAAACGGCATTCAGACGATGTTGGACGGGAGGAGGTGCCGCTGTGGGCAGGAACGAAAAAATCCGCATAGAGGAGCTGAAGGAACAGCACCGGGAGTATGCGGAGGTCATAGGGGTGGAAAACCTGATCCGCCTTGCGGAGGCTTACGGCGGCGCGGCGATCTATATCCCGAAAATTGACGACCTGCTGAAAAGCCAGAAATATGCCGCGATCATTCGGGAATTTAACGGCAGCAACGTCCGGCAGCTGGCAAGGAAGTACGATGTATCGGAACGAACGGTTTACCGGCTGGTGAGCGGGCTTTTGAAGGCGGAAAAGTTAAAACCCTTAGATGGGCAGATCACACTTTTTGACAGAAACTTCTGACACTGTCATACGGACTTGGCAGAGAATATGTTGTAGAATGCTGGTAAGGAGCAATCCTTATCAGCATTTTTATGTGATGGAAAAATTGGGTCAAGGGCTGAAAGCCCTTGTGGGGCTTGGGGCAAAGCCCCAAGGTCTTTATCATTGGGGGTGTATGGATGGGCTATGCTTTGATAACTGGGATTTTTATGGCCGGAGCGGCGGTTTTCTATATTCTGGCAAGTAAGAAACAGCAGGAAAAAGAGGAGGAGTTATATCAGGATTTCCTGCGCATGAACGAGGAGCGCGAGGAACGCCATAAAAAGGAACTGCAGAAGCAGGAGGCGGAGTTTCAGCGGCGGGAGGATATCCTGACAGCGGAAAACCTGCGGCGGGAGGAGCTGATACTGGGAGAGGCGGAAAAGCGGGAGCGCATTTTGAAGGAGGAAGCCGCAAGGCGGGAGCAGGCGTTGCTGAACAGTATCGAATCCTTTTCCGGCACGATGCGGGAGATTTCAGAGGCGATGAGCGAGATCAAACGGGAAACGGCGCAGATCAGGGAAAGGGTCGATCATGCGGCTGCCTGCGGCGGTTTCCTGTCATAAAGGAAAGATGGAAAAACGGGAGGGATTTGATTTGGATACAAAAGTGGAAATTTTGAAGGCGAAGAAGCTGCGGGCGGATATACTGGAAAACCTGTATAACCTCTACCCGCAGGCGGTAACGGTGGGGACGATCCGTAAGCTGCTGCGGTATAAGGACTACAATCCGGAAACGGAAATCCGAAAAGCAATCTATTATCTGGAGGGCAAAGGCTATATTGCCTTTACGGGTAATGAGGAGGAATATTGGGACAGCGATATCGTGCTGACGCCGCTGGGCATCAATCTGGCGGAGGGCGACACAGAAGATGTGGGGGTGAGTCTGGATGTCTGAAAAGCTGGTGGAAACAACGGAAAAGATGGTACTGCGCGGGAACATCCTGCGTATCTGTGAGGCGGCCCAGCCTTTAGGCGCGGAGCTTGAGGTCGTACTGGGCGCATTGAAACGCGAGGGCTGGCAGGCTTCAGCGGAAGAAATCCGCAGAGCCTGCGGGTATTTGCAGGGGAAGGGCCTGCTGGAGCTGGAGGAAATCCACAATGACGTGCTGGGCATCCGCCGGACGCTGGCGAAGATCACGCCGCTGGGAACTGACGTGCTGGACGGGAACGCGGCGGCGGACGGCGTGCAGTTGTAAGGAGGCGGGCGGATGGGCAAGAACAGGAGCCACGGGAAAATAGACCGCCTGCCGGATACGCTGCGGAAAGCGGTGGAGGCGAAGCTGCTGGAGGGCTATACCTATGAGGAAATTTCGGAGTACCTGAAAAAGATGGGGCATGATGTGCATTTATCCTCGGTCGCGCGGTACGGCAGGCCGTTTTTGGCAAAGTTTGAATCTGTACGCATGGCGAAGGAGTTTGCGCAGAGCCTTGCGGAGGATAACCCGGACAGGCCGACAATGGAGCTGCATGAGGCGAACAACGCGCTGATCAGTCAGATGATTATGGAGGCATTGATTTCTGAGGACAGCAGTCCCGAGGAAACAGCGAAGCTGGCGAAATCCATTGCAACGCTGCAAAGGGCGCAGGTGTCCAACGAAAAGCTGAAGATTGATTCCAGGAAAGCGGCGGGAGAGGTACGGCAGGCGTTAAGGCTGCTGAAGGAGCAGGTCTTTTCGGAGATTGGCGCGGAACACCCTGACATTGCGAACGCGATTTTACAGATTGCGGACACTGTAGAAGCGAAGATGGAGGCGGACGGCAGGAAATAGCTCTGTGGCGTGTTGTAAGGCGTTTGGAGAGGCGGGCGGGTATTCTATCGGGAAAAAGTGTTGAAACGAAATTGAAGGCGGTTTGAAAAGAATTGAAGGGGGTCTGGGAAGACCGTGGAGGTGACATCCCTGCATAGCCCTTCTGCGCCCAAAAACAACCCGACAAAAAAGGGAAGCAGGCAAAGCCTGCCGCACAGCCGCAGGGGCGGCTATAAAGGAAGTGGTGCTATGAAAAAAACAGACTGGAAACAGGAAGCGGCAAGCCTGTTCTTTGGACAGGGGAAAAGCCTTGTGGAAATTTCAGCGTTGACAGGGGTATCCGGAAAGACCCTGTCTTTTTATTTGCGCACGCTCCCGGGCTATACGGCGGAACGGGAGCGGCGGAAGGAAAAAAACAGGCGGAAGCGCAAGGAGTACCAGCGGGAATGGGACAGGAAGAACCGCCGTTACACAACGGTGAATGCCGAAACAATGCGGCGGGAGCATGAGTTTGCGGTCCTGATATTGAGCAGGGAGAAGTATTAAATGGGCTTTGTATGTGATTTCAAAACGGATTTTCATAAACGGAAAGAGGAAAAAACAGTTGTGCCTCGGCAGACGGTGGAAAGGCTGACAGCCCCGTCCTTTACCGAGGTATGCGGGGATATTGAACGGGCGGGCCACACCCATTACTGGCTGAAGGGCGGACGCGGCAGCACGAAATCCTCTTTTATCTCTTTGCAGCTGATACTGGGCGTGATGCGTGACCCTGCCGCAAACGGCATGGCACTGCGGAAGGTGGGCGTCAACCTGAAGGACAGTGTTTTTGAACAGCTGCAGTGGGCGATCTCCGCTCTGGGCGTTGACAGCCTCTGGCGGGAAAAGCGCAGCCCTCTGGAACTGGAATATATCCCAACGGGCCAGCGGATCATTTTCCGCGGGGCTGATGAGCCCAAAAAGATAAAGTCCACGAAGTTCCGCAGGGGCTACTGCAAATACCTCTGGTATGAGGAGGTCGATGAGTTCGGCGGCATGGAGGAAATACGGAACATCAACCAGTCCCTGATGCGCGGCGGCGACCGTTTCTTTGTGTTCTATTCGTTCAATCCGCCGAAAAGCCAGCGGAGCTGGGTCAACGCCGAGATGCTGGAGGAACGGCCGGACAAGCTGGTGCATCACAGCACATACCTCGGCGTGCCGCCGGAATGGCTGGGCGAGCAGTTTATCGTGGAGGCGGAGCATCTCAGGGACACGAAGCCGGACCAGTACCGGCATGAATACATGGGCGAGGTCATCGGCACAGGCGGTGAGATGTTCCAGAACCTGACGA
>CAJTQX010000069.1 GCA_910578425.1 uncultured Anaerotignum sp.
GCATGAACCGCCCCTTGGCCCAGCCGTTTTTCAGCCGCTTCCCCAGCGCGGGGACGTACCGCCCTGGCCGCTGCCTGTGCCCGTACTCCACATAGGACGCATACTCCGCCGTATTAAATACCTCGATCTCAAACGCGTCCCCCCCCCGCACAACGTTCCCGACCTGCCAGCTCCGCCGCAGGTTCCCGCCGACATACCCGCTCCAATACCGCTCATAGTCCGCGCCCCGCCGGGTCAGCATCGTCACGCTGCGCCCGCGCTGTGTGCGGAACCGCATTTCACCGCCCCGCGTCCGATACTGCACCCGCCTTTGCGCACCCTGCACCTTTACCGTCCGTTCCCCTTCGAAATCCGGCTTTTTCCCGACCGGCGTGCGCTTCGTCACCTTGTCCAGCATGCGCTGTGCAAGCTCCTTCACCATCGCCGTTGAGATTTCCTCCATATGCGCCTGCAAACCGTCCATCCGTTCCGCCAGCTGCCGCAGCTCCGAAAATTCACATTGCCCCCAGCCTGCCATTTACGTCCACCTCTCAAAGTATTCCAGCGCCACCTCGTTGTGGCTGGCATACCGCCGCGGCACGCCGCTGGCCTTGTACGCCGCCTCCATGCCGTTTTGCCGCACCACCAGCTTGCTCCCCGGTCGGATAGAAATATCGGGTGCAAAATATACCCTGATCTCCTGCACGTTTTCCGCGGCGTTCCCGCCTGTTGCCGCCGCCGCTTTGCCATAGGACAGGCGGCAGGGGACATTTTCCAGCACAGTCACCTCCTGGTGCGCCGTGATGCCTGTTTTCTCATCCTCCACGGGCAAGTATTCCACCACGTCCATCCGCCCGCTGTACAGCGTTTCCACCGCCGCACGCATCCCTGCCAGCATGTCACCACCCCGCCTTCCGGTACCTGTCCAGCGTTTTCGTGTAATCCTTGAGGAACGCCGTGCCGCCGTTTTCCGCCGCCGATGCAGCAGAACCATAGGAAACCGAAACGTCGCCCTCCGTGATGCCCTTGACCGCGCCCAATGCCTGTGCCTTCCCCGGCTGTTCCGCGCGGTAGATGTCCACGCAGAGTGATAACAGGGTGCTTTCCAGCCCCGCGGGCAGCTCCTTCAGGCGGCAGTAATTCAGTATCAGCTCCCGCCCGCGTTCCAGCGCGAATAGCAGGAGCTCCGGGTCAATGCCGCCGCCCAAGAGCTTATCCAGCAGCTCCGCCTGTTCCTTCGTCGTCCGCATCGTATTCGCCCCCGTCGTCCGTATCTTCCGCCGCGCGGATTGCCTCCATGATTTCCTTTTTCGTTTTCAGCCCGGAAATGTCAATGCCGTTTTCCTCGGCATAGCGTTTCAGTTCCGGCAAGGTCATTTCTTCCGGCAGCTTCCCGGATTTTTGCGCATCCTCCATCAATTCATATCCCTGCGCAATCAAGGCGTCCCTTTTCTCCGCCGAATCCGTTTCCTTGACCACGTTCAGCAGCCTCAGCCTGTATCCCATCACGATTCCCCCTCCTGTTTCGGCGGCGCCGCCTGCGCCGCTTTTTCCATGTTCACCATGATCGCGTTGAATTTATTCGCCGGTATCCACAGGTCGTGGTATTTCCGATAGTCAATCTTCCACGCATGCGCCTGCTGGTTCGTCATCGGGTCAAAAATGCGCGTCACGTCCGTCTTGGACACCGCGATCGGCACGTTCCGTGGCATGATGATCCAGTTGATGGCCTTCGCGCCCTCCGCGGGCTTGAAGCCGCCCGCCTCCTGCCCGGTCGTTTCGCCGTCATAGAATGTGTAAGCCGTTTTCATGCGCGCCGAAGGCACGGGCAGTATCGGGCACCCGTCCAGGCTTTTCACCTTCATGCTGACCTCGCCTTTCTTGAAATCGCCCACGTCCAGCTTTTTCTGTATCTCCTTGGACATATCCAAAAGCGGCGTGACCAGCCCGGACATTGTGATGACCAGCTCCGCCGTGCCGCCGATTTCGTCCCTGATTTTGGCAATATCGTCCAGCAGGAGCGAGAGCACGTTTTCCGCCGTCACATCCTGAGCGGACGTCCGGCTTTTCGTTGCCGCCAGCGCGGCAATCCTGCTGTAACGGTAGGCGTCGATTTCAGGGATGACCTGCAGCCGCTGGAACTCGCCCATCACGTTCCCTGCCGCCGCGACAAAGTTCGTTTCGTCCACGTCCATCGCGTCGAGGTGGAACGTCCTGCCCCTGTCCTGCGTCAGCGTCATCGTCTGGTAGCTGAGCGTGACCGCGCCGCGCTTGAAGCCTTCGTCCCTGTCGTAATCGCCCAGCCCGTTCGTGGAGATCATCGGTATCTTGACCTCGTTGCCACCGCTGTATTTCACCTGCCCGGCGTTCGCCTCCATCCAGCCGCTTGTCGCCCCGGCGAGCATCTGCTTGTCCAGCGCCTGCGAAAAAATCTTTGCGTATTCCAGTGTGTTGATTGGCATTTTGATTCCTCCTTTTCTAATGAAAACCCTAAAAGACCTTGGGGACTCTGTCCCCAATACCCCTGCAAGGGACGTTGTCCCTTGACCCATTACCAACCGCGCATTTGCGCGGTTGAAAATAAAGTTTAGGGTCAAGCCCTTTTCAAAGGGCTTGCGGGGAAGTGGGGCAGCGCCCCACGGTCTTTACCTTATCCCATGACCGCCGCTTCAAACGCCGCCGCCACGCTGTCCACGTCCTGTGTGCCGGCCTGCGCGCCTGTCCCGACGATCTTTGTCGTTTCCTCCGAAAACAGGTAACCGTCGCTCTTTTTCAGCGCGTCCAGATCCAGCCCGTCGAGCGTGCCGTCCTCCTTCAGCGTAACCTTTTCCATGTCCAGCAGGGCCTTGACCGCCTTGGCGTTCCTGCCGCCCGCTTGCAGGATCGCCATGTCGACGGCGTTGTTTTTCGCCGTGTCCGCCAGCTGTTTCGCCATGGCCTCCTTTTCCTGCGTGTACTTTTCCTCCAGCGCGGTAAACTTCTCCTTCCACTCCGTGTCCTTGCCCGCCGCCTTTTTCAGCCCCGCGATATCAGCGTCGCGCTGTGCAAGCTGCGCCTGCAAAGCCTCTGCCTGTTCCTTCGGGACATAGCCCTCCAGCTCCTTCCGGCTGGCCTCCGCCGCGGCGGCAGCCGCTTCCTCCGTCAGCCCCAGATTGAGAAAATCCTCTTTTTTCATGCGCCTCTCTCCTTTCGTTTGTTTTTTGACATGAAAAAAACGCCCAAAATAGGCGTTCCTGTCTAAATGATTTTTTCCAACAAAAAAGGAACAGGCTTTAGCCTGTCCCCGGTTCAGATTAGGCTTTGGCAGGCGTACGCTTCTCCTGCATCTCTCGGGTTTCCCCTGTCGGTACCAGCGGCGTGTGGGCCGTACGAAATCTTCCACCTCAAAGCCCTAAAGAATAGGGACTATGTCCCCATAGCCCCTAGTCAGCTATTTGGCAGGCGTGCCATTCCCCTGCATTTCTTTTGCCCATTGCCAAAGCATGTGGCGCGTGGCGACACGAAATTTCCACCTCAAATAGCTAACTCTATTCTATGCATATTATAACAATATTACTCGCGCTTGTAAAGAATTGTTTTGTTTCTCAAATATCTGTTCCATTTTTTCTCTTTTATCCTTAAAAATGTTATGACTGAATTTTTATACTCTATCGGGTCATGTGATACCTTCAGCCTTAATATCAGTTCAAAATGCTCTCCTTCCTCCTCAAAATGTTTCAAAAGAAACGCTGTATTCGGTTTGTTCGCCTCTAAAATATAATCCGGCTCAACTACAATGCTTTCAATGTATTTCATATACCGCTCATAATCATTCGGATGCCTGTCCTTGATATGCTGAATCCTCTCATCCGTGATAATAACCTCATCCGTCACAATATCCTCCGTCACACAGCGATAAATGCTCCTATCCAGCCTTCCAACGTAACGCACATCCGACCCCCCAGCCTTCGACAAATTCTGTACATCCAGAATACCACCTGCCGCGGCCAAAGTCAAACTCTCTGTATCGCCTTCCACAAACGTCTTTTTCCACTTCTGATACGTCATACCCGCAGGCACATAGTACGTCTTCCCGTCCCCGTCCCTTGCGGCGCGCATATCCTCCGCCGAAAACCCATCGTCAAAATACGGCACAGTGGTGCAGCGGTCATTCGGGTGCAATGGCGGCGCAGTCACGCCGATCTGATAGTCCTCCAAATCGAACACATGACCGTCCATATCGGCGCAGACGCCGCAGGTCTTTGCGTCCAGCGTGGCAAGGAACGCGAACTGCTTCACGCCCAGCCGTTCATAGCACTCCTTTCGGCCCATTGCCGCAAACGCCGCGCCCTCGGTCAGCACGAGCCGCCCTGCCGCCGCGCGGGAGCTGCCCATAGCCTTCCGTACCCTGTCGATGGCCTTTTGCGGGCTTCCGCCGGTAATGATGCCCGTTGTCACAGCCGTTTCCAGCGTATGCAGGAGCTTCCCCCTGTCGTCACCCCATATCCGCGCGGAAAAGTTCTTCCCGTCCTGGCTCCACGGCTTCGCCAGCACTTTCCCGATTTTTTCAGCGTCCAATGTAGCAAATGCCGCCCCGACGCCCAGCCCCCGCTGTATCTCGTAACCAGTCCGGTAAAAGCATTCCTGGAATATTTCCCCCAGCGTCCGCGTCACTGCCGTATCCTTCCAGCCCTCCAGCAGTTCAATCTGCCGGCGCATCTGCAAACGCAAAGCCTCCAGCCGCGAAACCCGCGCGCTGACCGAAGTCCTCTCCAGCACGCCCTGCCAATAGGGGTCGATCGGCACGCGCTCCCCGATTTTTATGTATTCCTCCAGCGTCAGCCCAAAACGTTTCCGTTCCGATGGGGAAAGCAGGCGTTTCGCCTCTGCAAGCGTGATTCCTTCCTGTCCCGCATATCGCTGGTAAAACGCTTCTATCTCCCTGCAAATGCTTTCCTCCGCCCGCAGGTACGCCTTTTCCAGCTCCGGCAGAACTGCGTCCGCTTTCTGCATCAGGTTCTCATTCAGCCGCTCCATACGCTTCGCCCAGTATTCCGCGCTTTTCACTCGCCCTCACCGCCGTTTTTCGGGA
>CAJTQX010000070.1 GCA_910578425.1 uncultured Anaerotignum sp.
ATTATCCTACACAGGGGGCCTTTTGTCTATTGTCCGTTTTTACTGGGGCAGTTCATTTTATACGGCTGATGGTTTTTCAGTCCGGAAAAAGCAGTTTCTCGAAGTAAAGATTGCGGAGATTTGGAGGCGGGGCCTCAGGGGGGTTAGGCGGTGTCGTCATGAGTCATGTATACATATTTTCGAGCATAATTTTGCCGGAAAGGCGTGTGCAGACACCTGTGACGACATTGCCTGAGAAAACCTTGCCCGTATCCCCTCCTGCATGGCGGCAACGGCGCGCCGGAACGCCTCTGTATCCAGCAGGCCGCCCTGCTCCGCGACAACAGCCGAAGAAATATGGTTCGCGGCGGTAAGCGCGTCCGCAAAGCCCAGCCCGAACCGCCGCGCGGCTATGACTGCCCCCATGTGCGAATCTCCCGCGCCGATGGTATCCGTTACTTTTGCGGGGACGGGCGGCGCGAAAATATCCTCCCTGCCGTCAAAGCAGTACGCCCCTTCTGCGCCCAGCGTGATGATAACGGCGTTCTGCGTTTCCTGCCAAAGCGCGCGCGCCGCCTCCTGCACAGAGGCTTTTTTTGTATACGAAAGGCTTTCTTCCTCATTCATATGCAGGATTGGGTGCAGCGCAAAAATCCTTTTCATGCGTTCCGGCTGGATTTGCAGAATTCTTGCACCCGGCGCAAAGTAAACGGTGTATGCAGGGTGTTTTTCCAGATACGCAATCATATTCATGCCGGTGTATTCTTCGATTTCCAGCCCGCAAATGTATACGCTGTCGATTGCGGCAGTGTCGATGTTTTCCAGATAATTTTCGTAAAAGGTATATTCTATACCGTGGTCTACGATAAATGTCCGTTCCCCGCCCGTTTCCACCATGCAGTAACAGCAGCCGTTTTCTGCATCGGGACGGCGTACATAAATCGGAACGCCGCGTTTTTTTAATTCCTGTTCCACAAAGCTGCCGTAAAGCCCGCCGCCGATTGCGGTGCAGAGGCTGTACGCCGCGCCGGAATGACGCAGAATATCCGAAACGATGCAGGCGCAGCCGCCAAGGGAGCGGCTCTGGCTGCTGATATGAATGTCTTCGCCTGTGTGTGGCAGATGGTCAATGTTTATGATAACGTCCGTTACGGCGGAGCCGATGACGAGTGTCTGTTTCATGAGGTGTCCTCCTGTGCCGTTTTCTGCCATTATAGCATATGGACGGAAATGCGGACAAGGCTTGTCCCATGTTTTCTTTCCGAACCCGCATTGATGCGGACAGGCTTTTATGATACGATCAAAACAGACAGAAGGGAGGAGACGGAATGAACAGCGAAGAAAAGAAAGCCATTCACGCGCTTTTTGAGAGCAAAAACTATATGGAAATTTATAAAACGTATCCGCGGGCGGTAAATGAAATGCTGATGATAGAGGGCAAGGCAGATTTTGAGGACTTTATAGAAGCGGAAGGAGATTTGGACGAAAATATATTCGGACTTTATTTTTCTGCGGTGAATGGGGAAAGCCTGTTGATCGGAGGATATGAAGAAGATGTGACAGAAAAGGTTTCCCTTTTCCTGGAGCAAAAGCTGCCGGAATTGGCATTTGACCGCATCAAAGGGCATCTTTCTGGTTGGTATGCAGATTTAGGAACAAAGGACACCATAGGAGAAAAAACAGCGGACTGCAACCATGCATTGAAGGGGACAGGCTGCTCTGTCAAAGCGGAATACGAAGATACATACTGCGCAGGAGCGTATTTTTTATCTGTCATATGTCCCTAAAGACACAGGCTGGAAAGGAAATGTGTTTTTGCTCAAAATAAAGAACTGCCGTTCCCTTTTCCGGCGCAGTGTGCTATACTGGAAAAAATGCCTGATGCAAAGGGGGTGGCGGCATGGAGGAAGTACGGATCACCGGTGAGGTGGAGGATATTATTTTCCAGAATAAAGACAACGGCTATACAGTATTTTCACTGACAACGGAGGACGACGAGGTTACCTGCGTGGGCGTACTGCCGCAGATACACAGCGGCGAAGCGTTGGAAATCCGGGGCGAATGGAAAAATCATCCGGTCTATGGTAAGCAGTTGCAGGTGCAGTATTATGAGAAATCCATGCCGACAACACAGGCGGGCATGGAAAAATATCTTGCATCTGGGCTGATTCGGGGAATCGGCGCGAAAACGGCAAAGCGTATTGTGGAAAAATTTGGCGATACGGCGTTTTACGTCATTGAGGAAAAGCCGGACCTGCTGACGGATATTAAGGGCATTACCTACGAAAAGGCGCAGCGTATTTCGGAGGTTTTCCGCGAACAGCATGAGCTGCGCCGCGCGATGATGTTTTTGCAGGGCTTTGATATTTCCCCCGCCTACGCCATGAAGATATACAAAAAGTTTAAGAACCGAACATTTGACATTGTAAAAAACAATCCCTACCGTCTTGCGGACGACGTGCTGGGCATCGGCTTCAAAATGGCGGATAAAATGGCGGCGAATGTCGGCATCGCCGAAGATGACCCGAACCGCGTGAAAGCGGCTGTAAAATATGTGCTGAACAATGCGGCGGCAAACGGGGACTGCTTTCTGCCGAAGGAAAAACTGATTGAGGATGCAGTGGAACTGCTGGGGCTGCACCCGCTGGCGGTGGAAAACGCCATACGGGAATTACAGGTAGACAGCCAGCTCTGGCAGGAACGGCTGGAGGAATCCGGCGGGGACTGCGTATATCTGAATTATTATTTTTATGCGGAGATGGCAGTCGCAAAGCATCTGCTGGAGCTTTCGGCGGAATATGAACCGGCGGACGCGAAAACCATTGCGCAGGCGATTGCGCGGGTAGAACAGGAAACCGGCGTAACGCTGGCGGAGGAGCAGCGGCTTGCTGTGCTGGAGGCCATGAGCAGCGGCGTGCTGATTATCACAGGCGGGCCGGGCACAGGCAAAACCACCACCATCAACGCCATACTGCGGATATTGCAGGAGGAGGAGCAGGAGGTCGTGCTTGCCGCGCCGACAGGAAGGGCGGCAAAGCGCATGACCGAAGCCACTGGCATGGAGGCGCAGACCATCCACCGCCTGCTGGGAATCAGCTTTGTGAATGAGGACAGCCGCCGCCAGAGCTTTGAGCGGGACGAGAACAACCCCATAGAGGCCGATGTGATTATTATTGACGAGACTTCTATGGTGGATATCGGGCTGATGCAGGCACTTTTGCGGGCTGTGGAGCGCGGCTCAAGGATTATTTTCGTGGGGGACGTAGACCAGCTGCCGTCTGTGGGGCCGGGGAATGTGCTGAAGGACATGATACGGAGTGAGCGGCTGAATACGGTCCGTTTGCAGCATGTATTCCGGCAGGCGCAGGAAAGCGCGATCATCATGAATGCCCATAGGATCAACGAGGGGCAGGAGCCTGCGCTGAATGAAACGGGAACGGATTTCTTTTTCATGCGGCGGGCATACGCGGAGGAGGTTGTCTGGACGATACAGGAGCTTGTGGCAAAACGCCTGCCGAAATTTACGGGCTGTGACGGTTTGCAGGAAATGCAGATTTTAACGCCCATGCGCAAGGGGATACTGGGCGTACAGAATCTGAATCAGGTTTTGCAGAGGACGCTGAACCCGCCGCAGAAGGGCAAACGGGAATTTACGTTCCGGCAGACTACTTTCCGCGAGGGGGACAAGGTCATGCAGATCAGAAACAATTACAATGTTGTCTGGCGGTGTGTGGACAAAGGGGGCAGGCGCACAGACGAAGGCACTGGCATTTTCAACGGCGACTGCGGTATGGTGCTTTCCATTGATACGGACAAGGAGGTGCTGCGGGTGGTTTTTGACGATGGGAAAATCGTGGATTATGATTTCTCCCAGCTGGAAGAACTGGAACTGGCATATGCCATTACGATACACAAATCGCAGGGCAGCGAATATCCGGTAGTCATTCTGCCGGTTTACAGCGGGCCGCCCATGCTCATGACGCGCAACCTGCTTTACACTGCCATCACCCGCGCCAAAAAGCTCGTTGTTCTGGTGGGTCTGCGGGAAACGGTTTCCGGCATGATCCGGAACAACCGCGAGATCAGCCGCTATACGGGGCTGGCGTACCGGATACGAAATCTGTACGATTTTATGCATGGCGAGGGGGATGTTGAGTGAAAAAGCTGCTGGAACGGGCGGCGGACCTGCTGTTTCCGCCGCGCTGCGCGCTCTGCGGGGAGGTTTTGCCGGTGAAGGACCGGGTGGGAGGACTTTGCAGGGCATGCAGGGAGGAGATTCCCTTTTTTCCGGAGGACAGATGCCCGCGGTGCGGCGGAAAAACGGATACAGGCGGTTTCTGTGAGGCCTGCCTGCGTCCGTTTGCGTTTGAAAGCGCGTGCGCGGCGTTTCCATATGAAAAGGTGCGGACGGCAATCCATCTTTTCAAATATCGGGGCGGCAAGAGCTTCGGCGAAGGGCTGGGCAGGCTGGCGGCGGAATATCTGCGGCAGACGCATACGGAGCTGCTTTCCGGCGTGGACGTCATGATTCCTGTGCCCCTGCATTCCAAGAAGGAAAGGCGGCGCGGCTTCAACCAGACGATACTGCTTTGCCGCGCGGTTTCGGTGGAAACGGCTCTGCCGCTCTGTGAACGGGGGCTTCTGCGGAGAAAGGACACCACACCGCAGAGCCTGCTTTCTCCAGCGGAGCGGAAGGAAAACCTGCGGGGCGTATTTGTTGTGAATGCAGATGTAGCGGGAAAACGCGTCCTGCTGGTGGACGATATTTTTACTTCAGGGGCGACCTGCGGCGAATGTGCGCGGGCATTATATCGGGCGGGCGCGGAAAGCGTTCGGGTATTCTGCCTTGCGGCGGCATGAAAAACACGCCGCCCAGAGTTTCAAAAAAGGCTCAGGCTTCGCCTTCCGTGCAGCCGCTTTGCCGACCGTACGGCGGATTCCATTCAGGAAATGCTTCGTTTCCCGAA
>CAJTQX010000071.1:0-1385 GCA_910578425.1 uncultured Anaerotignum sp.
AGGAACGCCTATCCGGCAGGAATCTGTAAAGGGATTTTTAAGAAGCTGCATTGACGGAGATAAAATTCCCTGTATAATGCAGACAAGGGCAGAACCAGAAAAACCGGCTCTGCCCGTTTGCAGCTATTTATAAATCTTATATCAGTTTTTCGAGTTTATACAAAACTTGAAATAGTTTCTTAGCAGGGATTTTCTGTCGGATTCTTTTCTGCCGCGCCCGCCTTCCCTATGCAGGCTGACTGTTATTCTATGGCTTCCAATGCGGCTTCAAGTTCCACAAAAAATGCGGTAATCGTGCCATCTTCGGCTTTTTCATACAATATCGCGCCATTGTCGGAGAGGGAATACGTAGGAGAAAGTCCTTCTGCTCCATCAGGGAAAAGGAATTCTTCCGATGACGTTTCGCTCATCTCACTGCCATTCAGGGAATAGGAGTAAGACAGCATGCCGTCTTTATCCGGCGTGAGTATTTTTTTGGAACCTTCAACCACAGTCCCTTTTTTCAGGATTTCCTCCGCTGTCATTTTCGGCAGGGAGGGAATTTCTTCGCTGCCATCGTCTGTGTCATTCCAGAGGGAATCGACATACTGTTTTGCGCGTTCGGGGTCTGCCTTTGCGGGGTCGAGCGGGAGGTCAAACAGGATATTCAGACCATCATAATCCTTTGCTTCAGTGATCAGTCCGGTTGTTTCGTCCATATGGAAAGCCTCTGTAGGGTAAAATGGTGTATCCGTTACGCAGAGATACAGTTTCCTGTCTGCAAATATCTCGATGTCATCACAATTAAACAGGCGGTAAAGGACGCCGTTTTCAATAAACTGTCTGTAACCGCCGCCCATAGATGCAATGTTGTACTGCCAGGGCGTGAGCCCCTGTATCAGCGGGGAGGCAAAATAGGAATCGTCCAGATTCATGGGAGTTCCGTCCTCTTTGCCAATGGCGACAACGGCATAGGTGCTGTTCTTATCTACCGCATCCGTTTCATTTTCCAAAGCTGCGCCGCTTGTCAGCCCCAGCAGGGAAACGATGTATCCTTTCTGGGTGCGAACGGCGTTGACCTTTGTTGCGTCTTCCTGCTCAAAAGCGGTACTGAGTTCTGGAATGGACTGCTCCGCGACAGAGGACGCGCTCAGAAAATGCCAGGAGGCAAAAACGGAAACGGTGAGCAGCAGGCAGAAGGCTGCCGCCAATACGGGGATTTTTCCAACAAATTTATGTTCCATATGATACAACTCCTTTTCTTCCAGCCGTGCAAACAACGTGTGATTGATTTCAGGGGAGGGGGACTTATCTGGGGCAAATGCGCCGCGCAGCAGTTCCTCAAAATTTTCCTGCGAATGTTTATGTTTCATAGCCATGCACCTCCAAATCATGTTTCAGTTCCT
>CAJTQX010000071.1:1395-4516 GCA_910578425.1 uncultured Anaerotignum sp.
ACGCCATAACCTGCTTTTTACTGTTCCGACTGGAACATGAAGGATAGAGGCGATTTCGCCCAGCGAAAGCTCTGCGGTGTAATACATATACAGCGGGAGGCGGAGTTTGGGTTTCAGCCGCTTTGCGCAGAAGGAGAGGAGTTCGTATTCTTCCCGCTGGAGCAGGGTGGTTTCCGGTGGCTGTTCCTGGGAAACTGCTTCCTCCCCGTCTGACAGTGAGGAAAGGGGGAGGATTTTCCTGCGTCCGGCTTCCTTCCGCAGGCTGTTCCGCCAAAGACCGGCGGCAATGCGGATCAGGAAGGCGCGGGGATTCTGCGATTTATTTATTTTATGGCAAAGTTCGGCTGCTTTCAGGAATGTTTCCTGATAAAGATCGTCCGCATCCGCAGCGTTTTCCGTCAGATGGCGGCAAAAACTGTATATGCTTTTCCCGTGCAGCAAAACGACGTCGTGTAAATCTTCATAAGTCAAGCATGACACCTCCTTTTATGGATTAGATGCATCTGCTTATATATTGTAGCGGAAAAAGGAAAGGTTCCCAGGAAAAATGATCATTTTGCGGAATTTGCCGTTTCGGGAGAAAAAAGTATGATGGATGTTGCGGGAAAAGCCGGAATGTGGTAGGATAGGGCAGGAAAAACGGGAGGAGGAACGCCATGCGGATATTGATGACGATTGCCTATGACGGAACAAATTTTTCGGGCTGGCAGAAACAGAAGCTGCCGGAGGTGCGCACGGTGGAGGGCGAATTGGAGAAGGCTCTGCGGAAACTGTTCCATGACCCTGCGCTGGAATGCATCGGGGCGAGCAGGACGGACGCAGGCGTCCACGCGCTGGGGCAGAGGGCGGTGGTGGACGTGGAAACAACAATACCCGTAGAAAAAATACCGTTGGCTGTCCGCCCATTCCTGCCGGAGGATATTGTCGTAACAAAAGCCGAGGCGGTGCCGCCGGAGTTCCATCCGCGTTTTGACTGCGTGAAAAAAACGTATGAATACCGCTTCTGGAACGCACCCACGAAAAACCCGAAGGAACGGCTTTATTCTGCCCATCAGGCAAAGCCGCTGGATGTGGAGCAGATGAACCGCGCGGCGACAGCGTTTATCGGGCGGCATGATTTTGCGGCGTTCTGCGCGGCCGGCAGCAGTGTTTCCTCGACAGTGCGGACGATTTTTGACTGCCATGCTGAACGGGAGGGCGATGTTGTAAAAATTTTTGTGACGGGCGATGGCTTCCTCTATAATATGGTGCGTATCGTTGCAGGGACGCTGATGGCGGTCGGGCTGGGTAAGCTCACGCCGGAGGCACTGCCGGACATCATTGAAAGCGGAGACAGGCGGCAGGCAGGGCAGACGGCAGAGCCGCAAGGCCTGACGCTTTTGGAAATTTATTACTAAAATGCCTGAACTTCGGAAAATTATTGACCCCTTCTTTTTACAGTGATAGGGAAGTATACTGCCTGACGTAGCATCAACGCTGACAAACAGTGTGTAAAAGCAGGAAGCGCATACTTACAACAAGTATGTTGTTTCCTGCTTTTAGAAACCCGGAAATTATGGTTCTTTCATATAGTAATCAATTACTAATATGCTTTGTTAAAATTTGCGAATGGATTTATGCGAAATATAGACAGTATGTACCTGCCTGGCGTTCTCCGATAAGCTGATGTCTGTAGGAGCCGCTTGTGGTAAAAGTATGCGTATCAGATAATTTCGATGCCCTCTTTAGAGTGCTGCCACAGGAAACAGGCCCTTATGGGGCCTGTTCAGACCATATGTTCAACGGATGGTTTTGATTACGAATAGGTTCCTTCTAAATGTTCTGTATTATTTGTGGTATTCGTTTCCTGTAAAGGCGTCAACAACTCCGAAACAGTAATTCCCATATATGCAGCTATTTTCTGTAGCGTACTTAATCTGGGATTTATCCGTTTCCGTTCCATCAGGCTCAGTGATGCAATATGGATGCCGATATGGTCAGCAAATGCATCCTGAGGCTCTTTATTGCTGTTACGAAATGCCTTTAACCGTTGCGAAAGGAAATCCAATTCAGGGAAACTTTCAGAAGAATAATTTTCATCGTATGTATAAATATCGTTTTTTTCTACTCGAAGAAGTTCAGAAATGGAAATTCCCATATAATCAGCGATTTTCTTTAGTGTGCCCAGTTTGGGATCAGCTCGTTCCCGTTCTATTAAACTTAATTCTGCCCTGCTGAAACAAACCTCTTTTGCAAATTCTGTCTGGTTTAAATTCATTACTAACCGAAATGTTTTCAGATAGTCAGATATAGCCTTCCTTTCTGGCATATCCATACCCCTTGAGGTATAGTATACGTAGTTAGACGAAAAACTCCACGTAATATATTACGCAAGGGCGAATTTGAATATGATGTTTGGAAAAGCAGGGCATGGGGAACGGCATCCTCTTTATGAATATTAACGGACTTTTGTATTTGCGAAAGCTGCATCTTCATATGATTCTGTGTTGTGTTGATTTATGACTAAAGTTTTATTCTTTTTCTTAGACAGGTATACGATACGAGTTTTTTCATTTTCATCCTTATCAATGAATGATGTATCGTTGTATTCAGTAAAATCATTAGTCTGTTTATAAAAATCATTATTATCTTCCGAGGGAAAATCAAATAGATCATAAGCGAAACCCTCACAGATTTCCGGCAGAATCGTAAAAAAATGAAAAACGCCTGTTAATCTTTTTTTCTTCACATTTTTAGATAATATATATAACCCGGCCCATGCAAAAAATGATACAAAGACGATTAACGGCATACAAAAGAAAATAAATAGTTTTTGAGGTATATTTGTTCTATTTTCAATCCTCAAAATTGTTCCAAACCCAACGGCACTATAAATCATTATGAAGATAAGAATGATGCATTCTCTGGATATCATAAAGTCACCCCCGCATTAATGAAATAAAATATATATTTCTATTTTAGATTTATTTTCCTGATTTATATACAATAAAATCTGTCAGTACAAAAAGAATGGTTAAAGCATGTACGACCCATATATAAAATAGTTTTAGTTTCTTATTAGAGCTAATTACCCATTCCGGATTTAAAGCAATATAAATGATATCATTTTCCTGACAGGCAA
>CAJTQX010000072.1 GCA_910578425.1 uncultured Anaerotignum sp.
CTCTGCTTCTCCCTGTACTGCCGACAAAAATACTTCAGCTCCCTGTACCTGTTGCCAGATATGCTATATTTTTCCATCTTCAAATCCCGCTCCCTCGGCAAGCGTACCACCCCGTTTCAAATACACTTCTTTGTTATCCTCCCGCATTTCCTGCACTTCAAGAGAATATCCGCGCCGTTCCTGCCGCACCTTTGCAAGAGTCTTTGCCGCTCTTGCGTACTCGTGATATGTATTTTCATAAAGCTCCAAACTGTGCAGCAGGTCCTGCGTCGCATCGTCTGCCTCTTTCTCACTGGAAACAGCGATATTATAATCCGTTTTGGCTTCCCGCAGGAAATCCAGAAATCCCTCTATCTGTTCACTGTATTTCAACTTTTCCGCCTCCTTCATTCAAAGCAGACTCATCTGACTTTTGTCAAACTCCACTTTCCCCGTCACTAAAACGCTCCCATACTGTCTTAATCTTTTAACCCTGTCTTTCTGATCCAAATTCGCCATATAATTATCATTGACTTTCGGCGGAACAGGGAAATAAAATTCTTCTGGAACTGCAAAACCCTCCTGACTGCAAATTTCCAAAATCCTCCGCTTGTAATAAATAACGTGGTTCCTGACAAGGTTCATATTACAGCCGTCCGGCCATGCAGGATCATTGCAGCCATTTTCATTGATAGAATCCCAGCGGCCGACAGAATCCATAATCCCCTTCCGGCAGTCGTCAAATTCCTGCCTTGCAGTCTTTTTCTTCATGTTTCTCTGTCTCCTTCACTTCTGTATCTGCCTCCGGCAGCCATTTGCCTGTAATCGTTTCACCGCCCCGCCCGTTGTTCCCGTTCCAGCCTCTCAATCTCCGCAAAATCATAGCTGCTCTGCGTATAGTTGATAAAACGGTTCTGTTTTTTCGGCGTTGCCTGAAACGCCTGCGCCTGCGGCCGGTTCCCCTTATCCTGCTCCGCGCCCAGCCAGTTCATAATAAACCTCCTGACACCCCTGCGGGTCTTACGTTTCGCCGGATTATTTTTCAGCCATGCCGCCATCTCTCGGAACTCCTGCGCCACGTCTACCGCCGGATACGTCCCTGCCCATTCTGCCAGTTCCTCCGCCGATACGGCGTACACCGTCCCATCGTTCAGGAGCAGTTCAGCCGCCAACGGTTTGGGGCAGGCGGGCGCAGAGGCGGCTTCCGGCTCCGCGCTATTCCCTTCTTTACTCTCCTCTACTTTTCTCTTCTCTACTCTACTCTGTGGATTTCTGCATACATTAACGCCGTTTCTGTCTGCATTTATGGAGTTAATGACTACATTTTTACAATTTTCAGACACATCAAATAAAAGGTACTCCTTTTTCAGTTCTACGTTTTCGCGTCTGGACGCCGCGTTCAGGTAACGCCTTTGCACCCCTTCCGAAGTCAGGACGCCGTACCTGCTGAAAATGCTTTCTGAAAAAATACCCCGCCGGATACAGGCCGCGACAATCTCGCGTATCAAGTTTTTTTCCTCACGGCTCGAAACACCATTCTCTGACATAAAAAGCAACGAGGAATCTTCATTCCATTCACAGTAGTAACCAAGCTCACCATAAATTTTCTGGTAGAGCTTAACAACTATAGCAAACCCTTTCAGTCCAAATTCCGCCTGTATCAGTCTTACCTTTTCTTCCATGTGGCAGTCCAATTCAAAGTAGTCAAGCCCCGCTTTGGTTGGTCTTGCCATACTCACACTCCTTAAAAATCTGAAAGACCCTGGAGGCTCTGCCTCCAACCCTCCGCAAGCCCTTTGAAAAAGGCTTGACCCCAAACTTTGCTTTCAACCGCGCATTTGCGCGGTTGCAGAAGGGTCAAGGGGTGAAACCCCTTGCAGGGGTGTTGGGGACAGCGTCCCCAAGGTCTTCCTCCCTTCGCAGCATTTCCCTGAGATGATACCGGAAAATCTGATATATCAGTTTCCCGGAGAAAGACGGCGGGCAGAACCACACCCGCAGCCCGTAGCGGCTTGCCCAGCTGAACAGGTTCCCTTCCAGCGCGGCAGGGTGAAGCCTGGACAAATACGCATGTCCCTCTACCTTCTCCCAGTCCGCGCCCTCTATCATCAGATGCACCTCAGCACCGCTTTCCTTCGCCCGCTGGAACTCCCGTTCGAACCTTGCCCTGCCATAGGTGAAGTTTCCGCAAATCTCATCAATGCACGCCTTTCTTTCCACTACGATACTTCTTTGAAAATCTCTTTTACTCTCATCCGGATAAGTACAGCGAAAGGAATAATCCCCGAAATCCAGCTTCTGCCGCTCATACGGGCAGCCCAGCGCATCCAGAGCCGCCCCGATATGCCCCCATTTCTTTTCTCTGGTATCCACCAGAATCTCCATGGAGCGCAGTGCACGCTCGATTTCGGCATCATGAAACCTGCTCATCAAAACGGCAAATCGCTGTCGTCCACGTCATTGGCTGGGAAAAATCCGTCAGGTGTGCCTGTGTTCTTCTTTTCCAGCATCAGTGGCTGCGGGATTTTGAACCGCCCTTCCCGTATCGCGTCTGCTGTGCGAAACCCGCGGCACGTCACAAAAAACCCGTGATTCCCGTTAAAATCGTATTCCTTTTCGCCAAACACCGCACCGACCAGCTTACCTTTCAACGTCTTTTCATCGAAATCAAACACAAAGCCGGAGTTGCTTGCCTCGATACATGCCATCTGGTTCGCAAAATAATCCTTTTTGCCTTCGTCGGCGTCGTCCGCAGGAATGGTGATGCTCCGCGTCCCGCGCCACTTTTTGGGCTCCTGCTGGTTCAGATAGTCCATCCGGAAAAAGTCTTTGCGCTCTCCTTCTGCAATGTCAAAGCTGAGCTTCAGCGCGCTCCCCCAGCTGTATCCGATTTCCTCCGCGTCTAAAATTTTCAGCACATACCCGCCCGCAGGCAGCTTTTCACGCTCCTGTGTGGGCGTGCCCTTCTTGTAACCGTTATATCTCCGCATGGTTTCCCTCCTTAGTAATCTGCCAGCGCGTCCAGCACCTTCTGCATGTCGTTCTCAATCTCAAAGCTCTCAAACGCCCCCATCGGGCTTTTCGCAGTGCTGTTTTTCGCCTGTGTTTCCAAAATGTTGCGCCCGTCCTCCGTCCGCTTCGCCAGCAGGACCGTACTGAACAGGCTTTCCAGTACCAGTTTTTCCAGCTTCCGCCCGTTCGTGCGGATGTGGGTGAAGACATAGCCGTAATCGTCCCGCACCGTTTCGCTGTGCATCACGAAAATGACTGTCAAATCTACCCGCAGGCGGCCGGCCGTTTCCACCATGTCCCAGACAAACTGCGTCAGGTCGATCCACTTGCCGAAGCCGTTTTCCTTCATGCTCTTGATCTCCTTGTCCACCATGCAGGTGTTGAGGGTGTCAATAACAACTGCTTTAACATCGGGGCGTTTCTCGCTGATTTTGCAGAGTATCCGCTCGATTTTCGGAATATCTCTGCATGAAAAATAGTTCCTGTTCTCCACGCTGTACTGCCCGCGCCAGCCCTTCCACGAAAGGCCCTTGCCGTCGCAGTCTATGTAGTAAGTCGTTTTCGGGTCAAGCGTGCGCATGGCAGTCGTTTTGCCGCTGCCGCTTTCGCCCATCACGCAGATCAGTCTGCTCATTCGTCCGCCTCCTTTCGGAACGGCACTTCACCATGCCGCGCCTTTTCCCGCATGACGCCCCAGAGCCGTTCTTTTTCCTCCTCCAGCAGCTTTTTCCGCCCGTAAAGCCCTGCAATGCTGCGCTTGACATCCTGTATTTCCCTGTCAATCAGAAGGAAATTTTTGACGTCAGGATATTCCGGCCTACAGCCAATCTGCTGCAATACATTTGTCGCATCCAATCCATTCACCGCCCTGTATGTAACGTATTTCGTAGCACTCGCTGCCGCAGCAGGGGCAGGGCTCCGGTTCCTTTTGGCACATCATGCAGCCGTCACATTCCCGCGCCCCGTTCACACACGCCAGAGCCATAAACGGCCGCCTCCCTTCCCGCAGCCGCCTCTTTGCAGTCGCATTTCTCACCATAGTCAAGGTGTGCGCCGCAATCCGGACAGACCTCATATGGCCTCTGCCGCTTTTTCCACATCGTCCACGCCCTCCGTTTCTTTTGCCTGCGGCTGTTCTGCGACGCCCGTCTGCATCGGAGCACCCAGCATTGCAATCAAAACATTTTTAGTGATATATGGATCGCTTTCCGTCCACGCCAGCACCGCCTTGACCCTGCCGTTCAGCTCCCAGAGCTCCTGTAAATCGTTTTCCGGTATCAGTAATTTTTCCATT
>CAJTQX010000073.1 GCA_910578425.1 uncultured Anaerotignum sp.
TCTGCCTTACAAGCAGAGGGTCACAGGTTCGAGCCCTGTAACTTCCATTTTTTTTATTTCAAAAAGAGCAAGGCATTGCGGTGTCGAGGCTCTTTTTTTGTGCAGAAAAAAAGAAACGGCTTGCGGGGAGCAGGGCAATCAGGTATGATGGAGGAAATAAACGGAAGGAATCGGGCATTGGAAAAGAAGATGTGGTGTGGCAGTTATGATGGCCTGTACGATTTTTGTGTTTTTATCATGGCAAAATAAGCAGGAAAAACGGTATTATACAGAGAAAAATAATAATTTGGGAATCTTGAAAATGGAAGCAAGAAAAGTCGGCAAGGCGGAATTGGAGCATATGAATTTATACTTTGAAATGATATGAAGGGCGGGGTTAGTATGAAGGAGACGAAAATGCAGGAGATACGCCGGAAAGCGCGGGAGCAGACGGACGAGGACGTTGCCGCGGCATACAGGGAATACCGGAAGGAGAAGGGGCTGGAAACGGGGCAGGACGGTGTGCCCGGCAGGGACTGTAGGCCTTGTCCGGATTGCAACGGGAACGGCATGGTTGTGAAGGAAATACCGATACTGCGGGTGAAGGCGGGAAAAATATGCAAGACCTGCGGCGGACGCGGATATTTGCCGAAGGAAGGCTGATACAATGAAAAAGGCTTTGACGGAAATGAGCCTTGCGGAATTATGGCGGCTGTTCCCGATACAGCTGGAACCCTGGCAGGAGGAATGGGCGCAGTGGTTCCATGAGGAAAAAGAAGAACTGCGGAGCATTCTGCCGATGGAACAGATCTGGAGAATAGAGCATATCGGGAGCACAGCAATAAGGGGGATATGGGCGAAGCCGACAGTCGACATATTGGTTGAGGTGAGGGAAGGACATAGTGTAGATGATGCTGGCGCGAGGCTGGAAAACAGCGGGTATTTGCTGATGTCGAAGGCTTCGGACAGATGTTCCTACAACAAGGGCTACACACCGGAGGGCTTTGCGGCACGCGTATTCCATATCCATCTGCGGCAGGCGGGCGACCATGACGAGCTGTATTTTCGGGACTGCCTGCGGGCGGACAGGCAGGCGGCGGCGGAATATGAGCGGCTGAAGCTGGGGCTTTGGAAGGCATACGGGAATGACAGGGACGGTTATACTGCCGCGAAGGGGGAATTTGTGCGGTGGCATACGGCGGAAAGGCGCAGGGCGTTTGAGGGACAGTATGAAGAAGGAGGGCGGAAAGATGTCGAATTGTGAAAGTTGTATGTATTTTGGATACGATGAAGAATTTGAGGAATATTACTGCGAGGTCAATTTGGACGAGGACGAAATGCAGAAATTTTTGACGGATACGTTTCAGGGGTGCCCGTATTACCGCCTGGAAGATGAGTATAAAACAGTGCGGCGGCAGATGTAAAGGAGGATCATATGAGGCTGGAATGGCTGGAGGGAGAATTTTGTGTTTGCAGATGGGGAAAGGAACGGGCGTTCACACAGGGCGGAGAATTTTGGTTCTGGGCAAGGACGGATGCGGAGTGCTCCCTGCTCTGCCCTGCGGAAAGCGCGCCGGAGGACGCGGAACAACGGGAGGATGGCTGGAAGGGTTTCCGTATTGCGGGACAACTGGATTTTTCGCTGATTGGCATACTGGCGGGCATTGCCGGAATATTGGCAGAGGCAGGGATCAGTATTTTTGCGATTTCCACATTTGATACGGATTATATTTTTTTGAAACGGGAAAACGCAGGACGGGCAGAGAATGTACTGCGGGAAAAGGGATACTTATTTGCATGACGGCAAGGCAGTTACAGGCTCTGCCGTTTTTCCATGACAGCATCTGTTTGGCTGCCATGATTTTCTGATTAAAAAGATGGAAACGGGCATACTATGCAGAACGAATACAGGATTGGGAGGGATTCGCGTGGTGTATACGCTGACGTGCAGTCCATCGGTGGAATATGCGGCGGAGGTGACGGAGTTTTTGCAGGGCATACGGAACTGCTCCAAAAACGAACGGGCCATTTCGGGCGGAAAGGGAATCCATATAGCGATGACCCTGCAAAGCCTTGGCGTGCGGAACACAGTACTGGGGTTTTCGGCAGGATTTACAGGGGACTTTCTGGAACGGGAGCTGCGGGAAAAGGGCATTGAAACGGCTTTTATCCGGCAGGAAAACGGGTTTTCGCGTATGACGGTCAAAATTCTGGGGCAGGAGGACAGCGAAATTATTGGCAGTATGCCGGAGATTTCGCCGGAGGAACGGGACGCCCTGCTTGTACAGTTGGACGGGCTGCAAAAGGGTGATATTCTGATACTTTCCGGAGATGACGCGCCGGAGGGCATTTATGAACGGATATTGAAACGGCTGGCAGGGCGGGACATTTTTACCATAGTCGATGCATCAGCGGAAACACTTCCGCGAATTTTGCGCCAGAAACCATTTCTTATCAAGCCAAACAGGCAGGAATTGGAGGAATTTGCCGGACGGCGGTTGTTTACATGGCAGGAGATGTTAAAGGAAGGACGACGCATGCAGGAGCTGGGGGCGGAAAATGTATTGATTTCACTTGCGGCGGAGGGGGCAGTGCTTTTGAGCGGAGATGAGGTGTTGTGCGGGGAAGCTCCGCGCGGGGAGGCGTTCCGGCCTGATGGGGCAGGAGATGCGATGCTTGCAGGGGCGGCTGCCGGCTGGCTGCGGACGGGGAGCTTGCGGGAGGCCCTGCGGCTGGGGATTGCGGCGGGGAGTGCAAGTGTATTTTGCAGGGGGCAGGCGAAAGGGGAGGAAATACGGCGGTTTTACGAGGAAATTGTTGTAAGGGGAATGGGGTAAGGCATTTGGAACGCTGTTCTAAGCCCTGTTTTTTGAAGATGCGATTTGCATAGAAAAGAGGAAGAAGGTTAAAAATATTTCACATTCCATATTGACAGGAAGAAGCAAAAGTGATATATTTATAACACATAGAAGTTAGAAATATATCACCTGGAGGGCTGGAGTATAAAGACAAAGGTTACGCTGAAAGAACTGGCAGGGACGAAAATGGCAATCCGGAACCTGAGCAGGGCGGATTCTGCCGGATTAAAAATTATGGTTGCGGCTGTGGGCATCATTGCGTTTGCCTCCGCAATTTTACGCATAGAGGGAGGGATAACGGGCTACGCGCTCGTTGGGATGATACTGGCGTTAACGGTGATACGCTTTATCCTGTTCAGCAGAATGGACAGCAAAGGAGTTTGACATGGCACTGAAAACGAAGGTCAGGGAATACAGGGAAAAGGCAGGATACAAGCAAAGCGAGCTGGCAGAGCTGGTGAACGCGCGGCGTGAAACCATTGTACATCTGGAAGGCGGAAAATATAACCCTTCGCTGAAGCTCGCAATGGATATTGCGAAGGTGTTTCATGTAACGGTAGAGGAATTATTCGAATTTACAGAGGACTGATTCGGACAGCAGCGCGGAAGAAAACGGGGGCTTGCCTGTTTTGGGGGAATCTGTATACGGAACGAAGGCAAAGATATCATTTTGAAGGGCAGGTTGGAACGAAGCGTGAAGGAATGGATGGAAGAATGGGGAAAAGTAATACTGCGGGCGGCTGTGATATTGCTGGTGTTGTTTTATTTCTGCTGGCCGGTACGGCTTTCGGGCAGTTCTATGGAGCCTGCGCTGGGCGACGGGGAAATCGTTCTGATGAGCAGGGCCATGACAATAATGGGGGTGTATGACAGGGGGGACATTGTGGTATTTCAGTATGACGGGGGGAATGGACCCAAAACGCTTGTAAAGCGTGTGACAGGTCTGCCGGAGGAGCATATCCGGATACTTCCGAAGGGCGCGGGTGTGGAAATTGACGGAGAGATTGTGCAGGAGCCTTACGCGGAAGGGCGCACAGACGGGCTGGTGGATATGGATATTCCGGAAGGAGCAGTGTTCCTGATGGGAGATAACCGTGAAACCAGCTATGACAGCCGCAACATTGGGGCGGTAGCGGAAAGGGATTTGAAGGGAAAGGTATTTTTCCGCATTTATCCGTTCAGTGGGTTCGGCGGGATCAGTTGAACAGGTTTATAGCATAGGAAACGCCCTGCTTTAGGACAGACGCCAACGGCTGTTGCCCGGGCAGTGTCGTCACAATGTCTGCACACGCCTTTCCGGCAAATTTAGCCGGCTTTTTTGTTAAAAATTCCTGCCGTACCGCCTGCCTGGCGGCTCCGCCCGTA
>CAJTQX010000074.1 GCA_910578425.1 uncultured Anaerotignum sp.
TACCCAGCAGATAAGAAACCTTCTGATCAACCAGCACGCGGTGGAAGGGATGCACACAGTGGTGGTTGCTGCGGTTCGGGTTGCGGAACATCCTGACCTCTTCGCGGCTGTTGATTTCCCCGTCCTCCGTCTCCGAAATCAGGCTTGCTGTGAAATCCTTCTGCAAAACATCATGCTCCGCCTCATAGTACCGTTTGCCCTCCAGCATGCGCCGCTTTTGCTCGCCTGCCGCGTCGTCCTGTATCAGCCGCCGAAGGATGTCGCTGTCCGCCAGCAGCCGCCCCGCTGTTATCCTTCTGTTTATCAAGTCCGTTTCCGTCATAAAAAACCTCCTGAAGACCTTGAGGACAAAGCCATCAAGGTCTTTCTCTTTTTACGGCAGTGTCAGCACCTGCCCGGGATAAATCAGGTTCGGGTTGACGATCTTGTCCGCGTTCAGCCCTGCCAGCTCCTTCCACTTTGTCCCGTCGCCGCAGTGCTTCTTTGCAATGTTCCAAAGGCAGTCTCCCTTCTGCACTGTGTACGTTTTCGGCTGTGGGGCGGTTTCCGCCGCCCGTTCCTGCGTGACTGCCGCCGCAGGCGTCCCGTCCGGCGTTTTGGGCTGTTCCAGCGTGACCGTCTTTGTCCCGAAATCCCGGTACTGCTTCAGGCTGACCCTGACCTTTACGTCCGTCCCCAGCTCCTCCGCGTCCTCCGAAATCTCATAATCCTCCAGACTGACTTTCATATTGGTATCAAACAGCAGTTTCCCGCCCTGTGTCGCCCTCGAAACGATAAACTGAAACGGCTTCTTTCCCGTTTTCAGTCGTTCCAGCAGGGAGAGATAATAGTCGGCAGGCTGTCTGCCGCCGTTCCCGAATGGATAGGAGACCTGCGGCAGAAGCGCGTCAAACTGCACCTCCGAAAGCCCCGGCAGCTTGAGGAAATTGACTTCCCCCTCGTTCAGCAGGGAAACTGTCTTATTCTGGTTCTTGATTTTTATTTGCAGGCTCCCCGGCGTAACGGGCAGAAGCACGCCGTCCAGAAAAAAGCTGTAAGCCATTATGTATGCACCCCCTCAGCCTGTACATTCAGCTGCTCCGCGAACGTCCCGCACCATTTGTCCATGATGCCGTCCACATCCATGTCAGATCCGATGTGGTTCTCGTTGTGCTGTTCAATGCGTATCTCCGCCGTAGTAAAGCGGTTGATGGCCTCACGCTCGGCAATGTCCCGCAAATACTTCAAATCTTCTTCCGCGACTTCCATCGAATTCGCCATTTTCGCCGTATTCCCTGCGGTATCCGCCGCCGCAGAATAGAGGTTATCCAGCGCGTCCGGCGTACCGATGCCCAACTTGCCCTTGACCCAGTCCGCCGCGCCCGCGCCCATGTCGTAGCCCTTGCGGGCAAAATCGGTATACTCCACATACTCCGCTTTTATCGCATATTCTTTCCAATCCGCTTCGCTTTTCGCCTGTGTCGCGCCACGCTCTGCCCATGCGTAAAGGTTGTCCAGGCCGCTTGTAATATCCACCTGCACGCCAGGGATTTTATTGATGAGCGTTTCAATCCCCCGCGCCATATTGGCGATGTACCCCAGCACTGTCATAGCAAGGTCATAAAACAGCACCTTCACTGCCGCGACGGGGTTGTTGAACACATTCCCGATGAAGTTCGCCACAGCCGCAAAAACATTCCACAGCATAAAAATGGTATTCACCACAAATGCCGCCATTGTGCCGAACGCCCCCGCAATGATGCCCGTTGCCGAAACCCCCGCGCCTGTGAAGTGGTTGAACGCCGCGACACCGGCATAAAGCGCGCCGACCAGCAAAAGGATGAGCATGACCACCCAAGTGATAGGGTTTGCCAGCAGGGTGGAATTAAAAAAGAGCGCTGCCGCCGATGCTATACGCATATTTCCTGTCAGTACCCCAAACGCAAGCGTTAAGAACCCGACCACTGCATGGTACGCGCCTGTTGCCACAGCTGCAATCTGCGTCCAATGCGCCGCGATCTGGAACACAGCGAACGCCGCCGCCAGCCCCAGCACAGCAGGCCCTATGATGTCGATATGATTTGCCAGCAGGTTAATCCCTGCCAAAAGCGGCCGGAACGCCTTAAGGGCGGCATTCCCCGCCATCGTGAACACCTGCTGCCACGTCAGCGGCATGGATTCAAATTTTCGGTTTGTTTCGTCTGCCACAGAAAAAAGGGCGTTCTTCACGACCTCCGCCGTAACCAGCCCCTGTGACGCGTATTTCTTGATACTGCCCTCCGCAATGCCCATGTACTGCTCAATTGCGCGGGCAATACCTGGCGCGCCCTCCAGTATGGAGTTCAGTTCCTCACCCCGCAGGGCTCCTGCCGCCATCGCCTGCGTCAGCTGTATGATGGCGTTTTTCTGCTCGATGGCGTTCGCGCCGCCAACGATGAACTGCTTATTGACCTGCTCCGCAAACGCAATCAGCTCATCATTGCTTTCAAACGCCGCTCCCGCATTCAGCCCCATTTTGGCGACCATCTGCGCCGTATCGAAATACGCGGAACGGGAACGCATTGCCGAGGCCATGATTTTCTGCTCCAGCTCCTCCACACTGCCGCCATCGTCTACCAACAGGTTCAATCTTGCGGTCGTGCTCGCCATCGTGTCCGAAACCCCGACCAGCCGCCGCACTGCCATCACGCCGCCGATTGCCGCACCGATCTGCTTGATTTTAGACAATAAGCCGCCTGCCGCCTGTGTCCCGTCACGCACCCGCTGGTTAAAGCCGTTTTGCCGCTGTTCCGCGCGGCGGATTTCCGCCTCGATGCTGTCAAACGCAGTTTCCGCCCGCGCCAGTTCCTCACGCGCCTGCCGGATTGCCGTTGTGTCAACGGGATGCGAGCTTGCCGCCTGCATCTGCTCGAAGCTGTTCAGCACGATATGCAAAGCCCTGTTCATGTGCAGCAGCGGGGACGTCACGCCGTCGTAAAGGGCGATCGCCGTCCGTATCGTCGCCATACCTTCACCTCCTTTTTGCTTTATTCTCAATGTCTTTTTCTTTTTCCCGCTGCGCTTCGGCGTAAATCTCAATCGCCGCCATCAGGAAAGCCTGTTCCCGGCGCGGAAGGGAAAGCACCTCGGACGGGAGGATATGCAGCCGGTGCAGGCAATAATACGCAAGGTTCGCCTCCATATCCCCGTCCAGTATCAGTTTTTTGCTTCTTCCTTCTCCTCTGCAATACCTCGCTCAAAGCCGCAGACCTCCTGCACCTTTATCACATAATCAGCGTATTCCCCAGCCTTCAGCATGCGCTTGAGCAGTTCCTCCTCACCCATCGCGTGGTAGCTGTTCTGCAGCTCCGCGTCCTTGAGGTTGGGGTACACCGTACACGCTGCCGCCAGCCTGCCAAGGTAAAGGTCGAAGTCCGTTTCATTTCGGTACTGGTGCTTTTTCCCCGGCACCGGCACAGACCTGATGCATTTCCGGCGAAGCTTTTCGTCCTCCTCGCTGGTAATGCAGCGGATTTCCCACGGGACAGGCTTGCCGTCCTCCCCCCTGAACCGCTGTGACGCAACGTATTTTACATTTTCAATCCTCTCTGCATTTTCTGCCAAAAAAGCTGTTAAACTCATAAAAAAACCTCCTCCAAAATAGTTGTAATCATTTAAGCTTTATCTTATCCTCACTCGCCGCATTTCGTTTTCGCGGCTGTAACGCACCGCGTCTATGCTGTGGTTGTTTTTGTCCGGAAACCCCGCCTTGAACTCTCCATACCTGTCCTTTTCCAGCTCATACCTGTTGAACTCCTCCGCCGTATGCGGGCACCGCCTCGGGTCTATGACGATCTCCTCCAAATCCTGTAACCACTTGATGCCGTATTCCACGCTGTCCGGCCCTTTCTTTGCGCCAATCACCTGCAAGCCGTAGTCCCGCATCTCCGCAATGCTTTTCGGCTCCGCGCTGTCGCAGACGACAGGGCGATTCGCTTTGTTCTCCCGCCTGATTGCCTCCGCCGCCTTCCGGTTGCTCAGTCCGACCTTGTGCAGCTCATAAAAAATATACAGCCGCCGCCTGGTCCTGTCGTAGTGGTTGACCGTATAATGCAGGGGGTCGGAGGCATAGCCCCAGTCCAGCCCGCGGGCAATACGATCAAACCGCCGGATTTCTTCGTCAGAAATCGTCCGTA
>CAJTQX010000075.1:0-623 GCA_910578425.1 uncultured Anaerotignum sp.
AAGGGCCGGACAGCGTGGAATACGGCATCAAGTGGTTACAGGATTTGGAGGAGATTGTCATTGACCCGAAACGGTGCCCGCATACGGCGGAGGAGTTTAACAGGTATGAGCTGGAAAAGGACAGGTACGGGAAGTTCAAGGCGGGGTTCCCGGACAAGAACAACCACAGCATAGACGCGGTACGCTACAGCCGCGAAAACGAAATGCGGCGGGTGAGGATAAGATAAGACCGTGGGGCTCTGCCCCACTTCCCCGCAAGGGATTTCATCCCTTGACCCTTTTTCAGCCACGTTTTACGTGGCGGGATGAGAACGCGGAGGGGTTCGGGGAACGAACGAGTTCTCTGAATGGAATCCGCAGGGCGGGCTTTGCCCGTCCGAGGAAAACAGGGCGTTTCAAGTGGCTTTGCCACGCTGGAACGCATCTGTTTATACCAACAGTAACAAGTCGGAGGCTTGAAGGCGCAGCCTGAGACTCCGACTTAGAGCACGGAGGTGCAAGATGTACGAATTGCTGATACAGAACGGCGGGACGATATACCTCCCTGCTATGGAGGACGGCGTGGTTTGGGATACGGAACGCAAGGGCAGCCCGGGGCGGCTGTCCTTTTCCGTAGTGAAGGA
>CAJTQX010000075.1:632-2925 GCA_910578425.1 uncultured Anaerotignum sp.
GGCAGGCCCGCGAAGGGCAACAAGTCCACAGGCTGGAAAGGGACGGGGAGCGCGAAGTTCCATTTTAATTCGTCCATCTTCCGCATGCTGATGAAGCGGTTCCAGGATACGGGCGAGGATATTTATTTTGACATACTGGTTACGAACGAGGACGCGACCAGCACAGTCGGGCGGCAGACGGTGATTTTGAAGGACTGCAACATAGATGACGGGGTGCTGACGAAGTTTGACGCAGACAGCGAATATCTCAGCGAGGAAATGAATTTCACGTTTGAGGGGTTTGAGATTCCGGAACAGTTTGCAGACCTTGAAGGAATGGTTTGAGGTGCATTATGTACGAATTGCTGATACAGAACGGCGGGACGATATACCTCCCTGCTGTGGAGGACGGAGTGGTCTGGGATACGGAACGCAAGGGCAGCCCGGGGCGGCTGTCCTTTTCCGTAGTGAAGGACGCGGGGCTGAACTTCCAGGAGGGCAATCCTGTCAGCTTCCGGCAGGACGGGAAGGATGTGTTTTATGGCTTTGTATTCACGAAACGCCGCGATAAGGGCGGGCTGATACAGGTTACAGCATACGACCAGCTGCGCTACCTGAAAAATAAGGATACCGTACGTGAGGTAGGTGTAAAAGCGTCTGACCTTCTGAAAATGCTGGCGGCGGATTTCCGTTTGCAGTGCGGGGTGGTTGAGGATACCGGCTACACCATAGAAAGCATCGCGGAGGACGACCAGAGCCTGTTTGACATCATCCTTTCCGCGCTGGACGAAACTGTGCAGGCAACGGGAAAGCTGTTTGTGCTGTATGACGATTTCGGCAGGCTGTGCCTGCGGAACATCGCCAATATGAAGCGTGAGTTTCTGGTTGACAGGGACGTTTCGGAGGACATTGACTATTCCAGCTCCATCGACAGCCAGACCTACAACAAGATCAAGCTGGCGTATGAAAACAGCGATACGGGCAAGCGCGACGTGTTCATTGCGCAGGACGGCGAGGCGATGAACCACTGGGGCGTTTTGCAGTATTACGAGAGTGTGCAGACGGAAACGGGCGCGGCGCAGAAGGCGGACGCGCTCCTGAAGTTATATAACCGGAAAACGCGGACGCTGACGGTCAGGGGCGTGCTGGGCGATGTTTCGGTGCGCGCGGGGACGCTGGTGCCGGTCAGCCTGCACCTGGGCGACATCGTTGCGAATACGTTTATGCTGGCGGAGAAGGTGAAGCATACCTTCCGGGAAAATGCGCATGTGATGGATTTAACGCTGATCGGGGGTGATTTCATTGCCTGACGCGCAGAAAAACATGGTGCAGATGGTGAAGCAGGCGGCGATGGAGGCGGTGCGGGCGGGCAAGCCGACAGAGCTTCGGTTTGGGACGGTGGCGTCCGCGTCTCCGCTGGAAATCCGGATCGACCAGAAAGCCCCGCTGAGAGGGCCGCAGCTGATACTGACGCGGAATGTAACGGATTACGAGGTGGATATTTCCGTCAGCCATATTACGGAGGCGACAAGCGGCGGCGGGCATTACGAAGCCTTTTCTTCGCATACGCACAATTATAGCGGCAGGAAGAAAATCATTGTGCATAACGCCCTTGTCGTGGACGATGAGGTGGTTTTATTGCAGGTACAGGGCGGGAAGAAATTCCTTGTGCTGGACCGCATGAAACCGCATCCGGCAGTAGGGGGTGAATGGGCATGATACCGCAGGTACAGGACGATTTAAAGCAGGGCTTTACCATTCAGGAACTGCCGACCCGCACGCTGAAAATGAATCTGGAACGGGAAACAGTTGCCGGAAGGACGGACAGGCTGAAAGCGATGGAGCAGGCGGTTTACCTGATACTTTCCATAGAGCGGTACGATTATCTGATATATTCGTGGAATTTCGGCGTAGAGCTGCGGGATTTATTTGGCCTGCCAGTGGCGTACTGCCTGCCGGAGATCAAGCGGCGGATTACGGAGGCACTTTTGCAGGACGACCGGATTACGGCGGTGGACAACTTTGCGTTCGACCTGCCGAAGCGCGGCGTGGTGCATGCGGCGTTTACGGTGACGACTGTATTTGGTGAGCTGGAAGTGGAAAAAGAGGTAGTGATATAAAAAACATGGAGGCTCTGCCTCCAAACCTCCGCAAGCCCTTTGAAAAGGGCTTGATCCTAAACTTTGTTTTCAACCGCGCATTTGCGCGGTTGAAGAAGGGTCAAGGGGCGTGCCCCTTGCAGGGTTTGGGACAGCGTCCCAAGGTCTTCAGGAGGTTTTTTATGACGGAAACGGACTTGATAAACAGAAGGATA
>CAJTQX010000076.1 GCA_910578425.1 uncultured Anaerotignum sp.
CGTTCCCCTTGTCAATCCCCTCCTCACGCCGCCGCATACGGCGGCAGAGCCCTTTCGGGCAAAATGGAGTCTGGCAAGCAAAAGGTTTCAGGCAAAAATATACATTTGTAATCACCTTAGTATAGCCGAATTACCTCAAAAAATGAGACTTTTCGCAGAAAAGGCTCTGTTTTTTGAGGGGGGTTCTGTGCAGCGGCTTTGCCGCTGCTGCTAAAGCGGGCTTCGCCCGCTCATGGGGGGATAATTTATCCCCCCGACCGTTGAGGGGGGCTACATGGCCGCCTGCGGCGGCTGTGACAGCGGGCTTTGCCCGCCATCTGGGGGATATCCGGAAATCACCCCAGTTTTGGCTACCCTAATAGCGGCGAAGCCGCTGTTGCAGTCGGCGAAGCCGACCACACTTGCGACAAAAGTACCTCCCCGAAGGGATACTTGAGATGCTGAAAGCCTTAAATTTCAACACCGAAGCCCCCAATAACCTCCATTACCGAACCATACAAATAAATACCTGATTTTTATATGGGATATTTTTCTATTACCTACTCATTTCTTCTTTATTTCCAATTGAAATGTCAGTTATTATCTATAATAAAGAGAAAAATGTCAGGAGGGGGGAAGTTTGGTACAGCTACGGGTATTGGAATTGCTGAATGAATCAGGGCGTACAAAATACTGGCTGGGAAAACAGTTAGGTACAAGCTGGCAGAATTTGAGCAAAATGCTGAATAACGAAACAAAGTCCATCCGTTATGAAATGATTGAAACGCTGTGCCAACTCTTTGAATGTACGCCGAATGACCTGTTTTCTTTTGATGCCCCGCCGTATGAGGGCTTTCCGTTGGAAACGGAAAACAGTATACATAACATAAATAAAACAAAGTATAAATTATAATGGCGGTTTTGCAAGCCGGGAATCTCCCTACCTCCTTTTGGTTTCCACTTGAGTGTCGCACAGACAGGCTTAATCATGCGGAATTTTTCTGGCATACTGTTTTATGTTTGGATTTTAGCCAAATCACCTCAAACAATAAAACAGCCCGCAGTGAGGGCTCCCCTTTTTCAAGTGGTAAAGCGGAAATTCCCGGCCCGCAAAGCCGCCATAAAAAACAGCCCGCAAAGTGGCTCTCCTGCCGCCCTGCGGGCTGTTCTCTGCTTCTCTTAAAATTTCAAATCGTTCAGATCAACGGTACCCATCGGAATCGCATTCCCGCAATTCGGGCAGTTGATTTCCTCCACGCTTTCCATCGTTTCACTGTCAACGTCGATTTCCTGCTCGCAGTTCGGGCAGATGAACGAAAAGAAATAAACCGGCTCGTCCTCTAAATCGTCCTCGTCCTCATCCAGCATCTCCATGTCCTCGTCATCCATGAAGGTTTCCAGCATAAAGGCCATGTCGTCCAGAATATCGAGCATACCATGAAAAATCTTTCCTTCAGGGCTTTCCTCCGGAAAACCGCTTCCATCACAGAGCCCCCTCAAATATGTTATCTTTTTTTCAAAATATTCCATGACAGCAGCCTCCTTTACTTCCGCCGAACAGGGCGTTGCCGTCCTGCCGAAATCATTATCAGCCGTTTACTCTGCCCAGGTATTCGCCTGTACGTGTGTCGATTTTGATAATTTCACCCTGGTTGATGAACAGAGGCACCTGAATCTGCGCGCCTGTTTCCACAGTAGCAGGTTTTGTAGCACCCTGCGCAGTATTGCCGGCAAAGCCCGGCTCTGTGTCTGTAATTTCCAGCTCCACAAAAAGCGGAGGCTCGATGCCGAATACCTGACCATCGTAAGCAAGAATTTTGACAACCTCGTTTTCTTTTACAAATTTCAGAGAATCGCCAACGTCTGCCGAATTTACGGCAATCTGGTCGAAGGTTTCCGCGTTCATGAAGTGGAACAGGTCGCCATCGCTGTAAAGATACTGCATATCCTGTCTGTCAATGTGCGCTCTGGGCATTTTTTCCGTCGGACGGAAAGTTTTTTCCAGAACCGCGCCTGTTTTCAGGTTTTTGATTTTTGTGCGGACAAAAGCCGCGCCCTTGCCGGGTTTTACATGCTGGAACTCCAGAACAACATACGGATCGCCCTCAAATTCCATTGTTACGCCATTTCTAAATTCACCTGCAGAAATCATGTAGTTTCCTCCTCAAATATCGTTGCTTCGTATCATGCCGCCTTTTCGTAAAAAGTGCATATCCTTCTTTATTTTACCGGAAAAATGTTGATTTTTCAATATCTATTTGAAATTTTTTCAGATCTTCGGTGTAGAGTTACAATACATATTGGACAACAAGGAAAGAAAAAGCTAGAAGGATG
>CAJTQX010000077.1 GCA_910578425.1 uncultured Anaerotignum sp.
CCATCATTTCCTCTGCCATGTCTGTATCTCTGATGCGGCTTTCCGCAGCAGTGATGTTTTCTGCCTGAACACCGAGGTTGTTGATGGTGTGCTCCAGTCTGTTCTGAACTGCACCCAAGTCGCCGCGTGTAGAGGAAACCTGGTTGATAGCGTCTTTGATCTTTGCGATTGCAGCTGTTGCATCATCAATCGTGCCGATGTTGATGTCCGCAATGCCAAGGCCAGCTGTGCTCATATCCTTGATATTCAGCTCAACCTTCTGGAAATCGTCAGCCGTATCGCCAACCTGCAATGTCAGACCTCTGCCTGTTGTTTCTGTCTTCTCAGGAGCCGTCATGTAGATCAGCTTGTCGAAGCCTTCCACTGTTTCCAGTTCGCCGTTTGTGAACGCCTTCTGATCCTGAATTTCGTGTACGGAAATCTTGCCGCTGTCTTTCTCGAAACCGATTGTGAACGCATTGTTTGCCGCATTCGCCAGCAACGCGCCTGCCTTGTTGATCAGGTCGGGATCATCTGCTTCAAAGTTGCTCAGGTCAATCAGTGTCTGTCCGTTCTGAGATGTAACTGTGCTGTCCTTGCCTACCTTGAATACATAGCTGGAATCGCCGATTGTCAGAACATTGCCGTCTGCAACGATGTCTGTTGTCAGGTCAAACGTTGTGCTTGCCAACTGGCCGCCGCCAATAGCCGCGCCCTGTTTGTTCTTCGTGCTCTGTACGTTCCATGTGCCGCTCATAGAATCAGCGTTTGCAGGAGTTATAACTTCGCCCTCTTTTGTAACCTTTTTCGCGGTCTTGATGCTGATTGCGGGAGCGTCACTTGTTGCGGTCGTTGTAGAAGCATTGTCATTCTCAAATTTGATTTTTCCGCCTGTTGCTGACACAGTCACATCTGTGCCACCTGCAATCGCTACAAGCGTCGCATCCAAGTCTTCGCCAACAATATATTCTGTTTCATCGCCGTCAACGTCTGTTACAATAATTTTATCGCCTGCTTCCAGAGAAGAAAGGTCGAATTCTGCGTAGCCCTGACCTGCTGCAACTTCTGTCACGCCGCCTGCCGTTGCTGTGGTATTGGCTGCATCTACGCCCTGACCTGCTGTTGCAGAAGTAATTGTAGCTGTTTTGCCGTTTGCGTCCGCGCCAAGACCTGCTACTGCCTCGATAGTTACTTCCTTTTGAGCTGCTGCGCCTGTAAGAGTATATTTTGCATCAGCCGCATTGCCGTCAAATTCCCATCCGGCTGCTTTCAGTTCATATGTCTGCCCGTCAATGGTAATTTTATCACCAATCGCAAGGTCTTCAAGTGCAGTTAATTTACCCTGTGCTTTTACCTCTGCAACTGACTCAGGAACATCAACTGTGCTGGTCGGTTTAGACGTCAGTGCTGTTTCATATGCATCATAGCTTACAGTAGGTGCTTTCAGTGTGCCGTTCGGGTCTACGATCTTCAGTGTGCCTGCGTCATAGGTTACTTCATAATCGCCAACTTTAGTCGGGTTTGTAGCATCAAAGTGGTCGGAGAGCTTACCTGTAAGTTCAACTTCCTCACCGCCGATTTTGATTTTTGCGCCTGTTGTCAGCTTATCCGCAATCTTAACAGTGTATTCCTTCGGGTTGCCGTCAGGATTTTCTACATAGTCAATGCTTACGCCTACATTCGCGTTTACAACTTCCGTTTTATCGTTAGGAATTTCATCTTGCTCGAATCTAATAGTATTCGCGCCAGAACCTAATTTTGCTGTAAATTCCTGACCGCCAATCAGCTTGTCACCTGCGTTGAATTTATTTATAATCGCCGTTGCAATCTCGTCGGAAGTATAAGATTTTCCTGCTTCCAGCTTGCCAGCAGCAAGGTCAACATCAGCCGCGTCAACCAGTTCCAGTTCTACTTCCGCATCGCCAACTTTAAAGCTGATTCTATCGCCAACCTGGCTCTTGGATGTTACCTGAACATTGTGCAGTTCTACGTTGATTTCTGTTTTGCCGGGCTTCGGAGCATCCTCATGCAGTACGGTAGCTGTGCCAACTTCCTTTGTAGGGTCTGTTGCTACATTCTGCAAAATAGGAACGTCTGTCTTGCCGCCTGTGGTCTTTGTTGTAGCCGCGTCCATAGAACCGTCCAGCAGGCTCAGGCCATTGAAGTTCGTGGATTTGGAAATTCTGTCGATTTCCTCTTTCAGCGTCTGAACTTCCTTATCAAGGTTCGCGCGGTCAACATCGTTGTCATATGTGCCGTTTGCGGACTGTGTAGCCAGATATACCATTCTGTTCAGCATGGAAT
>CAJTQX010000078.1 GCA_910578425.1 uncultured Anaerotignum sp.
TATGCTTGCACAGGCGAATCAGGTTCCTCAGGGTATCCTGCAGCTTCTGCAGTAAACAGCAAAATAAAGCTTCAAATACTTTCCATCATTGGGGCGGGCTTTTGTCCGCTCCTTTTTTACTCAAATTTGTGTCGAAAAAAATAGACTTCAGGAGGTAAACAGACCATGAAATTATGTCAGCGTATTTCAGGTCAGAGTAAGGTTTTTGGGGTGCTATGCCAAAAGCCAAATAAAGGAATCATCAGGACTGTATGCCTGACACAAACACAATATCATAGAAAGGCCGTAAATTCTAATTTCCAATGGAACAAGATGAGGATTTGCGGTCTTTTTTATTTCCAAAGGAGGCGGATATTCAGAGAATTTACGAAACTGCATAACAAAAAAATGGAGCACTGAGAGGAGAAATTGTATGAAAATTTTAGTTGTAGAAGCAGGAAAGCACCCTTATGAAAAAGAGATCAACGGTACATTAAAGGAAATGCAGGAGATCGTAGGCGGCATCATACAGGTTATTTATCCCTTCCATGACGAAGTGGGCTTAGTATGCAATGATGAGGGGGTTTTGCTCCAGATGCCATTCAACCGGAAGGCAAACGAAGAATGCTGCATATTCGGTACGTTTTTCATCTGCGGGCTGGGGAAAAAAGATTTTACTTCCCTTCCCGAAAAGCTGATGAAAAAGGCGGCTTGGCTTAAGAAAACATATTTTAAGCAGTTCTTTGGTTTCTTAAGCCAAACGCCGACGGCGGTTGCCGAAGAAAATTTATCCTTTTTGGAGAAATTTTCTGATGGCAATGCCCATAAGTACCGAGAGCATTTCTATTCCCCGCAAGTTCTTACAACAGCCGGTGTATTTAACGTCCCTCCGGATCGGTACCGCCTTCTGACGGCAAAACAGGGGGGATGCCAATGAATGGGCAGGATAAAGACAATAGTCCCCAGCTTTGGGAGCTGACTTACCGGGACAATGACATCCACCTTGTCACATACGCGGACACGCTGGCATATGACTGCAAGGACGGCGCGAACCAGCTTATTGCCGCGCGTTTTGGCGGCTACCCGGAACAGGTACGGGCGATGGCTGCCGCGATATACGGCGGCGGCGGTGTCAGCCTTACGCATGATGGACGCAGCTATTTCGTCAAGGGGATCGCCAGGCGGTACCGGCAGCTTTTCACAAATGACGGGCTTTACATGGAAGC
>CAJTQX010000079.1 GCA_910578425.1 uncultured Anaerotignum sp.
GGCTGGATAGGAGCATTTATCGCTGTGTGACGGAGGATATTGTGACGGATGAGGTCATCATCACGGATATTCAAGTTCAGCATATCAAGGATAGGCATCCGAATGATTATGAGCGGTTTTCTGCTTATTTTTCTCAGATAGTTGAGAATCCTGACTATATTGTTGAGGCAAATAAACCGGACACGGCATTGATATTAAAAGAAGTTGAGAAGGATGGAGAAAGGTTCAAAACTGTGTTGCGTTTGGCAACGCCAAAAGATAATCCAGAATATAAAAACTCCATTATTACATTTATGAAAATTGATGGAAAAGAATGGAGCCGATTGCTGAGAAATAAAAGAATTCTTTACAAAAAAGAATAGGGATGATATAATGTACATACAATGAAAGGGAGCTATCTGAGGTGGAAGATTTCGTACGATCCACACGCCGCTGGTACCGACAGGGGAAACCCGAGAGATGCAGGAGAAGCGTACGCCTGCCAGATAGCTCTGTTTCATGTTTTGAAAGAAAATAGAGGTGGTTATTTGAGGTGGTCAATTTCGTGGCAGCCACACGCCGCTGGTACCGACAGGGGAAACCCGAGAGATGCAGGAGAAGCGTACGCCTGCCAAATAACCAGCTTAGGGGAATATTTGAAGTAGAGATTGTGTTGCTACGCACCCTTTGGGTCAAAAAAATGCGGGAGGGGGCACACCCGCCAAATATTCCTTTGTTTACATTATGATTATGAACGAGGATTGTCCTGAAGAAAGACAGATTGCAATAGGCTGAACAAAATGGCTTCTTTGAGGTGGAAAGCGCGTCGCCATATGCCACATGCTTTGCGCAATGGGCAAAAGAGATACCGGGAGCGACGCTCCGGTCAAAGCCTAATCTGAACAGGGGACAGGTAAAAACCTGTTCCTTTTTTGTTGGGATAAAAACCCAATAAACCCCCAGCTATGCTGGGGGAATCAAAAAGCTTTA
>CAJTQX010000080.1 GCA_910578425.1 uncultured Anaerotignum sp.
GCGATTGAGGAATGCGTGAAGTATGTTATGGAAAGAAAGCAGTTCGGCAAGAAAATCGGCCAGATGCAGAACACGCAGTTTGAGCTGGCAGACCTTGCGACAAAGGCAGAGGCAGTGAAGCTGCTGGTTTACGAAGCAGCATGCGAAAAGGACGCGGGACGGCCTTACAGCCATCTTGCGGCTATGGCGAAATATTTCGCTGGTTCTTCCGCGAGCGACATCACAAGAAGATGCGTACAGTTGTTCGGCGGCTACGGCTACACAAGGGATTACCCGATTGAGAGGATGATGCGTGACGCGAAGATCACAGAGATCTACGAAGGCACGTCCGAAGTACAGAAGATCGTTATCGCGAACTGGCTGAAGCTGAAATAAAAAAGATCCTGGGGACCAGGTCAAAGCATTTTGCTTCGCAAAACGGGCGTTCCGCCCGCCGCCTTCTCTTGGCGGTGCATAGGTCCCCAATACCCCTGCTGGGGGACGCTGTCCCCCATACCCCGAGCGGCGCAAAACTGCATTTTGCGTGGGAGAAGGGGAAAACTGGGGATATACAGTATTCAGTTTTGTCAGACAATAAATGTTAATATAATCCTGCAAAACTTTGTTTTGCGGAAAAAGGGTCAAGGGGCGCAGAGCGTCCGGTGGACGCTCGTTTTGCGCCGACCGGAGCGGAGCGTAGAAGAAGGCCCTTGCAGGGTGCGGGACAGAGTCCCGCGAAAAAAGGTTTTCATACGAAAGGAGAATAGG
>CAJTQX010000081.1 GCA_910578425.1 uncultured Anaerotignum sp.
AATCTGGTGGTTTTTCTTATGCGGGCAAAGCCCTCTGTTCCTTGCGTAATGCGTAAACGCATAACAACAGCCTGCCAACTGCACACAACCTCTGCCTGCTACCCGTTCAACGGGTTATTTCAGTGTCAGCTGCTCTCCCAGTTTATCTTCCTCTAATTGCTTTCGTATGTATTCCGCAATTCGGCTCTCATTTTTTCCCACAGTGTCTACATAATATCCCCTGCACCAAAATTATATTTTAGTTCGCCGAATTGCTCATACAACATTGTTGCACTTTTCCCCTTGAGGTATCCCATAAAACTGAATATGTTCATTTTTGGCGGTATCTCTACCAGCATATGTATGTGATCCGGACACACTTCCGCCTCTATTATGTTTACCCCTTTCCACTCGCATAGTTTTCTTAATATTTTACCAACTTCTGTTTTTTTGTTTTTGTAAAATACCATCCTCCTGTATTTTGGCGCAAACACAATATGATATTTGCAATTCCAGCTCGTATGTGATAATTTATTTATGTCATTAAGACCCATTTCTTAATATCCTCCCTTCGATTTCTTTGTTCAGTTGGCTGACCGCACTCTTATTATAATCGAAGGGAGTTTTTCTGTCTGCCTCATCGCCAGAAGGCTCTTTGGAACCACGCGACTATCGC
>CAJTQX010000082.1 GCA_910578425.1 uncultured Anaerotignum sp.
CTACGTCTGGACGAGATAAACGCTGAAAGCATCTAAGCGTGAAACTCCCCCTAAGATAAGATCTCTCATCCCTTGAGGAGTAAGGCTCGACGTAGACTATGTCGTTGATAGGTCGGAGGTGGAAGCACGGTAACGTGTGCAGCTGACCGATACTAATAAGCCGAGGGCTTGACCTACAAGGTCGCAAGAAGGAAATGCAGGCGCTTGTGAGCGATAGAAAGTAAGCTTCACTGTTCGGTTTTCAGGGTGCAGGAACAGCGCCCCACTACTATGAGCGCCTTTAGCTCAGTTGGTAGAGCAACTGACTCTTAATCAGTGGGTCCCGGGTTCGAATCCCTGAAGGCGCACCATAAGGCCCGTTGGTCAAGCGGTTAAGACGGCGGCCTCTCACGCCGCAAACATGGGTTCGATTCCCGTACGGGTCACCACTTAAAAGCAAGCTGCGGATCGTTCGTTTCCGCGCAAGCGCGAAAACTTACTCCCTACGCTGTTTTTTCGTTTCAAATTTCAACCGCTCTGCTGGGTTGAAATTTGAGTAGCGAAAGAAATTTTCCCTTGACATTCCGAGGAAATCGGTTATAATACTTACTGTTGAAAAGATGGTAAGGAGAGAAAAATCGGATGTTTTCTTTG
>CAJTQX010000083.1 GCA_910578425.1 uncultured Anaerotignum sp.
GCCGGAAAAGGCTCTGAACCGGAGTATATCCTGAAGCCGACCCGAAACTATGAGCAGATCACCAATCTGGGCGACGGGTATTTTTCGGCAGAAATCGGCAGCGTTTCAACAAAGCAGGATATTCTGGACAGCACAGGGAAAGTGATGCAATCTTATGGAGCAGGGACAGAGGTGGAATATCTGGGAGAAAACCGTTTCCTGGTGAGGAATTATAATGAGGAGGCAGGAAAAGACAGAGTTGTAGATGAGAACGGAAAAACCGTTTTTTCGGTGAAGGGCAGTTACATGGAACCGTTTTCGGAGGGATTCTCAATCACATGGGTAGAGGAAGGGCAGGTATTTGTCGATGTAGATGGAAACGTAGCGTTTCCAGAGAAATACGGAAGGGCAGAGCCGTTTTCCGAAGGGCTGGCGGCGGTCTGCCCGCAAACCCTGATGTCAGGGGAGCCTAATTATTGGGAGAACTGGGGGTATATTGATAAAAGCGGCAAGTTTGTAATTCCTGCAAAATATGAGGAGTGCAGGCCGTTCCGGGAAGGACTGGCGGCTGTGAAGTCCGGCGGGAAATGGGGA
>CAJTQX010000084.1:0-210 GCA_910578425.1 uncultured Anaerotignum sp.
GGGCTCAGCTTTGCCTGCCAGAGATGCCTCACGCCTAACGCCTCCACTGCCCAAAGCAGTTGTTCAAAAACGCTGTCCTTCAGGTTGACGCCCACCTTCCGCAGTGCCATGCCGTTCGCCTGCGGGTCTGCCATCATGCCGAGTATGACCTCCAGCGATACAAAGCTGGACTTCGTGGAGCCGCGCCCGCCGCCCAGCCAGTAATGCGTA
>CAJTQX010000084.1:271-555 GCA_910578425.1 uncultured Anaerotignum sp.
GACAAGTCTGTCCAGCTTAACCATTCCGTTCCTCCTCCGGGATATTGTCCAGTATCTGCACCGGAACCGCCAGGCTGACCTGTGCCTTATCCGTAAACATGCCGTAACGTCTGCCGATCAGCTCCGCCGCCTTCAGCCGCTCTTTTGCGGAAACGGAAATCTCCGTAACCTCCTGCACACCGTCCCCCGCAAGCCGGAGCGTTTCCTCCGTTTCCCTGCCCCGCATGACGGCGGTCAGGTATTCCAAGACCTCCTGTGCGTCGGCGGTCTTTTCACTGCGGATT